>MEMX01000157.1:9153-11674 GCA_001768075.1 Anaeromyxobacter sp. RBG_16_69_14 | reverse complement strand
CCGCAAGGCGCCGGACATCAGCTCACAGCGGCGGCGGTGCCGCTGGAGAATCACATCAACTGGTCGCCGCTGTGAGTCGTGGCTTCGCCCCGGGCGGCTGCGCGGCCATCCGTGCGAGATTCGAGGCGCTCGCGCTACGCACCCCGTTGTTGTACTCCTCACCGCCATCGTGCTCGACTGGCTACACGGCATCGTGTCCCGCGATCTCGCGATCGACCTCGGGACGGCGAACACCCTCATCTACCTCCGGGGCACGGGCATCGTCTCGAACGAGCCCAGCGTGGTCGCCGTTCAACAGGACGCGCGCGACGGCCGGCGCGTGCTGGCGGTGGGCAAGGAGGCGAAGGCGATGCTCGGGCGCACCCCCGGCAACATCGTCGCCATCCGCCCGATGAAGGACGGCGTCATCGCCGACTTCGAGATCACCGCCGCGATGCTCAGGTACTTCATCAACAGCACCCACAGCCGGAGGAGGTTCGTTCGACCCCGCATCATCGTCGGAGTTCCATCCGGCATCACCGAAGTGGAGAGACGCGCGGTGCGCGAGGCCGCCGAGAGTGCTGGCGCGCGCGAGGTCTACCTCATCGAGCAGCCGATCGCGGCTGCCATCGGCGCGGGCCTACCCATCACCGAGCCGTCGGGGAACATGATCCTCGACATCGGTGGCGGGACGTGCGACGTGGCCGTCATCTCGCTCGGCGGCATCGTCTGCAGCCGCTCGGTGCGAATCGCCGGCGACAAGATGGACGAGGCGATCATCCAGTACATCAAGCGCAAGTACAATCTCCTCATCGGCGAGCGCACCGGGGAGATGATCAAGATAGGGATCGGCACCGCGTACTCCATGCCGGAGGAGCTCACCATGGAGATCAAGGGACGTGACCTCGTCGCCGGCATGCCCCGGTCGTTGACCGTGACGTCCAGCGAGATCCGCGAGGCGCTCGCCGAGCCACTGAACGGCATCCTCGAGGCGGTGAAGGTGACGCTCGAGCGCACGCCGCCCGAGCTCGCCGGCGACATCGCCGACCGCGGCATCGTGCTCGCTGGCGGTGGCGCGCTCCTCAGGAACCTGGATACGCTGCTGCGGGAGGAGACGGGGCTGCCGGTGTCCCTGGCCGAAGACCCGCTCAGCGCGGTCGTCATAGGCGCGGGGAAGTCGCTCGAGGAGCTGGATGTCCTCCGCCAGGTTGCCGCGCGGTTCTAGCCCCTGGAAGCTTGGATGTTCATGGAGGACCCCTCCCGCCTCGGTGATGAAGCTTCTCGCGAAGCTGGGCGGTCAGGAGGACCGGACGCGAAACGCGGTTTGAAATTCCTATCCCCCGCTACTGCCTTCCTACTGCCTTGCGATGATGACCTCGACCCTGCGGTTCCGCTCACGGCCTTGCGGGTTGTCCAAACCGCTGCCGGTCGCGTTCGGCGCGACTGGGCGGCTCTTGCCGTGACCCTTGGCCTCGAGCCGCCCGGCGGCGACGCCGCCCTTGTTCGCGAGCCACTCGACGACCGCGGCGGCTCGCTGCTCGGATAGACGCACGTTGTAGGCGTCGCTTCCGATCGCGTCGGTGTGCCCGTTCACCTCGACGGTTCCCTGACCAGACTGCTGAATCAGCCGAGCGATCTTCTTCAGCGTCGGGGCCGCCTCGGGACGGAGCTCGAACTTGTCGAACTCGAACAGAATGCCGGCTGCCAAGTCGATGACGATCGCCTTGTCCGTCACTCTTCCGCTCAGTTCCGAGACGAGCCCCTCAGTGTCGCTGACATCGCCGGTCAACTTGCTGCCGGTGTCCTCTGGCGTGTGCTGGGCGGACGGCTCCGTTCTTGATTGTCCGACTGCAATGCCTGATTCCTCCGGCCCTTGGCGGCACGCCACCACCATCAAGGCGAGAGCGCTACATGCAGCCTGGTGACGCATGGATCTCATCGCTGCACGCGGACACCGTCGAACGGCGCCACGTCGGGCAACATGATCGAGACCGTCTGCGCCCCGGGCGGCGGCGCCGGGAACTTGAACCAGAAGATCTGTGTCTTGTCCGGGCTGACATATGCGTGTACCCGATCGGCCTTGACCGAGTTCTCCAGCGGGGCGGCCATGAACTGACCGGTCTGATCCTTCACCGCGCCGTAGCGGCGTGCCGTCGCATCGTCAATGACGCTGACATGGTCGACCGGGATCGAGACGGAGACTCCGTCCTTCGTCGGATTCCGGTAGCGCAGATCCACGGTGAAGAGGCCCCCAGTGACAGCCGCACGCATGAGATCGACCTCGAGTCCCCTCGATCCGGACCGCGTCGCAATCGCAACCGGAGCGCTATTTGGCGGCCGCGCCGCCGAGGTTTCTGGTCGCACCGTCTCCCGAGCGACTCCCTCAGCCGATTGGGCGCGTTGGGGAGACGCGGCGGGCGCTTCCCTGGAGCTCGAATCGCGCGTTTCACACCCCAACAACCCGGATGAAGAAAACAGGCAGCAAAGCAGCATGCGCGTGGTGGATTCCATCTGGTCTCGCTCCTGGAGCATGAGAACGGCG
>MEMX01000157.1:0-9121 GCA_001768075.1 Anaeromyxobacter sp. RBG_16_69_14 | reverse complement strand
ACCCCGCCGCACCTTCGCCTCTGGGTGTCAGCGCTTCACACCACACCGAACAGCATGGAACCGTACCCCCTGTCCACAAGCGCCGCAAGCAACTTGACTGGAAGAACCACGGTCTCGCCGGCGGCCTGCCTGAAGAGGTCCTGCTCAGGCAGCAGCGCACGCAGGGAGTGAGCTGCCCTCCCCGCACCCACCGGCCCTGTTCGCGCTATCGTTGCCCGGTCGGCGCTCATTGTCATCCGGGAAGGCGATCAGAGGGGCCTGACCTCCGCGCATCGGGCAGGCGGCAGCGCTGACGCGCCGGCCTGTCCGACGCTGCCGGTAGATCACGGGTCGGTGGCTGCTGGCGCCAGGGAGCGCGCCGCCCGGCGAGCCGCAGGAGGGAAGCAGCGGCGGGGCGGACGCGACCTGACCGCGAGTCAGCGGCGCTGCGCCGGGCGAGCTGCCTGCCCTTGATGGCCTGCCTGCCCGGGGATCGGCCCTTTGGCACAAAGCCCATGAGGGCCTCCGGTATGTCCGGCGCGCCATGCTCCCGCGGCTATGTCCTCGTCCTTGTTCTCGCCGTCCCGCGGCGAGAGTGGAAGGAGGCGACCGGTGGCCAGCAGCGCAAGAGCTATCCCCGAGGGTTATCGCAGCGTGACACCCTATCTGATCGTCCAGGGCGCCGCGCGCGCGATCGACTTTTACAAGGCCGCGTTTGACGCGAAGGAGCGTATGCGCGTGAACCAGGCCGATGGCAGGATCGGGCACGCCGAGATCACCGTCGGCGACTCGATGATCATGCTGGCGGACGAGTTCCCGGAGCACGGCATCCGTGGCCCTCGGTCCCTCGGCGGTTCACCCGTGACGATTCACCTGTACGTCGAGGACGTCGACGCCACGGTCGCACGGGCGGTCGCGGCGGGGGCACAGATCACGCGTGCGGTGCAGGACCAGTTCTACGGAGATCGCAGCGGCAGCGTCACCGATCCCTTCGGTCACGTCTGGTCCGTTTCCACGCACCAGGAGGACGTGTCGGCCGAGGAGATCGAGCGGCGGGCCGCGGCGAACCCGCCCTGAGCCGCGACACCCGCCAGAGGAAGCCGCGCCGAGGCCGCGATGCCGGCCCCGGCTGCGGCGGCGCTATCCAGACTCGGGGTTCGCCCTTCTTCCGGTGGGGGTGTGCCACCTCGGTGATGAACCTATCCCCCGAAATGACACGTCGCCTCGCGGTGCCCAGGTTTGCACCAGAAGGGAGACGAGAACATGACGCCCGGGCGGATCCTGAGCGTGTACGTCGTGCTCACCTTGCTCTCCACCTTCGCGTCGTCCTTCATCTGGGGAATCAACACGCTCTTCCTGCTCGATGCGGGCCTGTCCATCACGCAGGCCTTCGCGGCGAATGCCTTCTTCACCGCGGGCGAGGTGATCTTCGAGGTGCCGACCGGCGTCGTGGCGGATACGTGGGGCAGACGCGCTTCGTACCTCCTCGGCGTGGCCACGCTCCTCGCCTCGACCCTCCTGTACCTGGCGATGTGGAGGATCCAAGGTCCGTTCTGGGGCTGGGCGCTGTCCTCGGCGCTGCTGGGGCTCGGCTTCACCTTCTTCTCCGGCGCGACCGAGGCCTGGCTGGTGGACGGCCTGAACGCCACCCGCTACGGGGGTACGCTCGAGTCGGCGTTTGCCAGGGGCCAGATCGCCACGGGCGCCGGCATGCTCACCGGTACGATCGCGGGCGGCGTCATCGCCCAGGTGACGAACCTGGGCGTGCCCTACGTCCTGCGGGCGGCGATCCTCGGCCTCACGTTCATCGTCGCGTTCGTCTGGATGCGAGACGTGGGCTTCACGCCGAGACGCACCCGTTCGGTGGTCGGGGAGGTGCGGAGCGTACTCGGAGCTTCGCTCGACCAGGGCCTTCGCAATCCACCGGTGCGGTGGGTGATGCTGGCCGGAGTGTTCAGCTCCGGCGTCCCCATCTATGGCTTCTATGCCATGCAGCCGTATCTGCTCGAGCTGTACGGTCGGAGCGACTACACCATCGCCGGCCTGTCCGCCGCCCTGGTGGCGGCCGCCCAGATCGCCGGCGCCTTCGTCGTGCCGTGGGCCCGGAGGGTCTTCCGGCGCCGGACCTCGGCACTGCTGTGCGGCTCCGTGGCGAGCGCGTGCGCGCTCTTGACGATGGGTCTCAGCTCCAGCTTCTGGATCGTCCTCGTGGTGCTGGCGGTCTGGGCCTTGGTCTTCGCGGCGGCGAGGCCGATCCGGCAGGCGTTCCTGAACGAGCTCATCCCGTCTGCGCAACGGGCGACGGTGCTGTCCTCGGACAACATGATCGGCTCGGTGGGCGGCGCGGCGGCCCAGCCCGCGCTGGGGAGGGTCGCGGACGGGGGGGGCTACTCGACCTCGTACGTCGCCCCCGCCGCCGTCGAGCTCCTGGCCTGGCCCTTCTTGCTCCGCGCTCGCCGCGAGCGCGCGCCCTCGGACCCGATCCGGGGCGCGAGGTCCACCGGATCGGCGGAACCGGGGGCTCTCGCGCACGGCGGAGCGGCGCGGCCCACGGCCAGGTCCTAGGTACCAAGCGATGATGAGCCCGGCGGCAAGCTACCCTCTCTGACCTCCACCAGGTCGCCCGCTCCCGCCGGGTCTCCCGCCTCCCGGCTTCCTCCCTCCGCCAGGGCGCCCGCTCCCACCGCGCTCGTTCTTGCGATCTTCTCGGAGCGAGTCCATCGAGAATCCACCCGTGGTACCGGCCTTGGCGCCGCCGCCCACGCTGCCGCGACCACCGGCCCTGCCACCGCCACCGCGCCCGCCACGGTCCTTCTTCGGCGCGGTCATGGCTTGCTTCATGTTCGCGGGAGAGAAGTCGATGAGGAACTGAAAGTCACCGATCACCTTCGCGCCACTGACCTTCTCTTCCGGCCCGAAGACGCGAACCAGGCGAACGTCCTCGGTTCGCCGCCCCACCACCTTGACCGCGTCGCGCAACAGCGCGAGCCGGTTTCCGGAGAGCCCCGTCGCCGCGGCCACCGCCGCGTCGAGCGCCGCCTTCACAGCATCGCTCTCCGCCTCCTCGGCGTCATCTCGCGCGGCGTTCTTCTCCTTGGCATTGGCCTCCTTGGCCTCGGGGGGCACCGCCTCTTTCTTTGGCTCGGCAACGGCCTCCTCTATTCCTGCCGCGGCCGCAGCCTCCTCTTCTCCTTCCTTGGCCACCGCCTCCTCGGGCGGCGCCTCGGCCGCGCCGGCTGCTTCGGTAATCGCGGCCGCCGGCGCCTCCTTCGCCGGCTCCTCGGCCAGGACAGGTTCGACAGGTTCTTCCTTGGGGATCGACCGCTTCGCCTCGGCGACCGCGACCGCCGCCATGCGAATCAGGGAACCGCTGAGCTCAGTGAGGGTCTTCATGGAGCGTAGCAATACACCGTCGGGCCACCGCCGGGAAAGACAGCGATGCCTCGGTGCTCACGCGGTCCAGCACACGCGCTTTCCCAGCTCACCGCCTGAGCGAAGCGGAGCGCGATATCGCGGGACGCACCAGCGGCGTCACCTTTCCAGCGCAGGACAGCGCCAGGAGTCGACCGTCGGCGCTCTTTCCGCTTGGCTGTCGAACAGGCGCTTGGTATCGAGATTGTTCCGCTCCCGAAGCCGAGGTGGATTGGGATCGCGATCCGGAGAAAGAAGAGGAGTCCTGCGCGATGGCTCGCATCTCCCACAAGCCCAAGCTGCCGCCGTCCCTCCATCCCATCGAGCGCGTCCGATGCTCCGTCTGTCACAGGAGCTGGGCCGTCTACAAGGACAAGATCCCGCGCATGTGGACCGCCCACGGTGGTGGGCTCTTCTGCGACCGTCGCCCCTGCAACGCCGCCCTCGATCGAGCGCGCAGGACCGCGAAGGCGGGGTAGCTCGCGGTTCGCGCTGCGTCCCCTTGGACGCAACCCCTCGACCTCACACGCTGATAGTCCTCCCGGCCACGGCCCATGGGAGCACGAACAGGGCCTCGATGGTACGAAAGGGCGTCGTCCCCCGGCAACGGTGTGGCGGTCTTCATTCTAAGACCCACACCGTGATGTCCCTTCCCCCGGGGACACCACGTCAGCGGATTGGCAGTCGCCAGCGCGGCGAAGCTAGCGTATTCACGGCAAAAACGGCAGCTGAGGGCTCCAGGCCTCGCGTGGCATGTCCCCTGCTTGGAGCCCGCAGCATGACGCGGGAACTACAGAGAGCGATGGCCCGGTACGAGGAGGCACGCTTCGAGTACAGGAAGGCAGTGCTCGTCTCGCTGGACGGTGTGTCGAACGGCCAGGCGATCCAGCTGGCGATCCGGGCCTTCCAGAGCGCGAGCGCCGAGTTGAAGCGGCTCGAGAAGTGCCTGCCGCGCCCGGAGAAGGAGCATCGGCTTCCCCCGCCCCCCTAGCTTGGCCAGGCGGAGCGTCAGAGGCAACCCGGGTCGCGGGTTCGGGTTCGCAAGGCCGTTCGTGTCCGACCGGATGTCCGAACGATTCAGGTTCTCGTCGATCCAGTACGGGCCCTGGGTGGTGTTCGCCTCGATCACGCACGTCTTCGATCCGTCGCTGCCACCGGTATCACCCGCGCCGGCCGTGCCGGTGCCTGCGTCGGCGCCGCTCACGTCGGTCCCGCTGCCGCTGGTCTCGTTGCCACCGACCATGCCGCCAGCGCAGCCCGCGGCGAAGGCGGCGCCCGCGGCCGCACCCAGGAGCCTCAAGGCCTCGCGGCGGGAGAGCTCGCGTGGGAGAGTTCTCCCCTCCGCTTGAGGCGCCGCAAGGCGCCGGACATCAGCTCACAGCGGCGGCGGTGACGCTGGAGAATCACATCAACTGATCGCCGCTGTGAGCCGGTCCACGAGCTGGCAAGGTGAGACAAATTGTTCACCTTGCGACAACGGCGCGCGCTCCGGTCCTGAGCCGACGGCATCGCTTTCATCAGCGCTTGCCAATGGTTGCCTCAGAGCAAACAAGGCCTCGGCGCGGCGCACAGCCGCACCCTTGTACCCGTGCTTGATCCGCGTGGTCCAGTGGCGTACTCCGAATCTACGCAACCCCGGACTTGCTTGAGCCTGGCGATCGGTCCCGGGCAGCGCCTGGAGGACTCCGTGAGCGACGGCTCGTCACACCCTGATTCGTCTCTCGCCGGCGACCTGCGGCGCGCCACCGGCCTGAACGTCGCCGCCTGCTACCAGTGCGGCAAGTGCTCTGCCGGCTGTCCCATGGCCGCGGAGATGCCGCTCAAACCGCACCAGATGCTGCGGCTGGCGCAGCTCGACCTGCGCGACGAACTCCTCTCCGATCCCTCACCTTGGCTGTGCCTGACCTGCGAGACCTGCACCGCGCGCTGCCCGAACGAGGTCGACCCGGCGCGGCTCATCGACGGGCTGCGCGAGATCGTCTTCAAGAGCGGCTCGGCGGTGGCGCCGCTGCGCCTGCGCGCCTTTCACAAGGCCTTCCTCCGCCAGATACGGAGGCACGGACGGGTCTTCGAGGTCGGCCTGATCGTCGACTACAAGAGGCGAACCGGCGCGCTCTTCGACGACGTGCTCAGCGCTCCCGCCGTGTTCCGGCGCGGCAAGCTCGCGCTCTCCCCCAGCAACATCGAGGGTCGCGACGAGGTGCGCCGCATCTTCGAGGCCTGCGGTCAGGCCGCAGCCCGGAAGGAGGTCCACTCGTGAAGCTCGGCTACTTCCCCGGCTGCTCGCTGCACTCCACGGCCAAGGAGTTCGACCTCTCGCTCAAGGCCGTCGCCGGCCCGCTCGACGTGGAGCTCGAGGAGATCCACGACTGGTCCTGCTGTGGCTCCTCTTCGGCGCACGCGACCGACCACCTGCTCTCCATCGCGCTGGCGGCGCGCAACCTGTCGCTCGCCGAGCAGCAGGGCCTGTCGCAGGTGATGGCGCCCTGCGCGGCCTGCTTCAGCCGGCTCGCCACCGCGCGCCACGAGATGGCCCACGACGAGGAGCAGGCAGAGCTCGTCCGCCCGATGCTCGCCCGGCCGTTCAAGAACGCGGTCGAGGTGCAGAACGTGGTGGCGCTGCTCCAGGGGCTCGCCGGGCGGATCAAGGCCAAGGCGACGCCACTGACCGGCCTCAAGGTCGCCTGCTACTACGGGTGTTTGCTGGTACGGCCGCCCGAGGTCGCGCAGTTCGACGATCCGGAGGACCCGACCTCGATGGAGCAGGTGGTGGCCGCCACCGGGGCGACCGCGGTCAGGTGGTCGCGGCGGCTCGACTGCTGCGGCGCGGGCTTCTCGCTCTCTCGCGTCGGCTCGGTGGTGCGGTTGGGCCGGGCGATCCTCGAGGACGCCAAGGCCAGCGGCGCACAGGCGGTGGTGGTGGCCTGCCCGATGTGCCACAGCAACCTCGACCTGCGGCAATCGGCGATGGAGGCACGCCGCGCGAGCCTGGGCCTGCCGATCCTCTTCCTCACCCAGCTCGTCGGGCTCGCTCTGAAGTTGGACCCCGCGTCCCTGGGTCTCGAGCGCCACTTCGTGAGCGCGGTCGGCGTCATGCGCGCGCTCGCCGCGCCCGCCCCGCAGCAGCTGCCGGCAACTCGAGGCTGACGGAGAGACCATGTCCCGCATCGGCGTCCTTGTGTGTCACTGCGGCGAGAACATCGGGCGCACGGTCGACTGCGCGAGCGTCGCCCGCGCTCTCGGCGATCTGCCCGGAGTCGCGCACGCGGCCGACTACAAGTACATGTGCTCGGATCCGGGCCAGCTGCTCGTCAAGCAGGCCATCGCCGAGAAGAAGCTCGACGGCGTGGTGGTGGCGGCCTGCTCGCCGCGCATGCACGAGAAGACCTTCCGGCGGGCCTGTGCCTCGGCCGGGATGAACGCCTTCCTGTGCGAGATGGCCAACATCCGCGAGCACTGCTCGTGGATCCACGAGAGCCGCGGGGACGCGACGGAGAAGGCCATCGCGCTCGCTCGCGCCATCGTGGAGAAGGTCAAGCGCAACCAGCCGCTCTCGCCGATCCGCATCCCCATCGAGCGGCGGGCGCTGGTGATCGGCGGCGGCATCGCCGGCATCCAGGCGGCGCTGGACATCGCCGAGGGCGGCCGCGAGGTGGTGCTGGTCGAGAAGGAGCCCTCCATCGGCGGGCACATGAGCCAGCTCTCAGAGACCTTTCCGACCCTCGACTGCAGCCAGTGCATCCTGACGCCGCGCATGGTCGAGGCCTACCAGCACCCGGGCATCAAGCTCCTGGCCTACAGTGAAGTGGAGTCGGTCTCCGGGTACATCGGCAACTTCGAGGTCAAGGTCCGGCGCAAGGCGCGCAGCGTCGACGAGACCCGCTGCAACGGCTGCGGCGAGTGCCAGGCGGCGTGCCCGAACAAGAAGATCCCCAGCGAATTCGAGCAGGGCCTGGGCAAGCGCAGCGCCATCTACGTGCCCTTTCCGCAGGCGGTGCCCAACATCCCGGTCATCGACCGCGCACACTGCGCCCTCTTCAGGGGGCGCGCGAAGGGCCTCAAGAAGGACGCCTGCAGCAAGTGCAAGGAGGCCTGCGGACGCCAGGCGGTGGACTTCGACCAGCAGGACACCTTCACCACCGTGAAGGTCGGGGCCGTCGTGGTCGCCACCGGCTACCAGCTCTACTCCGTCGGCAAGCAGCAGCCGAGCGACAAGCTCAAGGGCTACGGCGAGTACGGCTACGGGACCATCCCCGACGTCATCGACGGCCTGCAGTTCGAGCGACTGGCCTCGGCCTCGGGGCCCACCGGCGGCAAGATCCTGCGGCCCTCCGACGGCAAGGAGCCGAAGAAGATCGTCTTCCTGCAGTGCATCGGCTCGCGCGACCCCGCCAAGGGCATCGAGTACTGCTCGAAGGTCTGCTGCATGTACGTGGCGAAGCACACGATGCTCTATCGCCACAAGGTCCACGACGGGAAGGCCTACGTCTTCTACATGGACGTGCGAGCGGCGGGGAAGGGCTACGAGGAGTTTGCGCGCCGGGCCGTCGAGGAGGAGGGCGCGATCTACCTGCGCGGCCGGGTGAGCAAACTGGAGCGCACCGGGAACGCGATCAAGGTCCACGGCTTCGACACCCTCTCCGGCCGGCCGATGGTCATCGACGCCGACATGGTGGTGCTGGCCACGGCGATGCGCCCGCAGCCGGGCATCGAGGCCCTGGCCCAGAAGCTCTCGGTCAGTTGCGACGGCCACGGCTTCATCAACGAGGCCCACCCCAAGCTGCGGCCTGTGGAGACGAACACCGCCGGAGTGTTCGTGGCCGGCGCCTGCCAGGCCCCCCGCGACATCCCCGACTCGGTGGCGATGGCGTCGGGCGCGGCGTCGAAGGTGCTCGGGTTGTTCAGCAACGAGGAGCTGGAGCGCGATCCGACGGTGGCGGTGGTGGACGAGACCGGCTGTGCCGGCTGCTTCCACTGCGAGAGGGTGTGTCCCTACGGCGCGGTGGAGCGCAAGGAGATCAAGGACAGGAAGGGCGTCCTCCTCAAGGTCGTGGCGACCGTGAACAAGGGCGTCTGCCAGGGCTGCGGCACCTGCCAGGCCACCTGTCCCTCGAAGAACGTGGAACTGCAGGGTTTCACCGACGAGCAGATCTTCGCGGCGATCAGCGCGCTGTAGCCTTGGCTGGGCACGGAAGGAACTGGAATCATGGTCAGTGAAGTGGCGAGTGGAGCCAAAGCAGAGTTCGAGCCGAAGATCGTGGCGTTCGTCTGCAACTGGTGCACGTACACCGGCGCCGACCTCGCCGGCACCAGCCGCCTGCAGATGGCGCCCAACGTGCGGGTGGTGAGGCTCCCTTGCACCGGGCGCATCGATCCGCTGTTCATCACCAAGGCCTTCGAGGGCGGCGCCGACGGCGTCATCGTCTCCGGTTGCCACCCGGCGGATTGCCACTACACGGCCGGCAACTACCACGCGCGCCGGCGCTTCGCGATCTTCCGCGACCTGCTCGACTTCATGGGCGTGGACGTGAGGCGCACCACCTTCTCCTGGGTCTCGGCCTCGGAGGGCGGCAAGTGGCGCGACGTGGTCAACGACACCACTGCCCGGGTCAAGCAGCTGGGACCGTTCGCCGAATACCAGGGGCTCTCGGTTGCCCCTCCTCCGGCTCGCTCCCAGGCGCCGGCCAGCGGCGAATGGGAGAGCTCGCCGCGAGGGCGAGACACGCCATGA
>MEMX01000156.1:15547-15943 GCA_001768075.1 Anaeromyxobacter sp. RBG_16_69_14 | reverse complement strand
GGTCGTGGCCGGAACCAGTTCCCAGGCCAACGCCGCCAGCCCTGTCTCGACGCCCTCGGGCAAGGCGCGAGCCACCGACCGTGGCACCGTCCTTCCGGCCGGCGCTTCCGCGAAGAGCGCGCGCAGCTCGGGGTCGGCGTCGCCGGCGCGTCCGGGCAGGTGGCCCGAGGAGAGGACGACCCCGTCGGCGTCGGACACCGAGAGGACGTCGAGGCCCCGCGCCCGCATCCATCCGGCGGCGCGGGTGGCCGCCTCGGCCTGATCGAACCCCGGCTGCGCGCGGTCGCGCGCGAGCGCTTCCACCTCGGGGCTGTGCGCTGCCTCGCGGGCGGCCATCGCGGCGTCGGTCGCGAGGCGCTGGTACTCGCCCTCGACCGCTCGCGCCGCCCGGTCGAG
>MEMX01000156.1:14732-15500 GCA_001768075.1 Anaeromyxobacter sp. RBG_16_69_14 | reverse complement strand
CGACGCGGGCCACAGTGCCGCGACGACGGGTGCCGCTGCGAAGAGGGCGAAGGCGATCGTCAGCTTCGCGCGCAGGCTCAGGATGGGCTGTGCCCTCACGGCCCACCTCGATCTGGCATGAGCCACGTGTCGCCGAGCTCGAGCGTCCCGTCACCGCGGACCCAGAGTCCTTCGACGCCGTCCCGGGCGGCGACGCGCAATCCCGCGGCGTACAGCGGCACGGCGATGAGCTCCGCCTCGAGCCTCGCCGCCACGGCCGGCAGGGCCGCCGCGTCGGCCGCGGCAGCCTGCGCGAGCGCTCGCGCGCCGCGCTCGGTCCCTCCCGCCGTCGCCGCGATCTGCCCCAGCGCCAGCGCCGGCACCGGCGAGACAAGCCAGACCGGTATCAGCGCTGCGTCGAAGTCGCCCGTGGCGAGCCGGGTGGCGAACGTCGCTGCCGGCGCGCTCTCGAGTGCGGCGCGCACCCCGTGGTCGTAGAGCTGTACCTGCACGCGCGCCGCCGTCGCGCGAGGGGCATCGGCGCCTTCGGGCAGCAGCAGCTTGAGCCGCGCCGGGGCGCCCGCCTGGCGAGGAGAGGAGGCGCGCGAGGCAGAGGGCAGGAGCGCGGGCGGCAGCAGCACGGAGAGCGGCGTTGCCGGCGCCCGGACGAAGCGCGTCAGCTGCGAGCGGTCGAGCGCGGCCAGGACAGCGCGCGTCGGCTCCGTGGCAGGCCCGAGCCGGGGCGACACGAGTGCCAGGATCACGAGGAGCCGCCCCGTCTCCGGGCCA
>MEMX01000156.1:14353-14709 GCA_001768075.1 Anaeromyxobacter sp. RBG_16_69_14 | reverse complement strand
GGCGGAGTGCGATCTCCGCCCCGCCGCTCGCCAGCGCTCGCTGGGCGTCGCGCGCATCGGCGCCTGCGAGGAGGAGCGCGTCCGCGAAAGGCCGGCCTCCGTGGAATCCGTCGAAGGGAGCGAAACGCAACCCTGCTTCCGCCGAGCCGGCCGGACGGAATGGCCCGGCGCCCACCAGGGCCCCACCGGGTCCAGACTTGACGATCGCCGTAGGTAGCGCGGCGAGCGCGTGGGCGAATCCGGAAAACGGATAGGAGAGGGCGATGCGCAGCTCGCGGTCGGAGAGCACCTGCACCCCTGCCAGCAGCCGCGCTCGACCCTCTCGAACCGCCGCGGCGCCCTCGATGGGCGCGGTC
>MEMX01000156.1:13508-14333 GCA_001768075.1 Anaeromyxobacter sp. RBG_16_69_14 | reverse complement strand
GCGAGGCGCGCCAGGCTCGCCGCCACCTCCGACGCGCCGAGGGGGTGACCGTCCTGGAAACGTAGCGCAGGTGCGAGCCGCAGGCGCCATGCGCGCCCCCCGTCCTCCGGTTCTGGCAGCGCCTCGAGGAGTGCAGGGCGAAGGGCCCCTCGCTCGTCCAGCTCCAGCAGCGTGGCGTGCGCCGCGCTAATCGCGGCGAGATCGGCTGGGGAGCTGGCGCGAGCCGGATCGAGCTCGCCGGGCGTGGCAGGCAACAGGACGCGAATCTCGCCGCCATAGCGGGGGTGCACGCCGGCCGTGGCGACGGCCGGAAGGCAGAGGAGCGCAGCCGCGACGAGCTGGCGCCTCATCGCCCGGCTCCACGCGCATCGGTCGAGAGCAGCCACAGCTGCGTCGCGCCTCCTGGCAGCGCCGCCGCCAGGACCGCGTCATCGAGCCCGTCACCCGTGACGTCGGCGGCGGCGCCCGAGAGCAGTGCTCCCTCCACGTCCGCCGACTCGAACACCCGCGCGCCGTGCCGCAGGACCCGCACGCGGTCGCGGGGCCCCGGCACGGCCGAAGAGGCCACCAGCTCGGGCTCGCCGTCGCCGTCGAGATCGGCGAGCGCGAAGCCCGCGCCCACGCCGGGGACGTCGGGCAGGACGCGATCGAGCGTCGGGCTGAAGAGCTGCAGCGTGAAGTCCGAGCCGAGCACCGCGTACGCCACGCGCCCGGGCCGCGGAGCGGCGGCCACTCCGATGAGCTCGCGCGGCGAGCGCGGGTGCGCGGTGGGATCGGCGAACGGGGAGAGCAGGTCTGCCAGGACCCCGCGGCCCGGCACGAACG
>MEMX01000156.1:5270-13481 GCA_001768075.1 Anaeromyxobacter sp. RBG_16_69_14 | reverse complement strand
GCCCGCCGCGATGGGCACCGTGGCCACTGGCGCCGACCCTACGGGAGAGATCGCGATCGACGCGACCCGTTCCAGTCGATCGTCCGTGGCGGACAGGACCTCGCTCTCCGGCCGGTCCGCCACCGCGTACGCTATGCGGCCTCCGCCGAAGTTGCCCACCGCCGCCGCTGCCGCGGCGTCGCGCACGCGCGGCCCCGGCCGCGCGGGGGGCAGGGCGTGGAACGCGAGCACCGCGCCGCGCGGATCGAGGAGGACGACGCCGGTGGGCGTGACCGCCGCCAGCCGCACCGCGCCCCCCTCGGTCGTGCCCGCGGCAAGCGCGAGCACGCGCTCGGGCAGACCCGCGAGTGGGACGAGCTCCAGGGGGCGCGCGCCAGGCTGCTGTGCCGTGGCGAGCGCGCGCACCGCCTCGTCCGCCGGGGCCGTAGCCGCCAAGGTCCGCGAGCCGGCTGGGCGCACCCCGGGGGCGTGTTGAAGGAAGAAGTTGGATCGGGTGGGGACGACCTCGCAGGCCAGCGCGAGCGTGCTCCCCGAGAGCGACGCCCGGACGCGCAGGAGGACATCCGCGCCGAGCGCGCGCGCCGCGCCCTCGGGGTCTGCGAGCTGGGGACCACGCAGCGGCATCACCGCCTGGCCTCGCCCCGCGAGCGTGCCGGCGAGGGCGGTCTCGATGGGCTCGCGCAGCCCCTCCGCGCCCGGCGAGAGGACCGCCAAGGCGATCTTCCCCGGAGCCAGGCCCTGCTCCGCGCGCGCCGCGAGATCCGCAGCCGCGCGCCCGATCACGCCGCCCGACGGCTCGACGGAGGCGGCAGCCAGGAGGGCGTAGAGCAGGAGGAGCACGGGTCGGTGACTGCCCGTAGCCTGGCGTCAGTGATCGTCCATGAAGAAGCTCTGGGGCGCCGGCCCCGTTGTCTCGTCGGCAGCGCTGCGCGGAATGGTGCCCGCCACGAAGGGGACGAGTAGCGCGTCGGGCGCATTCGGATCTGCTGCGAGCAGCCCGGTCCTCGCGTCAACGCGGGCGAACTCCACGTTGGGAGGCGCCTGGAACTCGGCAGGGGGATGGCGCGCCAGCGCCGCCCCCATGAAGCCTATCCACGCCGGGAGGGCCGCACCGGCGCCCGTCTCGTGAGCCCCGAGCGGCTCGTGGGAGTCGAAGCCCACCCACACGCCCGCGACGAGCTCGGGGGCGAAGCCCACGAACCAGGCGTCGCGGTGCTCCTGGGCTGTACCGGTCTTGCCCACGACCGGCCGCCCGAGCGACCTCGCCGCGGCGCCGGTACCGTACTCGACGACGTCGCGCATCATGCTGGAGAGGACGAAGGCGACCTCCGGCTCGATGCCCGAGATGGGGGTCCCGAGAACTCCCGGTTCTCCCCCCGCGGGGGACATGCTCGGAGAAAAGGCGGCGGAGGCCCGATCCTCGCCCCGACCCTCCGCCGCCCGGGAGATCGGATTCGCGGTCGCGGCAGCGTAGGTCGGGTCCTCCTCGAGCACCTGTCCCCTCCGGTCGCGCACGCGTAGCACCAGCAGTGGTGGGGCGGAGAAGCCGTGCCGCGCGATGGTCGCATAGGCGTTCACGAGCTCGAGGGGGGTCACCTCGCCCACGCCCAGCGCGAGCGAGAGCGTGCGAGGGAGCTCGCTCTCGATCCCGCATCGGCGTGCGAAGCCGATCACCGCGTCCACTCCGAGCGCGTCGACGAGCTTCGCCGAGACGGTGTTCTTCGAGTGCGCCAGCGCCTGCTTGAGGAGGAGCGGACCGTCGTACGCGTCGCGCTCGAAGTTCTGCGGCTTCCAGTCCTTGCCGGTAAACGGATCGCGGTACAGGTCGGGGGTGTCGTAGACGAGGGTCGCCGGCGTGTAGCGACGTGACTCCACTGCGGCTCCCCACACGAAGGGCTTGAAGACGGAGCCAGGCTGCCGCCTGGCCTGCATGGCCCGGTTGAACTGCGAGAGCCCGAAGTCGTAGCCGCCCACCAGCGCCCGGATGCCACGCGTGTCCGGGTCGATCGCGACGATCGCTCCCTGCACCTTGGGGACCTGCTCGAGCGCCAGTGGCACGGGCTTGCCCGCGCGCGCCAGCTCGGCGGGGCTCGTCTTGCCCGGTACCACGCGCACCAGCACCACGTCACCCGCCTTCAGCACGTCCTTCATCCTGCGCGGGGTCGCCGTGCCGGAGAGCGGGTTGTACTTGCGCGCCCAGAGCACGTCGCCGAGGGAGAGCGTGCCGGTCGCGTTCCCGAGGTCGACGGTGGCGTTCCTGTCCGTCACCTGCGTCACGAGCGCGTTGTAGGTGCCGTTCGACTGCAGCGGCTTCACGCTCAGCATGCGGCGGATGTCACCCTGGCTCTCCGCGCCGGGCTCGAGGTCGTCCGCGGAGACGCGTCCGAGGTCCCATGCCAGCACCTCGCTCGGCCGTGGCTGCGCCCCCTTCAGCCGCTCGCGCCAGAGCGGTATCGCGGCCGAGAGCTGCTTCTGGTCCAGGTGCGCGATCGCGCCGCGCCACCCCTGCCGCTTGTCCACCGCGCGGAGTTGCGCCGTGAGCACGTCCTCGGCCGTCCTTTGCAGCGCTGGGTCCATCGCGACATCCACCGCCAGGCCGTCGGTCTCGACGCGCTCGGCTCCGTACCTCGCATCGAGGTACTTCCGAACCGCGTCGGCGTACCATGCCCCGGCCTGTTGCTCGGAGCGTCTCGCGACGAGGATCGGCTTCGCCATCTCGGCGTTGGCTACCTTGTGGGAGATGAAGCCCTCCTCGGCCATGCGCCGAAGCACGTACTTCTGCCGCTCCTTCGCCGCGTGGATGTGCTTCACGGGCGAGAGCCGCTCGGGCGACTGTACCAGGCCCGCGATCATGGCCGCCTCGCCGATCGACAGCTTCTGCACGCTCTTGCCGAAGTAGAAGCGCGACGCCTCCTCGATCCCGTAGCGACGGTGGCCGAAGTAGATCTGGTTCAGGTACAGATAGAGGATCTCGTCCTTCTTGAGGTTCTGCTCGAGGCGCCGCGCCAGGACGACCTCTTTCACCTTGCGCGTCACCCGCTTCTCGGACGAGAGCAGGAACGTCTTCACCACCTGCTGCGTGATGGTGGAGCCGCCGCAGTAGGTGTGGCCGCGCAACAGGTTCTTCATCGCGCAGCGGGCGATGGCGAGGTAGTTCACGCCCTGGTGCTCGTAGAACCTGGCGTCCTCCGAGGCCAGCACCGCCTTCTTCACCACCTCCGGGATTTGCTGGAACGGCACGACGGTGCGTCGTTCGCGGTAGAACTCGAAGACCTCGCTGCCGTCCAGGCCGTAGACGCGCGTCGAGACGAGCGGCTCGTAGTCCCGAAGCGTGTCGAACGCCGGCAGGCCGTGCACGGTGGTCCAGGCGAGCCCACCGCCCGCGAGGCCCACCACGGCCACGGCCGCCACGGCGACGAGCGCGCGGTGGGTGCGCGCGAAGCGGCGAGCCCGAGCGATCGGTGAGGCTGCTTTGCGGGTCACGATGTTGGGGTCGTCAGCAGGAGTGTCCAAAGGGAGAGGCTCGAACGAGGTGATCGGAGTCGGCAGGCAGGGTAGGGCTGTCTATCTGACAGTGGGACACCCAGGGAGTCCATTCCTGTGGCGCCAGGCGACAAGGTGAAGCACCGATCGTGCCGAAGCGGCACGATCCTACAAACAGCCGGGCGGCAGGGAGATTCCAGGCGAGCAGCCGAGCGCCGTGTTTTCCGGGACACATCCCCCCTACCGAAACCGCCGCAAGAGCGAAGACGCGAGTCAGTTCCACACTGGCCTTGGGCCGACACCATGGCTTGGCTTACCGGCTACCTCTTTATGCCCAGCCCCTTCATCTTCTTGTAGAGATGGCTCCGCTCGAGCCCCAGCGCGCGCGCCGTCTCCGACACGTTCTCACCATTCCGCGCCAGCGCGGCAATGATGATCTCGCGCTCGGCGTCCTCCGCCAGATCGTGGAAGGTGGCGCCCTCGCGGAAGCGGTCGACGCGCGGTTTGCGCGAACCCGGCAGCACCCCGGCCACGTCGTCTGGCCCGAGCTCCGGGCCGTCGCGCAGGATGGCGACGCGCTCGACGAGGTTCCTGAGCTCGCGCACGTTGCCGGGCCAGTCGTGGCTCTGCAGCACGAGGTAGCTCTCGCGCGCGAAGGTCATGGCGCGGCGGCCGTTTCGATCACACGCCTCTGCCAGGAACCGATCGGCGAGCGCGGGGATGTCCTCCCTGCGATCGCGCAGCGGCGGCGCGTGGACGAGCACCACCGCCAGGCGATAGTAGAGGTCCTCGCGGAAGCGTCCCGCCGCCACCTCCGCCTGGATGTCCTTGTTGGTGGCGGCCAGGACGCGCACGTCGACCTTGATCGTCTGCTGGCCGCCCACGCGCTCGAGTTCGCCCTCCTGGAGGACGCGCAGCACCTTGGCCTGCATGGCGGCCGACATGTCGCCCACCTCGTCGAGGAATAGGGTGCCGCCGTCGGCGAGCTCGAACTTGCCCCGCCGCGCGGTCGCGGCCCCGGTGAAGGCCCCTTTCTCGTGCCCGAAGAGCTCGCTCTCGATGAGCTCCGCCGGCACCGCCGCGCAGTTGAGCTTCACGAAGGGCGCGTCCTTTCTCCGCGAGCCCTCGTGGAGCGCCCGGGCGATGAGTTCCTTGCCCGTCCCGTTCTCGCCGGTGATGACCACGCGCCCCTCGCTCGCAGCTGCCCGGTGCACCAGATCGAAGAGGCGCTGCATGGTCGGGCCGCCCCCGACCATCTCGTGGCGCCCCGCCTCGCGCCTGAGCGCCGCGTTCTCCTCGGCGAGGTGACGCATGGTGAGCGCGTTGCGGACGGCGACCAGGAGCTTGTCACGTCCAGTGATGGGCTTCTCGAGGTAGTCGAACGCGCCGAGCTTGAAGGCCTTGCGGACCGTCTCGATCGAGCCGTGTCCGCTCATGATGAGGACGGGGAGGTCGGGCCTCATGGCCCGGGCGCGCTCGAGGACCGTCAGGCCGTCGAGGTCTGGCATCTTCACGTCCATCACCACGAGGTCGATCGGGTGCGCCGAGATCGTCTCCAGGGCTTCCTGCCCGCAGCCGGCGGTCTCCGCGAGGTAGCCCTCCAGGGTGAGCGATCGGGCAAGCGTGAGCTGGATGTTTCTCTCGTCGTCGACGATAAGAATGGTGGCGGCCATTGCAACGGAGACTCTACCTGCGATGGAATTTCTTTGACATGCGTTCCGAAGCGAGCGACATAACGAGCGGTCCGTAACCCTGGTGCGAGTGGAGGAGACAGATGCGTCGTGGCCTTCTGCTGTCGCTTTCAGTGGCGATGATCGTGTCCCTGGCGGGCTGTCCGTCCAAGCCGAAGAATGGCGAATGCAAGTCGAGTGGCGATTGCAAGGAGCAGCAGGGTTACGGAAAGGTCTGTGTGGAAGGGCGCTGCCAGGAGTGCGGCGTGGACACCGACTGTCAGGCGGGGTTCGTCTGCCGCGAGAACAAGTGCACCCCCCGCCCGGAGTGCGCGCAGGACTCCGATTGTGGCGCCGGGAAGACTTGCCAGAACGAGCGCTGCGTCGTAGCCGAGCCCAGGGCGGAGTGCAGCGCGGACGAACAGTGCGGGCCCGGTCGGGGCTGTGAGGCCGGTCGTTGCGTGGCGAAGGAGTCAACGGCCGCCTCTGCCTGCGGTGGTGACGACAACGCCGTTCACTTCGGGTTCGACAGGGCCGATCTCGATCCCCAGGCGCGCTCCACGCTGGAGACGGTGGCGGGCTGCCTCAAGTCGGCGAGGGCAACGCGCGTGGTGGCCGAGGGTTACTGCGACGAGCGCGGCACCACCGAGTACAACCTCCACCTCGGCGAACGGCGCGCGGAGGCCGTCCGCAAGTACCTCGTCAACCTCGGCCTCGACCGCAAGAGCGTGAAGACCATCAGCTACGGCAAGGAGCGCCCGGTGTGCAACGAGAGGAACGAGGACTGCTGGGCGAAGAATCGCCGTGGCGTGGTGAAGGCCGAGGGGGCGGACCGCTCGTGAAGCGGTCGCTGTTCGCCGTCCTGTTGGCCACCTCCGCCTGCTGGGTCCCCGTGGAGCGGGGCCGGCAGATGGAGGAGCGCATCGAGCGCCTCGAGGGCGAGAGCGACCGCGCGGCGCAACAGCTCGAGGAGCAGCGGGCGGCGGTGCGCGAGCGCGTGGCGGCGGTGGACAAGAAGATCGACGAACTCAACGCCACCGCCCACCGCACCGGCGCGGATCTCGCCGTGAACCAGGATAGAATCCAGGGGGAGATCTCGCGGTTGCGCGGGCTCCTCGAGGAGGAGGCGCACCGGCTCGAGATGTTGGAAGCCACGCTCGCGCAGCAGAAGAGCGAGACCGACGCCCGCTTCGCCGCGCTCAAGGGCGCAGGAGCTCTCGAGGAATACGAGGCGAAGGAGAAGGCAAAGCAGCTCAAGCGCCCCGCCGACAAGGGAGAGTTCCTCGCGCTCGCGCAGGCGCAGGAGGCCAAGGGTGAGCGCGCCGTGGCGCGCGAGCTCTACGAAGAGTTCGTGAAGAAGTGGCCCAGCGATCCGCGCGCGGCCGACGCTCACTTTCGCCTCGGCGAGCTTTGGTACGGCGAGCGGCGCCACCGCCAGGCCATCCTCGAATACGGCAAGGTGGCGCAGGATTTTCCGCGCTCGGACAAGGCCCCCGACGCGCTGCTCCGCACCGCCGAGTCGATGCTCGCTCTCGACCTCAGGGACGACGCGAGGGGGCTCTTCGAGGAAGTCACCAAGCGCTATCCGCAATCCACCGCCGCGCAGCGCGCCAGGGCACGCCTCGCCGAGCTGACGGGTCCCAAGAAGAAGAGCAGCAAGAAGAAGCCGTCACAGTGATGGCGCTGCCGGGTTGACCCGATCTCGTAGGGCGCTTGTGCCCCGCCGCGTGCGCCCGGGCGGGGCGCGGGGCCGCCACGTATGGGACAGGCAATGCCGTTGGTCAATCAACGTCGTCGTCGCCGCCCGACACCGCCGGATCGCGCCCTTCGTTCTGCAAACCCCATTGAGCAATCCGCTTCATGACCGTGCTCTTGGCGATGCCGAGCTCCTTCACCACCGCGGCTCGCTTGCCGTGGTGGCGCCGGAGCGAGAGTCGAATCGCCTCGCGCTCCAGGTCCTCCAGCTTGAGTCCGCGCACGTAGAGCGTGTCGTCGTCGCCCACCCCCACGGCGACGCTGCGCGCATCCTCGAACGTAACCGCGGTCGCCTGGACGGTGAGGCCCTCGCCGCGGAAGAGCAGCGCGCGCTGCACGGCGTTCTTCAGCTGGCGGACGTTTCCGGGCCAGTCGTAGCCCTCCAGCTTGGAGAGCGCCTCGTCCGAGAAGCGCAGCGCGAGCCCGCGTGGTGACGCTCGCTCGAGGAAGTGCTCGGCGAGCGTGCGCACGTCGCCGCGTCGCGCCCGCAGTGGTGGGACGGTCACCGGTACCACGCACAGTCGATAGTACAGGTCCTCGCGGAACTTTCCGGCCCGCACCTGTGCGCGCAGGTCGCGGTGCGTGGCGGCGACCACGCGGACGTTGACGACGAGCGGGCGGGAGGCGCCGACGCGCTTCACCTCCCCCTGCTCGAGCGTGCGCAGCAGCTTCGGCTGCAGATCGAGCGGGAGCTCGCCGATCTCGTCGAGGAAGATGGTCCCGCCGTCCGCCTCCTCGAAGGCGCCCTTGCGCAGCCGCTCCGCGCCGGAGAAGGCCCCCTTCTCGTGCCCGAAGAGCTCGCTCTCGATGAGCGACTCCGCGATGGCGGAGCAGTTCACGGGGATGAAGGTGGCCTCCCTTCGCCCCGACAGCCGATGGAGCGCCCGCGCCACCAGCTCCTTGCCGGTGCCCGTCTCGCCCAGGATCGTCACGGCTGCGTCGGCGGGCGCCACGCGCTCGAGCAGGTCGAACATCTGCCTCATGGCGGTGTCGCTCGAGATCATGCCTTCGAAGACGTCCGCAGGCGCCGGACGGCGGGATTCTCCCGGTGCCTCCAGCACGACCTCGGCGTCCCCGAGCGTGAGCAGGGCGCCGACCGGGAACTCCGCCTCGGTGACGCGCACGCCGGCGAGGAGCGTGCCGTTGGTCGAGGCGAGGTCGCGCACGTGCCAGCGCCCGGCTCTGCGATCGAGGCGCAGGTGCCGCCCCGAGACGAACGGATCGTCGAGCACGACGTCGTTCGCGGGGTCCTTTCCGACGGTGACGGCGTCGGAGTCGAGGGCCACCACGCGCTCGCGCCCGC
>MEMX01000156.1:0-5226 GCA_001768075.1 Anaeromyxobacter sp. RBG_16_69_14 | reverse complement strand
GACGCGCGCAGCGAGGTGTCGCCCGAGACGCGCGTCGCACCGTCCTCGGCGGGAGAGACGGAGCGGAAGAGGGCGCGCCAGGCGCCCAGCGCGATCTCGGCGCCATCGGCGAGCGCCGCCTCGGTCACGATCTCCGCGCCGAGGCGCGTGCCACGCCCCGAGCGGTCGAGCAGGAAGAAATGGTCGCCGCGTCGCTCCACCTGCGCTTGCAGGCGGGACAGCGCGGGATCGGGGAGGGAGACGTCGCACTCCGGGGCGCGGCCGACGGTGGTGCAGTCGGCCAGCGCCACGCGCAGGAGCTCCTCGCCGTGACGGAAGAACGCGAGCTCGGCCATGGGCGAAAAGCCTAGCTCACCAGCGGAGCGAAGGCGATCCGGGGGCTGGGTCGGGGCGAGGGGTCACGCAAACTCACAGCGGCGACCAGTTGATGTGATTCTCCGGCGTCACTGTCGCCGCTGTGAGCTGATGTCCGGCGCCTTGCGGCGCCTCAAGCGGAGGGGAGAACTCTCCCCCCGCGCCCCCCATCTCGAGCGTCAGTTCATGTGGCATGCGCTATCACTTCCCGGGGGGCGATCCGTGGACGCGTCGCTCCCCGCGCCTATTCGCGGAGCAGCTCGTCGAACTCGGCCCTGCCCTTCATCCCGTCGAACATCGGATCGGCTGCGAGCCAGCCACGCACCTTGGTCGGGTCGGCGGCGAGCGCGCGGCGCAGCGCCTCCAGGGAGGCGTCGGGCTTGTCCCACAGCGCGTAGAGCGCACCGATGTTGTAGTTGAGGAGGAGGTCGTCCGCGGACAGCTCCCGCGCGCGCGCGTAGGCCCGCTCGGCCTCGGCGTAGAAGCCCTTCTGCGCGTAGCAGATGCCCAGGTCGAGGTGTGCCTCGAACCCGTCCGGCTCCAGCCGCACGACCTCCTTCAGCTGGGCGATCGCGCTGCGGTAGTCACCCTCGTCCATGAGCAGCGACGCCAGCTCGTGGCGGGGGAAGGGATCGTTCGGGTCGAGCGTGATGGCGGCTTCGAGCTCCTTCAGCGCCTCGTCGCTCCTGCCCTGGTCGGCGTAGGTCAGCCCGAGGTTCAAGTGGGCGTCGGGGTACTGGGGATCGAGCTGGATGGCGTCCTTGTACTCTGCGATGGCCATGTCGGGCCCGTGCGTCGCCAGGAAACAAGCCAGGTTGTAGTGCGCCGTGGCGCTGTCGGGCTCGAGCGCCAGGGCAGTCAGGTACTCCTGCAGCGCTTCGCGGTAAAGCTTCTTCTCGGAGTAGACGGTGGCGAGGTTGTCGTGCGCGTGCGCCGACCGGGGGTCGAGCTCGATGGCCCTCTTGAACTCCTTGATGGCCTCATCGAGCCAGCCGCGGTCGGCGAGCTCGATGCCGCGCGAGTTGTGCTCGTCGGAGAGGGCGATGTGGTCCTTGTCCCGGCTCACGGTCGAGAGTCTACTCGCTGGCGGCCCTGATCGCTTCGGGATTGACGCGAGCGCGTGCGGGCGGGCATGCTCACCCGTTCCCCTCGTGGCGGCTCCGGATGGCCCTCTACACGCCCATCTCGAACGATCAGCTCGCCGACGTCCTGCGGCGCTACGCTCTTCCGCCGCCGGATCGCACGCTTCCGGAGCCAAAGGGCAGCGTCAACACGAACTACCACCTGTGGTCGGGCGGAAGGCGCTGGTTCCTCCGCCTGAACGAGGGCAAGACCGTCGAGGACGTCGCGTTCGAGGCGGAGGTGCTTCGCTTTCTGGCCCGGGAGGGGTTCCCCGCGGTGCCGCTCGTGCTTGCCAGGGACGGCGCGCCGCAGGTCGAGGTGGCGGGCCGACCCGCCATGTTATTTGCCTTCGTCGAGGGCGAAGAGCTGGAGCGCACCGACGTGACGCCCGAGCGATGCCGCCGGATCGGCGTCGAGCTGGGGCGCCTCCACGTCCTGGTGCCCCGCTTCCACTTCACGCGGGCGAATCCCTACCGGTGGGAGCGCGTGTCGGAGTGGGTGAGGGAGCTCGAGCCGGATGGCGGTGGCGACCCGCTGGTCGCGCCCTGCCTCCCCATGCTCCGGCAGGAGCTGGAGCTCTCCGTCAAACTGCCCGCAGTCCCGTGCGGGCTGGTGCACGGCGACCTCTTCCTCGACAACGTGCTATGGGTCGGCGAGCGCATCTCGGGGCTCCTCGACTGGGAGATGAGCTGCATCGACGCCTTCGCGTACGATCTGGCGGTGATCGTGAATGCGTGGTGCTACGGCGAGCGCTTCGAGCCGTCGCTGGCGCGCGCGATCGTCGCCGGATACCGCGAGCACGCGACCCTCGACGACGCCACTGCAGACGCGCTCTATCCCCACGCTCGGTACGCGGCGCTGCGCTACACCGCCTCGCGCATCCGCGCCTTTCACCTGGCGTCGTTGCCGGCGGATCGGCTCGCCTGGAAAGACTGGACGCGCTACCGCGACCGGCTCGCCGCGCTACGCGCCATGGGGGAGCGCGGGTTCCGCGAGCTCATCGGCGTCTAGCCTGGGACGTATCCATCTCCCCCTGCCGCATCACAGGCCGCTGGCGAAGTGCCAGGCGGAGTTCTCCCGGACGAGTTCCATGCGATGCGAATCGCTGGCTTGCTTCGCCACCTCGCCCGCGTTCGTCGCGATCCGATAGTGCTCGTCGTAAAAGACGTAGGCTGTGGCCTTGTCGCCCTCGACCTCCACCTTCTTCACGGCCATGTCGAGCCGGAGTGCGGTGACCTTCTTGAAGTCGTCGGAGATGCGCTTCTTGAGCTGCTCGTAGTCGATGTCGTCGGCCGGGTCTGGCGTGCCGGCGCTGTCGAAGTACTTCGGCGAGACGAGCGCCAGCACCGCGCCTGCGTCGCGGCGTTGCGCCGCGTGACGGTACGCCTCCAGGGCAGCGATGATCGCGCGGGTTTCGGGCGTGTCCTGGATGTCGGAGCCCGGGATCCGGCGGGCGGCGCAGCCGGTGAGCGTGAGGACGGCGAGCAGCGCGGCGAGGGGAGGGAGGCGCATGGACCTGGTTAAAGCTCTCCGGGCTGCTCGCGTCAACCCGCTCGAGACCCATCTCGACGGCCGCGCAAGGGCTAGCGCTGCTGGGGCGTAGACTAGAGCGAAATCGGTGCCAGGCTTCTCAACCTCTGCTGGCGGACTTACTCATGGATGCCGGAGCGGAAACCATGAAACGCGGCCTGTGCATCGTCGTTCTCGCTGGCGTGGCCGCTTGTGCGTCGCAGAGCGCCTACTCGGGTGGCGCCGCGTCCACGACGGCGCCCTCGGCGAGCGAGCAGGGGGCAGCGGAGCGGTCCGACCTCTCGCCCGAGCAGGTACGCATCGTGCAGCGGTCGCTCGCGGACCGGGGCTTTGCCGTCGATCTCACCGGGACCTTCGACGACCGCACGCAGACCGCGCTCCTGGACTTCCAGCGCGCCCGCGGGTTCCCGGCGACGGGCCAGCTCGACGCTTCGACGATGGAAGCCCTCGACATCGATCCTGGCGACGTGGCGCCTGTGCGCGATGTGGACCCCGACAGCGACGAGGAGTAGCGCGGCGGACGGCAGGTGGCAGGTCCCGGGTTCCTCACCCTTTGAAGATCGTACCCGTCACCTTGCCGCCAAAGGCGGTGAGGTCGATGGCCGCGGGAAGCGTTCTGCTGCGCGTTCGATGGGGACCGCCAGGGCGACCCCTGGTTCGCGCAGAAGCGTGAGGTCGATGATCCCGACCAAGGCGCCGTGGGAGTCGAGCACCGCGCCACCGCTCGCGCCGGGACGCGCTTCGGCCGCGACCGACAGGTAGCGCGACCCCGCGAAGCGGCGCCCCACCGCGATGACGTGGCCGTCGCTGCGGCCGCAGAGTGCCCGCGGACAGCCGGCGAGCGCGATGGCGTCGCCAGGCGCGAGCCTGTCCGCGGCCCCGAGAGGCGGGCCCGCTTCGAGCGGACCCGCCACCTCGAGCAAGGCGAGATCGAGGAGGGGCTCGCGGTCGACGATGCGAGCCGCCAGCCGAACGCCGCCGCGCGTGACCACCTCGATGGCGCCTTCCGGCATCTCCTCGACGACGTGGAGCGCGGTGAGCACGCGGCGCGCGGCGGCGTCCCAGACGACGCCCGAGCCTATCCACCCACCACCCCGCACCGCGAGCGCCGCCGGCTCGGGCGGCAAGACAGACCCGCCAGGGGCAGGCGTCGCAACGAGCGCGAGCGCGAGCAAAGAGAGAACCACCGCCTGAACGCTATAAGCCCAGAAGGGTCTCGGTCAATGTGGGGACCCCGGCGGGGTCACCCGATAGGCTGCCCGAACTTGATCGGCGTCTAGGAAATCAGGTGGGCCAATTCGTCAACCAGCTGAAATACCTGAGCTTGCATTGATCCTGATCCTGAATGGGGGACCGCGGAGGTCGGCAGGGTGGGGCCGGCTCGAGAGCCTTGCCACGGTAGCGCCCTGCTTCTAGAGTGCGCCGCCATGTCGATCGCCGGCTTCGACGCACTCAAGGAGTTTTTCGAAACCTCGGAAGCCGCCAGGAAGGCGACGAAACCGCTCAACGAGAACGCCGAGGTCTCCGTCCAGCTCGACGGCGGCGCGGCGCGCTTCGTCATGCAGGGCGGCAAGGCGCACGTGTTTCCGGATCAGGCGCACCGCCCCGACTTCACGCTCGTCCTGCCGGAGGGAGCCGTGAAGCGGATCACCTCCCTCAAGAGCAACGACGTGGGCGAGTTCGGAGTCGAGTTCTTCAAGCTCGTGCTCGAGAAGGACCCCTCGCTGAAGGTGCGAGTCAAGATCGACGCGTCCACCGGCCAGCTCCTCTCGCACGGATACCTGGGGGTGCTCGCCCAGGGAGGGATGAAGGTGACGTGGTGGCTGCTCAAGAACGGGGTGAAGAACCCCAAGGCGGCCATCGACCGGCTGCGCGGCGCCAAGTGACGCTTGATCTGTATACGGGCCCTCGTGCCCCGCCGCAGTGTGCGCCGCGCTGACCTGTCGGAATCGAGGCTCCGCTGCGCGATTGGCCGTTAGCTCAGCGCCCGGGCCAGTCTCCGTCCCACTGCACCGGCTCCCCGAACGCGTCCCGCTCGAACGCGCATTTCCGCGCAGCGTCCTCCGCCTGTTCGCGCGCTGCGTCGCCTCCTGCGCTCGCGGCGAGGGCGGTGAAGGCGGCGATGCCGGCGCCCCAGCGCCCCGCCATGCAGAGCGCCTCGGCTGCCATGCGCCGCGCCTCCCTGCCGAACGCCGGGTCCGGTAGCGCAGCGTCGTCGAG
>MEMX01000155.1:12341-14687 GCA_001768075.1 Anaeromyxobacter sp. RBG_16_69_14 | reverse complement strand
CGAACGCGCGGTCTGCCGCGGTGAGCCACGCCCGCACCTGCTCCGGGTCGGCGGAATAGCCATTGAGGGCGTGGCGCTCGGTGGGGAGGCCCACATGCTTCTCGAAGGCGCTGGCCCCCTTGGCGATGGCCAGCATCACCGGCTCGGTGTGGGAGGGGTCCTCGTGGGTGGAGAAGCCGATCCGCACCTCCGGGTAACGGCCCCGCAGGGCGTCGATGCGGGCGATGTGTAGGTGCTCGTCGGGGGTCGGGTACTCGGCCACGCAGTGCATGACGGTGAGGGGCAGGCCGCGGTGCAGGAAGAAGCTCACCACGTTGTCCACTTCATCGGATGTGGCACCGGCGGTGGAGGCGACCACCGGCTTGCCGGCGCGGGCGATGCGCTCCAGGAGTGGCCAGTCGCCCAGGGAACAGCTGGCGATCTTGATGACCTCGATGCCCTGCTCCTCGATGAGGTCCACCGAGGCCTCGTCGAAGGGCGTGCACACGGTCCGGAAACCGTTCTCCCTCATCGCGTCGAGGAGCGTCTGGAACTGGCGGCGGTCGAGGCGGGTCTCCTCGAAGCGCTTCACGTACTTGACGTCGTTGCGGCCCCGGAAGCTCGGGTGGATGAAGGTGTCCAGGTCACGGTACTGGAGCTTGAACGCGAAGTCGAAGTCGAATCCCCGGCAGGCTTCGCCCATCGCGCGGATGATGGCCAGGCCGTGGGCGAGATCGCCCATGTGGTTGTTGGCCATCTCGAGGATGAAGAGGGGTTTCGTCATGGTGGTCCTCAGGAACAGTCTGCGGAGGCGCTGACCTCGTCGCCGGGTCGCAATACCCGTTCGCCGAGCTGCGGCGAGATCCCACCGCCTGCGCGCCCACCGTGGACGCTATGCGCGCGAGATGCCAGATATTGCGAGCGAGCGGGGGGCAAGTGTTTGTCGGCGAGCGAGCACGTCGGGGCAGCTTCGGATTGCGCCGTCGGCTGGCGCGAGGTGCTCCGTCACGTGATGGTCAGCGTAAGCGAGAACCGCACCTGGTGCCAAGTCCGTGGCGGTCACGTCATTGCCATGGCGCCGCCGGTGCGCCAATGTGGGACGTGCTGCTACAATTGGCGGGGTCTTCGCTTCGTCGATGACCAACCGAGCGCTCGCACCCCGTCCCTCAGGTGCTCGTCACCGCGCCCTGGGCAGCCGCAGCGCGAACCGCGCCCCGCTGTCCGGCGCGTCCTCGATGGTGATGGTACCGCCGTGCTGCGCGACGATGGCGTGCACGATCGACAGCCCGAGGCCCGAGCCTTGCGCCTTGGTGGTGAAGAAGGGCTCGAAGAGGCGATCGCGCACCTCCAGCGGCACTCCTCTGCCGCTGTCGTCCACGTAGATGGCGACCTCTCGCGCGTCGGGCTCCTCGAGGCGGCAAGACACCCGCACGGTGCCGCCGCGACCGACCGCGTCGAGCGCGTTGAGCGCCAGGTTCATCACCACCTGCCGCAGGCGCTCCTCGTCGCCGGCGACCGCCGGCACGGAGTCGAACTGGCGCTCCAGCGCGACGTCCCGCCGCTCCGCCTCTCCCTCCAGCAGGTCGAGCACCTTGGTCAGCACCGTCGCCACCTCCACCGGGTGCGGCTGGAACTCGCGCGGGCGCGCGAACTGGAGGAAGTCCTCGAGGATGTGATCGAGCCGCCGGATCTCGTCGCGCACCAGGTGGAGCGGATCGAGGAGCGGCTGCTGCACGTCCTTCGACAGCTTCTGAACGCGCCGCTCGAGCACCGTCAGCTGGAGCGCGGCGGCGTTGAGCGGGTTCCTGATCTCGTGCGAGAGGCCGGCCGTCATGGTGCCGACCGCGGCCAGCTTCTCCGCCATCTGCGCCCGCCGGGACAGCTCGCGCTTCTCCCCGTGCAGCCGCACGTGGCGCATCGCCTGCTCGACCGTGACGAGGAGCTCCTGCGTCGCGCACGGCTTCACGAGATACGCGCAGGCTCCCGCCCGCACCGCCGCCACGGCCGACTCCAGGGTAGCGAAGCCGGTCAGGAGCACCACCTCGCCGTCGGGCGAGGCCTCCTTGAGCTGAGGCGCGAGCTCGGTGCCGTTGCCGTCCGGGAGCCGGAGATCGACGAGCGCGACGTCGAAGCCCTCGCGGGCGCCTGCCAGCGCGCTCTGGCAGGTGCCGTGGCCGTGCACGGAGTACCCTGCGTCCTCGAGGATCTCGGTGAGGTTCTCGACGAGGGTGGCGTTGTCGTCGACGATGAGGAGGCGCGGCTTCTTCTGCGGCTGCGACATGGAGCTCACGAAGGCCGGGCGAGAGGCGTGTTCGCATCGGCATGTTGGGGGCGCGCTCGCGACGGAGCAGCAGGCGCCGGGGGAGG
>MEMX01000155.1:10975-12327 GCA_001768075.1 Anaeromyxobacter sp. RBG_16_69_14 | reverse complement strand
CTTGTCGGCTCAAGCTTCCGTGCGCGGCCGCGCCTGGTACTGGCGCTCGACGGCGTCGAGCAGCGCGCGCGTGTCGAAGGGCTTCGAAAAGAAGCCCACATGGGGCAGGGGCGGCTCGTCGTGGTAGGCGGTCACGACCAGCATGGGTAGGCCAGGGTACTTCTCGGCGAGCCGCCGCATGGCCTCCCCGGCGGGCCCCCCCGGCACGCGCGAGTCGACGAGCGCGCAGAAGGGCTGCACCGGGCCGAGCCGCTCCGTCTCGAGCACCGAGGCCGCGGTGACCGCCGCGAAGCCGCGGCCGCGCAGGGCCTCGCACAGGTTGTCGCTCATGGCCGTGTCGTCCTCGATGACGACCGCCAGGCCATCCCGGCGCGCGCTCCCGAGCAGCTCGAGGAGCCGTCCGATGGGGACCGGCTTCGGCAGCGCCGCCAGGAGCCCCTCGCGCCGCGCGGCGTCGAGGTCGTTGTCGCGCACGTAGGCGGTGACGACGATGGCCGCCAGGCCCGGGTCGATGCGGCGCACGTGGTGCACCAGCTCGGCCCCGCCCATGAGCGGCATGCGCATGTCGGTGACCATGGCGTCGAAGCGGTGCTTCTTGGCGTGCGCGAGCGCTTGCTCGCCATCCGCGGCCACGGTGACCTCGTCGCCCAGGTCGCGCACGATCTCGCCGAGGTTTTCCGCGAAGGCGCGGTTGTCGTCGACGATGAGGTACTGGCGCATGGCTCACCTCACGCGGGAAGACGGACTGTGAACCGGGCGCCCCCGCCGGAGCGCTCCTCGTAGGCGACGGTGCCCCCGTGCCGTTCCACGATGCGCTTCACCAGGGCGAGGCCGAGACCGATCCCCTTTTCCTTGGTGGTGATGAGCGGCTCGAAGAGGCGGCGAGCGGTCGCTGCGTCCACACCGGGACCGGTGTCCTCGACCTCGACCTTCACCTCCCCGTCGAGCCGGCCTCCGCGCACGCGGATCTCGCCCGACGGGGAGGCGGCGTCCACCGCGTTCGCGAGGAGGTTCATGAACACCTGCCGGAGCTGGATCGGATCGCCGTCGATCTCGAGGCCTGTCATGCCATCCGAGTCGTAGCGCACCGCCTCCGGTCGCGCCACCGACTCCGCCGCGCCGCCGATGATCTCGTCGAGCTTCACCCGTTCCTTGGCGAGCGGCTTGTTGCGGATCATGTCGAGGAGGTTCGTGATGATGCCGTTCGCCACGCCGAGCTGCTCGCCGATCCGGTCGAGGTGCTTCTTCGAGCGGTCGTCATCTCCCATGCGGCCGCGCAGGATGAAGGTCGAGGTCTCGATGACGCCGAGCGGGTTGCGCAGGTCGTGGCCGATCGAGCCCACCAGCTGGCC
>MEMX01000155.1:4469-10966 GCA_001768075.1 Anaeromyxobacter sp. RBG_16_69_14 | reverse complement strand
GAGCCGCTCGACCTTCGCCTGCTGCGAGAGGAGGTCCTCGCGGTAGGTGTGGAGCATGATGGCGAGCTCGAGGTCGAGGATGCGCCCCACCGCGCGGCGCGCCGGGTCCAGCCGCTCCGGCTGCCCCGGGTAAGCCTCGTCGATGACCGCGTTGAGCTCCCGGCGGATGACATTCATCGCGCCGAACATATAGTGCTGCGGCAGGTTGATGCGGACGTGGTAGCGGCCGATCCGGCAGCGCGCCTGGTAGTACGCCTCGTCCCAGGGGCCCCGCAGGAGCCGGTCCAGCCATTGCTGCATCGTGATCTTGAGGTGGCCGACCTGGCTCTCGCCGCCCGTCAGCGACTGCCGCGCCTCCTGGTGCCCGAGGATGATCGCGTAGAACACGTCGGCGATGTGCGGAAAGTGCGGCGACGCCGCGCCGTGCAGGGTTTGCAACGCGCGCTCGTCCTCCTCGCTCCACCCGACGTAGCGCTTCAGCTCCTCGATCAAGGTCTCTTCCATCCTGCATACGTGTCTAGGACCCAACTTGTCCCAGATCAAATCAACCGTACCAGGAAGCGCTCGTCAAGGAGGAAGTGTGGGGAACGGGGAAGCCGGCGCGTCGTGAATAGTCAGGCGCGGTTCCGGGAACCGACCGCCTCGGCGACCAGGTCGAGGTCCTGCACCATGTCCGCGGCGAAGCGGACGAAGTCCGACTCCGTGATGATGCCGACCACGGTGCCGTCCTCCTCGCACACGGGGAGGCAGCCGAACTTGTTCGCCAGCATGATGCGCGCGGCGTGGACGAGCGAGGTGCTGGGGCGAACCGTGGTCGGCTCGCGCGTCATCACCTCCTGCGCCTGGGTCGCCTTGGCTTCCCTGCTCGCCGCGGAACGCAGCAGATCTCGATGCGTGAGCAGGCCTACCAGCTTCTGCTCGCGCACCACCGGCAGGTGGCGGAAGCCCCCTAGCCGCAGCATCTGTTCCGCCAGCAGGAGGTCGTCCGACTCCTTCACCGTGACGAGCTCGCGCGACATGAAGTCGCCCACGCTGATGGCGCGGATCTCGCTGCTCTCGACCGCGATCGGTTCCTGGGACTGCCGCATGTGCACCTCGCCGCCATGGGCCGAAGAGCGGGCCCGGGTGACGATGCTGCCACAAGTACGGATCCTGGGCGAGGACCCTGATATCAACGTGAGACGAGGACGGGCTTCTTGCTGATGTGCACCAGTCGATCGGTGACACTGCCGAGGAGCATGCGAGCCACTGCCCCGCGCCCGCGACTACCCACGACCAGGAGGCCGACGTCCTCCGCGAGCGCCGCCTCGGCGAGGCTCTCGGCCGGCGATCCGGTCAGCACGAGAGGCTCCACCTGTACGCCCGGCTCCCCCAGCTTGGTCATGGCGTCCGCGAGCAGCCGGTCCGCATGGGTCCGGTGCTCCTGCTCCACGTCTGCGAAGGTCAGACCGTATGCGTCGGGCGGCAGGAGCAGCGTGGGGATCACGTATGCGAGCGTGAGCCGCGCCCCGAATCGGATAGCGATCTCGGCCGCGAGCCGCGCTGCCTCGTGCGACGCTTCGGACCCGTCCACGCCGACCAGGATGCGCTTCATCATGGGTTCTCCTCCGCGCCCCCCCCGACGAAATCGTCAGCTCGACGATTCTGGGACGAGACCCATCGCGTATCCTTGGAAAGGTGGGGCCCTGCGCAGCGGGGACCGCCGTGGTGCTTCCGGGAGGCCGCTGCAAAGTGTGTATGTGTCATCGAGGCAGACCCGCAGGGGATGACGTCAGTTTCGCTTGGAGATAGATGCGCCTTGCGCCTGCAACGTTATGCAGTTAATCTTGCACTTGCGAGGCGAGGAAGCCTTGCAACGAACAAGGGGACACGAGATGCGCCCGAGGCTTCGTGCCACTCGACCCAACTCCGCCAACTCCGCGGCAGTTTTGACGAAGGCGACGCGTCGAGCAGCGACACAGCTCGGCATCTCGGATGCCGTGCTCGCAGACGTCTTGGGCGTGAGCGCCTCGAGCGTGTCCAGGCTCGGGGCCGGGCGCATGATTGAGCCGGAGAGCGCAGAGGGTGAACGCGCGCTGCTCTTCCTGAGGGTCTTCCGGGGGCTCGACGGCCTGCTCGGTGACGGCGAGAGCTGCAAGAAGTGGTTCAACAGCGAGCATTTGCACCTGCGCGGCGTTCCTGCGGAACTCATCAGGTCCGTCGAAGGACTCGTCCATGTCACGAGGTATTTGGACGCTATGCGGGGGAAGATCTAACCTCCGCAGCGTCGAGGGAACACCGTGGCGAGTGGTGGAATCACAACAGCGAATCTCTACTCGACAGCTCGTGGACTCCGATGCCGAGCACATCCTCCTCGAGGACCTGATCGAAGGAAGCAAGCCAGAGATTCCAGAGGCACCTGCGCTTGCTGGACTTCATTTCCTGCTGTTCTCGCCCTTTCGCTACCCGCCGCTTCCCTGGGGTTCAAGGTTCGGCGCCAAGCATGAGCCGTCCCTGTGGTACGGTTCCGACACTCTCGAAACTGCCTTCGCCGAGGGTGCGTATTATCGGCTCCTCTGGTTTGAGGGGACGACCGCACCACTCCTTCCTAACCGAGTGTCGAGGTCCGCATTTCAGGTTGCTGTCCGGTCCGATGCAGCCGTGGACTTGAGCCGCGGTCCGTTCGACATTCATCGGCCCGCTCTTTGTTCGAAGACGGAGTACGGCGAATCACAGCGACTCGGGTCGGAGATGAGGGCGGATGGTGTCGAGATGTTCCGCTACACGTCCGCTCGTGATCCGAAGCGGGGTACGAATATCGCGCTGTTTACTCCCTCTGCGTTCGCCTTGAAGAAACCGCTGGGAGCGGCTCAGACATGGCACTGCACCACGACGCAAGCCGGCGTGTCGTGGATCTACGAAGATGTCTCGGGACTGACCAGATACGAGTTCTCCCGAAACGACTTCTTGGTGGACGGGGTGTTGCCTGGGCCAGCAGCGTAGGTATGCGCGGTCACTTCGAGAGGCCGCCCCCCCTTCGCCAGCCACCCCATTCATGCACTGCGTTACCCTGGTGCCGAATGAGCGTGCCGCGGAGCGAAGCGGGAGCTGAAGCGGCCACCCGGCAGGCGATCCTGCTCGACGGTGGGCCCGAGGCCTACCCGCGCATGCTGGAGGCCATCGGTGCGGCGCGCTACACGGTTCGGCTGGAGGTCTACACTTTCGCCCGCGATGGGGTCGGCCAGCGCTTCATCGCGGCGCTGAGCGCGGCAGGCCGGCGCGGCGTTCGCGTCGCGGTGATCCTCGACGGCTGGGGCTCGTCGGGCGACGGCGGCGAGGTGGCGGCCCGGCTGCGCGACGCGGGCTGCGAAGTCGCCATCTACAACCCCCTCGCGTCCCTCCTGGCGGGGCGCTTCCGCCGCAACCACCGCAAGATCCTGCTCGTGGACGACGAGGTGGCCTTCGTCGGAGGGATCAACATCGCCGACGAGTACGGTCGGATGGCGGAGCCGGACGTACCGCACTGGCTCGACCTCGCCGTCGAGCTGCGCGGCGCCCCGGTAGCCTGGCTGGCGGCCCGGCTCGGTGGCGAGCGGGTGGCTCCTCCACGCGGGTCGGTGCGCGTGCACCTCTCCGGGATAGGCGGCGGGCGGCCGCTGCGTCGCCGATACGTGAAGGCGATCGGCGCGGCGCGACGAGAGGTGCTGGTCGCGCACGCGTACTTCCTGCCGGATCGGCGCCTCGTGCGCTCCATCACCGCCGCAGCGCGCCGGGGAGTCCACGTGACGCTCATCCTCCCGGGGCGCAGCGACGTCCCCTTCGCTCGAGCAGCCAGCCGGAGCCTCTACGGTCAGCTGCTGCGCGCGGGCGTGCACATCCACGAGTGGACCGAGACGGTGCTTCACGCCAAGGCCGCGGTCATGGACGGGCGTCGACTCCTCGTCGGCAGCTTCAACCTCGATCCCTTCTCCCTCGCGAACCTCGAGGCGCTCGTCGAGGTGGAGGACCCGGTCGTCGCGCAGGAGGGCACGGCCTGGATGCAGCGCCTCGTCGCGCGATCGAGACCGGTCACGGTGGAGCAGCTGGCCGGTCGGTCACGCCTCGCGCGCTGGCTGCTCGATGCGCTCGGCCTGGCGGTGCTGCGCGCCGCACACCGCATCGGCCGCCTGCTCGCCCTTCGGTAGGGTGGGGTCGCGCCGCAGAAGGTGCGGCTCCCACGGGTGGCACCGCAGAATTGGCAGCCGGAGCTGGCTCGCAACCGACCGTGATACCTGGACTTTATGTTCGGCACGCCTCCTGAATAGGCAGGGCAGAGAGGACGCGCGATGGATCTCAGCAAGAGCGAGGCGGCGAGACTGCTCGGTTCGAGGCGCCGGGCGCTCGCGGGCGCCGGGCAGCTGTCGCATACCTGGAAGCCGCTCGGCTCGAGCGCTGCGATCTCGGAGACTCAGCACGAGCTCGTCGAGATCGACGCCGCGCTGGCGCGCATCGAGGACGGCACCTACGGGACGTGCGAGATCTGCGGCGGCGCCATCGGACGCGATCGGCTGCGCGCCCTTCCGGAGGTCCGCCGCTGCGTCGCCTGCAGCGGCCGGTAGTCGGTCAGGTAGTGATCTGCCTGAAGCGGCCTTGTGCCTCCCGCCTCGCGCACCCCGCGGTGGGGACGAGCCCCAGCCCTACGGCTCCTGGGATGATTTCCTCGCCTATCTCTTGGCGGGTGCTTCTTCGTCGTCGGGCTTCGCTTCCTTGAGAGCCCTTCGGAAGCTCCCGATGCTCTCGCCGAGACCCTTGCCGAGCTGGGGCAGCTTGCTGCCGCCGAACAGGAGGAGGAGCGCGACCAAGATGAGCAGGAGCTCGGGGAGATGGAGTCCAAACATGTAAAATTCCTTGGGTTCGCGGTGAGGAGAGCCTTGCCGCGAACCGAATTCAGTCTAGCGCGTTCAGGCGTTCGCGTCTTCCGTCGCGATGGCCGCGAGGCGTCGCGCGTCGAGGACGCGCACGCCGCGCGAGGCGTCCACGACGCCATCCCGCTCGAGACGGGTGAGGCACCGCGAGAGCGTCTCTGCGCGCATTCCGAGCAGCCGCGCGACCATCTGTTTGCGCACCGCGTTGGGGCGGTCTGCGAGAAAACGTGCGTGGGCGAGCGCGAAGCGGGCCACGCGCGAGAGGCAGTCGCCTTGCCGGTAGTTCACCTCGTCGCGCTGCATCTTCCCCTCGGTGAGGAGCAGGTCCAGCACCGCGCGCGCCGGGCTCCTCTCGGGCCCGACCCACGTGCTCATCTGATCGCCCACGATGCTGCACAGCTTGACGCGCGACAGGGCACGCACCTCGAAGGGAGAGGGATCGCCCTGGAGCGCCTCGGTGCAGAGGAGGGACGTCGGGCCGCGCAGCGTGAGGAGCATCTCGCTGCCGCGCGGGCTCACCACCGAGAGGGACACGAAGCCCTCCTTGACGAAGTGGACCGTGCGCGGGCGCTCGCCTTGCGCGCATAGCGTCGCCCCCGCTTCGCGCGTGGTGGGCGTCAGACGACACCGTCCCTGCGACGCGATCCCGAGTGAGCAGGCGCTGCAGTCGTTCACAGGGGTCGTGGAAAGCACGAAACACCTCCGGGGATAGTGGCGGGTACTTGATGGGCGTCGATTTGCATCAGCCAGGCCCGCGTTATGAGGCCGAAATGATGCAAGGGATGCGTTTTGGTCAGGATCAAGCGCCGGTCACGCAACCTTTGCGAGCGGAGGCGGTTTCCGGGGGTTCCTGGCGGGTGCGACGGCCCGGCCGACCGGGCTCGGTGCGATTCATCGACCTCGTCGCTCCGCGCGCCCGCCGCCCGTGGCATCATGACGAACCGACCGGACCAGGATGCGCGGCAAGCCCCACCGTTCAGGGCGGGGGAGAGGAACCCAGCCGTAACCATGGACAAGCTCGCCCCCCAGAGGGCCCCCAGAAGAGAAGTCCGCTCCGCCGCGTCGATCAAGCAGGCGGGGGGCGGCGTGCATCCCGGCGCGCATCCCGGTGATCGACCCCGGACGCGGCGCCGCCTCGCTCCCATCCTCGCCTTCTCCGGCCCGAGCGGCTCGGGCAAGACGACCTTGCTCGTGAAGCTCCTCCCCGCGCTGGTGGCGCGCGGGCTCACGGTGGCGGCGTTGAAGAGCTCCGGGCACTCCCACCCGTTCGATAGACCCCGGAAGGACAGCGCCCGGCTCAAGGGAGCTGGCGCGGTCGCGGTGGCGCTGCAGGGACCCGCCGAGGTGGCGTACTTCGGCCCTCCCGTGAAGGGGATCCGCGCGCTGGCCAGGCTGCTGCCGGAGGTCGATCTGGTGCTCGCGGAGGGCTTCAAGCACGATCGCGTGCCTCACGTGGAAGTTCACCGTACGGAGATCAACCGGCGGTTCCTGTGCAAGCGCGATACGCGGGTGATCGCGGTGGTGAGCGACGTCGAGCCGCCCCTCGACTTGCCCTGGTTCACTGCGGGGGAGGTGGAAGCGCTGGCCGATTTCGTGGCGCGCTTTGCCCTCTCC
>MEMX01000155.1:1203-4453 GCA_001768075.1 Anaeromyxobacter sp. RBG_16_69_14 | reverse complement strand
CGGAGGGCCTCCCCCGTCGGAAGCCCCACGACGCCTACCGCCCGTAGGCGGCGGCGGCCCGCCGCGCGCTCCCGGCAGTCCCGAGGGCGAGCGCGAGCTTCTCGGTGACGCGAGCAGCCGCGGCCTCGCCGCGCCCGTGAAGCTCCCGCAACCGCGCGAGCGCTGCGCCGTCGAGGCGCAGCCCCTGCGCCTCGGCCGCGGCGCAGGCGCGCAGCGCCTCCTCCAGCGCGCCCGAGGCGGCGATTGCGTCGTCCGCCTCCAGCGCCGTCGCCGCGCGCTCGAGCGCGTTCGCGATCTCGCCGGCGATCACCGGACGGCCTGGGAAGCGCGCTCCACCGAGAGCTGGTGCACGGCGGTGGAAAAGGCGTCGGCGACGGGCGAGAAGACTCGTTCCGCCTCGCGCACCAGCACGGGGTCTCGCTTCACCGAGGCCGAGAGCAGGCGGCTGCAGACGAACTGGTAGACGAGCCCGAGGTTGTCGGCCAGTTCGGGAAAGCGCGGCCGGTCGAACGTGGCGTCGAGCTCGACCACGATGTCGGTCGCCTTGGAGAGCGCGACGTTCGCGTCGTCGGCGCGGCCCGACTGGAGCGCGCCGGCGGCGGTGCGCATGTGGCGGAGGGCGGCCTCGAAGAGCAGCACCATCAGGCGCTCCGGCGAAGCGGTCTCGTTCTGTGCTTGGGCGTAACGGCGAGTGGCGTTCATGGCGGGACTCGGTTGTCTCTAGGAAGTGCTGAACTGCCGGGCGAGGTAGCTGCCGATGTTCTTGTACTGGCTCACCACGTTTTCCATGGCAGTGAACTGGCTCACCAGGACCTTCCGGTAGGTGTCGATGCGGGCCTGGAGCGCGGCGGCCTGATCGTCCAGCTGCTTGATCTGGCTGTTCAGCCCCTTCTGGCGAACCACCAGCATGCCGTCCGGGCCGGTGAACGAATCCACGAGGTCGGAAGTGATCTTCGAGATCCCGCTCGTCGGGTCGGCGAAGAGGCTGTTCACGGCGTTGGGAGCTCGCGCGATCGCGGAGGCGAGGGTCGTGCTGTCGATGAGGAGGGTGCCGTCGGACTGCGTCTTCAAGCCCAGATCGGCGAGGGAGCGGACCGAGCTCTGCCCCACGACCGATGACCCGATCGCCCCCAGCGATCTCTGCAGGCTGCGCACGGCAGAGTCGCCGGCCAGGGTCTTCGAGCGATCGGTGCCCTTGGTGACGTTGAGCTGGCTCTGGACCAGTTGCATCACGCCATTGTAGGCATCGACGAAGGCCTTGAGGTTGGCTGCGGTCGCGTCGGTGTCGTTCGCGATCGACAGCGTCTCGCTGGGCGCGCTCGGGCCTCCGCCCACCTTGAGCTGGAGCGTCGTGCCAGGGAGAGCGTCGGTGACGGTGTTGGAGGAGCGCGTGAACGTGAGCCCGTCGATCCCGAGGATCGCATCGCTCGCCGACTGGATCGACAGCAAGCCGAGGCTCTTCGTCCCGATCGTGCCCGTCTCGGCGAAGGTGAGCGCCGGCGCGGCAGAGCCGGTGGCAGTGGAGGTGATGGAGAGGTGCTTCCCGGAGTCGTCGTTGAGGACGACGGCCGAGACCGGCGCACCGCTCGTGCGTATGGCGTAGGCGACGTCCTCCATGGACGCGCCGTCCCCTATCCCGATGGTGAAAGGCGTGCTGCCGCTGGGCGTGATGGTGAGGGTGCCGCCCTTGACCGTGTCGCTCGCGCCGAAGGCCGCCGACCGCCACTTGGCCGGGGTTGCGAGCTGCTGCACCTGGACGTCGTAGCTGCCCGCGACCGACGAGCTTCCGGGCGTGGCCGAGAAGGCGGTGTTGGTCGAAGTGGTCTTGAGACCGAGGACGCCGCTCGTGGTGAGCTTTTGCGCGGCGGTCTCGAGCGCGGCGAGCTTCGAGCTGATGCTTCCCAGAGTGGACACCTGGGACTTGAAGGCGGACTGGTGCGTCTGTAGCACCGTGAGCGGCCGGCTCTCGAGCGAGACCAGCTTGTCGATCATGGACTGCGTGTCCATGCCCGTCGCCAGCCCACCTACCGTGAATACGGGGTCTGCCATGGCACCCTCCGCGAGGTGAGCCGCCCCACGGCGACCTGGCCGTGGGACGGCTCGAGAGACTTGCCGCCGTTACCCTGCCATTAGCCGAGGAGCTTCAGGGCCAGTTGCGGCATCTGGTTCGCCTGACCCAGGACGGAGATGCCGGCCTGCGCCAGGATCTGCGCGCGCGACAGGGCCGAGGTCTCCTGGGCCACGTCGACGTCGCGGATGCGGCTGTTGGCGGCGGAGAGCGACTCGGCGAAGGTCTGGATGTTCTGGATCGTCGCGTCGAACCGGTTGCCGGCGGCGCCGAATACGGCGCGCGCATTCGAGACGGAGTTGAGCGCCGTGTCGATGGTGGCGAGGGCCGCCTGGGACGCCGCCTTCGTGCTGAAGTTGAGGGTGCTCACGCCAAGCGTCGCGCCGGTGACGTCGATCGTGCTCACGCTGATCCGGTCGTTCGCCGTGACGTTGCGGATGCCGACCTGGAAGTCGAGCGACGTCGCGGCGGTATTGAGGAGCGCCTTGCCGTTGAACTCGGCGGCGTTGGCGTTGCGGTCGAGCTCGGTCGTCAGCCCACTTACTTCCTTCTGGATGTAAGCGCGCTCCGTATCGCCGATGCCGTCGGAGGCCGACTGCATGGCCAGCTCGCGGAGGCGGCTGAGGATGTTGGTGGTGGCGTTGAGCGCGCCCTCGGCGGTCTGGATCAGCGACACGCCGTCGTTGGCGTTGCGGCTCGCCTGGTTGTAGCTCCTGATCTGCGCCTCGAGGTTCGTGCTGATGCCGAGGCCGGCCGCGTCGTCGCCGGCCTTGGTGATGCGCATGCCGGTCGACAGCTTCGACATGGACGAGTCGAGGAGACTCTGGGTCTTGAGCAGGTTGTTCTGGGCGTTGAGGGAGGCGATGTTGGTGCGAATCGAGAGGGCCATGGGTTCTCCTGGGGGGGGGCGACGTGTTGGGGCGATCCCTTGTGTTCGCCCTCACCCCTCTCTTCGGTCTGCTGCTGCGGTTCGATAAGAGGCCATGGCGCGGGCGAGGTGGGTGCGCAGGCGACGCCTGGCCAGCGAGCCCGCGTAGAGCGCGAGGAGCGGCGACAGCCTGGCGCCGCGTGCCGTGGCCGTCACCGCGCTGGCGCCCAGCATCCCTTCGCCGCCGGCGGGCCAGCTCGCGAGCAACCCCTCCGCCGCTGCGCCCCAGCCGAGAGGGCCGGCTCCACCGAAGC
>MEMX01000155.1:132-1080 GCA_001768075.1 Anaeromyxobacter sp. RBG_16_69_14 | reverse complement strand
CCAGCACCGCCGGCGGATGGGCTGCGCGCACGATCTCTCTCGCGTCGCGCAGCCGCTCCTCCAGCTCCGCCAGCGGGACCTCCTCGCGAAGGTGGGCGCCCGAATCGTCGGCGTAGAGCAGGGCGGCGGCGTGCGCGTTCACCGCCACCACCCGGCACTGCACGACGCCCGGTGGTCGCGAGCGGACGCTCTGGCGTTCGCCGGCGGAGATGGAGATGTCGGGCGCGTCGGGATCTGGCGTGAAGACGCGCGGCCGCGAGGCGAAGCGCTCGAGCGAGAACGAGCGCGTGCCGTGATCATCGACCAGGAGTACGCGCCCACCCGCCTCGACGGCGACGGGGCGGGGCACCGACGGATCGCGCAGCAATGCCGCTATGCGCGCCAGGCGCGCCGCCACCGGCCGCGCGGCGCTGCTCGCCGCCAGCATCTCCAGGGACGCCCCGGCTCGCGCGCGGCGGATCACCGCGTGGACGGTCTCCCCGGCCGCGAGCATGGACCCGCTGGGCCGCCGTCCGGGCACGAGGAGCACCGCGAGCGCGCCGTCGAACTCGAGGGCCCGCTCCGGGCCGCGATTCAGGAGATCCGTGGGCGGCCCCGGCCGCGCGCCGCCACCCGACACCACCAGCACCATCAGGGTCGGGTGCTCGCGCGGTCGTACGAGCTGCCTGCCCACCTCGCGCCAGGTGGCGTCGAGACCCGAGAAGACGGAGGTCGCGCCGCTGGGCTCGCCCGTCCGTGGCCGCGCCGCCTCGGCAGCGGCGACGACGCCCAGCGCGCGCACGCGGGCTTGAACCGGGTTGGCGCCGCGGCCGAGGGAGGTGCCGTCGGCCAGGCGCACATCGTAGCCGCGTCCGGCGCGCACGGGATCGAGGCGGAGGCGGCCGAGCTCGGCCTCCTCGGCGAGGCGGATGCCGAGCGCCGGCAGGAGAACGCGCGGCATGCCAGGGC
>MEMX01000155.1:0-120 GCA_001768075.1 Anaeromyxobacter sp. RBG_16_69_14 | reverse complement strand
GCCACAGCCGCTCCGTGAACCGATCGACGCGGCCGAGGCGCGAGGCCCGGATGGCGACGGCGCAGGCGTGTGCGAGGGTGCGGCCGTGCTCGACCAGGCGCGCGAGGTCGGTCTTCGGGG
>MEMX01000154.1 GCA_001768075.1 Anaeromyxobacter sp. RBG_16_69_14 | reverse complement strand
GGGCCGCGGCGATCTGATCCGGGGTGGCCAAGACCTGCAGCACGAGGTCGTCCCACCACGAGCGGAAGACCCCCAGCCGCAGCCGGTCCGAGCCGCGCCGCTGCTCCACCACACCCTCGACCGACCGCACCGTCTCGGGCCTCAGCCCCGACGCGGCGATCCAGAATGTCGCGTCGGCATAGTAGCGCTCGTAGAACGAGGGTGCGCGGAAGGCCTCGGAGTAGATGGCCTTCACGGTTCCTCCGGTCCAGGCCGGCATCACCGCGGCGACGCGCGGCGAGAGGTGCGCCCCGATCTGATCGTCTTGATCGAGCCGCAGGCCAGCGTTGACGTTGAGCCACGGCGCGAGGCGCAGCGTCTGCTGAACGTAGCCACCCAGCGTCGCGCCGCCCTTGTCATAGGGCGACACCACCGTCGAGGTGCCGGTGGACGCGTCGTCGTAGGACGTCCAGGACGTCACGTGGCGGTACCGGGCGTCCAGGCCGAGGAGAGCGACATAGCGGCCGTCCCCGAGCCAGTCCCAGGTGCCGGAGACCTCACCACCTCCCCATCGCGACGCGCCGGAGTTCTTGAAGACACAGGCAGCCTGGCCCTCGAGGCAGTCGAGCGCTGAGGCCGACGGGGCGTTGTCGAGGTAGTCGTAGAGATCGCCGTAGAGGCGCAGGGAGACCCGGAGGTTGGGCGACAGCGAAGCCCCAAGGCGGGCGTCGAGCGAGAGCCAGCGATCGCGCTCCCAGTTGTTCGGGTCGTCGAAGCTCCCCCAGATCTCGGTGGCCGCGCGCCGGGAGGCGGCACCGCGCACGGCGAGCTCGAAGTCACCGAGGATGAAGCGGACATGTCCCGCCGGGATCTCGATCGAGCGGTGGCTGGCGACACCGCCCCAGGTAGCGTCCCCGATCTGCTGGAGGCCGAACGTCATCCTGGGTCCCCATGACCGGTAGTAGTCGACGCCCGCGGTCAGCTCGCCCTGGCGGCCCATGAGCTCGAACTCCGTCCCGTATCCACCTGCAGTGCGACCCGCGGCAGGGTAGGCGCCGTCGGCGACCAGGTGCAGCCCGGAGTAGTCCTTGCCCCGCTTGGTGATGACGTTGATGACGCCGAGCATGGCGCTCGAGCCGTAGAGCACCGAGCCCGGGCCGAGGATCACCTCGATGTGGTCCACGAGATCCATCGGGACGGCGGCGCTCCGATCGTAGTAGGCCGTCCCGTCCCACGGCTCGTTCAACGCGTGGCCGTCCACGAGCAGGAGCACGTGGTTGCCGTAGTCGCCCGACAGGAGCACGCCGCGCGTGCCGATCTCCGGCGTCCCGTAGCTCGGCTCAGCGATCATGCCGAGGGCGAGGAAGTTGATGGCCTCGTCGAGCGAGCCGATCCCGTGCCGCCGTAGGTCTTCGGCCGTGATGACCGAGGTCGTGGCCGGAGCGAGGCCGGCGGTCTCGGCCGTCCTGGAGGCGGTGGAGACCACCGGCTCGTCGAGGAGCCCGGCCAGGCTGGAGACGTCGTCACCGTGCCCGCTGGCAGGGAAGGACAGGAGCAACGCGAGCGGCACGGACACCGAGCTGCGCAGGGTCTTCATCGGGGCACCGTCATGAGTCCGAGCACATCGGCCCCGAACCCGACCCGCTGCTTGGCGGCCTGTGTCGGATCGAAGAGGAGCTTTGCGCGGCCAGAGACGAGGTCGAAGCCGAGCACGGCGCCCCTCTTCACCATGGCGGGCGAGGCGGAGACGGTGAGCACGCTACAGCCCTCGAGCGCCTGACCCATGGCCGCTACCTCCGCGCCGGTGAAGCCGGGGGTGAGATAGATGATGGCGAGGTGCCTGGCGCGGCACTCCTGCGCGAGCGCCGAGGCGGTGGTGAAGGATGCCACCTCCACCGAATGAGGCAGCCCGGCCACGGCCAGCCTGGCGACGGCCACCTTCTTGAACTGCGCGGCACAGCGGGCCGAGTCGTCCGTCGCCTTCGTGAGGATGAGCGTCCGCACCACACCGCCGCCGCGAGCGGGCAGGTTGCGATCGTGCCCCGCCACCATGAAGAGCAGCTCGGCCTGCAGGCCCACGGGCACGGTCACGTTCTCGGCACGCGTGGCCGCGGGCGCCGCGAGGGACATGGCGGCGACGAGGAGAAGCGCCATCGGCCGTTGCTGGTGGCGCTCGAGCAAGCTAGACCCTGGATCCGGAATGCTTCCCCGCGTCCGTCCGGTATCGCTCCGCGAAGAGGGTGACCCGGCGGAACTCGTCGTGAAGCGCCGCCGCGAGCGTTCCCGGATCCTTCACCTTCCCCTGCCTGGCCGCCGTCTCGACGTCCGCGGCATGGCTACCCATCCCGACGAATCCCAGGTTGAGGGAGGAGCCCTTGAGCGTGTGCCCGATGGTCCGGGTGGACTCGGTGTCTCCGTTCTCCAGGGAACGCTCCAGATCTCGCAGCTGTCCCTCGGTGATGGAGAGATAGGGCTCCAGCATCTCCGCGTAGAACCCACCCGGACTCGACTCGAACAGCTCCTTCATCTCCTCGAGACGGCGCTCGTCCAGCGCGGGCTGGTCCGGCTTTCCAAGGGCCACCGGGGCGCTCGAGGCTGGAGCCGCCGGGGCCGATGCGCCGGCGCCGGGCTCGCCGATCCAGCGAGAGAGGACCTTCCAGAGTCCCCGCCGGGTGATCGGCTTGCTGATGTAGTCGTCCATCCCCATGGCCAGACACTGCTCGCGGTCGCCGGTCAGGGCGTTGGCCGTCATGGCGACGATCGGGATGTGGCCCCCCTGCAGCCGCTCCTGCTCGCGGACGCGGGACGTGGCCACGAAGCCGTCCATGCCCGGCATCTGGCAGTCCATGAGGACGACGTCGAAGGCCGACTGCTCCAGGGCCACGAGCACCTGAAACCCGTCCTCGGCCACGACCAGCGTGGCCCCCATGTCCTCCAGCATCTTCCGGGCGAGCTTCTGGTTCACCAGGTTGTCCTCGGCCAGGAGCACGTGCAGCGGAGCGGCGAGCGCTGGCAGGCGCTCCTGGGCCGGGCCGGCCTCGGTGACGGTGTGCCGGGTGATCAGCGCACCGGACTTGCCCTGGCGCTTTCGCTCGAGGACCAGGGCGAGCGCGCTCGACAGGATCTCGGCCCGGACCGGCTTCATCAGATAGGCATCGAATCCGACGGCTTCCACGCCGGCGGCTTCGCCTCTCTGCGCGGACGAGCTGAGCATCAGCAACCCGAGTCGCGCCAGCGCCGGCTCCGCCCTGAGGGCCTTGCCGACCTGCTCACCGTCCATGTCGGGCAAGCGGTAGTCCACGAGGGCGGCGTCGAAGGCGTCGTCACTGCATCCCGCTCGCTGCGCCTCTCGCGCCTTCTCCAGGGCTTCACTGCCGGAGCCGGCGACCGCGACGCGCACGCCCATCCGGCTCAGCTGGGCCTCCACGATCGCGCGGTTGACGGCGTTGTCGTCCAGCACGAGCACCCGCGCTTCCCGCAGGATCGACGGAGGAGGCAGGGCGATCGGCCGGCCCTCGTCCGCGAGAAGCTCGAGCGAGACGGTGAAGGTGGACCCCTTCCCCTCCTCGCTCTGGAGATCGATGCTTCCTCCCATCCCATCGACGATCCGCCTGCAGAGCGCCAGCCCCAGGCCAGTGCCACCGAACTTCCGAGACGTGGAGGCGTCCGCCTGCGAGAACGGCTGGAAGAGGCGCTTCTGCGCCTCCCCGGAGATCCCGGCTCCGGTGTCGGCGACCGAGATCTCGAACTTGACGCTCCCTTGCCCGACGCCGCGGAAGCGCGTCGTCACCAGCACGTGCCCGGCGGACGTGAACTTCACCGCGTTGCTCACCAGATTGCCCAGGACCTGGCGCAGCCGACTGGGATCGCCGACGAGTCTCGGGGGGATCTCCGAGTCGATGTCCACCAGCAGATCGACTCGCCCTCCCACGACCTTGGACCGGTTCAGCTCCAACATGTCGAACACCAGCACCACGAGGTCGAAGGGGATGGACTCGAACTGCAGCTTTCCCGCGTCGATCTTCGACAGGTCCAGGATGTCGTTGAGGATCGTGAGCAAGGACTCGCCGCAATGCGCGACGGTGTCGACGTAGTCGCGCTGCTCGGGGTTCAAGGATGTGCCCTGGAGCAGCTCGGTCATGCCGAGCACTCCGTTCATCGGCGTGCGGATCTCGTGGCTCATGTTGGCCAGGAACTCGCTCTTGGCGCGGCTCGCCGCCTCCGCCTCGTCCCTCCCCCGCTGCAGCGCGAGTGCCGACTCCTCTCGCGCGGTGAGATCCACGAAGATGAGCAGCTGAAGTCCGTCGACGTACGTGCCGTGAACGGAGACCACCCGGGTGCTGCCGTCCTTGCAGGTGACGACCTCCTCCAGCGCGGGCCACCCCGCCTCGGACCCGCGCGCCGCGAATCGTTCCTCCCAGGCAGCCTGGTTCTGGCACCGGTATCCTTCGTCGGGGTGGGCAACCAGCCGCCACGCCTCGACGTCGGGGATCTCCTCTGGCGAGTAGCCGAACAGCTCCCGGAACTTCGCGTTCACCATGAGGAACTTGCCGTCGAGCCCCTGTGAGATGGCCATCGGCAAGGGCGACGACTCCGTCAGCCGACGGAGCGTCTCGCCCCGGCGCTGCTGCTCCCGCTCCACGGCGAGGCGCAGGCGATCCGTCACGTCGACGGCCATCCCGACGAGCGCCGACTTCCCTCCGGCGGCGGTCCGCGCGGCGAAGCTCTCGATCTCCAGGGTCTTCCCGTCCTTCGTGCGGGCCCCGAACTCGATTCGCAGCTTGCCGCCGGGATCGACCCGACCGAGCTCCTCGGTGATCCGCGTCCAGTCCGCGCGCTCGATGAGGTCCTTCGGCCCCATGCGATCGACGATGTCGCCGGGCTCGTACCCGGAGAGCGCGGCGAGGGCCGGATTCACGTAGCGGAAGAGACCATCCCGGACCAGGTACACGGCGAGCGGCGAGTTCTCGGCCAGGCTCCGGAAGAGCGCCTCCGATTCGCGGAGCGACTCCTCGACCTGCTGGCGTTGCGCCACCTCCCGCTCGAGTCGGCGAGAGTGCTCGCGCGCCTCCGCCGTGCGGGCGGCGAGGAGCGCGAAGACGCCGAGGAGGAGCCCCGTGATGGAGAGCCCTCCAGCCAGGATCGCCCAGGGCTTCCAGCTTCGGTTTCCGGCCGCGAAGCCTCTCTCGGCCCAGCAACGGACGAGCCAGGTCCGATCGCCGATGTGAATCGGGGATTCCAGGACGAGGGGCCCCTGGCCGCTCGTCGGGTTGGGCTCGCCGCGCGCCTTCCCGTCGGCGGAGTAGCCGACGAGAAAGCGCTCCTGCGGCGGCGCGTCCGCGTCGATGACCTCGAGCCCGACGTGCTCGCGAGCGAGCGACCGCAGGGTTTGCTCCACGAGATCGTCGACGCGGTACACGGCGACCGCGAATCCGAGCAACCTGCCATCCGCCCGCTGCCGCACCGGCTGCAACACGAGGACGTCGGCCTGGCGGCCCCGATCCTGTCGCATGGCCACGCGGCCGGTCACGGCGATCGTCCCGGACGCTCGGGCGCGCCGGATGGCGTCCCGGCGGATCGGCTCGGAGGCGAGGTCGAAGCCGATCAGATCGTCGCTCCCCTCCAGGGGGTCCATGAAGAACACGGGGTAGTACTCCGGCCGCTCGCCGGCGCGCTCCACCGCTCCAAGTCCACTCAACTGGGTGATCTGGAAGGACTTGAGCCCCTCGGACCTTCCGGCGCGCTCCACCTGCTCGCGCTCCGGTCCGAGAACCCAGGGGATCCACGCGAGCGCCTGGGTGCCGCTGTGGCGCTTCCTGATCTCGCTCGCCACGGCGCGGAACTCCGCGCGCGTCAGCCAGAGGGGGCTCGACAGGAAGGCGCCCAGCGCTCCGATCTCGTCCTCGGTGTGGGCCAGCGCGAGCTTCAGGGCCGCGATCCGGTCGGCAGCAGCGCGCTCGAAGCGCGCCTTGATCACCGACTCCTCGCCAGCGCGCGCGACGACGAGCAGGAGGACGGACAGGGCGATCCCGACTGCTGCCCCGAGCGCAAACCCCAGCGGCCTCGCGAAGCGGCACGGTGGCCTGGAACGTCCGGAGGACGGAGGGGCACTCCCGGAGCGGGTCGTCTCGAGGTGCCCAGGAGGCATTGGAGCGGGGGAATGGGGGGGCGGGCGGTCAGCCGAGCAGGCCCAGCTGGTCGAGCTTCGACATCAGCACGGCCGTCTCGATCGGCTTGAGGAGGTAGGCGTCGCACTCGGCGGGGAGGGCCCCCGCGATGCCCACCTGGTCCACGAAGGCGGTGGTCATGATGACCTTGACGCGATGCAGCCTGTCCAGCCCGGCGGCCTTCTCCATGTCCCGGATCGCCCCGAGCACGGCATGCCCGTCCATCACAGGCATGATGATGTCCAGGCACACGAGGTCGTATGGGGTTCCGCGCGTCATGGCCGCGGCGAACCCCTCGACCGCTTCCTTCCCGTTCCAGGCGATGTCGCAAGGGCCCAGCCTGGCGAGGACGGCGTTGAGGAACTTTCGGCTGGTGAACTCGTCCTCCACGATCAACGTGCGGAGCATGCGTGACCCTCGCTGAACGGAGCTCTTTGATACTGTCGATGACCCACCGGGCTCTGCCACGGGGCGGCAATGGAACGATCGTACCAAGTGCCACCTGCGGCCACGTTGCTCCGGATCCGCGTCCAGCTGCTCCTTTTGCGCCGCCGTGATGGCGCACGCCGGCGTGGGACAGGGAGAGTTGGCGCGCACCCGGGGTCGCGCCCGACCTCCGCCGGGCGCCTTCGCGCCGATCGCAGCTCGTTCACTTGACGAGCCACGATCCCGTGAAGGAGGGTTCGTGGCAGAGCGCGATCGCTCCTTACTCGGGGGCTTCCATCCAGGCCAGCTTGGCCGCGCGCTCGTGAAGCTCCACCGCCACGATGGTGCCAGGCTTGACCTTTGCCTCTCGGCCCGCGGCGAGCACGACGGCCTCGGCCATCTCGGGGTTGTGGCCGACGAGCGCCACGCCCGCGCCTGCGCGCCGGGCCAGCGCGAGGAGCTCGTGCGCGGTGGAGCGTCCCGAGGCTAGATCGGGATCCTCCTCGAGTGACGCGCCCGTGGCCGCGGCCAGGATCTCCGCTGTCTCGCGGGCGCGTGCGAACGGGCTCGTCAAGATCCGCCCGAGCTCGAGCTCCTGCGCGAGCTCACCCGCGAGCGCGAAGAAGCGCGCCCGCCCCTCCGGCGTGAGGCGCCGCGCGGCATCGCCGCCCGCGGCGGCGCGCTCCGCCTTGGCGTGGCGGACGAGGTAGATGCGGACGGGCTTCTTCATGAGGAGAACCTCCTCTCACCCCGACAGCAGCGCCACCGGGAAGTCGGCGAAGAGCTCCGCGAGGAGCAACCGATCGGCGTGGCGGCGCGCGCCGGTGACGACGTCGCGGAGGTCGCGCGGGAAACCCTGCGGCAGTTGGATCCGGCCCTCCCATGCGACCCGCCCGTTGCCGCTCGCGTCGAGCAGGCCGAGCACGAGGCGCGGTACGACGCAGACGAGGACGCGCTTCTCGTGGCGGCGCGCGAGGGCGACCACGTGATCGGCGTGCGGTCCGTCGGCGGCCAGCGGCAGGTACTCACCCTGCAGGAAGAGCGCCGGTTGCTCGCGGCGGAGTCGCAACCCCTCGCGGAGGAGGAGGAGCTTGGCGCGGCCGTCGGGGAGCGCCTGCGTCTGGCATATCTCCCGCGCCAGCGCGGCCCGGTCGGCGCGGCCCTCCCCCGTGCGCCCGCGAAGCCCCTCGAGGAGCTTCGCCCGCAGCGCAAAGTCCACTGGCCGACGGTTGTCCGGGTCCACCAGTGAGAGGTCCCACAGCTCGCAGCCCTGGTACACGTCGCAGGGACCAGGCGACGCGAGCTTGAGCGACACCTGGGCCAGCGACGAGATGCGCCCCGCCGCCGCGACGCGGCGGACGAAGGGCGCGAAGCCCTCCATGAACTCGGGCGAGGCGAGGATCGCCTCCGCAAACCGGGCCATCGCCTGTTCGTACTCGGCGTCAATATTGGTCCAGCTGGTGTGAACCTTGGCCTCGCGAATGGCCTTCTGCATGTACACGCCGATGCGGTCTGCGTACGCCTTCCAGACTTCGGTGCCCAGCTTCGGAGCCGGCTCGGGGAAGGTGCCCACCAGCGTCTGATAGAGAAGGACCTCGTCGTTCCGGTCCGGGGCTGGCTCGCCGTCGACCTCCGAGCGGAACTGGCGATTGGCGCGGGCCCAGCGCGCTACCAGGGCTCTCCACTCACGCGGCACCTCGGTGAGCGCCGAGATCCGCACGCGCACGTCTTCACTCCGCTTGGTATCGTGGGTGGATGTGGCGGCGAGCGATCCCGGCCAGCGCTCGCGGCGGGCGGCGTTGAGCTCGTGAAACGCCTTCACGCTGGTGCCGAACTCGCTCGGCTCGCCACCCACCTCGTTCAGGGAGACGAGCCGGTTGTACACGTAGAAGGCGGTGTCCTCGACCGCCTTCG
>MEMX01000153.1:37963-40899 GCA_001768075.1 Anaeromyxobacter sp. RBG_16_69_14 | reverse complement strand
GGTGGGTGAAGTGGACCTCTTCCTCGAGCTCCCCGACGGCTTCGTCCTCGTGGACCACAAGTCGTTCCCGGGCGGCGAGGGCGAGCGTGACCGCCGGCTCACCGAGGAATGGGCTCCGCAGCTCGGCTGGTACGCCAAGGTGCTGGGCCAGGCGCTCGGGAAGCCGCTCAAGGCCGCCTACATCCACCTCCCGATACGCGGTGAGATGGCGGAAGTGCAGCTGGGCTGAGCAGCGGCCCAGGTCACGATTGGACGTGACATTGGAGCGCGGTACTTGCTGGTGTGGGCAGGATATCGTTCATTTGCCCATGCAGCCTCACATCGCATCCATCATCGCTCCCTAACCGGAGAGGTGGGACAAATCGTCCCCGCGATCGCGTTCACGCCGATGCATTCCATCCACAGCAATCAGGGCTCGCATCGCGCGGCTGCCCGCGCAGGCTCGGAGGCTCGAGCGCGGTACCTTCGCGCACAGGCCTCCAGCGCACAGGCTCTCGCGGCCTCACCCCGGCCGCCAGGGCGATCCAGCACCCAATGCTTCACACCTGAAAGCAGGCAGGGAGAACGGTCATGAGAAAGGCATTGTCGCTAGCCGTCACCCTGTCCCTGGCCGCCGGATGCTCCGGGTCGGGCTCGAGGTCCGCGAGCGCCTCCACCGCGGCCGCCGCGGACGCGGAGGTGCCGATCTGGGGGAAGCTCAGCGTGGGGCCCGTCGTCATCAGGGGGGCCCAGTCGAAGCCGCTCACAGCGCCGGCCGCTGCGGCCGCGACCAGCAGGTCGGCGCTCGCCTCGGGGCTGGCGACGACCAGCGCGGCCCTCACAGCCGGCTGCAGCTCGGTGACGCTCGTGATGAAGGTGCTGGTGATTTCCGCGGACGGCAGCGAGCCTGCCCTCGCGGCCGTCAAGGGGGCGCTCGACTATCATACCATCCCGTACACGGTCTGGACGGTGAGCCAGAACCCCGGCGGCCTCGCCGCGGCCGCGCTCGGATCGGGTTGCGCGGGGAACTACCAGGCCGTCATCCTCGTCAATAACGTCCTCCCGCTCGCCGCCGCCGAGTGGCAAGCCCTCTCGAGCTACGAGGCCGGGTTCGGGGTTAGGGAGATCTCCTGGTACACGTACCCTGGGTACGATAACCCCTCGATCCACGGCGCCGCCGGCGAGGAGCGCGGCCTGGCGAGCACCACCAGCGGGGCCGTGCTCGGCCTCACCGCAACGCTGACCGCGGCGGGCCAGGCGGCCTTCCCGTACCTGCAACCGTCGGCAGCGATCCCCATCGCCAACGCGTGGGGATACCTGACGAGGCCGCTCGCGGCAAATGGCGCGACGCCGCTCGTGGTGGACTCCGCGGGGGACGCGCTCGTCTCGACCTTCGCGACGAGCGACGGCCGCGAGGTCATGTCGGTGACCTACGACAGCAACGACGCCCTCCTGCACGACCTCGTCCTGGCCCACGGCTTCGTGGAGTGGGTGACGAGGGGCGTCTACCTCGGTCAGTACCGGGCGTACCTCACGCCGCAGGAGGACGACATCTTCATCCCGGACGACGTCTACCCGACGGCGAACTACCAGTGCCCGTCCCTCACCGCGTGCTCCTGCGGCGGATTGGCGAACGCGAGCCCGCCGTCGGGCGGGTGCTTCTGCGGCCCGGCGTTCACCGCCGGGACCACCGCCTGCTCGACGTACCGAATGAGCGCGACCGACATGAGCTGGGTGGCCGCGTGGCAGGACGCGCTCCAGGCGCAGCCGGGAAACGCCGGCTTCCGGCTCGGGCACGCGTTCAACGGCTCCGGCGAGCCCACTCGCGATCTCGACCTCGAGGCGGCGGCCAGGGCGGTGCAATCGAAGTTCCTCTGGATCAACCACACCTTCAGCCACATGAACCTGGACAATCCCAACGACCCGCTGCCCGGCGGCCCGACGACCGGGGTCGAGGTCTCGAACCAGTGGATCCAGAACGAGTCCTTCGCCACGGCGATGGGCTTCACGAGCTATCGCAGCGCCCAGTTCGTGAGCCCGGACGTCTCAGGGCTGACGAACCCGCGGGCGATGCAGGCGCTCTCGCACCTGGGCGTCCGGTACATGGTGACGAACACGTCGCTCGCGGGCTGGGACAACCCCGCGCCCAACGTCGGCATCTGGAGCCCGGTGCAGAGGAACATCTACCTCGTGCCGCGCCGTCCCACGAACCTCTTCTACAACGTCTCGACGCCCGGCGAGTGGGTTGCCGAGTACAACGGGCTCTTCTGCCGGCCGCAGGGCAACAGCTGCGCGCTCACCACGTGGTTCGCCGCGCCGCAGAGCTTCGATCAGGTCCTGGACTTCGAGAGCAACGTCATCCTCACGTACATGCTGCGGGGCGACATGGATCCGCACATGTACCACCAGGCAAACCTGCGCCAGTACAGCGCGCAGCACACACTGATCGGCGATCTCCTCGACAAGGTCGTCCAGAAGTACCGCGCCTACTCGAGGCTGCCCATCCAGAGCCTCGATCTCGACGAGATCGGGAGGCGGATGAAGGCGACGGGGCAGCGCAACGCCTCGGGGCTCACGGCGACCCTGACCCTCGCAGCCGACGGCGCGCCGACGGGCGTCACGCTCGCGAGTCCCACGGTGACGCTGGTGATCGTGAGCGGCGTGTGCGCGGCCTCCGGGACCGACCGGTACGGCCCGGCTGGCCTCGAGAAGTGCATCACAACCGTGACCGTGCCGGCCAGTGGCACGATCACGCTTCCCATCCAGTGACCGAGACGGTACCGCCATGTTGACCCACGATCGCCGAAGCTCCGTCGCGAAGCTGACCCTCCTTTCGGGCTGCCCCAGGGGCCGACCCCGCCTCGGCGGCCGCAGCCCGGCGCTCGCCGCGCTCGCCCTCGCCGCCTGCTGTGGTGCGCTGCCGACCTCCGCCCTGGGCCAGGTTGGTCCCTGGCAGG
>MEMX01000153.1:37160-37914 GCA_001768075.1 Anaeromyxobacter sp. RBG_16_69_14 | reverse complement strand
CCGCCGCCGTGAACGGCAAGCTGTACGCCATCGGCGGCTACAACCGCGGGCCGCTCGCGACGGTGGAGGAGTACGACTCGGCCACGAACACCTGGACGGCGAGAGCGCCCATGCCGACGCCGCGCCAGTTCCTCGCCGTGGCCGTGGGCAACAACAAGATCTACGCGATCGGCGGGCTGACCACGGACTTCACGGCGCCCGTGACGACCAGCTACTCGAGCGCGGTCGAGGAGTACGACCCGGCGACGAACACCTGGACCGCCAAGGCGCCCATGCCGACGGCGCGCTACGGCCTCGCGGCGGCCGCGCAAGACGGCAAGATCTACGCGGTCGGAGGGTACGACGACGCGAACCTGGCGCTCGGCACCGTCGAGGTCTTCGACCCGGCGACGAACACCTGGGCCGTCAAGGTGCCGATGCCGACAGCGCGCGCGGACCTCGCCGCCGCCAGCGCGGGCGGCTTCATCTACGCGGCCGGTGGGGCGGCGGCGGATGGGACGGTGCTGGGCACGGTGGAGGCGTACAACCCGCTCACCGACACCTGGGCGGTTAGCCCTTCGATGACGGTCGCCCGAGCGGGCCTGGCGGTCATCGCGGCAGGCGGCAGGGTCTTCGCGTTCGGCGGGCAGGTAGACGTTGTACTCGACGCCGTCGAGGTGTGGGACCCGGTCGCCGGGACGTGGGCGAGCGCCGGCCAGCCGATGCCCACGGCGCGGGGGTACCTCGCCGTCGCGCAAGCGAACGAGGACGCCTA
>MEMX01000153.1:31349-37057 GCA_001768075.1 Anaeromyxobacter sp. RBG_16_69_14 | reverse complement strand
CGTCGCTCTCGTTCGGGCTCCTGCTCGTGAACCAGACGAGCCCGGCCCAGTCGGTGACCTTGTCCAATACCGGCACCTGGCCGCTGACGATCGGAAGCATCGCCCTCGCGGGCGCGAACGCCGGCGACTTCCTGCAGACGAACGGCTGCGGCACGACCCTCGCCGCGGGCGCGAGCTGCGCCGTCAGCGTGGCGTTCCACCCCGCCGTGAGCGGTGCGCGAACCGCAGCGCTCACCGTGGGCAGCGACGACCCCGCGCACCCCACGCTGACGGTCGCCCTCGATGGCACCGGCAGCGCCCTCGCCCTGAGCACGACGGCGCTGGCTTTCGCCGACCAGCTGGTCGGGACGACGAGCGCGGGAAGGGGCGTGACGCTGACCAACAACGGCGCCGCCGCCCTGGCGATCAACGCCATCAGCGTCACGGGCGCGAATGCCGGCGACTTCCTGCCCAGCAACGCCTGCGGCACCACGCTGGCGGCGACGACGAGCTGCGCGGTCACGCTCCGCTTCCGCCCGACGGCGAGCGGGGCCCGGGTTGCGACGCTGTCCATCGCCACCGCGGACCCGGCGAGCCCGGCGCTGGTCTCACTGAGCGGCTCCGGCACCGGAGCGGTCGCCTCGGTTTCGCCCACCTCGCTGGCGTTCAGCTCGACGCTCAACGTCGCGACGGCGGCGCAGACGGTCACCCTGACCAACGCGGGGAGCGCGCCGCTCACCGTCAACGCCATCCGGCTCGGCGGGGCGAACCCGCTCCAGTTCTCCTTCACCAGGACCTGCGGCGCGAGCCTGGCCGCCGGTGCGACCTGCACGGTGAGCGTGACGTTCAGGCCCACCAGCGCGGGCAGCAAGAGTGCTTCCCTGAGCGTGAACGTCGCGGCCCCTGCTACCTCCCAGACCGTGGCGCTGACCGGCGCGGTCCTCGCCCCGGCGCTCGCCGTTTCCCCGACCGCGCTGAGCTTCGGCACCCAGCCGCTCCGCACCACGACTACGCGGGTCGTCACCGTGAGCAACACGGGGGCAGCCCCGATGACCATCAACGGCGTGTCGCTCTCCGGCCAGAACCCCGGACAGTTCGCTCAGAGCACCTGCGTCTCGCCGCTGGCAGCGGGCGCGAGCTGCACGGTCAACGTGACCTTCGCGCCGAGGAGGTCGGGGACCATGACCGCCCGGCTCAACGTGAACGTCGCGGCTCCGGCGGTCTCGCAGTCGGTTTCGCTCACCGGGACGGGGCTGTAGACAGTGCGCGCACGTCGTCCCTTGACGCCCAAGCAATAGGGCTCGCGGGCTCGTGGCGCACCTCTCGGACCTGGACGATGCGGCGGAGCAGGCCCCCAAGTCCGGATGGGCGTTCACAGCATCAGGCGCCGAAGGGCCGACAGTCGCCGCAGCGCCTCGGCGGGGCGGCCGAGCCGTTCGCAGAGCCGCGCCGAGTTGTGGTGGGCGTCGGCCAGGCCCGGATCGACGGCGAGCGCGCGATCGTACGCCGCGAGCGCCTCGCCGGCGGAGCCGCGGTCCTCGAGCACCACCGCCAGGTTGAACCAGGCGATGGCGTCCGCCGATGCCGCGGCGATCGCCCGCCGGTAGTGCGCCTCGGCCGTCGCCACGTCGCCGGCGAGGTGAAGCAGCCGCCCCAGGTTGACATGCGCCCCCACGTGGTCCGGGTCGACCTCGAGCGCGCGCCGGTACGCCTCGACCGCCTCCTCGAACGCGACTTCTTCGAGGTCGTATCCGCGCTCGTACCACTGAGCCGCCGAGGGCGAGTGCGGCATCGCACGCCTGAGCGCCACTACCCGCGCCCCACCTTCCGGCCCGCCCAATCCGAGCAGGATCTGACGCGGCGCTCGCGACGGTGGGTCCTGGCATGTCTCGTCGCTCTTCACCCTCCCTCGCTACCACGCGCCTCCGACAGCGAATGAAGCGGCGTGGGACGAGCTTGGACGAGATGGGACGAGCAAGTGGCTGTCCGATGCCAGGAGCCTGGTCGGATCCGCCGTTCAGACTGGCTCTATAGTAGCTACCTCCTTGTGGTCTAGCGGCGATTGCCGCTCGACATGGCGTCGCCTCGAAGCGTTGATTCCGTGGTCCATCCACGGCAAAGGTGAAGCTCGCCGACCTGGACGGCGACCGCCTGCTCGACCTCGTGTCATGCAGCCGCGTGCTCGCGCTGTCGCCGCGCCGGGGCGGTGCATGTTCCCTGTGGGGCCAATACACTTGGGCGGAAACTCAGTAGGCTTCCGCTCAATGGTCGGTCGGCCTGAGGCCGGCGCCACCACCTAACCTCTCGTTTGCCCTTTTGCCGTGACTCGAGGTGTTGCGAGGGCCGCGACGTGACGAGATCGCCTGTCGAGCTGAGGCGAACGTTATGAGTATCCGATGAGACCGGCGGATCGCGGCGAACGCATCGTGGGGGGGCGATTCCGACTCCTGCGCCTGGTCAAGACGGCTCAAGGGATCGACACATGGTTCGCCGAGAACCTTGAGTGCCCGAACCCCGATCCGGTGTCGGTGAAGACGGTCGCCGATCGCGCGGTTCCACCCAACGTTAAGCTTCGGCTGGAGCACGAGGCCGCGGCGCTGCGCGTTCTCTCCGGCCCCCATTCCGCCCCGCTGCTCGCCGTCGGTCACGACGAGGGCGTGATGTATTTCGCCGCGCCCTGGGTATCCGGCGAGACGCTCGCCGAGCGCCTGAGCCGGAAGCCCCTCACGGCCCGGGAGACGCTGTCCCTTGGCCGCTGCCTGCTCGCCGCGCTCGTCGAGGTGCACCAATGCGGTGTGGTCCATGGCGACATCAAGCCCTCGAACGTCGTCCTCGACGCCGACGCCGCGCACGCGGTGCTCATCGACTTCGCGCTGGCGCGCAACGCGCTCCTCGACGTGGCCATGCGGGACCTCCCGGCCGGCACGGTGCGCTGCCTGTCTCCGGAGCAGACCGGGCTCCTCGACGTCATCCCGGAAGAGCGTTCGGACCTCTATTCCGTCGGCGCAGTCCTGTTCGAGTGCCTGGCTGGGCGGCCGCTCTGCCATGGAGATACCACCGGCGAGATGCGGCACGAGCAGCTCCACGAGCGTTCCCCCGGCCGGCAGGGGCTTGCTCCATCGGTACCGCCGGCGCTCCTCGAAGTGGTGCAGCACCTCCTCCAGGAGCTGCCTCGCAATCGGTATCAGTCGGCGGCCGGGGCGCTTGCAGACCTCGAGCAGATCGAGCGGGACCTGGACCGGGGCGTGGCCGATCCCTCCCTCGTCGTCGGGCTGCACGACCGGCGCAGCACGCTTGCCGAGCCGGTCTTCGTGGGCCGAGAGCGAGAACTGGCGGCCCTCGAGGCGCACCTCGAGCGAGCAGCCCGCGGCAACGGCGCGCTGGTGCTGCTCGAGGCGGAGTCCGGCATGGGCAAGACCCGCGTTCTCGACGAGCTGTCTCGCCGGCGCGTCGCCGGGACGTGGCTGCTCCGGGGGAGAGGCGTGGTCGAGATGGGCGCCCATCCCTTCCGGCTCCTCTCCGGCGTCGTGAGCGACCTCGTCGCTCTTTCGCGGCGGGAGCCGGCAATGGCGTTCGCCCTTCGCAAGGATCTGGCGGACCAGCGGGATGCCCTATGTGCCGTGTTTCCAGAGCTGACCGCCGTGTTCGGTCCGGTGGTCGTCCGGGAGTCCGGCCCCGAGAATCTGGGCGAGCCCCGGACCCTCTCGGCCTTCGCGGCGCTGCTCCTGGCGTTGGGTACCAGGGCACGGCCTGCGCTGGTTCTCCTCGACGACTGCCAGTGGGCTAACGACGCCGTGCTCAAGCTCCTCCAGACGTTCCAGGAGCGGCGCGCCGCTGCCGATCGACCGTGCCATGTCCTGGTGGTGGCCTCGTTCCGCTCCGAGGAGGTGCTCGAGGGGCATCCGCTGCGGGGGATGGCAGGCGCGCCGGTTCTGGCGCTACCGCCGCTCGATGACACGGCGGTGGGGCGACTCCTGGAGTCGATGGGCGGCACCCTGCCCGGTGAGGCTGTGAGCGTGGGGCAGCAGCTCTCTGCGGGCAGTCCGTTCATGGCTGCAGCCGTCCTCGAGGGGATGGTCGAGTGCGGGGCCTTGGTGGCCCAGGACGGCGGTTTCCACGTCGAGCCGTCTGCCATCCACGACGTGCGGTCGTCGGGTGAAGCGGCAGCGTTTCTGCTGTGGCGGATGGAGAGACTGCCAACGCACGTGCTGCGCCTGCTCTCGGTCGGAGCGGTCCTCGGCCGGGAGTTCGGCGTGGAGCTCGCGGCCACGCTCTCCGGGCAGTCCCCCCTCGAGCTCCTCGGCGCCCTGGCGGAGGCTCGGAGGCGGCACATCGTCTGGAGCAGGGACCACGGCGCCCGCCTGGTGTTCGCCCACGACAAGCTGCGCGAGACGCTCCTCTCCCGGCTCTCCGTGGACGAGCGCAGACGCCTGAACCTCCAGGCGGCGCTTCGTCTCGAGGAGGCCGATCCCGGGCGCTCCTTCGAGATCGCCTACCACTTCGACGCCGCCGGCGTCCCCCAGCGGGCGCTCTCGTACGCCCTGGCCGCAGGGAACGAGGCCCGCTCCCGCCACGCGCTCGACGTCGCCGAGCAGCACTACCGGATCGCCCGTCGCGGCGCGGCCGAGAATGACGAGGCCATCCGTCTCCGTGTCGCGGAGGGACTCGGCGACGTGCTGATGCTCCGCGGCCGGTACGGCGACGCGGCCCGCGAGTTCCTCGAGGCTCGCCGGCTGACTCGCGGCGACATCGACGGGGCCCGGCTCGAGGGCAAACTGGGCGAGCTGGCCTTCAAGTCGGGCGATGTCGAGACCGCGGGCGGGCACGTCGAGCAGGGCCTTCGTCTCCTCGGGCGACGGGTACCCCGGCGCTCTGCGGAGCTGGTCTTGCTGCTCGGCTGGGAGGTGCTCGTCCAGGTGCTCCATACGCTCTTGCCCCGCATCTTCGTCGGGCGGCGGAAGCTGGAGGGGAGCGAGGCCGAGTTCCTGGCGATTCACCTGCACAGCCGGCTCGCTCATGTGTACTGGTTCCAGCGGGGAAACGCCGCCACGCTGTGGGCGCACCTGCGCGAGATGAACCTCGCCGAGCGCTACCCTCCGACCTTGCCCCTGGCACAGGCCTACTCCGAGCATGCGCCCGTCATGACGATGATCCCCTGGTTCTCGCGCGGCATCGCCTACGCCCGCCAGTCGTACCAGATCCGGAAGGCGTTCGGCGATGCGTGGGGCCAGGGGCAGTCGCTGCACTTCCTCGGTATCGTGCTGTACGCGGCCTCGCGGTTCGAGGAGAGCATCGAGAGCTGCAGCGAGGCGATCCGCCTCCTCGAGCGGACGGGGGACCAGTGGGAGGTCAACACCGCGCGGTGGCACCTCGGGTACTGCCATTACCGTCTGGGCGCGCTGCGGGCGGCAGTGAACGAAGCGCAGCGGGTGTTCCGGGCGGGCGCGGTGATCGGCGACGCGCAGGCGCGTGGCATCGGCCTCGCGATCTGGGCCAAGGCTTCGTCGGGGCGCGTGCCCGAAGAGGCGATCCGCGAGGAGCTGATGCAGGAATCGGCCGACGTGCACACGCGCGCCGAGGTGCTGCAAGCGGAGGCGGTGCGATTGCTCGCGGAAGGACGGACAGCCGCCGCTGCCGTCACGCTGCGGGAGGCCCGTCGCCGCGTCGAGCGGGCTGGACTCAAGCAAGAGTACGTGGCGCCCGTGCTGCCGTGGCTGGCGACGGCGCTC
>MEMX01000153.1:29716-31333 GCA_001768075.1 Anaeromyxobacter sp. RBG_16_69_14 | reverse complement strand
CGCCGCCAGCTCGAGGAGGCGCCGCCACTCGCGCCGGCGCACCGGGTCGCGCTGCTCCGGGAGGCGCTCCCCGTCGCCCGCCGCGCCGTGCGTCTGGCCCGGTCCTACCGCAACAACCTGGCGCACGCGCTGCGAGAACGGGCGCTCCTGCTGGCGATGAGAGGGCGACCCGGCACAGCGCGACGCTGCCTCGACGAGAGCCTGGCCTCGGCCGAGCGCCTCGGCATGCGCGAGGAGGCGGCGCGCTCCCGGCTGGCCCGGGGGCGGATTGGCCTCCTCGCGGGATGGGCCGGCGCCGAGGCGGACATCGCCGCCGCCGAGCAGGTACTGGAGGCGATGAAGAGCGAGCTGGCTGTCGGGACAGCTGCCGCCAGGGATCCGGTCGCCGAGCAGTTCGGCGTGCTCCTCGAAACCGGCCGGCGGTTGGCGTCGGCACGGAAGCGGGGAGACGTGTTCACGGTCGTGCGTGAGGGGGCCGCCGCGCTAATCGGAGGAGAAAGCTGCCTCATCCTCGAGGTGTCCGGCGCGCAGGTCGAGCCCGCTGCGGAGAGCGACCGCGGCTCCTTCAGCCAGGCAGTGGTGCGCCGCGTGCTCTCCGAGGGGAGACTGCTGGCGCTGGAGGAGCACGTCCTGCCGAGCCAGAGCCCGGTGCTCGGCGGCATTCGCTCGGCGCTGTGTGCGCCCATACAGGTGCGAGATCGAATCGCGGCCTGTCTCTACGTACGGCGCCTGCAACCCGATCGACTCTTCGGTGAGGTCGAGAAGCGGGTCGCCGAGCTCCTCGTCTCACTCGCTGGCGCTGCCCTCGAGAACGCCGAGGGGTTCGTCGCCGTCCATGCGCTCTCCGAGGGGCTGGGCCGGCGCGTCGAGGAGCTGGCCCAGGAGTTGCGTGACACCGACCGGCGCAAGGCAGAGTTCATCGGAGTCCTCTCGCACGAGCTTCGCAACCCGCTCGCGGCGATCTGCAGCAGCGTCTACATCCTCGGCCGGGCCCCGCCGGGCGCCGAGCAGGCGACACAGGCGCTCGTGGTGCTCGAGCGGCAGGTTCACCAGATGAAACGGCTCACCGACGACTTGCTGGACGTGGCCCGCATCACCCGGGGCAAGGTTCGCCTTCTTCGCGAGCACCTGGAGCTCAAGGAGCTCGTGCGCCGCACGGTGGAGGACCAACGGCAGATCTTCACGAACAGTGGCGTCGAGCTCAAGGTCGTCGCCGGCGACGACGAGCCGCTCCACGTCAACGCGGACCCGACGCGGCTCGCCCAGGTGGTGGGTAATCTGCTGGAGAACGCCGCCAAGTTCACGCCGCCAGGCGGGCGCACGACGCTCTCCCTCGAGAGGACGGACGAGGGTGAGGTCGCGATCACGGTGCGAGACGCCGGCATGGGCATCGAGCCCGCGCTCTTGCAACAGCTGTTCGAACCCTTCGCGCAGGCGGAGCAGACGCTCTCCCGGAGCACCGGCGGGCTGGGCCTCGGCCTCGCTCTGGTGAAGGAGCTGATCGAGCTGCACGGTGGGAGCGTCAGCGCCTTCAGCGAGGGAGCCGGCAAGGGCGCCACGTTCGTCGTTCGGCTGCCGCTCGACCCGGCGAGTCCGGTGGTTGACATGGGATCAGTG
>MEMX01000153.1:23986-29654 GCA_001768075.1 Anaeromyxobacter sp. RBG_16_69_14 | reverse complement strand
GTTCTCCCCCCGCTCGAGGCGCCGCAAGGCGCCGGACATCAGCTCACAGCGGCGGCGGTGACGCTGGAGAATCACATCAACTGGTCGCCGCTGTGAGTCGCGCGGGATTGTCTCGCAGCAGAGCTAGATCTTCGGCGAAGTCAAGGCGCTCCTCGAGCGTCAGGGACAGCGTCTCGCGGTCGTGGGCGTGAGGTTCGCGTCGGCGTCGGTCAAGGCGACCAGCTCCGCGCCACCCACTGGTCGCCGAGACCCGGTGGCGCCCCTCTCGTCTCGGCTGCTTGCGATGGCGCATTCCTTGCTCACCAGCAAACGACGCGTACTTGGTGCGACCACGGACCCCATCGGTAACAAGCCACCGGGCCTCGCCCTGCGGGGTCATCCACCAAGCGCAGGTGGCCGTGGATGCCCACGCCGCGCGCCCCCTCGGCGGGACGTACCATGGTCTACCGGACGGAATAGCAGCCCGGAGAGCGCCGGTAGAGGCGATGCCCTCGCCTTGCTCTGCCGCGGAACTAATCGTGCTGTGGAGCAAAGCGAATCGGCCAAGGTGCTGCAGCCGACCGACACTAGGGGCTTTCGGCTGGACAGCGAAACTCGCGCAGCTGAAGGCCGCCATCTCGAAGGGCCTGAAGTGCTTCGTCTACCACCGGATGACCGCACCCGTGGAGCGGAGGCCGCGTCCACCAGCGCCGTTTCCACTCGGTCGGCCAGGTTCGAGCCCACCGCGGGAGCCACCGACAACCCCGGGACCGCCATCGCAATGGTAAGCGCAGCCAGGGCGCGTGTAGCGCACCCCCGTCGCCCTTCTGCGGGTCCTCCACGAAGGGCTTTGAGCTTGCTCTACATCGTCGCCGGCCTCGCCCTTGTTGGCATGCTCATCGGCCTCCTGGCCTGATGTGACTTCAACACCGAACCGCGCTCACGGCGAGCAGGTGTTCGGAACGGACGTCGAGCTCGAGCGCCTGGCGGTGACCGAGGATGCAGGCGCCTGCGCGCAACGTCGCTTCCGTCGGGCCAGCTTGATGTTGGCATTCAGGGTTTGCCGTCCTCGAGCATCCGCTGCTGGGTGCGCAGGATGCCGATTCGGGTCTCGAGAGCGTTGGCGTCGATGTAGCCTGAAATCCGCATCTCCTCCGCCTTGGCTTTGATCCGGTCGTTGACCTGGTTCATGACCATGTCCTGGCGGTTGTAAATCTGGAGGTACAACTTGCGGTCGGGATCGTCGTCGGCGAGGATCTTGACCTCGTCGCTCTCCTCGCGGATTCGGAAGACGCTGACGAGATCCTCGCGATCGGTGTGCAGCCAGCCACAAGGCGCATTCCGGGTCGGTGGGGTCATCCAGAGATAGCCGGACTTCATGTTGTGCATGGTGGCGAGGTGCTCACCCGTCTCCACGACCCAGAAGATGGCGGCGCCGTCAGGACCGCCTGTCACTGCCAAGGTGCCGTCAGGGGAGAAGGAGACGGAGAGGACATCATTCGTATGCCCCTGCAGGCGGCGAACGATCCCACCATGAAAGACGTCCCAGAGGATGACGGTGTTGTCCGCGCTCCCGGTCAGCGCCAACCGGCCGTCGGGCGAGAAACAAACGGATCGGACGCCTCCCGAATGCCCCACCAGCCTGCGCACCGTCCGTCCACTGGAAACCTCCCACAGGGTGGCGGCCCTGTCCCGGCTCCCCGTCAGCGCCAAGCGACCGTCGGGCGAGAAGCTCACGGAGAGGATCTCCTTTCTTGCCCCCGTCAATCGGTGCACGATCCTGCCGCTGGCCAAGTCCCAGAGGATCGCGGTCTTGTCCAAGCTCCCCGTCAGCCCCAGCCGGCCGTCGGGCGAGAGACAGACGGACCGGACGCCTTCCGAATGCCCCTCCAGCCTGCGCAGGACCCGCCCGCTGGAGACGTCCCAGAGGATGGCGGCCTTGTCCCAGCTCCCCGTCAGCGCCAGGTGGCCGTCGGGCGAGAAACAGACGGCATGGACGCCTTCCGAGTGCCCCTCGAGCCTGCGCAGGACCCGCCCGCTGGAAACCTCCCACACGATTGCGGTCTTGTCCCAGCTTCCCGTCAACGCCAACCGGCCGTCGGGAGAGAAGCTCACGGAGAGGACCTCGTTCCTCGCTTGCTCAGTCAATCGGTGCACGACCCGCCCGGAGGAGAGGTCGAAGACGGCGATCCTGTCCGAGGTCCCCGTCAGCACCAGCCTCGCATCGGAGGAGACACAGACGGACCGGAGGCCTTCCGAATGTCCCTCCAGCCTGCGCGCGACCCGTCCGCTGGAAACCTCCCAGAGGGTTGCGGTGTTGTCCCCGTTCCCGGTCAGCGCCAGCTTCCCATCGGGCGAGAAGCTCACGGAGAGCACTTCGTTACGCGTGTCCCCTGTCAATCGACGTACGATCCGTCCGGTGGAGAGGTCCCACACGATCGCGGTCTTGTCCGCGCTCCCCGTCAGCGCCATGCGCCCGTCGGGAGAAAGACAGACGGACCAGATGCTCTCCGTGTGCCCCTCCAGCTTGCGCACGATCCGACCGCTGGAAACGTCCCACAGGATGGCGGCCTTGTCCGCGCTCCCCGTCAGCGCCAGCCGCCCGTCGGGGGAAAGGCAGACGGACCAGACGCTCCCCGAATGTCCCTCCAGCCTGCGCACGATCCGGCCGCTGGAAACGTCCCACAGGATGGCGGTCTTGTCCCCGTGTCCCGTCAGAACCGATTGCCCGTCGGGGGAGAAGCTCACGGAGAGGATCTCCTTCACCGTGCACCCCATCAACCTATGCACGATCCTGCCGCTGGAAACATCCCAGAGAATTGCGGTCCCGTCCCAGCTCCCCGTCAGCGCCAGGCGGCCGTCGGGAGAGAAGCTCACGGAGAGGACCTCGTTCCTTGCCCCCGTCAATCGGTGCACGATATTGCCGCTGGCCACGTCCCAGAGGATCGCCGTCTTGTCCGCACTCCCCGTCAGCGCCAGACGGCCGTCGGGCGAGAAACAGACGGACCGGACGCCTTCTGAATGCCCCGTCAGCGCCCGGACGATCCGTCCGCTGGAGGCGTCCCAGAGGATGGCGGTCTTGTCCCAGCTCCCCGTCAGGACCAACTGCCCGTCGGGGGAAAAACATGCGGATCGCACGGCGCTCGTATGCCCGCCGAAACGATGCACGTCCGTGAACATCTTGGGCTTGATGCCCAGGCTTCCGAGAGTAGTACGTAGACGTGAGTCCTGGTTGACAGGAATCAGCAGGGAGTTGTCTCGAGACATAGGGGCGTTCATGGTCCTCCTATCGGGAGTCAACCGGCGCTCTTCCCATGTCGATCATGCGCTGGTGTTCCGCCTGGAGGACGACGTTTTCTTCCTCGAATGCTCTCTTGAGTTGTTCCAACCCGAGCAGGGTGGCCTTCCGAGTCTCCTCGCCGGCCATGGATGCCATCTTCTCCCGGATGTCCGGATCCACGGACATGGCCTGGATTTCGGCCATCAGTTCCCGGATCTGGGACTCGATCTTCTGGATCTCGTTCTCCAACCATGCGGTCTGATCTGCAAGAGTGTCGCCCCGGATGACGCTGGTGGGCTCCAGGTCTATTCCCATGACGTCGTAGAGCTCTTTCACCTTGGTCAATATGTCGCTCAGGACGGAGATCGCACGCACGTCCAGCTGTGCCTCCGACTTCCTGATCTTCACGACCTCCTCGAGGTACTCGCGCAGCCTCTCCCGCTGGCGTTCCGTGAACGCGCGGTTCAGCGTGTCCGGATGAGTGAGGCGCCAGATCTCCCTGATGATCTTCTTGGCGTCCTCGTGGTAGCGGTCCAATTGCTCGCCGGACATGAACTCACCGTCCGGCTCGTGGAGATGGCCGAGGGAGGCCGCGTGTAGCGCATCTCCCTTCACCTTCTTGATGGAGGCCAGCTCTTCCTCGATGCTCTCCTTCACGCGCCTGGCGATCTCTTCGTCGCTGAGAGACGGCTCCGCCTTCTTGATCGCCATGCGCCTCTCCAGTTGATGACAGAGCATCTGAGCCTCCAGCAGTTCGATGTACACCGTGCCGAAGAGAGCCATCCATTCCATCGTGACGTTGAAGTTCTTCAGCCTGATGTCCTCGCGCAGCAGGAGCTTGTCCTCCAGTTCGCTCTGGATCGCGAGCCAACAGCTCTTCTTGAGCCAGAACTGGTCTTCCTCTTCCTGCCCCGCTTCACGCAGCAAGGCGATCTCCTGCCCCTGGCGAGCCTCGAAGGAATCCAATTCGGGACTGCCGGCGCCGCAATAGTGGACGCGCGAGAGGATCATCTGGTCAACGAGGGCCGACAGGCGCTGCCGATCGAATCCCAGCTTGCTCGCCAGGTTGCCGTGCTCCTCGAAGAGCCGATAGGTCTCCTCGGTGCCGGCCCTTCCGCCGAGCTCCAGCCGGAAACGATCCAGCAGCCGGGCCAGGGCGCCCTCCTCGAATTCGTTCAGGCCTTCGGCGTAGGGGGCAGGGCTCTCCGCCGGTTGTCCTTTCTCGCCGAGGACGAACTCCTCCCACCGGTTCTTCACCACCAGGTGGAGGGTGCGAAAGAACCCGAGATGGCAAAAGACACCGAAGCGAACGAGGTCCCTCTCCGGAGGAGAGAGATGCTCCGCGGAGCTGAGGAACCTGGTCGCACGGTCCTTCTTGCAGCTGCCGACCGGCTCGCCGTCGTGTCCGTCTTCCTTCAACAGCCGCAGACAACAGGGATCGTCCGTGCCCAGGGCCGTATGCGGCAGCGCGCTCCCGGGCCATAGCTTGTGTTGCGTCTCGGTGACCCGGGGATTGATTCCCCAATTGCTGCAATGGAATTCGAGATCCATGGTCAGGGTGGTGATGTTCTTGAGGAAGCGCTCCATGGCGTTCGCCATGTTACCCCAGAATGGGAGACCGAGAGCGGTTCCCCAAGCGGACGAGGCCAGGCGGGCAACGCATCGCCATGTGCCGCACGCACCGCTTCGGGGATCTTGGGCCTGCGCTCCGCCGCGACGATTGCGGGGCCGGTGCTTGACAGCGGGATCGCCACGGTGGCAGTGTAACTGCCATGGTGACGGCCTCACTGCCAGAAGCCCGCTTCGCGCTCGTCCGCGACCGCGTCATGGAGGGTGTCGCCGAGCTGCTCACCGCCGGCGTCGACCTGACCTTCGCGCAGGTCGCGAAGGCGGCCGGCGTGCCCGAGCGCACCGTCTACCGCCACTTCCCGACGCGCGAGGCGCTGCTGGCCGAGGTCTTCGCCTGGGCCAACCGCAGGATCGGCTTCGACGGCCAGCTACCCGCGACCGGCGCCGCGGCCGGCGCGCTGGTCCGGCGCGTGTTCCCAGGCTTCGACGCGATAGCCCCGGTGATCCGGGAGCTCCTCGTGGCGCCCGGAGGTCGTCTCGCCCGGCTCTCCGACAAGGCCGAGCGGCAGCGCGCGTTCACCGGTGTCGTGAAGCACGAGGCGCCAGGGCTCGGTCGCCATGCCGAGCGCCACGTCGCCGCCGCGCTGCAGCTCTTGACGGCCGCGGCGACCTGGCAGGCGCTCCGCGACTACTGGGACATGGACGGCATGGAGGCTGCCGAGGCGGCGGCGCTGGCCATCGAGCTCCTGCTCGAGGGCGCCCGCGCCCGCACGGCCAGGCGGGCCCCCCGCTCGCGCCCGGGCGCGGCCCGTGCGCGAAAGACCTGAAAGGAGCCTTTGC
>MEMX01000153.1:8365-23960 GCA_001768075.1 Anaeromyxobacter sp. RBG_16_69_14 | reverse complement strand
TCAACCACGTCGCGGTCCTCACCCAGGACCTGGCACGCTTCGTCGCCTTCTACACCGAGGTCTTCGATCTCGAGGTCGTCTTCGAGGAATCGACGCCCGCGTTCCGCCACGCCATCCTCCGCACCGGGGAGAGCTCGTGGCTCCACCCGGCCGAGGTCACCGGCAACCCCCACGGCGCTGCGCTCCCGGCCATGTTCGACCGCGGTCACCTCGACCACCTGGCGCTCGCGGCAGCGTCCCCGGATGCGTTCGAGCGCCTGCGGAGACGCCTCGTCGAGCGCGGGGCGAGCACCGGTTCCATCGACGACCTCGGGTCCTTTCACAGCCTCTGGTTCGACGACCCCGACGGCATGCGCGTCGAGCTGACGGTCATCGTCGACGGCACGCTCCGAGGTATCCACGAGCCGCGCCCGCTGTTCGCGGCCGCAAGGTGAGCGGCCTTCTACGGCGTCGCTCCGTGGATGACGCCCGGCGGAGTGCTCCCGGAGGGGGAAGGGATGCTCGCCCCGCCCTGCAGCGAATCGGGTGCGCGATTTCGTCGCGTCGAACAGCTCGGGCGCCGGCACTGCCCCCGGGGCGAGTGCTCGCGCTCGCCTGCTCTGGCGCGCTTCGGCGATGCGCCGCGCCACCACTTCGGTACCGTAGTCCGCCTCGGCCGCGTACCCGTTGTGTGCTCCTCGTGCGCGAGGAAGCGCCTCCCAGGAACGCATGACTGGAGGTAGCCGGCAGGTCGGCGCTTGACTGCGCCCCCCAAAAGCTTATGTAAGGAAGGTAGGTTCGCGGTCCTCAAGGGGGCGAACTGGCTTCGACAGAGGATGCCCAAGACGAAGTGCGAGCCGAGGTTGGTCTGCAGGCCTCGCAAAAAGCAGACCACAGATCAAAGGCCAACGAGCCGATGATCAACATGGCCACCGCCGCTGCATAAGGCGGGCATGTGCGGAGACTACGTGAGCTCCGCCGTCACCCCGGGAGATCTCCCTGGTACCGGGTGTGGCGCAAGACTAGGGATGCAGTCCGGAAGAGAGTGTTCCGTGCTCTCCGGATCAAGATGACAGGGACAACGCCGTACCCGGCCCCCGGGTTACAGGGACACGCTCGTAGTACTTTGTCGTAAGTTCTCCTGGACCCGGGTTCGATTCCCGGCGCCTCCACTCACAGCGGCGACCAGTTGATGTGATTCTCCAGCGGCACCGCCGCCGCTGTGAGCTGATGTCCGGCGCCTTGCAGCGCCTCAAGCGAAGGGGAGAACTCTCCCCCCGCGCCCCCCATCTCGAGCGTCAGTTCATGTGGCATGCGCTATCAGAAGCACCGGATCTTCCGGAGTTTTTTGCTTTTCGGACCCTCGGGCCCACAACCCGGGTCCATCAGCCTTGGCTGCCGAAGCCGGGCGGGGTTGTCCGGGCCTATCGTAGCGTATATGTTACGACCCACGATGCCGAACAAGACAGGGTTCGACAGGTTCCTCGATGAGAAGCTCCGGGATTCGGCATTCCGTGAAGAGTTCGAGGTTGCGCGTGCCGAGATCGCCGCGACCGACTCTCTCGTCCGTGCGCTCGAGGGTGCGAGGGCGAGCCGCGGGATCTCGAAGGCAGAGCTTGCGCGCCGCATCTCCGCAAAACCCGAGATCGTCCGTCGCCTGCTGACCGACGCGCGCGGGAACCCGACAGTCAGCACCGTGTTCAAGGTTGCGGCCGCGCTGGACTGCCACCTCGAGCTCGTACCCAACAGTGGACGGCGGGCGGCGCCTGCTCCCGTACTCGCGCGCCAGTTCCGCGGGGCTACCGGAGCACCGACCGCGGCACGCGCAACCGGTACTCGTCCCCGAGCAGCCGGACGCACGCGTAGTCGCGTTCGCTGAGCCTCGTCCGGAACGGCTTCTCCAGCCCGGTGATCACGACGATGCTCGGCCCACCGAGGCCGAGCCGTGCTCCCTCACGTTCCAGAAGGCAGAAGAGCCGGTAGTGGCGTCGGTCGCGTCCATCGACGCGGACTTCGTAGTACCCGGCCATAGTGCCATGCATCGCCTCCCAGTACCCGCCGCCGCCGAACGCGTTCGGCGGCGCCTCGGCCACTGCCTTCAGCACCGCGGCGATCCGCGCCGCCACCGGGCAACGCTCGAGGAAGTCGCGCCCGGGGACCGACTGCGCCGCGTCGTCTCGTGCGTGCCGCTGAAAGAAGTGGATGCGCCACGGCGCGGAGCGCTGCTCCATCTTCGGCATTCCGCCTGCGTGCTTGGCTCGCTTTGCCACCTGTAGGCCGCCGCCCGGTCGAGCCCCTCGGGATGCGCGAAGTCGCGGGGCTGCAGGGACGTCGCGAGCAGCTCCACGCTGGCGCGCAGCCGATCCGGCTCGACCCGGGAGCGGTGGCGCACCGCGGGCGGCGCGATCGGCTGGGTCACGGTTGCGACCGCGAGGATGACCAGGAGAGCTGCGACGGACAGAGACAGCATCAGGAGCACGGCGGGGCGCCTCCGCGTAGCCATCTCGCGGACCCTACACGGTCGCAGCCGCGCTCACAGCAGGATCAGCACACCCGGCCGCCGGAGGCGACCGAGGACCCGTGGCGGGCGTGTTGGCGGCGTTCCCGGTGGTCACGGCGGTGCTGGCGGCATTCGCGCAACGCGTCCATTGGGCACAGCAGGCGACCGCGCTGCTGCGCGGTCTGCTGCTCGGGACGTTGTCGTTTCGTGCCGGAGCGCGACACTGGCGACCGCCGCCACGAGGAGCGCGCCCGCGACGATTCCCGCGTGTACCCAGAACCCCGGTCGCTGGTGCGCACCGCGCAGGAGCGGGACCAGCAGCATCACCCCTGCGTACGGGAGCAGCGGCACCCAGGCGTGGGCCGGCGTGCAGGCGAGGCGGTGCGCCGCCAGATGGAGCAAGAGGAGCACCCCCAAGAACACCACCACGCCCACCACCTCGTGAAGGCGTGCGACGCCGAGCCAGCCGAACGAGACGCGATGGGTCCAGACCGGGATGGCGATCAGGATCCGCAGGGCGTTGGCGAGGAGCGTGGTCGCGTAGGAGACCGCCGCGCTCGCGAAAAGGATCCCCAAGTTGCTCCACGCGGCGCGAGCCGGCCGCACGAACCCGAGCACCAGCGCGGCGAAGGCCACGATGAGGAAGTTCACGCCTGCGCAGGCCGGCGCGATGAGGAACCGGAGCTCGGTGCTGAGGTAGCCGGCGGGAGTCCAGTCGAAGCGGTGCCCACCGGCGACCTCCACCATCCACGCGGTGGGCGCGAGGACGAAGCGGAGGTCGGCGGCGGAGGCGGTGCTGTAGTAGCGCTTGAGCGCGTAGGCCGCCCCGAGCGCCACGAGGAAGACGGCCAGGGCGGCGGCGGTACGGGAGCGCACGGTGACCTCACAGCGGCGACCAGTTGATGTGATTCTCCAGCGTCACCGCCGCCGCTGTGAGCTGATGTCCGGCGCCTTGCGGCGCCTCAAGCGGAGGGGAGAACTCTCCCCCCGCGCCCCCCATCTCGAGCGTCAGTTCATGTGGCATGCGCTATCAGCGAGCGGCCGCGGCGCGGGCGCGCCGGGCGCGGACGAGGGCAGCAAGGGCCCCGGCGAGCGCCGCCAGGAGCACCAGGCCGGGTTCGTCGCCCTGGGCGTTCTGGTCGCCGACCGCGAACTCGCCGACGCCCTGCGGAAGCGGAAGCGGCTGGTCGACATCCTTCGCATGGCCGGCGGCGTTCCGGATCTCCTGGAGCACCGCCACGAACGAGGTGTGACGGGTGAGGAGGTTGTAGTCGAGGCCGAGGCGCGTGATCGCCTGCTTCTCCTCCGCGCTCTCCTCGCGAGCGCTGAAGTCGGAGAGCGCGGCGATGCGCGTGCGCGCCCACAGGTACCTGAGCGCGTCATCGTGGGTGCGCGAGGCCGTTCTGGCCACGTCGATCACCTGCTCGAACTTGCCGCGGCCGGTTCGGCCGGTGACGGTGATGGTCCCCTGGGCGGCACCGGTCCATTTGCCCTGGAGCACGATGGGCCGCTGCGCGAGCAGGTCGGGGATGGCGCCTGGTTCGACATCGCTGGCCAGGAAGCCGTCGTAGGAGACCTGGATGCCAGCGAGCACCGGCGCCTCGACATACCTCCGGAACGCGGCGGCCACCGAGGCGGCCTCGTCAGGCCTGGTGACGATGAAGGACTCGCCCATGCCGGCCTTGGCCACGCCGTCGACGAGGTACCGGTTCACCGCTGAGCCGATGCCGAAGGAGAAGACATTGGCGTCGCCGAGGTGCTCGCGGATGTACTGGAACATCGCCTTCTCCTGGGAGATCCCGCCGTCGGTGACGACGATGAAGCTGCGCGAGGTCCCCTCGGTCCGCGGCAGGCTCATCGCCTCCTTCAGCGCCGGGAGGAGCTCGGTGCCGCCACCGCCCTGCTGCTTGTCGACGAGGGCGGTGGCCCTGGCGATGTTCTCGCGCGTGGCCGGGACCGACCGCGGGGACATGGTCTGGCTCGCGCCCGAGAAGAGGATGACGTCGAACCGGTCGGTCGGGCGCAGGTCACCGATGAGGTCCTGGATGAGCTTCTTGGCGGTGTCGAGCGGGAAGCCGTGCATCGAGCCGGACACGTCGATGATGAAGACGTACTCCCGCGGCGGGATGTCGGCGGCGGCGACCCGCTCGGGCGGCTCGACGGTGAGGAGGAAGAACTTCGCGCCCGGGCCGTCCTGCAGGAGGAGGCCGGACTCGATCTTCGCGCCGGCCAGTCGGTAGCGGAGCACGACGTCGCGGTTGCCCCCGTCCTTCTCGGCCGGGTCGAGGCCGATCTGCGCATGGTTGCGGCGGGTCCACTTCACGTCGACCTTGTGGCTCGGGACGGAGACGTCCTGGAGGGGAATGCCGGTGGTGATCCGGGCGCGGAAGCCGAAGGCGTAGGTCGGCGTCTTCCCCTCGTGCAGGTACGGGCTCTTCACCCACCGGTCGCTCTCGGGCGCGGTAGCCTCGGTCTGGTTCGAGTACCGCGGCAGGACCACGGTCGGATAGACGAGTTCGTACACACCGTCGGTCGGGACCAGGAGCTCGGTGTAACGGAGCTCGACCTTGACCACGTCGCCGGGGAGGATGTTGGACACCTCCATGGTGAAGACGTTGGGCCGCTGCTGCTCGAGCAGCGAGGCGCTCTTTCCCTCGGCCTTGGCGCGCTCGTAGTCGGCGCGGGCCTGCTTCCGCTCCTGGATCCGTGCTTCGACGGTCCGGCCGCCGACGGTCAGCCGCATGCCGTGCACCGCGGCGCGCGTCGAGGCCGGGAAGACGTACTTGGCGTGGAGGGGCGTCGTCCCCATGTTGGCGTACGTCTGCTCGACGGTCACGCCGGCGATGACGCCGGCCACGTCCACGGTGGCGGAGGTCGACCTGAGCGGAAGCGCGTCGACACCGGATTCGCCGCCGTCCACAACAAAGTAGGGGGAGAGCGTCTTGTCGGTGGGCGCGACCCGCGGATCAGCGTGTGCCGGGGCCGGAAGGAGGGCGAGGGCGACCAGGAGGGGGCCGGCGGTGAGTGGTCTGGACGTGGGCATGCCTCCCCCCCGCTTGCATGGAGGCTGCCAGCGCGGGGCCTCGGTGGAAGTGCCCTAGCGGCGTGGGTTTTTCGCGGGGTCCGGGGCGGGCGTGGCTCGGCGGCCGCGCTGGTCCGTGTCCGCGTGGGAACACTGCTGTTTGGCGCTCAATTCGTTCGCGGCGGAATTCAGGGGCAGACCGGCGCGCCACCGGCCTCCGCCAGGGCATTCGTCCGGTTGACGAGGTTGCCTCCGTCCGTGGAGGGCGTGGTCTGGTGGTCCTGTCCGGCTCCGAACGCGAGCCCGATGGCGCCATTGGCCACGACATCTCCGGCGTGCTGAAGAAGGTAGTCGACGCGATTGTCCTTGAAGTGCGTGTCGGTGTCGTTCTGGTTCACGTTGCCCACCGGGATCTGCCACCAGAGGACGGGCCGGCCAACGGCGTCGGCCAGCGCCTTCGACCAGGCGAAGGCCTGGGCGAAGTTGGGGAGGGCCGAGTCGGTGCTCCACCAGGTGTCCGCCTGGCGCTCGCAGAGCGGCGGACCTTGCTGGTAGCAGCCGGCGTCGCGGTCGCTCATGTCGGCCACGACGAAGTCGCCCATGTCGGCGCCGAGGCTCAGCATGAACCGGCCGAGCTTCTGCGCCTCGGCGGTGACGTCGAGAGAAGCACTCCTGTTCAGCAGCACATCGTAGTTGGTGCCCCAGGCAGAGGCGTGCAGGCCCACCTTGGCGTTGGGCGCGTGCGCACGAGCCATGGAGATCATGCAACGCCCGAGACCGGCCATGCTCTTCTCGAACTGGGGGCTCGGGCAGTCGCCGCTCGCGTCCACCGCCGCCGGCAGGGAGTGCGCATCCTGGCCCTTCGGGATCGCGATCTGTCCCGCGTAGCCCCAGAAGTCGGGCTCGATGTGGACGAACGCGAGGCTGGTCCCGATGCCGTCGAGGAGGGTCCGGAAGTCGGCAAGGTACGCGCCCATGAAGGCAGGATCGGTGGCGGCGCGGTGGACCTCGTCGGGGCCCTCGGAGAAGCTTGCGATCCTGTGGCGCGCGGCCGGCAGGAGCACGTAGTAGGTGAACATCGCCACCTCGGTGTGCGTCGCGGCCTGGGCGATGTACTCGGAGACGAACTGGCTCCCCGGCGGCTTGCCCGTTTCCTGCCCCCAGCACTGCCACCACGAATAGTCCTCGCACTTCTGCGATCCATTGCCGATGATGCCGGCCAGGTATTGATAGCGGAGATCGAATGGCGCTTTGGCGGCGACGTCGTCCCCGCCGCTATAGCCGATGAGGAGCTTGTTCTTCCCGATCGCGCCCAGGAGGCCGCCCGCTCCGCAGGACTGGGGTGGCGGGTTCGCCGGTGCGACCGGAGATCCGCGAGACGCGGACCCCGAGGTCGCGCCACCACAGGCGAGGAGCAGGAGGGCGCACGGAGCTGCGACGGATCGGCGGCGGAGCATGCACCCGACTCTACACGGACAGCCACATCCACAGCGGGTAAGAATCATGCGACAGGCAGCTCGCCCCGCCCACCACCCCATTTGCGCGTTCTGGGTGCGCCTCACGGCGAGTTATGCGCGCACGCGCCCAGGCCGGGCGTCGCATCGTGACCGTCACGCGGCCCTGCGGTGGTTGTTGGTGAGGTCGTCACCTTCACCAAGCGAGCGCAAGCCACCAGGCGAGCGCGATGGGCGCGACGGCCGCGAGCGCGATGACTGGCTGAAGAAACGAGCGTCGCGGCGGCCTCATGCGGCGCACGGCCAGTCCCTCCGCCACGCCGGTGGCGAAGCCGAAGACGTGCGCGAGAAGGTCGGCCCGCGCGCCCGTGCCCAGGAACCCCAGCAGCGCCACCCCCACGCCCAGGGTGAGCCAGGCGCGGAGGCGCGGCACCTGGAGGGCGCTCAGCGTGCCGAGCGCGCCGAAGACCGCCGTCGAGGCCCCGACGGACACGTGGCCGCCGCCGGCGACGACCGCCGTGAGCACGTTCCCCGCGATGCCGGCGGCGAGCGCCAGCCAGGTGGCGAGCGCAGGGCCGAGCTGGCGTGCGACCGCGCCGAGGAAGATGGCGATCGCCGCGGCGTTGGCAGCGACGTGCGCCAGGTCGGCGTGCAACGTCAGCGCGGTCGCCGCTCGCCACCACTCGCCGTTCAGCATGCGCATGGCGTCGGCGCTGCCCCGCTCGACGAGGCTCCTCGCCGGAGGGAGGCCGACATGGACGGCGAAGCCCAGGATCGCAAGTCCCACGACCGTGCTGACGAGGGACTTGCCGTAGTCCGGACTCGCGACCGACTCGGGTCGCGGCGTGTTCTCGGCCTCCCACGCCGCGAGCGCGGCCTCCGCTGCAGGGCGGTCCCCATCATCGACGACGATCAACCAGCGCCCGTCCGGGGCCGGCTCGACCTCATGCGCGATCCCCATCGCCTCGAGGACGACGCTCCGCTCCAGCGCGGCGTCGTGGTCTGGCTCCTCGCGCAGCACCGACATGCCCGCGACGGTGAGGGGTTTCGTCGCCCGTGTCGAGACGACCGTGGACGTCGGCCCCGGGGTCGTGCTTTTCTGGCGCGGTGATCGCCCCCGAACGGTTCGTCCGCGCCGCCGAGGCCGTCCGCTCGGCCGGCACCCTCATCGTGACCGCAGGCGCCGGGATGGGCGTCGACTCGGGCCTGCCCGATTTCCGCGGTCCCCAAGGGTTCTGGAAAGCCTATCCGATGTACGAGCGGCTGGGCATCACCTTCGTCGACGCCGCCAATCCGGCAAGCTTCGAACGCGAGCCGGCCTTCGGCTGGGGGTTCTACGGGCATCGCGCGGGCATGTATCGGGCGACGATCCCGCACCGTGGCTTCCGGATCCTCCTCGACTGGGCAGAGCGCCTCCGCCTGCGTTGTTTCGTGGTCACCTCCAACGTCGACGGGCAGTTCCAGAAGGCCGGATTCGCCGAGGAGCAGGTGCTCGAGGTGCACGGATCCATCCACCACCTGCAATGCATGGGGCGGTGCCGAGGCGCCATCTGGGAGGACCGAACGCCGATCGAGCTCGACCTCGCCACCATGCGCGCGCGGCGCATCCCGCGTTGCCCCCACTGCGGTGACGTGGCACGGCCGAACATCCTCATGTTCGGCGATGACGGCTGGATCTCGTATCGCACCGACCAGCAGCGGCACCGGTTCGAGGCCTTCCTCGAGGACCGCGGCCAGGCGAAGCTGGCCGTCGTCGAGCTCGGTGCCGGCACCGCCGTGCCCACCATCCGCTTCACCACCGAGCGGCTGGCCCTCATCCCCGGCGCGACCGCGATCCGCGTGAACCCCTTCGAGCCGGGCATCGACCCGCCCCACCTCTCTCTCGGTGGTGGCGCGCTCGAGGTGCTGGACGGGATCGATCGCGCGCTCCGATGACGGATCCGGTCGTCCAGCCAACGGGAGGACTCGCGTTCGCCGTCCGCCCTTCTGGTGACGTGGACGGCTGCTTCCCTTCCCGGTCCCTTGACGGCGGCGATTCAGGAGCCCTCTGGGAAGTGCTTCGCCATGCAATCCGGGCACATGCCATGAGTGAAATTGGCATGCGAACGCTCCGATAGGTAGGTTTCGATCCGCTGCCAGTAGCCCTCGTCGTTCCGGATGTTCTTGCACCAGGCGCACACCGGCAGCAGGCCGCTCAGCGTCTTCACCTTCGCGAGTGCCTCGGTGAGTTCCTTGACCATTCGCTCCCGCTCCGCCTCCACGACCTTCCTGTCCGTGATGTCCTTGAGGAGAAGGATGAGGTGCACGCCCTCTTCGGAGCGGAAGGTGGAGAAGACCGCCAGGAACCAGACCTTCCGTCCGAGGGTGGTTGCCGACTGCGCGCTGACCTGCTGACTTCGCCCGCTGGCAAGCGCCGCCTCCGCCGCGTCGATCATGCCCGCCTGCTTCCAGGAGGCGAGCTCCCGGAAGTTCTGCGCCAGGAGCTGGGCCGGTGTGGCGCCGGTGATGTCGCACAAGGCCGCGTTGGCCACCAGGCACTGTCCTGTCTCGGCCTGGTAGACAGCGATGCCGACGGGGGCCTCCCGGATGAGCTGCTCGGAGAAGTCGCGCTCTCTAGCCAACCGCTCCTCGGCTCGCTTGCGGGCGGTGATGTCGCGGGACACGCCGACCAGCCCGTTGACCCTCCCGCCGGGGTCGTAGAGGGGAGCCTTCAGGGATTCCATCAGCACCCTCGTGCCATCCGGATACGTCACCCATTCCTCGACGCGGCGCTCGCGGCCGGAAGCCATCACCGTGCGATCTTCTTCCCGGACCGCTTCGGCGAACTCGCGGGAGAAGAGGTCGAAGTCGGTCTTGCCGACCTGCTCGGCCTCCTTCACGCCGACGAGCTTCTCGGATGCTTTGTTGCAGGCCAGGTACGCGCCGTTGAGATCTTTGACGTAAATCAGGTCGCCGGCGGCGTCGAGCATGCTCCGGAGCAGGTGCGGATCGAGCACCTTCTCGATCTCAGCGGGCCGGTCGTTGACACCAGGGAGCGCGGACTTCGCGACGCCGGGCTCTTCAGCCTTCATGGCTTTCACTCCGCCTGCTCGCGATCAACGCGCCTTCAGTCGGGCCACGCGCGGCGCGGCCTGGGCAGGGGTTCCCGAGTGCTCCTGCGCCGTGGCGAGGAGCGCGGCAACGACCGGCGCGATGCAGGGCGAGCGCTCTGCGCCGGCACGGACTGCCGCGTAGAGATGTCGGCACGGGCGCTGTAACCCGCTGGGTGGCCGGATCACCACGCCGGCCGGCGGCGCGGAGCCAACGGCCAGCTCCGGGACGAGCCCGACGCCGCAGCCGGCGGCGACGAGCCTGAGCAGCGCACTCCAGTCGTCCACCCCGTGCACGACGTCGGGCGTGAACCCAGCCGCTGCGCAGGCCGCCAGGCCGGACTCCTGGCACGGCCCGCCGGTGCCGCCCACGATCCACGGCTCGTCTGCGAGCGCCAGGAGATCGATCGATCTCTTCGCGGCGAGCGGATGGCCGTGCGGCACGGCGACGAGGAGGTGGTCGTCGAGCAGGTCCCAGCGCGCGTAGCGGTGGTCACCGCGGGTTGGCCCGCCTCGGTGGTCGACGGTGATCACGACGTCGAGCTCGCCACGATCGAGGAGCGTGAAGCACTCCGCGCCGATCTCCCGAATGGCGAGGCGCACGCGCGGTCGCTCGCGCCGGAGCCGTTCCAGGGCCGGCGCCACCAGCCCAGTGATGGCGGTCGCGAACGAGCCCAGGACGACGCGCCCGACCGACCCCTCCTCGAACGCGGCCAGGTCGGCGCGGGCACGCTCGAGCTCGACGTCGATGGCGGTGGCGTGTTCGAGCAAGAGCTCCGCTTGCTGCGTCAGCCGGACGCCGCGCCCCTGCGGCGTCAGCAGCGGCACCCCGATCTCGCGGCTCAGCGCGGCGATCTGCTGGGAGATGGCGGAGGGCGTCAGGTGCAGCGCCTTGGCCGTCGCTCCGATGGTTCCGCGCTGCCGCAGCTCGCGCAGGACGCGCAATCGGCGGATGTCGATCGTGAAGGTGCTCTTCGATGATTCCATTAAGAACGTTTAACTGGACCTGCGGCTTACTTCCAGCAAGAAGTGACCGGGATGCGCGACAAGCCCCGCCGTTCAGGCGGGGAAGCAAACGGTGACGCCGCGCTGGCGACGGAGTAGGCCTTCTCGTCGTACATGGCTTGCGCGTTCTCCGTCGAGAGCGGATGCTGCCCCGCATGAGCCCGACCGTCCTCGATCTGCTCGCCATGAAGAACAGCGCCGTCGTGTTCGCGTGCCCGCCGGAGACGACCGTCGCGGAGGCCTGTCGCACGCTGCGCGACCGGCGGGTCGGGTGCCTGGTCGTGGCGCGCGCGGGCGAGGTGCAGGGGATCTTCTCGGAGGGTGACGTCGTGGCCAGCGTCGTCGCGGAGGGGAGGGACCCGGCGACCGTGACCGTGGTGGAGGTCATGTCGCGCGAGGTCGCGACGGTCACCCTCGAGGCGAGCAGCCAGCACACCGAGGCGCTGCTGCGTGGGCACCGCCTACGTTACCTGCCGGTGGTCGGCCCGCGCGGACTGCTCGGGCTCGTCTCGCTCGGAGACATCGCGCGGTACTACGCGGCGCGGGAGCGCGACGCCGCCTCGTCCTCCTCCGCCGCTCCCTCCTAGCCGAGACGCCCCGTAACGAGACACGGGCGAGACGACGTGGGGCGAGGGCCGGCGGCCCCCGCCCCGTCGAGCGTGGGCCCGTGCGCGGTACTCCGCGACTGGCCCAGCGTTCCCGCGCAGGCGCAGGGACGGCCGGGATGCCGTACATCGCCCTCGCCGTTCTTCAGGCCGGCGGCCACGCGCTCGCGGCCGCGCGCGGGAAGGGGTTGCGAGCGAGGCACGGTCAGCGCAGCACGACGCGCTGCGCGTGTGGGTGGCGCGAACGCGCCGACCCTGCGGCCTCGGCCGGCTCAGCCGAGCAGACGGGCCATCACGAGATGGCCCGGATCCAGCGTCATGCCCGTGGCGGCTGCAGCCGCCTCGTCGTAGCGATCGGCCCCGTTTCTCGCGATCCCCGGCCCCGCCAGGACGAAGGGCACTGGCTCGCGCGCATGCGTCTTGAGCGCCACCGGCGTCGGATGATCCGGCATGGCGAGGATCCGCAGGCCCCCATCGCGCGCGAACCGGGCCGCCGCGGCGCGAGCGCGCGAGACGATCTCGCGGTCGATCGCCTCGATCGCGGCCACTTTGCCGTCGGCATCTCCGGCGTGGCCCGCCTCGTCGGGCGACTCGACGTGGATGATCACGAGGTCGTGGTCGGCCAGAGCGGCCAGCCCTCCCTCGGCCTGGGCCGCGTAGTCGTTGTCTGGGCCGTCGCTGACGCCGGCGACGTGCAGCCTCGTCAGGCCCGCGAGCACAGCGAGGCCGTTCAGGAGGTCCACGCCCGAGGTCATCGCTCCACGGACCCCGCGCGCCTTCTCGAAAGGCACCATGCCGCTCTGAGCCTTGCCCGGCCAGAAAGGCCAGATGTCGGTCGCCGGGAGCTGGCCGCGCTCCGTGCGGCGCGCGTTCACGGGTGAGCGACGGAGCAGCTCGCGCGCCCGGTCCATCAGCTCGAGGAGCAACGCCGAGCCGGGCCCCATGGGCAGGTGGCTCGCGACCGGCTTGTCGGTGATGTCGTGGGCCGGCTCGTACACGGCCTCGAGCAGCTCCGGGTGGCCCTTCACAACGAGAACGTGGCGGTACGCCACGCCAGGGTGGAACGTGAAGGTCGGAGTGGCGAGCACCTCGGAAAGCTCCCCCACGATGGCGCGGGATTCGTCCGTCGGGATGCGGCCGCTCGCGTACGATCTCATCACGCCGTCCCCGATGTTGACGAGGTTCATGCGCAGCGCGACCTCGTCAGGCGCCAACGTCACGCCCATCGACGCGGCCTCGATGGCTCCCCGTCCGACGCGATCGGCCACCGGGTCGTAGCCCAGGATCGAGGTGCATGCTGTGGACGAGGAGGGCTCGTGGCCCTCCGGGACGGTGACCGCCAGGCCGACGGTGCCCTCGCGGGCGAGCGCGTCGAGGTGCGGAGTGCGCGCCGCGGAGAGCGTCGTGTTTCCGCCGAGCCCGGCCAGGGGCCAACCGGCCGCTCCATCGAGGATGATCACGCAGTGCTTCACGGGGCTCCTCCCTCGGGACCCGTCGCGCAGGCGTGAAGTCGCGCTGCCTGGGGTGGGCGCAAGGGTACACTGTCGCGCCGTCCCCGAGAAGCTCCCCTTGCTGCCTCTCGACGAGATCGTCGGCCTCGGGGAGGGGCGGGGAAGGGGTGGCCTCGGCTCCAACCAGATCGGGGCGCCGGCGGGGGAGGAACGCTCCGACCGAGGAGGGCACCAGCGCTGCGAACGACGAGGAGATCAGGGGTCGGGATGGCCGGACACGCCGTCGAGATCTGCTCTCGGGCGACCGGTCTGATCATCATCGGATCGACCACGAGCCGATCCGGCGGAGCCCTCCGGCTGGGCGCGGCGGCTCAGGCGCTTGTTCAGGGCCTGCCGCGATATCCCCAGGAGCCCCGCGGCGACGCCCTGGTTACCGTCCGCCCGGCCCAGCGCCTCGGCGATCAGCGCATCCTCGGCCTCCTTGAGCGTGGGGAGCTGATGGGGGAACCACGCGAGGGGCGGAGCAGGAGGGGCCTCCGGCGCCTCGCCCGCCGCCTCGGCCGCCGCGAGCTCCGGCCGAGCGAAGATGGCAGACTTGAAGCTCAGCAGCGAGAGCACCGTGCCCTGGTGGCGGGCGACCGCGTCGAAGACGAGCGCCTCCAGCTCGCGCACGTTGCCGGGGAAGCGATAGGTGTTGAGCAGCTGATAGAGCGCGAGCGGCACCGTCGGCGGCTCCTTGCCGAGCGCCCGCGCCGCCTTCTCGACGAAGTGATTGACCAGGAGGGCGAGATCTCCCGTGCGCGTGCGCAGCGGCGGCAGATTGAGGTGGTGGGTCCGCAGCCGGTAATACAGATCCTTGCGAAACCGCCCCGCGCCGACGGCCTGTACGACGTCGCAGTTGGTGGCGCATACGATCCGGGCTCGGCTCTGGCGTGGCCGATCCGCGCCGAGGGGATAATAGGTCCCGTCTTGCAAGAGACGAAGCAGCTTGACCTGGGAGGGGACCGGGAGATCTCCGATCTCGTCGAGGAACAGGGTGCCTTCTGCCGTGCTCGAGATGAGACCGTCACGGGGGCGATCGGCGCCCGTGAACGCCCCCCGCGTGTGGCCGAACAACCCGTCGGAGAACAACGTGTCGTCCATGCCCGCCACATTGAGCGCGACGAGCTCTCCCGACCGCCCGGAGAGCCTATGCAGGGCCCGCGCCACGAGCTCCTTACCCGTCCCGGTCTCACCGGTCACCAGCGCGGGCCGGGGTGACGGCGCGATGGCCTCGATGTAGCGGAAGACCGCGAGCATCTCCTTGCTCTGCGTGACGATCTCCGCGAAGGCCTCCCGCGGGAACGGGCAGTCCGTCAGCACGCGCTCCTTGAGCGACAGCACCTCCGCCTGCAAGTCGCGCAGCTCCAGCGCGCGCCTGACGGACGCCACCAGCCGGCTCTCCTCCACCGGCTTCACCAGGTAATCGGCGGCGCCGACCTGCATGCACTGCACTGCGATCTCGAGATCGTTCGTCGCGGTCATGAGGACGACCGGGACGTCGGGGTGGTTTCCGGCGACCTGCTCCAGGATCTCCCGGCCGGAGATCTGGGGCATCGTGAGGTCGAGAACGATCACCCCGACCTCCTCCTGCGCCAGGAGCGGCAGGACGGCGCGGCCGTCCTCGACCGTGATGACGCGCGCCACCCCCGCGGCGCGCAAGACGAGGCTCGCGCTGCGCAGCACCTGCGCGTCGTCATCGACAAGAAGGACCGGCAAGGTCGAAGCATCTCTCACGGGGGACGGCCTCTCCTCTCTCCGAGCGCCTCGCGACGAGGGGTCGCCGAACGCGCTCCTCGACTACTTCTAATCGGGTGGAGAGGTGTCGCTCCCCTCGTCATGGAGGGCAGGGAAAGGCGACCAGCGCGCGGGTGCCCTTGCCCGGCTCGGACTCGAAGGTGAGTCGTCCGCCGTGCAAGCGGACGAGAGAGGAGGTGATGGCCAGGCCAAGCCCGGTCCCCCCGCTCTCTTGCTTGGTGGTGAAGAACGGATCGCACAGGCGCGCCAGATGGGCCGGCGAAATCCCCGCCCCCTCGTCTCGCACCTCGAGCAGAACATCGCGCGCGCCTGGATCGAAGGACGTGGTCACCGTGACGCCGCACGTCCTTTGCGGCAGGGCCTCCACGGCGTTGGTGATCAGGTTCACCACGATCTGCTCCACGTGCTGCGCGTCACCCCGCAGGCTCGGCAACCCCTCCGCGAGCTGGACAAGGAGGTGATCGGTGCGGTCCCTGATCGGATGGGCGAGCAGGCGGAGCGCGTGCCGCACGGCTTCGTTCAGCTGAAATTCGGTGCGCGCTCCCCGGGCGCGGGGTCGCGCGAAGTCCTTCAGGTCCTGGACGATCCGCTCGATGCGCAACGCGCTGTCGCGCACCTCGCGGACGAGCCCGGCGACGGTGTCGCGCATCTCGGCATAGGGCAAGCCTGCGAGCGAGAGCCCGCCGCTCTCGG
>MEMX01000153.1:1944-8350 GCA_001768075.1 Anaeromyxobacter sp. RBG_16_69_14 | reverse complement strand
GGAGCCCCACCGCGTCGTCCCATGCCCTCGCCAGCATCCCCGAGTTCAGCAGCACAGCCTGGTTCGGGTTGTGAATCTCGTGCGCCACACCCGAGACGAGCGTCCCCAGCGCGGTCATCTTGTTGGCCTGGATGAGCTGGAGCTCCTGCTGGCGGGTGGTCTCCTGAAGCGCCTTGTGGGCCGTGAGGTCGCGCACGATGCCCGTCACGTACCTCCCGTGCGACATGCTCCACGTCGACAGCGAGACCTCCAGCGGGAACTCGCTCCCATCCTTGCGCGCGCCGGAGAACTCGACGGTGGAGCCGATCAGGCGGGAGTGGCCGGTGGCAGCCCACTCCGCGAACCGCTGCTGGTGAGCGGCGTGGTATCGGCTGGGCATCAGGCGCGTGAGGGGAGCGCCCAGGATCTCCCCTGCCTGGTAACCGAAGATCACCTCGGAGCGGGCGTTCCAGGAGACGATGTTGCCCGTGCTGTCCGCAGAGATGATGGCGTCGCTCGCCGACTCGGTGATGGCCCGGAAGCGCTCCTCGCTCGCGCGCAAGGCGGCCACGGCCTGCTGGCGCTCGCTCATCTCTCGCGTCAGGTCTCGATTGGCACGGCCCAGGCTCGAGGCGTTCGCGCGGAGCCGCGCGAACTGGTAGACGAGGTAGCCGAGCAGGACGACCGCCACGAGGTACAGCAGCGCCTGGAACAGCTGCGCTCGAGCTTCGATCCTGCTCCCGTACTGCAGCAGGGCATCCTGCAGGACGTCCGCATGAGCAGCTGTCGGGGCGGCGATGATCTGGTGAAGCAGGCTGTCGACCTCCGGGAGCACCTTCAAGATGAGCAACCCGTGGGCGACCAGCGTGCGTAGGTCGTCTCGCAGGAGTAGTGAGTCGGACAGACGCGCGAGCAGGGCTTCGGCCTGGCGGCTCGCGCTGGGGTCCGGCGTGTGCATGAAGCGCAGCAACGCGCGCGAGAAGGCGGCGAGGTGGGCCGCCGCCGGCCCCTCGACTTGCGACGCAGCGCCGGGAGGTCTTCCAGCGTATGTCACGTACGCGATCGAGTTCTGCAGCAGGGCGTTCTCCGACGTGAAGTGCTCGACGACCGTCAGCTTCTCTCTCAGCGCGGCCGCGATGGCTTCGACACCCGTGCCCAGCTCCTCGGCTGCATCGCCAGATGCGGTGTCGCGCGCATTGCGCAGCGTGGCCACCGTCCTTGACAGCCGCTGGCCGAGCCGCGGCAGGGAATCGTAGTCGGGGAGCAGGCCTGCGCGAGCCAGGAGGACGTCGCGGGTCAGCTCCGTGTCGTTGAGCTGCAGCGTCTGCAGCGCCTCCTGCATGCGCGCCCGCCGCGGGAGGTCCAGGTTCCTGCTCTGGACGAGCAGGTACGTGAGCAACAAGAGGAGGCCGACGACAATCGACAATTGCTTCCACATCCGCTCGCGCTCCTCACGGCGCTTTCCGTGGCGCCGCCACGGGCCGGCCGCGGTACTCGCCGGTCAAGGAGTGCAGGAACTGGACGATGAGCCTCGTCTCCTCCTGCGACAGCGTCCTCCCCAGCTGGACCCTGGCCATCCTCTCCACGGCACCCTCCAGGGTTCGGTCGCGTCCATCATGGAAATATGGGCTGGTCACCGCGACATTGCGCAGGCTCGGGACCCGGAACGCCTGATGGTCTTGTGGCGCCCCGGTGACGTAGTAGCGTCCGAGATCGACGGGCATCCCCGGGGCACCCGCGCCCATCTCCGAGAACACGCCGAAGCGCTGGTACATGTTGCCGCCTACGTTGATCCCCTGGTGACAGGTCGCGCACCCGTAAGACCGGAACAGCCGATACCCCTCCTGCTCCCGCGCGGTGAGGGCGTTTCGCTCACCCCGCAGATGGCGGTCGAGGCGGGAGTTGGGCGTCAGCAGGGACCGCTCGAAGCTGGCCAGGGCATCGAGCACGTTGGCCTGTGTCAGGCCCGCCTCGTAGGCGGCGCCGAAGGCGGTGACGTAGCTGGCATCCGCCTGCAAGGTGGCGAGGAGATGGGGCCAGGTTGCGTTCATGAGGCCTGGATTCAGCAATACGCGCTCGGCGTGTTCCGCCAGGTCATTCGCACCGCCATCCCAGTTGAGGGTGGCACTCAGGCTCACGTTGAAGATGGTGGGGGTGTTGCGGGGCGGAGGGTTCGCGCTGGCCATGTCCGCGCGAGGGCGCCCGTCCATGCCGCCTCGGTCGAGCGGATGGCAGGTGGCGCAGGAGCGCGCGTGACCACCCGACAGCCGGACATCGCCGAACAGCCGTTCACCGAGCGCGAGACGCTTCGGATCGACCGCCGCCTGGAGCGGGACGGGTGAGATGGGGTCTCGCTGCGCCGGGGCGGGCGGCGAGCCCGGCAGCGTCGACGCTGCCAAGGAGAGGCCCGGCACGAGGCAGACGAGGCAGAGGCGGTAAAGCCACCCGGGCGTGAGACGTGCTCCGGCACCTCGATTTCGCCGCATGACATCCGAGATACGAGGGGCCGGAGGAGGAACCCACAAAACCAACACGGGCAGTGGGCGTGGTACGGAACGGGAACGAGGTCCTCCTCGGGGCCGATGGGCGAGGGGTGGAACAGGACGGGCTTGAGGCGCAGGTTCAGGATGAGTTCGTGAGCGCCGCCCGAGCCAGACACCACCAGCGCCGCGCGGCCGCCGCCGCGCTCGCGCCGCTGCTGGTCGCCTGCGCCTCGCTGGCACGCGAAGACGGCTCCTGCGCGCTCGACCCCTGGCGCCGCGACACCCTGCGGGCGGGACCCGTAGGTACGTCTCGTGGTTCCGCACGTTTGCAGCGGCGCAGCTCTTGCTCTGCCGAGGAGACCTGACATCTGGGAGGACGACCATGCACCCCATCGACAACCGGCCTCCGACCTCGCCCTACGGCGTCATCCGCTCCCGCGATGGCCGAGTCAAGGAAATGAGATGCGCTGCCTTCTTCGTCACCACCGTCAGTCCTGACGAGAACGCCGAGATCGTGAAGAAGTCGTTGACCAAGAGGACGGCGAAACTTGCCCTTCCCCTCCTCGCGTCGGGAGCCATCGAGCCTCCGGCCCGCCCGCTCGATGTTCCGCGGTGCCCCGCGCAGAAGAAGTAGATGCGCCTCGCGGGTCGGCCTACGCGAGAAGCGTTGAATGATGATCGCTCTCCGGGGCCAACGAAGAGTAGCGGGCGGTGATCCGCGGTAGCAGACCCGTCAACCGGGAACCTGGGCTACGCGGAACGTGGGCCCGCTCGCACGACGATCACCCCCGCCTTGCATGGGTTGGCGCTCTCCATCCGAGATCTCCGCACCGCCGCCTGCGCTATCCTCCCGAGCCCATGTGCGGACGCTTCACGCTCGCGACCCATGAGGTCGATGACCTCGCGCGATCCCTCGCGGCGCAGGTGGACCGCGAGACCTTGGCAACGGTCGTCCTTGAGGGGGACGACGGTCGCGGTGGGTGAGGGTCGGTCTCGTGGCGGTCTGTTTCTACCGAAGGTAACTATCGGCCATCGGTGTACTCCCGCCGTCCGAGCACGCCTCCCGTACCTCCATCGGGTTCACGTCCAGAGAGCACAGGCCGACCGGCGACATAAGAAGCATGCGGTTGCGAAGGACGGGCAGATGTGGCAGATGTTGCGGTACGACTGTGACTGGAAGCGTAGTAGAAACACTCTCCGACGCTCTTGAGCCGCCCCTCGGCGGCCTGCGATCTCACCCGGCGTAGGGCCCCCGAGCGGGCTGCCTTGTGCGGCACGCAGGGGGCTACACGTGCAGTCGCCGGCCTACGCCCGTCACAAGACGCCCGCGGCTTTGTCATGGGTTGTGGAGGAAGGTAGATGATGCGGTACGACCGTGACTGGAACGATCGCGTGAGAACGGAAGAGGTGGAGACGGTGCCACGCGGCAAACCTCTGCGAGACGTGCTGCTCCTGATCGCCGCGGCCGTAGCCGCGGCCTACGGCCTGTCCCAGCTCCCTGCCCACTACGCGATGAGCGACGAAGTCGCGCAGTTGGTGCTTCCCAGCGCCGAGTAGGCGTTCACATCGACAAGGGTGGCGCCGCCATCAAGTCGGGCGCCGGCGTTCCAAGGGCCCTCGCCGAGCCGCTTCAGGGTGGCCAGGCGCCCCCTCGATGCGAGCGCCCTCGACCATGGCGATGTAGGAGCGCGCGACGCCCGCACGATTCGCGAGCGCCTCCAGGACCATGATGGTGAGTAGCGGGCGGTGGGCTTACCGCGTCCTTGACTGACGACTTATTGCCACCGTTGCCGCCTCGCTGCAGTGCCGATACCCTATGGAGCGACTCGGCGGCCGCGACTGACGTGACCTCGAAGGGGCGCGCGCGCCGGCTGCGAGGGTCGGGACAGCCGAGCGCCGTCAGTGTCCGCTCTGCCTCGGCGAGCAAGGCGCGGCCCACACCTTCGCGGCGCGCCTCGCGGTGGACCCCCAGCGAATCGCCCGGCGCCGGTGCTGGTGGACTTCTGGGCGCCCTGGTGCGCTCCTTGCCGCGCGTTCGCGCCCGTCCTCGAGAGGTTCGCCAGGGAGCAAGCGGGCAGGTTCGTGGTCCTGAAGCTCGACACCGAGGCCGATCCGGCGGCTGGCGCGCGCTTTGGCATCCAGGCGATCCCCACGCTCGTCCTCTTCCGCGACGGCAAGGAGGTGGAGCGGGCCGCCGGCGCGCTGCCGCTCGAAGAGTTGCGCCGGTTCGCGACCGCTGGGACGGTCAGCATGTCGTCGTGAGCGCCGTGCAAGGAGCACGAAGCACGAGCATCCAGGATCGCGTCCTCGCCCCCTGAGCCACTGACCGGTCGATTTCCTGCACCATTCCCGGGACCGCCGACGTCGAGCTGAAGAATTGCCCTGACCGTGATTGACAGCCGGTGGCCTCGACTTACGTTCTCCTCACCCACGAGATGGGAACAACGGAGAACAAAACCATGATGATGCTGACAAGGTGGGCCCCTTGGCGCGAGCTCAACCGTGCGCAGGAGGAGTCGAGCAGACTCTTCGAGGACCGTGTCGCCTCCCGGTCCGGCGAGTCGCTCGGCTGGACACCGGCGACCGACATCTACGAGGACGAAGAGGGTTTGAGCATCAAGTTCGAGCTGGCGGGGGTCGAGCCGAAGGACGTCGACATCCGCGTCGAGGACGGCGTCCTCACCATCAAGGGTGAGCGGAAGCTGGACCACGAGGACAAGAGCGAGAAGTATCACCGGGTGGAGCTCTCCTACGGCACCTTCAACCGAAGCTTCTCGCTGCCGCCTACCGTGGATGCGAATAGGATCGAGGCCAAGTCGAAGAGCGGCGTGCTCGTCGTCTACGTGCCGAAGAAGGCCGAGGCAAAGCCCAGGAGCATCCAGGTGACGGTGAATTGAACCTGGCGCGCCTGGACGAGGCGGACCTCGGCCCTTCGATCTCGACGAGGAGCGCGCTCACCGTGCGAGGACCATGGTCCGCGCTCCGTGGAAGGCGCGTCCTCGTCGCGCTCGCGCGGCATCTCTGCCGGGGCCATCCTCGACGCGGGTGGCGCGTTGCGCGTGGGCAGATCTGGCGCGCCGCGCTGGCCTGCGGAGCGCACTCTGCACCGTCTTCAGGGCCGGCGGAGGCGGGGATCTCGGTGATGGCCTCGCTGGCGAGTCGTGGACCCGCGGTCAGCGCCGTTCAGCTCCGGTCGGGTCCCGCCGGACGAAGTACACCGAGCACGCGGCGCTCTTGAGCAGTGCGGCGGGGGCCTCGCGCACGATCTCGAGGCCCCTGCGGAACGGATTGGACACGACCAGCAGGTCGTATCCCCGCGCCGCCTCCTTCAGGATCTCGTCCGTGACGCGACCCGCCGCGGACTTCCAGGTGAACCGCGTGTCCCCTGCGAGCGCGCGGAACGCCTCCTCGACGCGCGACTCCTCTGCGACCTCCTCGTCGCGGACCCACTCGAGGAAGCCGCCCCGCGCGTTGCTCCCGGAGAGGAAGTCATGGCCCAGGTAGACGTTCCAGGTGGCGTCGAGGACGAACAGGACCGTGAGCTCGGCGCCCTCGAGCCGAGCCAGTTCCAGAGCCGCCTGCGCGGTACGGACCGAGTCGTCGAGGGCGACGAGGATCTTCACTAGGGAAGCGTCCCCTTCTGGTGCTCCATGACCAGGAGCGTGGTCTTGCCCTTCTTCACGTCGGCGCCCTCCTTGGCGGAGACGGCGAGCACCTTGCCGCCGGTCGAGGCGTGCACGTCCTTCTCCACGAACTTCTCCTGGAGCTGGCCGCCCACGAACTTCCGGTCCTTGTACTTGATGGTATAGAGCGCGTCGCCCTTGGCTACCAGCTGGTCCGGCTTCACCTTCAGCGCCACGATCGTTCCGTCGAGGCCGGGCGTGAGCGTGACGCTCGGTACAATGTACGCCATGTAGACCAGGATCGCGGCGACGATGCCGCCG
>MEMX01000153.1:0-1810 GCA_001768075.1 Anaeromyxobacter sp. RBG_16_69_14 | reverse complement strand
CCGCGGCGAGGCCCACCTTGAGCGGCTTGCCGCCGGCGGTCTTGAGCTCGCGGAAGTCGATGTAGGCGCCCTGCCCTACGAGGCCGATGCCGAAGATCCAGCTCATCACGTCGCGCATGAGGTGCAGCGTGTTCGAACCCTCGGCGCCGAGCCAGCTCAGTGAGGACAGCGCCGTCATGGCGAAGAAGCCGAGCACAAACACCGGAAAGCGCTCCTTGAACACCTTGCCCATGCTGATGTGCTCGGCCTTCGCCTCGGCCTTCCAGTACCAGGTCGTGATGAAGAACACGACGAAGGGGATGCTGATGACGCGGACGACGTTCCAGATCTCGCCGTCAGGCCACCGCCGTGCCCGGCGCGAAGGTCGGGTTGAACGCGAGGCAGGTGGCGAGCACCTGGCCCGAGTTCAGGATGCCCGTGCCCACCCAGGCGCCGAACTGGTAGTCGCTCATCGAGAGCGCCTTCCCGATCATGGGAGAGATGAACATCGTCATGATGCCGAAGCCGAGGATGGTGGCGATGGCGAGGGCCACCTCGGAGGGCTTGGCGCGCACGCTGGGGGAGGTGGCGATCGCGGCCGAGACGCCGCACACGCCGCAGGCCGCGGCCATGGTGCCGACCATCGAGCGGTCCATGCCGACGCGCTTGCCGAACCACATGACGAAGAGCACCGTGCCGAACACGAAGCTCATGATGAGGATGATCGCGACGCTGCCGACCTTCGCGAGCCGCTGCAGCGTATAGAGCGAGCCCAGCATGATGACGCCGGACTTGATGAAGAGCCGCGTCGTCCGGAAGCCCGCCTCGGCCCAGTCCGGGATTCTCCCGCCGAAGATGACGTTGCGGAAGATCATGCCAGCGATGATCGCGAGCAGGATGTAGTTCAGGTGCAGCACCTGTACGAGCCAGCCCTTCTGGCCGAAGACGACAGCGTCCTTCATCCACGGCTCGACCCAGGTGCGCAGCGCGAACAGGGTGCCGATCATGATGGCGAGGCCGGGCACCATGGCGGCGATGTTCGAGAGCGCGCCGCGCGTCGGCTCGACACGCTGGTCGGCAGGTACTGGGGCGTCGGGGGGTAGATTGGTGGCGAGTTGCGCCATGGTCCTTGTCTCCTGTCGGCCAATTCGCCGGACTTGCTGCGGCATGGGCCGCGGCGGGGACTCGCGAGGCGAGCCGCGGTTCCCGTGCAAGCCACGAGCCGGGCTGCCAACCAGCGGTGGATAGAGCTCGTCGAGCGCTTGCAATCAGCGCTGACGTACTCTGGCAGCTCGGGAATATCGCCGGACGGTCCGCGGAAGATCGTGAGGCGCCGTCACGTTTGGACCGATGGTTCAACGAGCCGGCGGGCGAGCGGCCGGCGCTTTGGTCGAACGCGAATCGTGCGCCAGCTTCGAACTGACTCCTGGAAAGCGCAAGTGCTGCACTCGGGGTGCGGCCTGTGGGCTCGCCGACCACAAGGAAGGTGCGACCTCTGGACTGTCCCGTCCCGTCCAGGTCGTGGTCGTGCCTCTGAGCGGCCCCCCAGCGGCGCCGCCTCCCGACCGCTGCGATCGCCTACGTGGCGCGCCCGGACCGCCGGCTCGCGTCCGAGGCACCACCTGCGCCGGCGTGGCTCGAGAAACCATGATCCTCGGCGCCAGGTGCGCTACTGGGCGCCGGCGGAGCTCAACCCGCCCAAGCGGGGATCAAGTCTGCCGGCGGACCGCCAATCTCGGGGACAAGAAGTTCGAGGTGCGCGCCTGCATGGACTATCCGGTACCAGGCGGGCTGAAGGGTGAGAACGACCCGGGTGGGGCTGGTTCCAGCC
>MEMX01000152.1:28796-33628 GCA_001768075.1 Anaeromyxobacter sp. RBG_16_69_14 | reverse complement strand
GACCGTACGCGCTGCAAGCCGCGATCGCCGCCTGCCACGCGCGCGCACGCGCCCCCGGGGAGACGGACTGGGCGCGGATCGCGGCGCTCTACCAGGAGCTCGCCCGGGTCGCACCGTCGCCCGTGGTGGAGCTGAATCGCGCGGTCGCGCTGGCGATGGCGTTCGGGCCGGCAGCCGGCCTCGAGCTGGTCGACCGGCTCACCGCTGAGCCGTCACTCCGGAGCTACCACCTCCTGCCGAGCGTGCGCGGGGACCTCCTCGCCAAGCTCGGCCGCCTCGAGGAGGCCCGCGCCGAGATGGAGCGCGCCGCGTCGCTCACCCGCAACGCTCGCGAGCGAACCCTGCTGCTCGGGCGCGCGGCGGCCTGCGCCCGCACCGGCCCCCGGCCGTCGCGCTAGCGCCCGAGAGCGGGCTCTCGGTGGCCCGTCCCTCCTGGCGCGCCGCCGGGTCGCGCCGGGAAGCGAGTTCGCCACCCTGGATCTCCGCGCAGCGCCGGTTGCAGCCGTTATCGCGTCGATTCGGGTGAGGCGCGCGACAGGAAAAGCAAGTAGCCCGCCCCGACGAATGCGGCGAACAGCGCGCTGAAGATGAGCGCGCGCGGCCTCACGAGCGCGGCGGCTGCGCCGGAGACGAGGTCGCCCGGGCGCGTCAGGACATCCCAGCTGTTCCAGCGATCGAACCGGCCGAGGTAGACGCCGAAGCCGGTGAGGAGGATCGCGGCGGCGATCGCCGCTGCGCTTCGCGCGCGGCCCAGGGTCCGTGCCAGCTTGACGTGCACCTTCTCCAGCGACGCCCAGCCGAGCACGCACCCCGCGAGGGCGAAGGTCGCGAAGAGCAACACGTCGAACCAGATGGGCACCGGCGGCCTCACCCTGAGGTGGACGAGGTCCGTGACGAGGTACGGTGCGTTGGGCAGGAAGAGGAGCCATGTCACCGCCGCCGCTGCCAGAGAGGACGGTGAGCGGGCCGCGGCGAGGCTTCGGGCCGCGAACCAGGGGATGGCGGCAAGGGACAGGTTCCAGAGGAGGAACACGAGCCGCGGGCCCGCGATCCATGCGCGGGCGATCCAGAAGGCGACCGCCAGCCCCGACATGACGAGTACTGCGGAAGCCCGGCCGACACGAGCCGCGGGCCCGCGATCCATGCGCGGGCGATCCAGAAGGCGACCGCCAGCCCCGACATGACGAGTACTGCGGAAGCCCGGCCGCGCTCAGCCGCGGGCGGACAGACACGATCGGGGTCTAGCTGCGAGCTCATCCAGGGCCTCCGTAGGAGCGCTTCACCTGTCAATCGCACGAGCAAGAACTGGACCGCGTTCGTAGTAGCATGGCCCGATGAGCAACCCACGATTACAGGGAATTGATGCGCGCCTCAGGGATCTCGAGGAGGCGGGGCGCAGAGGCAGCTGGCGCGACGCAGGCGGGACTCGCGGTGGCATCGGCCAGTTCCTGGTCGGCCTGGCCCTGGTGGTGGCCGGCGGCTACCTGTTCCTGGACAACGTGGTCGTCACCGGGGGTGGCTGGTCCTTCTTCGGGTATTCGCCGTTTGGCTTGGTCCTCATCCCGCTCTTCATCGGCATCGCGGCGCTGTTCTTCGACGGCCGCTCGATCCTGGGTTGGCTCCTCACCATCGGGAGCGGGGTGGGGATCCTCGTCGGTATCGTTTCGCAGATGCACATCTTCTTCAGGCCGACGAGCCTCCTCAACACGATCATCATGCTCGGCCTCCTGGCGGCGGGTGTCGGGCTGGTCTCGCGATCGCTCCGATCCAGTGACTGATCGCGCGCAAGCCGTCGTGAAGCTCGCTCGAGCATGCTCACCTGCCCGTCAGGGGCCCCGTGGATCGCTCAGGCCAGCGTCGTGGGCAGATCAGGTGGCGGAATCAGAATCACATCCGCCATCTGCCTTGAGTTCGCCGCGAGCTGGCGCAGCAGCATCAGGGTGTCTGACTGGCCACGGTGCTCGGTGATCTTCCCGTCATCCACGCGGAAGAGGTGCCACACCTCCATGCTCAGCCGCTTCCCGGTCGGCTTCAGCCCCATCAGATCGCCGCTGTGCGTCCCCCTGAGCGTACTGCGCACGAAGACGCGATTCCCCTCGGCGAAGATCTCGTCGATCTTTGCTTGAACGTCGGGGAGACCCTGGTACAGCCGCTGCAGTCCCTCTCGGACGGCAGCGATTCCTCCCTCCTGCGCGCCCGCGGGCGGGTTATGGTCGAAGAAGGTGTCGGCACAGTACTTGTCCAGCGCCTTCAAGTTCTGGTCGTTGACCAGCTCGTTGAAGTACTCGCGGATCAGCTCCATGTTCTCGTTCAGTCCCATGGCCTCATCTCCTTCTTCATTCGCGGAGACGAAGACCTAGGCATTGGGAGGCCTACGCTCGCCTCCCGCTTAGGGTGGAGACCGCACATGGGGCCCGAGAGCGACCCACGAGAGCCGGTTTTCACTTGGTCGTCCGTGCCGGTCCCATGCGCGGTATGCGTTTCGAAGTTACAGCGGTGCTCCGCTCGAGGAGCCGGGAGGGACGCGTGCGTTCGAGATCAGGTACTGCAGCGACGCAGGAGCGCGCCTTGGCTCGCCTCTCGGCCGCCCTCCTCGCCGTCGCGCTCGGCTGCGCTTCCGGGCGGGGCGGTGCGCCGGCGGGAAGCCTCCCTTCCGGTGCGGACGCGTGGGTGAGCGCCCTACACCGCGAGCACCCGCTGGTGGGTAAGTTCTGGGACGTGCGCGCGGGCACCTTCCTCGACCAAGCCCACGTCGAGTCCTCGCTCTCGCGCGCCGATCTCGTCCTGCTCGGCGAGACGCACGACAACCCGGATCATCACCTTCTCGAGGCGCGGATCGTGCGCGCGATCGTTTCTGCGGGGCGGCGGCCGGCGGTCGCGTTCGAGATGCTCGACACCCAGCAGCAGGCCGCGGTCGACGCAGCTCTCGGCAGCGCATCACCGAGCGCCGATGGGCTGGCCGAGGCGGTGGGATGGGCGCGCAGCGGCTGGCCTGACTTCTCGCTCTATCGGCCGGTGTTCGCCGCGGCCATCGACGCGGGGCTGCCTGTCGTCGCCGCCAACCTGGCGCGCCCGCGGGCCCGGGAGGTCACCTCGCGCGGGATGTCCGCCCTGTCGCCCCGCGTGCGGGAGATCCTGGAGCGCGCGGGGACACCGTCCGAAGAGGCCATGCGTTCCCTGCGCGAGGAGATGAAGGAGGTTCACTGCGGGGAGCTGCCGGAGTCGATGCTGGACCCGCTGGTCCTCATGCAGCGGGCGCGCGACGCGCAGCTGGCGGAGCGCGTCCTTTCGGCCGCCGATGCGCGGGGCGCCATCCTCGTCGCCGGCGCGGGCCACGTGCGCACCGACCGCGGCGTGCCCAACTACCTCGCGCGCGAGGCGCCAGCGCGGCGGGCGCTGGCGATGGCCTTCCTCGAGGTGTCAACCGGGAAGGATGCTCCGTCTGACTACGCCGACGAATTCGGCAGTGGACCCCTCCCCTTCGACTACGTCGCGTTCACCCCGGCGACCGAGCGCGAGGATCCGTGCCGCGGGATGCACCGGCACGAGAAGGAGCCCGAGCCTCTGCCGACGACGTCCCTGACGTCGGCGGAGCAGCCTCCACCGCGTCCATGACGGCTCCGGCGATGGCGCCCACCACCCGGTTGACGAGCCGGATCGCGTCGTAGGCCCCCCCGATCACGGCCTCTTGCAGCAACCTCGCCCTCCGGGCCGGTTCGGCCAGCGGCGGCACGTACTCCAGGATGTCGAAGGTCCTACGCGCCACCTGCTGGTGGACCTGCTCGACGGCTGTCGATCCCTGGTCGATGGCATCCTGCACGAGATCCTTCAGACCTCTCCAGCGCTCCATGACGCTCCTCCTTCGACAGGTTCGATCTAGCAACCCAGCCATACCTTGATCTGATCGTAGACCGCTCGATCGTGCGCCAGCGCCACGTGACCGAGCCCGGGAAAGATCCTGACGTTCTCTTGCGGAAAGATCGGACTTCGCTTCCCGTCTCGCGAGCGGCCAGCGGCGCTCGGCACCCTCACCACGGCGTCGCCGAACAGGCGAGTGAGGAGGTGGCGCTCGCCGCCGGTGAGCGTGCCCACCACGAGGTGATGGGCGGCACCTGGCGCGAGGGGGACCGCCTTGCGGTGGTCCTCCAGTAGCGCGTCGGGGTCGAACCCCTGCCAGTCCTCCGGGGCGAGGTTGGCGTACCGCATGTCCTTGATGCCGCTGCTTCGCAGATCGATGACGTCGGCCACGAGCTTCGTGTGCGGGACGTCGATCGTCCGCAGGACCCAGGCGACGACATTGCCGACCTTCTCCAGCGGAGCGCCGAGGTGAGGCGCGCCGATGTACACGACGCGCTTGACCCTCTCCACCCATCCATACCCCTCGCGGGCCGCCACTTCGCAAGCGCTGCGGACGACCAGCCCGCCCATGCTGTAGCCCAGCAGCGCGATCTCCTCCACCTCGACCGGATGATCGCGGACGAGGGCGTCGAGCAGCTCCGCGAGGGACCGACCGTTCTCCGAGACGTGGAGACCGCTGTTGTAACGGACGTAGCAGGGCGTGTATCCGAGGTCCTTCTGCAACAGCGACCCGTAGGAGACCGCGCGATCGGCAGGGAAGCACCAGACCCCCTCGTTCGTCCCCAGTCCGTGGACGAGGAGGCAGATCCTGTGGCTGGCGTCGGGGTACGCCCGGGCGAGCCCATCCCGGTCGCAGCGGACCGGCCGGTTGTTCACGTACAGCCGCATCTCGATCTCGAGGCCATTCGCGCGATCCTTCAGGTAGTCTCCGAGGACCGCGTTCAGCGCGCTGAGGCTCGCCTCCAATCTGCCGG
>MEMX01000152.1:27043-28780 GCA_001768075.1 Anaeromyxobacter sp. RBG_16_69_14 | reverse complement strand
GGAGGCGGGGGGGGGACTTCGACTCCCCGCCTCGCCCCCGCCGGCGCGGCATCGTCTCGGCGGAGGACGCGTCCCCGCCCTGCGAGCGTCCTGCTCTTTCGCCCACGGCTCATCGTCGCCTCGGCCGCGGACCCATGCTCGCCGCGGCTGGAGTTATGGCACCATGCTCCCGTTTCAGGGGTGCCGTCGAGGGTCCCTCGCCACTCTCCCGGGGCGGAAGACGGTATGGGGGCGAGACATCCGGTTAATATCTCGAGGAGCTCATGAATAGCCGGTCCGTGGTTCTGCTTTGCCTGGCGCTCGAATGTTCCCCCCTTGGCTGCAAGCGGAGCGAGCAACCGCCGCCGCTTCCGCCGCCCGGCGCCCCGACCGCGGCGATCCCGCCCCCGCCTCCCGCGCCCGGCGAGATCCAGCGCAGGATCGCCGCGGAGGAGCAGGTCGTGGCCCAGGAGCCAAGGAACGTCCGCGCCTGGGTCGATCTCGGCAACGACTACTTCGACACCCGACAACCCCAGAAGGCGATAGACGCGTACGGAAAGGCCCTCGAGATCCAGCCTGACAACCCCGACGTCCTGACCGATCAGGGCGTCATGTACCGGGACCTCGGTGCGTATGACAAGGCGATCCTGAACTTCAAGAAGGCCAACGAGATCGACCCGAAGCACGTGCAGAGCGCGTTCAACCTGGGAGTCGTCTACGCCCATGACCTCAAGGACACCGCCAAGGCCATCCAGGCATGGAACAGGATCATCGACATCGCCCCCGCCAGCCGGGAGGCGGCACAGGCCCGGCAAGCGATCGAGGAGATACAGGGACGACCGGCAGCGCGCTGATCGTGCCCCGCACCGATGGCACCGGAGGATCGAAGAATGACCGTGCCCTGCCCAGGCCATCGTGCTGCCGCCCTCGCGCTGCTGCTCGCCACCTTCCCCGCGTTCGCCAGGGAGCGCTCCGAGGTTCCAGACAGGTACAAGTGGAACCTCTCTGACCTCTATCCATCGGAGCGGGCCTGGGTGCAGGCGAGGGCCGATCTGGAGAAGCGCGTCCGGCGGCTCTCCGAGCACCGTGGACACCTGGGCGACTCCGCCGAGGGGCTCTGGCGAGGCCTCGACGCCATGTTCACCCTCGACCGCGAGCTGTCACGGCTGACCGTCTACGCGCGTTCGCTCTCGGACGAGGACACGCGCGCCGCCCGGCCGCGCGAGCTACGCCAATCCGCCGATCAGCTGGCGGTGGACTTCGGCGCCGCCTCGGCCTTCGTGAAGCCCGAGATCCTCTCCCTAGATCCGGCGAAGGTCCGCGCCTTCCAGGCCAAGGACCGCAGGCTCGAGCCATACCGCTTCTTCCTCGACGACACGCTGCGCTGGAAGGCCCACACGCTCACCGCCCCCGAGGAGCGCATCGTCGCCGAGGCGGGGGGCCTCGCCGATTCAGGCGGCGCGGTCCACGGGGTCCTCGCGAACGCGGACTTGCCCTATCCCACCGTGAAGCTCTCGACGGGCGAGGAGGTCCGGATGGACCCCGCCGCGTTCACGCTCCACCGCGCCTCGCGGGTGCGTGAGGATCGCGACAAGGCGTTCGACGCCTTCTTCGGCGCGCTCCACACCTACCGCCGCACCATGGGCACGACGCTCTACGCACAGGTGAGGGCGCACCTCTTCACGAAGAAGGTGCGCGGCTTCGCCTCGGCGCTCGAGACGGCGCTCTTCCGGAACGCCATTCCGACCGCCGTCTACC
>MEMX01000152.1:18385-26945 GCA_001768075.1 Anaeromyxobacter sp. RBG_16_69_14 | reverse complement strand
CCGCTACCAGGATCTCTACGTGCCCATGGTCCCGAAGGTGGACATGAGCTTCGCGCCGGACGAGGCGCGCGCCATCACGCTCGAGGCCGTGGCCCCGCTCGGCAAGGAGTACGTGGCGGCGCTCCGCCAGGGCTTCGAGAGCCGCTGGACGGACTACCTGCCGTCCACCGGCAAGCGCGCGGGCGCCTACTCCACCGGCGCGTACGGGGTGCATCCGTACCAGCTGCTCAACTTCAACGGTAAGTACGAGGACCTCACCACGCTGGCGCACGAATCAGGTCACTCGATCCATACCTGGCTCTCCTACGGCGCCCAGCCCTACCCAACCTCCGACTACCCGACCTTCGTCGCCGAGGTGGCCTCCACGCTCGACGAGAACCTCCTCGTCCACCACATGCTGGGGCGGGCGCGAGACGAGGCCGCGCGACTCTTCCTGCTCGGGACCCAGCTCGACACCCTGCGCACCACGCTCTTCCGGCAGACGCAGTTCGCCGAGTTCGAGCTCGCGATCCACGAGATGGCGGAGCGTGGCGAGACCCTCACCGGCGACAATCTCTCCGCTCTCTATCTCAAGATCGCACGCGAGTACTACGGCCACGATCGCGGCCTCTGCCGCGTGGACGACCTGGTTGCGTCCGAGTGGACGTTCGTGCCGCACTTCTACTACGACTTCTACGTGTACCAGTATGCGACGAGCATCGTCGCCTCCACCTCGCTCGCCAGAGGCATCCGCGAGGAGGCGATGCGGCACGAGACGAAGCGCCGCGATGCCTACCTTCGCATGCTCCGCGCCGGCGGCTCGGACTATCCCATCGCGCTCCTGCGCGAGGCCGGGGTGGACATGACCAGCTCCGCACCGTTCGACGCCGCCATCGCGGAGATGAACGCGACCATGGACGAGATGGAGCGCATCCTGGTGCGGCGGGCCGAGCAGCAGAAACCCCGCTGAGCGAGGCGATCCTGGATGCGCGCGCCCGCGCCCCCTCACCTCACCGCTGCCGTCCACTTGACGCGAAGACCGCGCGGGCGCCCCATGGGGCGTGGCGCAACCCCGCTCGCTGCCGGAGCTGATCCGGTTCGTCCGCGCGCACACACGCGCCGCACCTGCGCCGCTCGTGCCCGAGCTGGCTCTCCACCAGGGCAGCGAGCTCACGCCGCTCTGGCAGGCGGCAGCCGCCGAGCTGGCCCCCTGGGAACCGGCGCCATTCTGGGCCTTCCCGTGGGCAGGGGGTCAGGCCGTCGCGCGCTACGTCCTCGATCACCCCGAGATCGTCCGCGGCCGCAGCGTCTTCGACTTCGCGACGGGCAGCGGCCTGGTCGCGATCGCGGCGGCCCGCGCAGGCGCAGCGCGCGTCGTGGCCTGCGACGTGGATCCCTTCTGCGAGGCGGCGGTGCAGCTCAACGCCGAGCTGAACGGCGTCACCGTGGAATTCCGCGCCGGCACCGCGCTCGGCGACCCGCTGCTGGGGTTCGAAGTCGTGCTCGCCGGCGACGTCTTCTACGAGCGCCGGCTGGCCGAGGAGAGCCTGGCGTGGTTGGGCGGGCTCGCCGCGCGGGGCATGCTCGCGCTCGCCGGGGATCCAGGTCGCGTCTACTCGCCCGCACGCGGGCTCGCCGAACGCGCCAGCTACGACGTCCCGACCTCGCCCGAGATCGAGCAGGTCTCCGAGCTGCACACGAGCGTGCTCGAGGTGCTGCCGATCGCCCGATGAGCGCCCCTGCCGAGGGGAGCACCGGCTCCCCCACACCACCCAGACGGAATCCTCGCGCGGCTGTCAATTTGCCTGTGCCCCGGCTCCCTGCCCCGGTACCTGACTCCGCGTCTCCGCGAGCGGCATGGGCTCCGGCTCGGGCGCGGGAGCGAGCAGCCCCCGCAGCGCCTCGAGGGACAGCGGCTTGGCGAGCACCCCGACCACCCCGGCGCGCTGCGCGTCCTCCGGGTGGATCTCTCGCGCGCAGCCGCTCACGAGGAAGAGCCGCGTACGCGGCGCGAGGGCGTGTACCTCGCGTGCGACCTGCCAGCCGTCCAGCTGCGGCATGCCGATGTCGCACAGGACGAGGTCGAAGCGCTCGCCTGCCACGAAGCGCGCGATCGCCTCCGGACCGGAGGGCGCGAGGTCAACGCGCTGCTTCAGGTACTCGAGCGCCAGGCCAGCGGCCTCGAGCACGTCCCTGTCGTCGTCCACCACCAGGACGCGCAGCGACACTTCCGGCACGGTGCCCGGCACGGTGCCCGACGCGGGGGCGCGCTGGTCGGGCGGCGCCGCCGTCGAGCGCGACCGGCCTGCCACGTCCTGCAGCCGGCTCACGCGCGCGGCTGCCTCGGACACCATACGGGTGAGCGCGCCCAGGCCCGCCTCGCCCTCCGGGTCCTCGACCCGACCGCGCAGGGCCGCGAGCCGCAGCGCCATCGCGTGGAGCACGTTGTTGATCTCGTGCGCGACGCCCGAGGCGAGCTCGCCCACCACGCGCAGACGCTCACGCTCGGCCGCCTCGGAGCGGGCGCGCTCCTCGCGTCGCTCGGCGCGGACCGCCTCGGTCACGTCGCGCGCCATGGCGAGGACCAGCGGCGTCCCCGGGCGATCGAGCCGCTCCAGGTGGAGCTCGACCACCTCGTCGGGACCGGCGCGCGCGAAGCGGCGCTCGCGCATTCGCTCCCCGGCGCGGGCCATCGCGCTCGACTCGCCGATGGCGAGCGCGCGCAGGTTCGGGTAGGCGCGCTCCTCGCCGCGCCACTCGACTCCGCGGCGGCGTTCCAGCGCCAGCCAGCGCACGTTCCGGACCAGGACCTCCCCACCGCGCAGGAGCGCGATCCCGGTGCGACTGCGGCGGACGGCCGTGAAAGCGAGCGCGAGCGCGTGGCGTTCCCCACCCGGGTCTGCGCCGTGGCGATCGACGAGAGCGCGGTACTTCGGGCGCAGCACGCGCTCCTCGTCAACCAGGCGGGAGTCCGGCATCGCACCGACCTGTCCCTCCCTTCTCATCACCATCTCCCGTTCTCGAGTCCTCCTCGAGTTCACGATGCGCAGCGTGCCCGCACCTTGCACGGGGCCCACCGGTAAATCGCGACCCGCCAGCGAGCGGCCCGTTCACCGGCCGGCCAACGCCCGGTTCGGCTCCCCACGGGCGCTGCCCTGCCTCCTGCCCTGCCTCTGGTTCGAGCGGCAGCCGAGCGCAATCGGTCGAACTTCGCCGACATGGGCGCACACGGCGAAGCTAATGTCACCCCAGGCCCGTTCGATCTTGCGGTTCCCGCGGGATCCGTGGAGCTGGTCCCCCCTCCCCGCAACTGTCACACTTCTGGCCCGGCGTGTGTCCAACCGCCAAGCGCGGGGCTCCTCGCCCGTGCGACGCGCCGGGGTATGCCGAACCATGGGTCACGCGGGTCGAGGAGCGGAGCGGTCGAGCGCGATGCAGCGTCGAAACAAGAAACGGGCTGAACGGGATGACGGCGATGGCGCCGACCCGAAGCTGGCGCGGATGCCGGGCATCGCGCTCTACCTGCAGTAGGTGCAGGACGTGCGCATGGGGGGGGCCGCCCGCGCGGACGCAGTACCAGTGCACACTGTGCACGTTGCAGGACGCCAATCTGGTGGAGCTGAACGAGTGGGCGCCGTCTTTGGCGATCCCGCCGGGACCATGGCCTCGCTGATGCGCCCGGATCATCGAAGATCGGTTGCAGAAACGGGCGATGGCTGTATCCTGCCAACTGCAAGTGTCCGAGGGGGGGGCTCCGGGAACCGAACGGATGGCGGCTCTTTGGGCCGTCTCAATTTGCATTGCCTTCAGCTGTTTCATTCCCACAAGGCGTCAATTTGATCGCCTCGCAGGCCGAAGGCATCTGCTCACGCTGTCCACAGGCCATGACTCAATCGAAAGAGGAAAAACTCAATGACGCTCAAGAACCTGGTAGTCGGCGTAGCGATGGTCTTCGTCGCCGCGTGCGGAGGGACTGATACTGATACTGATACTGATACTAAGACTGACCCGCCCGCGACGCAGACGAATAAGCTCGACGTCGAGCAGACCGTCGCCGTCAGCTCCGCCGCCAAGAAGCTCATCCTCAATAATGACTTCGGCGCAATCAAGGTGGTCGGCGAGGCGGGCAGGAATGAAGTCAACATGAAGCCCACGCTCAGGAGCAGCGATCCCGGTGCTGGCACCATCGAGGTCGTTCAGGACGGTGACAGCCTGATCGTCCAGGTCAGCAACACCTCGAGCGAGACCATTGCCGTGGACGTCGTCGTCTACACGCCGATGGCGCTCGACTTCACGGTCAACACCTCCGGCGGCGCGCTCGACCTGTCGGGGATGGTGGGCGGCGGCGTGGCCAACACGGGCGCGGGCAACTGCACCATCGACATGGAGCTTGGCGCCTCGAGCGATCTCACGGTCAACACCAGCAATGGCAACATCGCCCTGACCCTTCCCAATGTTACGGCCGCGACGCTCACGGCGTCCGCAGGCGGCGGGACGCTGACCATCGCCTCGAGCCTGGACTTCGACGGCTACTCGGCGATGGGGAATGCCACCGGCAACCTCAATGGTGGGGGCTCCTCCTCCATCAACCTGGTCGCGACCGGGGGCAACATCGCCGTCAACGGCAAGTAGCGCCTCGCGTCCATTTGGCGCGTCGGAGAGGGCCGCTCGGTCTGGCGGCCCTCTTCTATTTGGGTGGACGTGGAGTGCTAGCCCGGCTGCTCGGTTTCGATGGTGCTGGCGACGTCGGGGCTCGAGGTGGCCGGGGCGACCGAAGGACGCCGTCGGAGCGGTTGCCCCGGAACCGCGGTGCCATTGGGGCCGCCGAGGCCACCCCTCACCTCGGTGGCGGCGGCCGTCAGCTGGTGGCGGCCGAAGAGCCAGGCGCGCGACCTGCTACGAGTCAGAGAGACCGGGCGCCTTGGCGGTAAGATGGAAGCGTGGAGTTCGGCGAGCGAGACATCGCGGCCATGTACGACGAGCTACGGCAGCTCGTCCGTGGCACCCGGTTCGGCCGGACCGGCACCCTCTCGGGGACAGCGCTCACGAACGAGGCGCTGGCGCGGCTTTTCCTGAGCGCGCGCCCGGACGACGCGGCGCGCCAGGCCAAGGCGCCGCTCGTCTTCGAGAGCAAGGATCACCTCCTGGGCTCGTTCTTCAGCGCGGTGCGGAGCGCCCGCATCGCGCACCACTGGCGCAACGCGCGCCACAACCCGGTGGACGTGCTGCGCACGAACGGGCTCCTCTACTCGGTGGAGGGCGCGGCGCGCTTCCCCGAGCTGGAGGACGCGCTCGAGGTCGCCGAGATCGGGGTCCTCCACCGGCTGCTCGAGGAGCTGCGCGAGGACGCCCACGTCGCGCCGCGCGAGCGCATCGCGCGCGGCGTGGAGCTGCGCGTGCTGGGCGGGGTGCTCAAGCACGAGGCGGCGCGCATGCTCGGCGTCGCCCGCAGCACCATCGACGCCGACCACGCCTTCTTCCAGCGCTGGGCTTCGGTGCACGTCGCGCACGATCGGGCACAGTTGCGCAGCGCGCTGGGCCGGCTGCGCACCGATCCGAACGTCCGCGAGGGCGAGCTCATCGCGCGCGCCGCCGAGCTGACACTGCTCGAGTACCTGCCCGAGGCGCGCGTGGCGGCGAAGCTCGCGAGACCCGTCGCCGAGGTGCGTCGCTGGCTCGCTTTCCTGCGGGGTTACGTGGAGCAGTGGCCCGATGAGCCGCCCGTTCTCTCTTGACGGCCAGCAAGGCAGGCGTGGCGCGAAACGGCGCGGGCCGCCCAGGCCGAGGTCGTCCGAGCGACGAGTCGGACCCGATTGCGAGGCCGCGTCTGCCCCTGCTGCCCGTCCCGACCTGGACGTGGTAAGCCCCGAAGTGCGCTGCGCCGATGCCGGGCAGCAGGCGCTCCAGACCGAGGAGACGTATGGACGATGTCGAGCTCTGGGATCTGGCACGGCGCGCACCCGAGCCCGTCCGCGGCGAGGTGGTGGAGCGCCTCGCCTCGGACCCGGCGCAGCGCGAGCGGGTCGAAGCGCTCCTCGCGCAGCCGACACCTCTCCGGGACGACGCCGATGGGCCCCGCTACGAGATCGTCGGCCTGATCGGCGCGGGCACGCAGGCCGAGGTATACCAGGCACGGCGCCTGGACCTGGACCGCGCGTGCGCCCTCAAGGTCTTCCGAAACGCCTCCGATCCCGCCTTCATCGAGCGCGTGCGGGCGGAGGCGGGGCTGATGGCGCGCGTCCTCTCGCCGCACGTCGTGACCGTCTTCGACGCCGGCGACCTCGGCGACGGCCGCTTCTTCATCGAGATGGCGCTCGGCGCCGAACCCGACGTGCAGGGCGCGCCGGGGAGCATCGCGCTGGGGCGATCGTTGCGGGCGCACGTGGTCGAGCGCGGACCCTTGCCGGCCGACGAGGCCGCCCGGCTGGTCCAGCCCATCTGCGCCGCCGTGGCAGCAGCCCACCGCGTCGGTGTCGTCCACTCCGACGTGAAGCCGGAGAACGTGCTGGTGCTGCCGGTGAGCCGGCGCGCCATGCTGGCCGACTTCGGTATCGCGGCCAGCCTGGCGGCCCCACGCGCGGAGGGATCGCCGGCGCGCGTCGGTACCCTCACCTACCTGGCGCCCGAGCAGTTCGAGGAGCTGCTGCCGCCCGATGCCAGCTCCGACGTGTACGGCCTGGGCGGCACGCTCCTCTTCGCGCTCTCCGGAAAGCCTCCACACCCCGAGCGCTGCGAGGACGGATCGGATCCGCGCGGGGGCGCGCCCTTGCGCGTCCCGGCTAGCGTGCCGCGCAGCCTGGCGGAGATCGTCTTGCGGGCGCTGGCTCCCGACCCGGCGGCGCGGCCGAGCGCGGACGATCTGGCACAAGCGCTCGACGCCTTCCTGGCGCGCCGCCCCACTCGCTGGGATCTCCAGCGCCCAGGGCGGCGCCTCAACCTCTTCTACCAGCGCCACCGCGTGTTCCTGAACCTCAGCCTCGCCGGCGTGGTGCTCGCGGTCTCCCTGGGCCTCGGCCTCCTGACCACCGTGGTGGCGAAGAGCGGCCTCGAGGTGCGCGCGCGGAACCTCTCCCGCCACGTCGCGGCGCTCGACGACGACGTGTTGCGGCTCAACGGGCAAAAAGGCACCCTCGAGACCGAGCTCGCGCGGTTGCGCACCGAGCGCGAGACCGTCGCCGGCGCCGAGGCGCGAGAGCGCGAGGGGCGGCTCCTGGCAGAGAAGCGCGCGAGCGAGGCCGACGTCCAGCTCACCGCCGCCACCCAGCTGGCTCGCGAGACGGCAGGCAAGCTGGAGCGTGCGCAGGCGACCGTCACCCAGCTCGAGGCGAGCCTCGCCGACACCAAGGAGCGGGTCCGCTCGCTGGAGCGCGACGTGAGCGCGCGCGACGCCGACCTCCGCGCCAGCGCAGAGCGCTACCGCACCTCGGTGGATGGGCTCCGCCAGCACTGGGACGGCGAGGTCGCCCGCCTCCGCCAGGACCTCGCGCGCGAACGCGAGACCAGCGCAATCGTGCAGCGGCGGCTCGCCGAGGCAGAGCGCGAACGAAGCAGCGCCGCCCAGGCTCGGGCTGAAACTCGGGCGAACCTCGAAGGCAAGCTCGAGGTCTGCCGCGCCGATCGCGACGACCTGCGAGGTCAGCTCGACGCCGTACCCTCCGAGCCAGGGCGCCCGAAGAAGCGGGCCCCGCAGGCGACCGCGCCTTGAGATAGGCCGCGGGCTACGGGCTGCGGGCTCCCTGCGACCGGCCAGCGTCGCGTCCTCGAGTAGTTCCAGTCCTATGAACGCCACGCGCCTTCGTCCTTGACACAAGCCGTGAACGCGCGGACCCTCCGCGAATGCTCGAGCTGAAGGACGTCAGGAAGACGTACGACGGCAAGACCGAGGTGACCGCGCTCGACGGCGTCACGCTTGCGATCCGGGCAGGCGAGATGGTCGCCATCATGGGGCCGTCGGGTTCGGGGAAATCGACGCTTCTGAATCTGATGGGCGGCCTCGACGTCCCCACGTCGGGATCGGTGGTGGTGGACGGGCGCGACCTGGCCACGGAGAGCGAGGAGTCGCGCTCGCTCTTCCGGCGATCTCACGTCTCGTACATCTTTCAGGCCTACCACCTCATGCCGACGCTGACCGCGGCGCAGAACGTTGCGCTGCCGCTCCACATCGCCGGGCGCTCCCGCGGCGACATCGAAGAGCGGGTCTCTCGCGCCCTGGCCGAGGTGGGGCTCGCCCCGCGCGCCCAGCATCTGCCCGACGCGCTCTCCGGCGGCGAACGCCAGCGCGTGGCCATCGCGCGCGCGCTGGTCACGGACGCGCCCATCCTGCTCGCGGACGAGCCGACGGGAAACCTCGATACGGCGCGTGGGCGCGAGGTGCTCGAGCTCCTCCGGTCGATCCACCACCAGCGCGGGACCACGATCGCGATCGTGACCCACGACCCCCAGGCAGCCGGATTCTGCGAGCGCATCGTCCGGGTCCGCGACGGCAGGGTGCAAGGGGACGAGCGCACGTGACCCCACGGCTCGACGGCTCGCGCTCGGCGCGCGTTCCTGCGGGCGGTGCGCGCGTGGCGCAGCGGATCGG
>MEMX01000152.1:13652-18368 GCA_001768075.1 Anaeromyxobacter sp. RBG_16_69_14 | reverse complement strand
GCAGTGAACTTCCTCCTCTGCACGCTCTCCCTCTCGTACGTGAAGCGGCATCGGCTGCAGACGCTGCTCACGCTGCTCGGCGTGGTGGTCGGGGTCGCCACCTTCAGCGCCATCCGCGGCGCCCAGGGGGCGCTGGTGCAGGGGGTCCGCGACACCGTGGACCGGATGGCAGGGAAGGCGCAGCTCCAGGTCTCCGCCGATCAGGGGGTCCCGGAGCAGATGCAGGAGAGCCTGCGCGAGCTGCCGGGGATCCGGGCTCAGGCGCCGGTGATCGAGCAGATCGTGCTGCCGGCGCGGGGCGAGCTGGGCAGCCTCCTCCTGCTCGGCGTCGACCTGCTCGGCGATCGCGAGATGCGCGACTACGGCTTCGAAGGGGAGGACGCCGACCTCGACGACCCGCTCCTCTTCCTCGCCCAGCCCGACTCGGTGGCGGTGTCCCGCGAGCTCGCCCAGCGCGCGGGGCTGAAGGTCGGCGACCCCCTCGCCCTCAAGCTGCCCCAGGGGACCCGGAACGTCATCGTGCGCGGGCTACTCACGCCGAGGGGGTTCGCAGAGGCCTTCGGCGGCAACCTCGTGGTGATGGACGTGTACGCGGCGCAGGCGCTCTTCGGCCGGGGACGCCGGTTCGACCGCCTCGAGCTGCGCCTCACCGATGGGACGGGACTCGCCTCCGGGACGGAAGCCGTCCAGGCTGCCGTCGGGCCAGGGTACCGCGTCGAGACGCCCGAGCGCCGCGGCGGGCAGCTCGCGCACCTCGTTGACGGATTCATGGCGGCGTTCAGCGTCTCCAGCGTCTTCGCGCTCGGGATCGGGACGTTCCTCATCTTCAACGCCTTCAACGTCTCGGTGACCCGGAGGCGGCGCGACATCGGGACGCTGCGCGCCCTGGGGGCGACGCCGCGCCAGGTGCAGGCGCTCTTCCTCGTCGAAGCCCTCGTCCTGGGCGCGCTCGGGGGCGTCCTCGGGCTCCTCGTCGGCACCGGCCTCGCCCAGTCGATCCTGAAGACGATGGGATCGACCTCCGAGCTGCTCTACGGAGTACCCGGGGCGTCGCGCGCCGACCTGACCCCTTCGCTCGCAGTGCAGTCGATCGCCCTGGGGGTCGTCGCCTCGCTGGCGGGAGCCCTCGCACCCTCGCACACCGCCTCTCGCGTGCAGCCCACCGAGGCGTTCGCCAAGGGGAGCCATCAGGCGAGCGGAGCCGTCGTCCGGCCCAGGAGGATCGTTGCCGGCGCGGCGCTGCTCGCGGCCTCGGTCGCCCTCAGCCTCGTGGCCCCCTTGCCGGGGCTGCCGCTCGTCTTCCTGGTCCTGGCGGTCGCCTCCGCCGGTGTGATCGCGCTCGCGGGCCCGGCCGCCCGGGCGCTCCTCCGCCGCGCCGCACCCCCCCTGGCGCGGCTCTTCCCGGTGACGGGACGGCTCGCGGCCGACTCGCTCCTCTCCAGCCCGCGCAGGACCGCGGGGACCGTCCTCGCCATGACGCTCTCGATCACCTTCGTCCTGGGCTTCGGCGGCTACGTGGTGTCGGCAAAGGGGGCGATGGTCCGCTGGATGGAGGACATCATCACCTCGGACCTCTACGTCCGAGCCTCGGCCAACTTCGTCCGGCCCGACTTCCTCTTCCCGGCCGGCCTGCGCCAGGAACTGCTCCGCCTGGATGGGGTGCAGGCGGTGGAGAGCTTCCGGGGGACGAGCCTGCCGTTCCGGGGAGACACCATCCGCCTCGTCACCATCGAGATCGGACCCATGCTCGACCGCACTCGCGAGGAGTTCATCCAGGGTGACGAGAGGTCGATGCGGCGCGGCCTCGTCGAGGAGGGGAAGTGCGCCGTCTCGGACAACTTCCACCGCCTGTTCGGGCTGGGCGTGGGAGACGTGGTGGAGCTCGCCACGCCGACGGGGATGGCGTCCTTCCCCATCGCCGCCGTCTTCCGCAACTTCACGTCCGAGCGCGGCACGGTCTACCTCGATCGCGCCGTGTTCCTGGAGCGCTGGCGCGACGACCGGGTAGACGTCTTCGACGTGAACCTCGCGAAGGGAGTCGATCCGGGAGCGGTGCGGGGCCGGATCCGCGAGCTCCTGGGTGGCCGGATGCCCGCCCTAGTCTCCACCCGGCGCGAGTACATCGCGGAGGTCGCGCGGGCCATCGACGCCTTCTACGGGCTGGTCCAGATGACGGTGCTCCTGGCGCTCGTCGTCGCCGTCCTGGGCATCGTCACCTCCCTCCTCATCTCGGTGGCCGAGCGCCGGCGGGAGATCGGCATCCTGAAATCCCTCGGGGCGCTCGGCGCCCAGATCGGGAGGAGCGTGGCGCTGGAAGGGGTGGTCCTCTCCCTCGTCGGGCTCGCCCTCGCGCTCCCCCTGGGAGAGCTCATGGCGCGCTTCATGGAGACCACGGTGATAGAGCTGTTCACTGGCTGGCGCATGCCGCACACCTGGCCCGCGGCTCTCGTCCTCACCCTCACAGTGGCGCTGCCGGTCGTGTCGGCGCTCGCGGCGTGGTTCCCGGCCCGGCAGGCGGCGCGGGTGAAGGTGACGGAGGCGATCGAGTATGAGTAGAGCGAGGCTGCCGCTGCTGGCGTTCACCCTGGCCCTGGCCGGCCCCGCGCTCGCAAGTGAGGACGCGCGGACGATCCTGGCCAAGGCGGAGGTCCGCCACAGGACGAAAACGCAGCAGTACGCGGGAGAGCTGACCGTCGTCTCCAGGGAAGGGAAGGTCCGGCGCAAGGCCTGGAGAAACTTCCGCGAAGGGTACGCCGGAGACGCGAAGCAGCTCATCCGCTTCGTCGAGCCCCCCGAGGTGCGCGGCGTCGGCTTCCTCTCCGTCGGCCGGCCCGGGAAGAGCCCGGATCAATGGCTCTATCTCCCTTCCATGAAGCGCGAGCGGCGGATCGCGTCCCAGGACCGCGACGCTTCCTTCGTGGGCACCGACTTCAATTACGAGGACATGGAGGAGTTCGACCACACGGCCCACGACGTCGCGCTCCGGGGAGAGGAGGTCCTCGACGGCCGACCCTGCTTCGTCATCGAGGCGCGCCCGAAACAGGCGTCGCTCTACGAGCGGAAGACGCTGTGGGTCAGAAAGGACATCCTCTACCTCGTCCGGATGGATGCCGTCCGGAGGGGAGAGAAGGAGCCGGCGAAGCGCCTCCTCCTCGGAGACGTGGGGCAGGTCGATGGCCACTTCGTGGCCCGCAAGCTGGAGATGGCAAGTCTCAAGACCGGGAGCCGGACGACGGTCCTGCTCACGGAGCTGGCCTTCGACCGGCCGAACCCGCCCGACCGCTTCACGCTCCAGAGCCTGAACCGCGAAGGAGGAGATGACTGATCCCGAGGTACGGCTGGCAGCCCTGGTGCTCCTGCTCCCGTCCGCCGCCGTGAGCGCGCAGGGCTTCAGCGGCTTTGCCGACGTCGAGGGCTTCGGCTACTTCAGCCGTTTCGCGGAACGCGACCCGTGGCTCGAGGGGGGGGGGGCGCTCTTCCTGAAGCAGGAAGCGCGGCTGGGGAAGGCGCGGTTCGCGGTCTCGGGCCGCGCCCAGGCGCTGAGCTCGGGCGGGGACGGGGCGTTCGCCTTCGACCCGGCCGATCGGGCGCTGCGGCGCGCGCCGTTCTCGATCCGGGAGCTGTGGGTTCGCCTGCCGCTCGCGCCGTCGCTCGACGTGACGGTGGGGCGTTTCGCGCTCGGCTGGGGCAAGACCGACGGTTATTCGCCGGCGGACGCGTTTCTCCCCCGCGATCTCACTGATCCGTACGCCGACGAGAAGCTCCCCATCTGGGGAGTGCGGCTCCAGGGTCAGGCGGGTCGCTTCCGCCTGGACGCCGTCGCCTCCGCTCCCACCACTCCCTGGCGCCTACCGGTCCTCTCCGGGCGTTTCGCCCCGCTGCCCGACCCGCCCGTCCCGGGCGCGTACCTCGTCGACGGCGAGAGCGACCCGCCGCTCATGGGTTTCGGCGCTCTTCGCCTCCTCGGGACGTTCGGCGCGTGGGACCTCGGCGCGTGGGGGCGGGTGGGCGTCCGCCCTGCGCCGCTCCTCGTCTTCCGGGCCGACGAGGCGGCGATGCGGCCCGATGGGCTCGCCGTCCCGGTGGACCGGCGCTACGCGCGCGAACAGGCGATCGGGATCGAGCTCTCACGGGTCCTCGGGCCGTGGGTTGCTCGAGGCGAACTGGCGGCGCTCCACTCGAGCGACGCGGAACTGGGCGACGCGCTCGTGGGGACGCTCGGACTCGAGCGCGCCTTCGGCGACGGGACGCTCCTCGTCACCTTCGCGGCCAATGCCCGGTACACGCCGGTGGACGCGCTCCTCCTCTTCGACCGAGCTGCCCTCCCGGAGCTGATCGTGGCCTGGAACCGGACCGAGTCGTGGGGGAGCTGGAAGGTGGTCCTCGCCGAGGCGCTCCGGCACGGGGACGGCCTGCTCAAGGCGGAGGTGACCGATGCCGTGACGGACGCCTGGTCTTTGACGGCTGGTCTCGACCTCCCGTTCGGTCACAGGCGCGGTCCATACGGATCCCGCCCCGACACGCGGCGCGTGCGGCTCGGGATTCGCTGGAGCTGGTGACCGCGTCACGCCGCCTTCACCTCCCCGTCCAGCATCATGTGCCGCAAGCGCTGCTTGCCGCGGGCGAGGCAGCAGTCCACCGCGTGGGGGGAGGCGAAGCTGAGCCGGGCGGCGATCTCCCGCGAGGGCGCGTCCTCCAGCCAGAGCGCCAGCGCGG
>MEMX01000152.1:10949-13586 GCA_001768075.1 Anaeromyxobacter sp. RBG_16_69_14 | reverse complement strand
GAGGGCGCGATCCGGCAGGGCGGGCTCGTGGCCGCCGAGCGCGGCGATCTCTCTCGACGCAGGACCCAGGAAGTTTTCGCGACGCCGAGCGTCGCGCAGGCGCCTGCGGACCTTGTTGCGCACGATACCGTAGAGCCAGGCGTCGAGCTCCCCGCGGGCGCGCGCCGCCTCGAAGCGCCGCCAGCCTGGGCCGTCGCCGGCCCCAGCCACCAGGAAGACCTGGACCTCGGCGACCACCTCCTCGGCTGCGTCGCCGAGATCGAGCCCCGAGTGCCGATGGCGAGCGAGCGCGCGACGAGCGTGTTCCTCCAGCATGGGCTGTATCCGGCGGGCGAGCGCATCGAGGGCGGCATGGTCGCCAGTGCCGGCGAGGCGGGTCAGCCCGACGACGGCGGCGCTGGAGCAGGCGGGGACGGCTGGCTGCATGACGACCTCCTGGTGCGCGCCACTCCGGCGGCGCGGGGGGAGCGACGGGCGCTCCCTTCGCCAGTGACCACCCTGGCAGCCATCCGGCTGCCCGATGGACAACCCATCAGGGACTAAGGAGGGCCGCCGCGTTTGTCACGGCACCGCCGCGCAAGGCGCTCTACCAGGGACGGGAGCGCCGCCACGTGCTCGAGGAGGTGCCGCGGGGATGCAGCAAGGAGCGCCTCTCGCGTGCAGGCGCCCCACAGCGCGGCCACACTGGTCACCCCGGCGGCGTTCCCCGCTTGCACGTCGACAGGCGAGTCGCCGACGAAGAGCGCGTCCTGGGGTGAACGGCCGACGCGTTCCAGCGCGAGCAGGACCGGCTCCGGATCCGGCTTGTGGCGCGAGCAGCTGTCAGAGCCGACGACGGCGTCCACGATGGACGCGAGCCCGACGTGCTTGAGGGTCCGCGCCGCCGGCTCACCGGGCTTGCCGGTGACGACGGCGATGGGGTGGCCGCGCCGCTTCAGCGCCTGCACGGCCTCGACCGCACCGGCGTAGGCGCGCGTCATGCGATCGTGGTGCTCGCGCTGGTGGACGCGGTAGCGCGCCACCACCGCCTCGAGATCGTCCGGACCGTCGGTGAAGGGCAAGAGCTGCACGTGCAGCGGGATACCGATGCCCGCGATCCACTCGTCCACGGTCGGGCGACGGGCGCGACCGTGGAAGGCGTACCGCACCGAGTCGAGGATGAGCGGCACCGTGTCCACGAGTGTGCCGTCCAGGTCGAGGAGGACGGCGATCGGGCGGACGGACATCACGCGGCCTAGCCTATACCTCGTGCGATGCGGGGCGCCAGCAGCCGCTGGTTCAGGCGCGGAGCTTTCCCTGCCGCGAACAGGCTTCGTCCGGCGGTGCGATGCCGTGCGCCCCTGGGCTCGATCGGCTAACATTGGCTCCTCGCCGGACGGGTCGCCAGCGGAGGATCCCCGCCCTGCGGAAGCCACGGGGAGAGGGGCCGCCATGCTCCACGAGTCGCACGCCGAGCTCGCTCGATGGGGCGCCGCCGCGGTGCGCGAGTCCTTCGCGGCCTACCAGGCGGAGTTCAAGCACGTCACCCGTCGAGCCAAGCTTCGCTTCGAGCTGCGCGACTGGCGCGGCACGCAGGCGGACGCACTGGAGCGGCTCGAGCTGCGCGCTCGCTGCATCGGGTACGCGGTGGAGGAGCTGCGCGGCGTGCTCGGCGCCGCCGCCTCCGATCCGCTGCTGCGCGAGCAGATGAAGTCGGACTACGAGCACGACCTCTTCGACCGTCTCGACCCCGAGCTCGCCAAGTCGTTCTTCAACTCCGTCACGCGGCGCATCTTCGGCACGATCGGCGTGAACCCACGCGCCGAGTTCGTCGCCACCAGCGCGGACCCGCAGCAGACGGTGGCGGGCGCGCGCATCTATCGCGCCCACCCGCGCCAGGAAACCACCGAGGCGCTCATCGCGACGCTGCTCCGCGACCACCCGTTCACCGCGCCCTTTCGCGACCTCGAGGGCGACGCGCGCCTCGCGGCTGCAGAGCTGGACGCGTACCTGCGCGACAGCGACGTCGCTCGGCCCCTCGAATGCGTGGAGATGTTGAAATCGGTCTTCTACCGGGGGAAGGGCGCCTACCTCGTCGGGCGCATCCGGCGCGGGGCCTCGGTGTCCCCCTTCATCCTGCCGCTCCTCCACGGCGAAGGCGGCATCTACGTCGACGCGGTGCTCTTGTCCCCTCACGACGCCAGCATCGTCTTCAGCTTCACGCGATCGTACTTCCACGTCGAGGTGGACCACACTGGGGAGCTCATAGCCTTCCTCAAGACGATCTTGCCGCAAAAGAAGACGAGCGAGCTCTACATCGCCATCGGGTACAACAAGCACGGCAAGACCGTGCTCTACCGCGAAATCGTGGAGCACCTGGCGCGCACGCGCGACCGCTTCGAGGCAGCGCGGGGCGATCGCGGCATGGTCATGGTCGTCTTCACGCTGCCGTCGCTCGACGTGGTGTTCAAGGTGATCCGCGACCGGTTCGCGCCGCCCAAGAGCGTCACGCGCCAGGAGGTGATGCAGAAGTACGCGCTCGTCTTCCGCCACGATCGCGCGGGCCGCCTGGTCGACGCACAGGAGTTCGAGCACATCGTCTTCGACCGCGCGCGCTTCGCACCGGAGCTGCTCGACGAGCTCGTCGGCGAGGCGGGC
>MEMX01000152.1:0-10923 GCA_001768075.1 Anaeromyxobacter sp. RBG_16_69_14 | reverse complement strand
ACCACGAGCACGTCTTCATCCGCCACCTGTACGCGGAGCGGCGCGTCGTGCCGCTCAACCTCTTCATCCGCGAGCGGGACGAGTGGAGCGCGCGCGATGCGCTCCTCGACTACGGGCAGTCCATCCGCGATCTCGCGGCAACGAACACCTTCCCGGGTGACCTGCTCCTCAAGAACTTTGGCGTGACGCGCACAGGTCGTGTCATCTTCTACGACTACGACGAGCTGTGCCTCGTCACCGATTGCAACTTCCGTGAGATCCCGCGGGCGCGCGACGACGCCGACGAGATGAGCGACGAGCCCTGGTTCTACGTGGGAGAGAACGACGTCTTCCCGGAGGAGTTCATCAACTTCCTGGGGCTCCCGGAGAGCCTGCGGGGATCCTTCCTGGCCTCGCACGGCGAGATCATGACCGCAGACTTCTGGCGCCGCATGCAGGAGCTTCACCGGGCGGCAGAGATCGTGGACATCTTCCCGTACCGGGAGAGCCAGCGCTTGCGACATGTGGGACGGTGAGGGCGGGCGACGGGGGCGCCCCACGCGAGCTCAATTCTCGCAAAGTGAAACAAGGATCCGCGCCAGTTCCTCGATGTCGAACGGCTTGTTCAGCCTGGACGCGATGAGCGGATCGGGAGCCAGAGCTTGCCCTCCGGTCATGGTGATGACCGGGATGTGCGCGAGGTGCGGCTGGGAGCGCATCGCAGCCAGGAACCCGGCTCCGTCGAGGCGCGGCATGCGCATGTCGAGCAGGATCGCGCTCGGCGGCGAGGCGCCGTCCGCGAGGCGCTCGAGACCCTCCAGGCCGTCCCTCGCCTGCTCCACGTCGACGTTGAGCTCTGCGATGGAGGCGGCGACAGCCTCGCGCAAGTCGTCGTCGTCCTCCACCACCAGGATCTTGGACCGGAGCGGCACGATAGGCAGCTTATCTCCCCGGGAAATCTCGCGCCGTCGGGCGAGCCCAGGACACGAGCCAGGGCGCATCGGCACCATCCAGCGCCACGGAGCCGCGAGTTCGGCGCACGTGGGACGCGCAACCACTTCCCACCGAGGCGGGGGAAAACCCTGGGACAGCCCCTCCCTGCGGGCTCATCCATACCCCATCCCGGGGGGGCAGTGACAAAGCTTCGGCCCATGTACCGGTCGGCCGGCAAGGCAGTCCGTCAAGGAGGGAATACGCGAAGGGCCTTCTCGCCTTGCCCGGCCATCGCCAGCGTGAGTGCACTCCGAGGCGGGGGTTCCAGTGGCCATGCGGAACGGTTACCGGTTGCTCGTCGTGGAAGACGATCCCGCCTTGTGCGAGAGCATCGCGGACATCCTGCGGATCACCGGATACGAGGTCGAGACGGCACAGGACGGCGAGTCGGCCCTGCGGCTCCTGCGCGAGGCGCCGCGTCCGGACGCGATCCTGCTCGACCTGGTCCTGCCGCACATGAATGCCGATCGGCTCCTCGTCGACATCGACGCATCCTTCTGGCCACGCCCGCCGATCGTCCTCATGACCGGGATGGCTCCGCGCCTGGAGACCATGCCTGCCGCCGACGACGTCCTGCTGAAGCCCTTCGACGTGGAGGATCTGCTCTCCCGGATCGGGCGCGCCTGCGAGCTGAATGGCGCTCCCCATGCCGCCTTCCGCTGATCACCACGATTTCAAACGGTTGGACGCTCTAGGTGTGCGCGACTTCTCGAGGCTTCGCCACAAGCTCGGGCGCGAGCGTCAGGATCTCGGCGCCGTCGCGCGTCACGAGGATGGTGTGCTCGTACTGGGCGGCGCGCTGACCGTCGGCCGTCGACGCGGTCCAGCCGTCTGGCCACAGGACGTGGTCGGGCTGGCCCATGGTGAGCATCGGCTCGATCGTGAACACCATCCCCTCCTCCATCCGTTCCCGCGCCCTCGGCTCGTAGTAGTGGAGCACCTGCGGCTCCATGTGGAAGTCTTCCCCGATGCCATGACCGCAGAACGCGCGCACGACACCGTAGCCGTGTGCCGCGGCGCGGCGCTCTATGGCCTTCCCGATCTCGGAGATGGGCCTGCCGGGTTTCACCGCGGAGATCCCCAGCTCCATGCACTCGCGCGTCACGCGCATGAGCTGGTGCGACACCGCGTCCACCTCGCCCACCGCGAAGGTGGCCGAGCAGTCGCCGTGCATGCCGTCGAGGTAGATGGTGACGTCCAGGTTCACGATATCGCCGTCCTGAAGCGGCCGCGAGTCGGGGATGCCATGCAGGATGACCTCGTTCACGGAGGTGCAGAGCGACTTCGGATAGCCATGGTAGTTGAGCGTGCTCGGGTACCCACCGCGCGCGAGGCACGCCTCGTGGACGATGGCGTCGATGGCGTCCGTGGTGATGCCCGGCCGCAGCGCGCGACCGCCCTCCGCCAGCACCTCCGCCGCCGCCTGGCAGGCGCGCCGGATCTTCTCGATCCGCACCACGGGATCCGCGACGCGGGCCGATGGCCGCGGGTGGCCGCTCACCGCGTAGTTGGGCCGCGAAATACCGGGGGGTACCGTCCGACGTGGCGAGACGACGCCCGGCCGCACCACACCCGGCCGGAGGCCGGCTCGAACGTCAGGACCTGCCGCATCGGCGTCGCGATGGCACTTCTTGTACTTTAGCCCGCTACCACACCAGCACGGGCCGTTGGCACCTGGCTTCACCCGGATCGTGTAAGCGCCCCCGCGGCGCCGTGCCAGCGCCGCACGGTGAATGGCCGCGGGAGTCCGTCTCGGACGCGGGTCTTTCGGCGGGGGGAGCGGGCGATCACGCGCAAGACGGTCCCACCGGCAGCCGCACGCGGAACACGCTTCCCTGCCCCGGCACGCTCGTCACCCCGATCGTGCCGCCGTGCGCCTCCACCAGCATACGCGCCGTATAGAGTCCGAGGCCCATCCCCTCCAGGCGGCTCGACCCGAGCGCGCGGAAGTAGCGCTCGAAGAGGTGCGGCAGGTCTTCCGGAGCGATCCCCTGGCCGCGGTCTTCGATCTCGAGCACCAGGTGACCGCCGTCCGCCCCGACGCGCACCAGGACCTCGCTGGCGGGCGCCGAGTACTTGAGGGCGTTGGTGAGGAGATTCACCAGCACGCGCTCGAGCCGGTTCGAGTCGGCGAGCGCGGGCGGTATCCCTTGGGCGGCCTCGAGCCGGATGCGCTCCCCGCCGAACGGTGCGGGCAGCCGGGCGCGCAGATCCCGCACCATGCCGACGACGTCCAGCGGCGCCAGCTCGAGCCGAAGCTTGCCCGACTCGAGCAACGCCGACTCGACGAGGTCGTTCAACATCGCCGCCATGCGCTGCGCATTCGCGACGATCGCTTCGCTGCGCGTCCGCACGGAGTCGGCGCCCTCGCTCCGTCGCCCCAGCAGCTTGGCCTGGGCGAGGATGACACCGAGCGGCGTGCGCAGGTCGTGGGAGATCATGCGCGCCAGGTCCTCGCGCTGCTCCTGCAATTCGTGCAGGCGCGTCACGTCCGAGAGCGTGAGCACCGCTCCCACGATGGTGCCATCGGAGGCGCGGATGGGGGCCGCTCCGGCAGTGGCCCAGACGTTCCGTCCGTCCACGAACCGCAGCACGAGCGGGACGCCGCGGGTGGTCTCGCCGCGCAGCGCAGCCACCATCGGGAGCCGCTCCAGGGGAACGGGTTGCCCTTCCACGTCGAGCGTGCGAACTCGCGCCAGCCGGACGTGAATGGGCTCGTCCTGCTCGGCCTCTCCGTAGCCGAGCATCTGGCGCGCCCTCGGGTTCATGCGGCTGATGCTCCCGTCCGGGCGGTACAGCACGAGCCCGTCCTCCATCGACGTGAAGATCGACTCGAGGAACGCCTCCGATCGCGACAACGCGCGCAGCACGGCCTCGGACATCCCGACCGCCACCTCGGCGGCATGCCGCTCGCGGCTCTCGCTCCGCAGCTGGGTCTCGAGCGACTGCTCGGCCTGCTTGCGCGCGGTGACGTCGAGGGCGAGCGCTGCCGCCCGTGCGGGCCGCCCGTCTGCGCCAAGCCAGACCTGCCCCCGCTCCTCTATCCAGCGCACCCCCCGGACCCGCGCGAGCCGGAACGTGCATACCCACGAGTCGCCGCGCTCGAGCGCGCGAGAGAGCACCGACTTCCGCAGCGCACGATCGCCCTCGTGCACCAGCTCCTCGAGGTCGTCGAGCGTGGAGGGGGCCCCCTCGAAAAGGGTGGCCGAACCCGGCGCCGACTCGATCCGCCCGCTCGCGGCCTCCCAGTACCAGGCGCAGGCCTTCGCCACCCCGAACGCGTCGGCCAGCCAGCGCCCGCCCGCCCGCGCGCACAGGTCTTCGTCCGGCTCCAGTGGCTCCTGCGATCGCATCGGAGGCTTCCCCCGGGGCTACGCGTTCGCGCTGCGCAGATGATACCCCTTTGGTCCATTCCGGCGGCCTCCTTTTTTCCCGGCCCGCCTCTAATGGGGTAATCCAGAATAGTTCCCCGGACAGGATGACCTTCGCCGGATCTCCGCGCATCTGGAGACGCACCGGCCCCTGATCGGGTATTTGTCCCGCGCCCATGAAGCGCTTCGGCCTCGTCGCTTTCCTCGCCTTGCTCTACCTACCCTCGCTCGGCAACTCTTCGTCCGTCACGCATCCCGACGAATCGTACTACCTCGGCATCAGCGCGGAGATGGACGCGAACGGCGCATGGCTCACGCCCACCATCGACGGAGAGGCGAAGTGGTTCAAGCCGCCGCTTCTCTACTGGGCGGAGCGAGTGGGCTACGCGGCCTTCGGGCGCGGATTCTTCGGCGGTCGGTTGCCGGCGGCGGCCTCGGCCATCGCGCTCGCGCTCCTCACCGGCGCGCTGGCGCAGCGCATGTACGGAGGGCGGGCCGGGACGCTGGCGGCGCTCCTCGTGAGCAGCACCTTCGGCTGGTTGAAGTTCGGGCGCACGGCCATGATGGACGCGCCCATGGCGCTCGCCTTCACCGCCGCCGCCTACGGCGCCTGGCGCGCCTCGGAGGAGGACCGCCCGGCGCAGCTCCTCTGGGCGGGCGTCGGGGCGGGAGCGGCCTTCATGCTGAAAGGGCCCGTCGGAGCCGTGATAGTACTGCTCGTCGTCGGCGGCTTCCTGGCACTCCGGCGCCCGGCGCTCCTCGCCTCGAGATTCAGCCTGGGTGCGTTCATCCTCGGAGCGGCCATCGGGCTGCCCTGGTACGCCGCGTCGTTCGCGGTGCACGGGCGGCGCTTCTACGACTTCTTCTTCGTGGAGCAGAACCTCGACCGCTTCCGCCACCCCTGGACGCTGCAGGGCGAGGCGACGCTCCTCGTCGGCCTCCTCGTCTTCCTCCTGCCCTGGACGCTGCTGGTCCTGGCGGCGATCCCGGGGCCACGGCGCTGGCGCGAGCCGGAGGTGCTGCTGCCGCTCGTCTGGGTGGGGGCGGTACTGCTCGTCTTCACGATCCCGTCGCTCAAGTGGCCGCACTACGGCCTCGGGTGCACGCCGGCCGCAGTGCTCCTGGCTTGCCGCGCGTCGCCCCCGCGCTGGGCACGGGTGGGGACCTCGATCCTCCTGCTCGCGCTCGCCGCCTGCGGGATCGCAACGCTGCGGTGGCCGCTTCCCGCGGTCACGACCGGCTCCCTGGTCGCGAGCGCGATGGCCCTCGCCACCGCCGCCTGGCTCGTCCTGCGCGAGCGCCTCGTCGGCTGCGTCGCCATGACCGGTGTGGCCGTCGCGCTCGTCCTGGCCATCGCCATCCCGGCGGTGAACCTGCCCATCATCCCCGCCCCTGCGCTGGCCAGGCTCGCGGGCCGCGAGCTGTTCGTCCACGGCTTCGTGCCTGGCATCTTCACGCTGGACGCCAGACGGCCAGTGCGCCGCGTCGAGGGCGCGGCGGTGGAGCGCGCGCTCGACCGAGGCGGCGTGGTCATCTTCGCAGCGTCGGGCCTGCGGAATGTGCCTACCGCGCTGCGCGAGCGCCTGGTCCCTTTGGCGCGCTGGCAGCACATACCGGGCTACTTGCCAGCGGAGGACGTCGTGCGGAGCTGGATGGCGAGGGACACCTCGCCGCTCCTCGAGCCGATGCTCGCGATGCAGCTCGTCGCCCCGACGGGGAGCAGGTAGGGGGATCTCGATGTCTCACCCGGGGGAGAAGGCTGGCCGTACCTTCTCGGCAGGCGCCGTGGTGTTCCGCCGCGTCCCCGGGGACCAGCTCTTCCTCCTGCTTCGCGCGTACCGAAACTGGGACTTCCCCAAGGGTGAGGTGGGGCGTGGCGAGGAGCCTCTCGCAGCGGCACAGCGCGAGGTGGACGAGGAGACGGGGATCACCGACCTCCACCTCACCGCCGCCGGGGTCTACTTCGAGACGCAGCCCTACGCCCGGGGGAAGGTGGCCCGCTACTACCTCGCCGAGACCATGACCGAGCAAGTTCGTTTCAAGACGAACCCCGAGCTCGGGCGTCCCGAACATCACGAGTTCCGGTGGCTGCGCCACGCCGAGGCGCGGCCTCTCCTGGTCGACCGGCTGCGGGCCGTGCTCGACTGGGCCCATGGACACCTGCTCTCGACACCGCGTGGTTAAAGGCGGTGGTGTGGGCCCGATTGCGTGGACGTGCGCGCAAAGCGACGTGTGTGGAACGGCGCATTGGCTTGCGATACGTCAAACACGGATGACCCACTTGATTTGCACGGCCGCGGCGCTATCCTGTCCATGAATCAAGGTGCACTTTGATCAGGACAGATTTGATAGCGCATGCCACATGAACTGACGCTCGAGATGTGGGGTGCGGGGGGAGAGTTCTCCCCTCCGCTTGAGGCGCCGCAAGGCGCCGGACATCAGCTCACAGCGGCGGCGGTGACGCTGGAGAATCACATCAACTGGTCGCCGCTGTGACAGCGCTGGATCAAGTCGCTCACCTCTGCATCCAGGCCATGCGGTCCTGCACGAGCGCCCGGGAGCCGCGCCGATAAGCGCAACCGTAGCCACCTGCGCAACCTGTTTGACGGATTTCAATTGTACGTCCGACTGGATCCCAGTTGTCGGGCATTGACGGACCGGACTCGACTGCTGGCGCACACGGCGCTCGCCAGGCGACTGCGCAACCGGGCGGCACGGGACCTCGGATCCCGGGAAGGACCCCGCAAGGAAGGACTCGACAGATGCGGATGACCCGTCGTGATTTCGTGAAGTGGGCCAGCGCTTCCGCGGCCGCCCTGGGCGCGGCCCGGCTCACGAAGCTGGAAGAGGCGCTCGCGTCCTCCACGAGCCCGCCGGTGATCTGGCTGCAAGGCTCCGCCTGCACCGGGTGCACGATCTCGCTGCTCAACGTGACCGATCCGGCCACCATCGACACCGTGCTGACGAACACGATCAGCCTGAAATACCACCCGAACTTGACCACCTCGTCCGGGGATCTGGCAGTCGGCGGCATCGTCGACGCCAAGAGCACCTACAACGGTCAGTTTATCCTGTGTGTCGAGGGCGGGATCCCCACGGGCGCCGGCGGCAGGTGCTGCGTGATCGGCGAAAGGAACGGCGCCGACTGGACCATGCTGGACGCCGTCAACGAGCTGGGGCCCAAGGCGAAGCACGTGATCGCGGTCGGGTCGTGCGCCGCCTGGGGCGGCGTGGTCAAGCCCGACCTCTACGCCGGAGTCCAGACGGTGGACCAGGTCCTGGAGGGCAAGACCCAGAACACCGTCGTCAACCTGCCGGCTTGCCCCGCCCATCCCACGGCCGTGGTGGGCACCCTCGTGACCCTGCTGACCTCTCCCGGATCGCTCAAGCTGAATCCCAGCGGACAGCCCCTGGCCTACTACGGGGGCAGGATTCACTCCTCGTGCCCGCGGAAGGGACAGGCCAAGGCCGAGTTCGGCGTCCAGGGCTGCTACATGATGGTCGGTTGCCGCGGCCCGAGCACGACCATCAACTGCCCGAGCATGCAGTGGAACAACAAGAAGAACTGGTGCGTGGCATCCAATGTCGGATGTATCGGGTGCGCGGCACCAAGCTTCCCGACCACTCCGCTGCTCAAGTACTAGGCACAGCGAACCTCGGGCGCCTCCTCAACCCGGTACCGGGCGCCATCTCGCACACGAGCGTCCGGGCGTCCCTGGAAAGGGACGGAAGAGGACGCCGAAATGCGAAAGGAATGAGCCAGATGACCAAGATCACGATCGATCCCGTGACCAGGATCGAAGGACATCTCAAGATAGGCGTCGAGCTGGACGGGAGCAATACCGTCATCTCGGCCAATGTCACTGGCAAGCTGTATCGCGGCTTCGAGAACATCCTGACGAACCGCCACCCTTTCGACGCCGTCTACATCACCCAGCGGATCTGCGGCGTGTGCCCGGTCTCTCATTCGATCGCCTCCGCGAAGGCGAACGAGCAGGCCATCGGCTTCACGCCCAACGACCAGGCCCTCTTGCTGCGGGCGTTGATCCAGGGCGGAAACTACCTGCAGGATCACCTCCTGCACTTCTATCACCTGAACCTGATGGACTACGTCGCCGGCCCGTCGTTGCCCCCCTTCACCCCCGCCACCAGCGCCGACCAGCGTTTCACGAGCAGCCAGGCCAGCCAGCTGGTCAACAACTACCTGACCGCCCTGCGGATGCGCTGCCAGGCCCAGGAGATGGTGGCCATCGTCGCAGGCAAGGTGCCGCACGTGTCGAGCGTGTTGCCCGGCGGCGTGACGCATTCGATAACCGCGGCCCAGATCGGCGACTTCCGCGCTTACCTGACAATCCTACAGAGGTTCATCAACGACACCTACCTGCCCGACGCACAGCTGCTGGCGAGCGTGTACTCCGATCACTACGGCTTCGGCAAAGGCCCCGGGAACCTCATCTGCTACGGCGGGTTCGACCAACCCGGTGGGAGCACGCTGTTCAAGCGGGGGCGCATCTACGACGGCGCCAGCGCGAGCGTGGACATCGCGCAGATCGGCGAGGATGTCGGCCATTCGTACTATTCCAGCCCAAGCGGCCTCAACCCTGCCGGTGGCCAGACCACACCCTCCTACGGGAAGAGCGGTGCGTACAGCTGGCTCAAGGCGAGCCGCTACGCCGGGGGCGTCCACGAAGCCGGCCCCCTGGCCAGGATGAAGGTGAGCGGATACTACACAGGCGGCGTCTCCGTGATGGATCGGATCATGGCTCGCGCTCTGGAAACTCAGAAGATAGCCAATGCCATGACCACCTGGTTGAGCCAGGTCGTCGCGGGCAGTGACGCCTACACCAGAGTGGCGTGCAGCTCCGGCACCGGCGTCGGCCTGACCGAGGCTCCCCGGGGAGCCCTCGGCCACTGGCTGCAGTACAGCGACGCCAAGATCACCCGCTATCAGGTCGTGACGCCCACCTGCTGGAACGCCTCCCCCAAGGATGACGCGGGCGTCGCCGGCGCCATGGAGCAGGCCTTGGTCGGCGCGCACGTGGCGAACCCCGATCAGCCCGTCGAATTGCTCCGGATCGTCCACTCCTTCGACCCCTGCACGGGCTGCTCGGTGCACGTGATCACCCCGGAGAAGGGCATCTCGAGCGAGTTCGTGGTGGCCCACCCCGCCTCGGCGAGATGGGGATGAGGAAGACCGCGGTCCTGGGGATAGGCAACATCCTCCTGAAGGACGATGGCATCGGCGTCAGGGTCGTCCGGGAGCTCGAGGACAGGGGATCCCTGCGTGGCACGACCCTGGTGGACGGCGGCACATCCACCATGGACATGCTGGGATTGTTCCTCACCCATGACCGCGTCATCGTGGTGGACGGCCTGCGGGGCGGGCACCCCGCGGGCACCGTCTACCGGCTCACCCCGGAGGAGCTCGGGAGCTGCGGCACGTGGAAGTGCTCCCTGCACGATCTGCAGATCCTCGACGTGACGAGGATCGCAGCCATGCTGGGGAAGACACCCGAGGTCACCATCATCGGCATCGAGCCGAAGAGGATCGAGGAGTCGATGGACCTCTCCCCCGAGCTGGAAGCTTCCCTGGCGAAGCTCGCGGATCTGGTCGAAGCCGAATGCGCCCTCCGATCGCTCCCGACAGGGACATCCGAGCTCTGGCGCCCTGCGCAGGTCAGGTGAGAATTCTCAACTGGCGTCCCTCGGGGTTTCGAACAGGCAGCGAGGGCCTTGAGACCGGCTGAGGCGCACGTCCAGCGTTGCGAGCCGTGTTTCAAGCGCTTCGGCGAGAGCGACGTACCAAGCGTCGTAACAGGTGACGCTCCCGCGTAGCTCCCAGACACGGGCGGAGAAGGGGCCGTACGGAAACAGGTCAATGCGGAGGGCGAGGAGGTCCGCGTGGGCGAGAGCTGCCGAATCCGCGGAAAGATCGCCATGCAGCACCGCTCGGCGGAGGATGTTCGCCACCTCCACGGGCATGAGGTGGGGGGCGGCGAGCTGATCAGTGCCGAGCAGCTCGTGCGCCCACGTCCCGTCCGTGCCGGTGTCGATGAGCGCCGCGACGACGAGCGATGCATCAACGACGAGCATCAGCGTCGGTCGGCGTCGCGGTGAGCGAGGATCTTCTCCGCGTGGAGACGGGTGCCAGTGCGCTGCTTCCTCTCCCGAATCCTCGCGAGAACCGTCTCCACGTCGGGGCGGCTCGCCAGGTCGATGAGATGAGCGCGGAGATACTCCTGGAGCGAGCGGCCCGTCGCCGCTGCCCTCGCCGCAAGCTCGTCTCGCGCCTTGTCCGGCATGTCCCTGATCGTGATCGACGTGGCCATGCTGCTATTATGATGCTGATGCAGGCGAAATGCAAGCACCACCCCCACGCTTAGCGTGCGGAGTCGATGGGTCCCGAGGAGGCTCGCGGTGATTGCAGCTTCGGTGCTCGGGGGCTGCGGCAGTGCCGGGGAAGCCGGGGGGTCAGGGAAGCGGGGCCGCCCCTGGACTTGGACTTGGAGTCGCCCGACGAGCGCCGAGAGGCGCGCTCGTTGCGGGCGTGTAGAAGCGGTAGCTCCGGATGGCGCGCCCG
>MEMX01000151.1:17224-17349 GCA_001768075.1 Anaeromyxobacter sp. RBG_16_69_14 | reverse complement strand
ACGGAGCTCGGGCTGGGCAATCCGCAGGCGGCCGCCGCCCGCGCAGCCGAGGCGAGCGCCGTCGCGACCCGGTTCGCGCTGCCGGGCAAGCCGTCCTACTGGGTGGGGAATGGCCTGCTCGTCCA
>MEMX01000151.1:3125-17188 GCA_001768075.1 Anaeromyxobacter sp. RBG_16_69_14 | reverse complement strand
GGCTCGTGACCTGGCGGCGCGGGCCCTGCTGCAGTTCACCCCGACCGTCGGGGCGGAGCACGCGCTCGCGCGCAGGGCGGCGGCGATGGCTGGCCGGTAGGGCGCGGGTCCGTGCCCGCATCTCCGCCGCAACCCAGTCCGGTCCTCTGCGGCGGCCGGGACGCCGAGCGCCCGCCCCTCCGTTCCCCCTTGCCGCCCGGGCTGCACGAATCCAGGTTACGGAACAGTCATCAGCCGACCGTTCGGCAGGATCGAACTTCCTGCCCCCGCAGCTCGATTCTTTCCCAACTGACGCGAGCGGTGCACGCGAATGGCCAGAGCGGACAACGTGCGAGCGCTCATCCCCGCGGCGGAGATCGGTGACAAGATCGACGAGGCGGATGGACTCGACGCGCGCTGTCCCTCGGAGCTCTTCGACCTCCTCTACCGCGATCTGCACCGTCTGGCGCAACGCCAGCTGCGAGGGACCAGGGTCCCCATCGGTGTCACTACCCTGCTTCACGAGGCCTACCTCGGGCTCTCCGGCCGGGTCGCCAGGTTCCCTGACCGGAGCCGGTTCTTCGCCTACGCCTCGCGCGCCATGCGGGGCGTGATCGTTGACCACGCTCGCGCCCACCGGGCGCTGAAGCGAGGTGGTGAATTCCACCTGACGGGGTGGGACACGCGCGCGGAGCAGTGCCCGGCGGAGGACCTCTCCGGTATCGGTGACGCGCTCGACGCGCTCGGGGCCATCGATCCGAAGCTGGCGGAGCTCGTGGATCTGAGATTCTTCTGCGGATTCACGGCCAGCGAGATCGCGGCCATGCGCGGATGTTCGGAGCGAACGGTGGAGCGCGACTGGGCCAAGGCGCGGCTGTACCTCCACCGATCCCTGGGGCGCTGACCACGGGAACCTACGGTCTGGTGAGCAGCGCGACGATGGGCTGGTGGATCCACTTTCTTCTCGTGCTGGCGGTGATAGCGCTGATCTTCGCGGTGCTACGGCGCGGACCAGGGGCCGGTCGGGATCACGTAGCGGCAAGGAGGCGGCGGCGTGACGGGCGGACACCGGCCGGTCAGGGTTCCAGGCCAGCTCGCCGCGAGCGCACAACGTCATGACGTTTCCAGAGCCTGAGCCTCGCGCGAGAGCCCCTCGACGACGGAGTGGAACCCCTTGAACTGCTCCATCCGCGCCGCGGGGAGGCGGCGCCGGATCTCTGCCGCAAGGCGCGGCACCTTCGCGGTGCCGCCCGTGCAGCAGACCACCCCGATATCCTCAAGCGCGACCCCGGCGGCATGCACCACGTCCTCGAGGCACCGCAGGATCGCGTCGACCTCGCGTCGACTCGCCTCCTCGAAGCCCGCACGCGTCACGGGTTCCTGCACGTCGATTCCCGGATAGGAGAAGACGATCTCGGCCTCCTTCGTCGACGACAGGGCGCGCTTCGCCTGCTCGATCGCCTCGAACAGTTGAAATCCCTGTGTCTCCTCCACGAGCGCGATGAGCTGGTCCATCCGGCGACGGTCGTCCTCGCCGAGCGACCACCTGCGCACATCCGCGAGGAAGCTCGCGATGTCGCGCCGCTGCAGGAGCGAAAGGTGTGCCGGCGAGCAGAGGTACTGCATGATCCCGTTCGGCATCCGCAGCACGTTCTTCCCGAACGGAACGCAGTACTGGACCTCCGCGCCAAAGTGCCGGCTGACCTGGGCGCGCATCAAGGATCCGTCGAGCGCGTCACCGGCGATCGCGACGCCGCCCACCGCGAGCACGTCGCCGCGGCCCAGCGCCCGCGGCCCGATGCGGAGCACGGTGAAATCGGACGTGCCGCCGCCAAAGTCGCCGATGAGCGCGAGCTCCTCGCGGCTCACGGCCGCCGAGAACGCGCGCGCCGCGGCTACCGGCTCCGGCATGAAGTGGACCTTCTCGAACCCGGCGAGCTCCGCCGCCTTCCGGAGCCGCGACTCGGCGAACGCGTCGTCCTCGCCGTCGAAGTGGACGGGGCGTCCCAGCAGAGCGCGCCGGACCTCTACGCCGAAGTGCGCGTCGGCGCGGACGCGCATCTGGCGCAGTAGCGCGGCGACGAGCTCCTCGGCGGAGACCTGCCGCCCACGAATGATCGTGCCGCGGAAGGAGCGCGAGCCGAGGTGATGCTTGATCGATCGGAGCAGGCGGCCTTCGGCCCCATGCTCGATGAACTGCCGCAGCGCCTCGGTGCCGACGAAGACACCGCCCTCGTCGGGAAAGCAGAGGATGCTCCGCAGGATGGTGGGATCCGAGGCGTCCCGATCGAGCGGCACCGGATCGAACAGCCGCTCACGACTCGCCGCTGCGAGGAGCGAGTTGCTGGTGCCGAAGTCGATGGCGTAGACGGTCGGAAGCTCGGACATGGATCGGTGGTGTACGATCGTCGGGACGGTGCCGCTTGCAGTTCGCAGCGACCTGACCTTCACCGCGACCCCGTACTCTGGTCCGCTGCGCGGCGCTCGAGGACGGCGGCTGGCGGCGGGCCGGGCAGGGGGCGGCCGAGGCGAACGCCCCGGCGTGCCGACCGCTCGTCGTCGAAGGGGAGCCGCGAAAGGTCGCCTTGCTCGAACCATACGTTCGGCTTCCCCCAAAGGTCGCGCCGAATCAGACGAGCGCGGATCGAGCGATGGGTCGCCAGGCCAGTCCGATGAGCGCGATCACGCAGAAGAGCGCCCCCGCGTAGAACGTGGAGGATGCCCCCAGTCGATCCCACAGGAGCCCGGCCAAGGCGCCGGCGACGAGCATGGCGACCCCGCTCGTCAAGTTGAAGAATCCGTATGCGGTGCCGCGCAGGTCGGCGGGTGCGGTGTCTGCCACCATCGTGGCCAGCAGCCCCTGGGTGATGCCCATGTGAACGCCCCAGAGCGCCACGCCGGCGAGCACGACGCCCCAGCGATCGTCGACGGCCAGCACCAGGTCGGCTGCGATGAGGACCACGAGCCCGAGCGCGAGGAGCCGGGTGTGGCTCACGCGATCCGAGAGCCTGCCGAAGGGGTACGCCGACAGGGAGTAGATCACGTTCATCGCGACCATCACCAGCGGCACCAGCGCGAGCGGGACGCCGCCTTGCCGGGCGCGGAGCACCAGGAAGGCCTCGCTGAACCGGGCCAGCGTGAACACCCCGCCGACGCCCACCACCCACCAGTACGGCGCACCGAGGCGCCTCAAGTTCTCCCGGCGAATCGGGTTGGTGCGCCGCTCGGCGCGGTGCTGCTCCGGCTCGCGCAGCCCGAGCTGAAGCAGCGTGACCGCCATCGCCCCGGGGATCACGGCCGCCCAGAACACCGAACGGAAGTCGTCGGCCCACAGCAGCATCAGTCCGGTCGCGAGGAGCGGGCCGATGGAGGCCCCCACGGTGTCGAGCGACTGGCGCAGGCCGAAGGCCGCCCCGCGCATGTGACGAGGCGTGATGTCCGCAACCAGCGCGTCGCGCGGCGCGCCGCGCACGCCCTTGCCCACTCGATCCAGCAGACGAGCCGTGAGCACCACGCCTGCGGTCGGTGCGATGGCGAACAGCGGCTTCGTCAACGCGCCCAGCGTATATCCGAACACCGCCAACCCCTTCCGCTTGCCCAGGTAGTCGCTCAGCGTTCCCGAGAAGACCTTCACGATGAGCCCGGTGGACTCGGCCAACCCCTCGATCACGCCGACGGTTAAGGCGCCGACGCCGAGGGTGGTGACCATGAACAGGGGCAAGAGGCTGTGGATCATCTCGGAGGAGACGTCCATGAGCAGGCTGACGCCACCGAGCACCCACACGCCCGACGGAATGCGGCTCGGTGTGGCGCTATCGCTCAAGTCAACCCGCCGCCAGGCGCTGACGTACCTTCGGCTCGAGGCGGCCAAGCTGACGGCCCTTCCTGCGCGCCTGCTCGAGTCCGGCTTCCACCCGCTTGCGCAGGACCTCGCGCTCGAACTGCGCGAAGACGGCGAGCGGCCAGCGACACTGAAGCGGAATGTCGTCGACCGCGATTGCCGGGGTTACACCTGCTGTGCCTGCGGGCCGATCTGCTGTCATCGCGACGAAGCATCGCACAACCAGCGATCGCCGAGCGATGATCCAGCGGCTCCGCAAGGGTACGGCGCGTTGAGATCCTCAGCGTGGCGCAGATGATGGCGGGCGAGTTTCCCCGGTCCTGCGCAAGTGACCGGAGGACCACGCGTCTGCTCCGTCGCGGGGCGCAGCCCTCGTTCGATCAGGGTCATGGATCTGGCCAATGACCTGAGGTTGTGGTGAAAGGGGGACCGCAGGACTCCGCGACACTGGTGGAGATCCCTGGGCGCCATGCACCTCACCGAGATCGCCGTCTTCGTCCTCGTCTATCTCGGCATGATCGGCGGTGGCCTGCCCTTCCTCCAGCTCGATCGCACCGGGGTCGCGCTCCTCGGCGCGATCGTCCTCGTCGCGCTGGAGGCGGTAACGCCCGCCCAGGCCGCCGGTTCCATCCACCTGCCGACGATGATCCTCCTGTTCTCGTTCATGGTGATCTCGGCGCACCTGCAGGTCAGTGGGTTCTACGGCTTCGTCACGCGATGGCTCGCCGCCCTTCCGCTCTCGCCTCCGGCGCTCCTGGCCGTGCTCATCGTCGCGGCCGCCTCGCTGTCGGCGGTGTTCAGCAACGACATCATCTGCCTCGCGATGGCGCCCATCCTCGCGAACGCCACCGTCCGTCGCGGACTCGACCCCGTGCCGTTCCTGCTCGCGCTGGCGTGCGCCGCGAACGTCGGATCCGCGGCGACGCTCATCGGGAACCCGCAGAACATGCTCATCGGGAGCACTCTCGGGCTCTCGTTCTCGGGCTACTTCCTCCAAGCGGCGGGCACGGTGGCGGCGGGGCTCGCCCTCACCTGGCTCGTCGTCGCCCTCTCCACCCGGGGTCGCTGGGCGCAGCTCCCGCGAAGCACGGCGCAACCGGCGCCACCGGAAGCTGATCACCCGCACCTCAACGCCTGGCAGACGACGAAGGGGCTGGGCCTCACCGTCGCGCTTCTCGTGGTGTTCCTCGTCGCGCCGTGGCCGCGGGATGTGGCGGCGCTGGCGGCCGCCGGCCTGCTGCTCATGAGCCGCCGGATGCACTCGCAGACGAAGCTCGGCCTCGTCGACTGGGAGCTGCTCGTGCTCTTCGTGGGCCTCTTCGTGGTGAATCACGCGCTCCAGACGACCGGGCTCCCAGCCAGGTGGCTCGGATGCCTCGCGACCTCCGGGATCGATCTCGCGCGACCCGGCCCACTCTTCGTCGCCACGTTCGCGCTCAGCAACGTGGTCTCGAACGTGCCCGCGGTCATGCTGCTCTTGCCGACGTCGACTCCCTCGACCGGGGCTCTCCTCGCGCTCGTGAGCACGCTCGCGGGCAACCTCCTCATCGTCGGCAGCATCGCCAACATCATCGTGGTCGACGCGGCCGCGGAACGGGGGATCGTCATCGACTGGCGCACGCACGCGCGAGTGGGCGTGCCCGTCACGATCGCCACGCTCGCGGCGGCGGCCTTCTTCCTGTGGTTACAGGCGGCCGGTTGAGCACCGCGCGCCAGATCCGACATCACGGGCAGATCACGATGAACAGTGCGACGATATCGTTGTGCTTTGGCACTCCGCAGCGGTATTCTGCGCTGAGTCTCGCCTCTGGCCCCTCTCGGGGCGGCAACGTGACAATCGCGTGACGTCGCTCCGCGTCGAGTTGACCCGGCGTCAGCGTTCATCGTAGTAGAACGATATGGCTCGTCGTCGGCTTGGCCTTGGTCGCGGTCGTGGCAGCCTTGGGCGCCAGGCCCACAGCCTCGATCCCCGCGACGGCTGCAGTCGCGCTCGCGTGGATCGCCTACACAGTGCAGCACGCCCGGCAGAGCGGCATGCTCGCCCACCTATGGCAGCGCTTCGCGCGGCGGTGATCCCCTCGGCCCCGACCTCGGTGCCCTGGAGGCGCTCGTGCCTTCACATGGTTCCCTTGGACCACGGCGAGCCTGCCTGCCGAACAGAGACACCGTGGCCCCCCTATCGGCTCCTTGGATGCTGTAGTGCTCGCAGTAGTTGTCCGAAATAGTTACGCAATTGAGCATCCCCGTTTGTACGATTTCCACGAGCGCAGTTTGCCCTACACTTGGTGACAACGCAGCTCATCCCGGGCTCGTTTCGGACCCGGAGCTGATGGCCATCACCTGGCCGCCTGCAGCGGCAGAATGGGGGAGGGAGAGACCCAGGGAGCAGATCCTCTGGGCCGCTCCGTCCCTGTCTGGGGCTGCGCGAAACGCCTATTGGTTTTTTACGGAATACTCCCTATCGGACCCCGATCCGCAGTTTGGAAGTCTTAACCCCCAAAGGGGTACGTGCTGCACGTCTTGTCCGAGTCCGTCGAGAGGCACGGTGCCGGGTAGGCTCCGTGCTGCCCGGCCCAGAATGCGATCTCGAGCTGCTGCTGGTCGTGGAAGTAGGGCGTGAAGCCCTGGCTGACTTTGAAGACCGTGATGTACGCCGCGCCCCGGGTGCCCTCATGGAAAAATGCGCCCTGCGTCATCTTGATCGACGCCTCGCCCGGGACGTTCGAGTTGATGCCGAAGTGGTAGTGATCGCAGGCAGTGAAGGAGACGGAAAGGTTGACGCCTTTCGCGCCCGCGCTGATGGTCAGTGGCGAGGTGCTGCAATTGCCGGTGAAGTCACCGTCAGGCGTCCAGTCGATCCAGTCCTTCAGCTTGTTGCTGCGCAGCGTAGCCGCCGTCGCATAGTTGCGCAGATAGAGCCCGGTGATGGCCCACGTGGCGCCGGCAGGGGCACGTTCGCCCTGGCCGATGCCCTTGCGCGTGTAGCTCCAGTAGTCGTAGGTACCATCGCCGTCATTGATCAGCTTCTTCTTCGCCCACGTGTAGGTTGCGGTGGCCGCGATTGCGTTGGCCGGGTCCCGGAAGACGATCTGGTAGCTGCCGCTCGTGCCCACGTCCCAGTAGGGCGCCGCGTCCGCGGCGTGCTCCTCTCTGGCACTCAGGGCTTGCGCCGAAGCCACCGCATCGCTCTCGTCTTCGCCCCCCACCGCGTCGATGAGTGCCTGCTTGCCCGAGGCGTCGAGCCCGACCGACACGCGCGTGACTTCCTGGCCCTTCGGGACGAGGAGCGTCACGTCGTCGACCGCGAAGGCGTCCACGTCCTCCGGGTCCAGCGCGGTGCCGGTCTGGATCGATATCAGCTTGGCGAAGTCATGACGCAGCGCCCGAAGCCCCGCCGGCTCCTGGCCCGCGTGGCGAGCGTCTCGCGCCATGGCGCGCGAGGGCCGAAGGCTGGCTACCTCAAGGTCCACGTGCTTGAGGTAGGTGACGTTCGTGCCCGTCTCGTCGTCGACGAAATCGCCAGCCTGGCCTCCACAGCCCGCAACGAGCAAGAGCAGCGGAAGCGCGAACGCGAGGGGCAATGGTGGGAGTGACCGATTGCCGCAGCGGTTCGCTCGAAAAAAGAAGTTGAGTTGCATTCTCATGCTCGCCTCTGTTTAGACGTGGGATCTGCCCTCTTGCTTTCCTTTTGGCCGCGCGGGGGAATCCGTCCGGCTCGCTTCGGTTTTTGTCGTTTTCTCCCGGTATGGCGGCGGCACGGAAGGGCCGAATCTCCAAGATTGGCGATGAGCTGACAGCGCGATCCCGTCGGGCGCGGCCTCCTGGGGCCCCTCGTGATGGGGGCGCGGGCCAAGCGATCAACACACCGTGGGGTCGAGCGTGAAGCCGAGCGCCGATCGACCCCGCTTCCTCCCGGCTTGCCTGGGCGTGGACTTCAGTGTCAAATGCGGCCAGACATGAGGTGTGAGCCCGCTCGGCCTTCGCATCAGGCGCTCTTCGAGGAGATCTACCGCCGAGAACTCGGCGCAGTGCGCAACTTCGTGCGCCGGCTGGGCACTTCGAGCCTGTACGCCGACGATCTGGCGCACGACGTGATCCTCACCGCATACGAGCGCTTCGACCGTTTTGACTGGGCGCGGCCGGCGCGCCCCTGGCTCCTCGGGATCGCCGTTCGGCGTCACTGGACCTTCGCCCAGCGGGCCGAGATCCGACGCGTGAGCAGGCAGGACCTCTCCTGGGTCGAAGACGAAGCGACCCCGCCGGACGAGGCGCTCGCGCGCCACGAAGAGCGAGCGCTGCTGAGGCGTGCGCTCGACGCGCTCGAGTTCGACCGGCGCGTGATCTTCGTAATGCACGAGATGGAGGAGTGCACTGCTCCGGAGATTGCCGAGGTGCTCTCCATTCCAGTCAATACGGTCTACTCCCGGCTCGGCCGTGCCCGGGCAGAGGTCGGACGGTTGATCCGTGCCCTGTGCAATACGAATTAAAGGAGTTGGTCGAGCGCCTCGGTGACGGTCTCGACCGCCTCCACTGCTAGCCCACCTGGCATGTCGGCGTGGCGGGCGTTCCCGGCGGGCAGGTGCGCCCGGGCGAAGCCGAGCCTGGCGGCATCGGCGAGCCGCGCGTCCGCCTAGGCGATAGCTCTGATAGCGCATGCCACATGAACTGACGCTCGAGATGGGGGGCGCGGGGGGAGAGTTCTCCCCTCCGCTTGAGGCGCCGCAAGGCGCCGGACATCAGCTCACAGCGGCGGCGGTGACGCTGGAGAATCACATCAACTGGTCGCCGCTGTGACCTCGCCAGCGAGCCCCACCTCCCCCGAGCACGAGCGTCCGCGGATCGAGGGCGCGATCGCGGAAACTCGACGCCAGCGCGGCCACGCAGGGGAGGTCGGCGGCGGGATCGTCCAGGGTGAGCCCGCCCGCGACGTTGACGAAGAGGTCGCAGCCGAGGAGCCCGTAGCGGGCCTCCAATTGTCGCCCCACCGCGGCGACAATCTGCACGCCATACTCGGCACGACGTCCCTCGAGGACTTCCGTACGGACGCGGTGCCCGAGTGCCAGTAGACTGTAGTGAGCGCGGCGTTTGCCGCGACGGCGACCTGCTGCCGGGCCGCCTCGATCATCTTCCCGAGGTCGAGGGCGAGCGCCGCAACCTCGGCATCGTCCGGGAGCGTCGGCCGGTCCCCAAGCGTTGCCGTCTGTCTCACCGTCGGTGAGACTCTTTTGCCCCCCGACGTCGCGGGCTTCCTCCGCGGCGTCTTCGTCATTGCTGGGCTCTCTTCTCCGCGGCAGGGCGCGTGTCGGGGTGTGCGACGCGTGGGTCAGTGGGCGGCGGGTCGAGGCGGGTCTGGTAGGGCTTGCCGATCCCCACGGCCTGTTCAAGCGCGTCGTTGATTTCGAGGATGACGCGCTTAGTGCGGTACTCGGCGTGGACCTCTCCGTGAGCATCCCGGCCGTGGCGAGTGATTCGCAGGCGAGGAGGGCATGAAGGTCGAAGCTGGGAGAGGGTAGGGCGGGTAAGGGAGCCCCTGACGTACGCGGGGGCGGCAACCATCGGTGGCTCCTTGACGTGGCGGGCAGGCATCGGAACCGGCTCAGTGGACGTGAGGGAGGCAGAGCAGGTGCGCGCCCCCGAGCTCGGCCTGCAGATGGCGGAGCGACTCCATCGCGTCGGTGTTGGTGATGACGAGGAGCTCGAGATCCTCGAGCATGCCAGCGTCAGCTCGCCGTCGCGCGGCCTGGAGGAGGTCCTCGACGTCGGCGCGGGCATCGCGGAGCTCGACGCCACCGCGGACGGGCCGACCGCAGTAGGGGCAGAGGGGTCTCACAGCTTGAGCGGCGAGGCTCATTTGGGGGTCCTTCGGCGGGCGATGCCGGGCTGGGCAGTGGGGGCCCGCGGAGTCGTCGCATCGAGGCCGAGGGTGCGCAGCCAAGTGCCGAGAGGAAGACCGACGGCCTGCGCCGCGCGTTCCAAGCGCGCGCGCTCGCGTGGGCTGACTCGAAGTTCGATTCGCTCTGTACGCGACGGCATGTATGTACGTACATTTTACGTACTCACCAACGGTATGTCAATGGGCTATCGCCCTTGACGAGTTCTCGCGATTCGGTTGAGGAGCGCTGCGAGGCGGACGCCGACCCCAGCGCTGGCAGCGAGGGGACCCGAGCGGCGCCAGGGCGGCGCTGTTCACCGGCTCCGAGAAAACGGCTGGACGGGGCTCCTTGACGGCAACAGGCACGCGCAGGCCCAACACAACCATTGGCGTCGCGGCGTCCGGAGCAGCCGACCGCGCTCGTCGAGGAGGCGGTCCGGCTCGCGCTGCGCGCGCTTCGTGGAATCCCAACCGCGGGAGCAGGTGTACTGAGGCCCTGCCGGCGCAGCGGGCCTCAGCTCGCACGCGCGGGAACAGCGATGTCGGGCTTCCCCTCTCCTGTTATTTCACTTTACGTGCAAGTCTGATAATGCGCATTATGTAAAGTAGACGCGCGGAAAGAGCTGAGTCGCAGTGAATTGCGACATGGCGCTCAGGGTGCGTCAGAGGAGCGGCACCTGCCTCGGCTCGGCTGTCGCTTCGCCCTCCCGAGTTCCACATTCCGCACTCCTGGGGGAGCGCTCACATCATCGGTGCCTGGTTGCTCATCGCAGCGCACCCCATCGTCTACGGGCTGCTCGCAGCGATCGTCGCTTCACTCCTGTGGCCAGCCGCCGAGCGGCCCGGTTTGATCGCGGGCATCTTCTTCGGCGGCTCGCTCGTCCTCTCCATCCCCGGCGCCGCGCTCGCCAGGCGCGTCGGGGCTCACCACTGGCGATTCCATCGGCTTCTCCGCCAACAGCTCGCTGCCGAGCTGCTGCGGCGGAGACCACCATGACCATCATCGCCGTCGTCGTTGTCCCTGCTCGTCTCGATCGTCGTCGTCGTGCTCTGGCGCCTCGGGCGTCCACTCCGCCCCAGCCAACCAGAGCACTGGGCCGTGTGGGCGAGCACCCGCGACGGGATGAGCGTCACGCCCCCCGAGCTCCGGTTCGTTCCCAGCAGCGGTACGGAGGCCAGTACGCGGCGCTCGTCGGAGGGGTGACCATGGGGGCCACCGCAAGCCGCGTGCGCTATCCCCGCAACGCCCCGGCTGCGGCGACCGCTCAAGGGTGACGTGTGGACCGGTCATTTTTGCGCGGACCTTGGGGTGAGGGGTAGCTAAAAACCCAATTTTTACGCACTATTACGCGAGGAACCCCACGGCATGCGGCGCGGAGCTCGAGTTCTCCGCTCCGCCGGCCTGAGGGAGGAGGAGGTCAGCTTCGCGCCGCTCCACCGTCTCCCCGACTCGCAGCTTCGCGGTCACAGGGCCCAGTAGGAGTGGGCCTCCCAAGTTGAAGGTCGAACAGCAAAGAGGGTACTCTTAGACAGGAGAAGTGGGAGGTTGTATGGCGCGCCGCGGCGACCAAGACCACGAGTGGGGATTCCGCGAGTGGGAAATCGAAAAGGAACATTCTCGGCGAGAGGACGAGCGCGCGCTTGCTTCGGGCCAGAAGAGCCGTGAGCAACTACGACGAGAGAACGGCCACTTCGCAGGCATCGACGTCGTCGTCAAGGTCAAGGCCGCCAAGCGTCTCTGGTAGACCGAACCCGCCGCCTCTTCAGTACCTCGAAGTTGAGCCCATCCTCGAACAACTGGGTCCCGACGTTGTAGGGCAGATCGTTCTCGTCGGCGGGCAGGCGTTGAACTTCTGGGCTGAGCGCTACCTGAATTACTCGACGGGGCTTCAGCGTGAGGCGCCTTTCGCGAGCAAGGACATCGACTTTCAGGGAAGCAGGGACGTAGTCCGCCTCTGCGCTGATCGTCTGCACGGCCAACCACGATTCGCCTCCATGGACGACGTGACCCCCAACGTCGCCGTGGTGCTCTTCGCCGACAGTCAGGGCAACGAGAGACGGATCGATTTCCTTGATCGCCCCTACGGGCTTGATGCCAAGGAAGCGCGCGAAATGGCCATTCCTGTGGAGTTCGTTCGCAAGAAGGATCGTGATGAGCGGGTCGAGTTCCTTGTCTTGCACCCGGTCCTCTGCATGGAGAGCCGCATCTGCAACACCGTAGGCCTGCCGAAGTATCAAGGGCCACACGGTCTGCAGCAGGCCCGAGCATCAGTGATCTGCGCTCAGGAGTTTCTTCGTCGCGACCTTCTCGACGCCGGCGAGCGAGATGCGGTTCTGCATCTCAACGAGCGCATCTTCCGGTTCGCTACGAAGCACAAGAGCGGCCGCGAAAGCGCTGTTGCCTTCGGTATCGAACCTTTCAACGCGGTTCTTGTGGACGAGCGCTTGCCTGAGAAGTTCCGGACGATCCGGTTTCCACAGATGGAGACTCAGGTCGCTCGCCAGCGAGACTCGCAGATCCAGCAGCGCATCGCCCTAGGCCCACGGCGAGAGCAGGAATGGGAAGCGCTCGTCCGTGCCGAGCTGCCGCGAGTACACGCACGCACTGCTCGCATAGAGGCTCGCGCCCAGGTAGCACTGGAGAGACATCAGGCCTCCGGCGAACCCAGTGCCAGGAGTTCCGAGCATGCTCGCCGACTCGAGCAGCTTGGCAAGCGTGTGGAGAGACTCCATGAACTCGCGGCAGAGCCGACAGGTCGGCCCTCGGCCACGGGGTTCGGCCTCGCGGAGCTCTTGGCAGAGAGAAAGCGACCTGACCTGGCCCGGGAGGTGCGACTCAACCGCGCATTCCTCGAGGAGGAACGGTCGGCCGAGCCACATCGCCGGATTGAGCGCCAGCTGCTGGCGGCGGCGCGCATAGCAGAGCCCGCGCGTGCGGACCGGAGCAAGGTGCCGCGAGCGGCAGTGCTGAACAGGCCTTCTCTCGGGAATGAGGGGCAGCGCGCCACGCTGGAGGAGGCCCGAGAAGCGACAGTCAAGTGTACCGTCGAGCTCTCACCTCAAGCGACGCTCGATGACAAGCAGCGCGCCGCCCAGGGCGAGAAGCTCGAGGCCCAGTGGAATACGATCGTCGCGAAGGAGCTCGCTGCGGTCAGGAGCAGGGCAGCGGTAATCGGAGAGCGGGTCGGGAAGGATGTCCAGGAGTTGCGTCAGCGCATGGCCGAGCATCGCGAGATTGCGCCGCAGAAGCCCAATGCCATCGCCGGGCTCATAGGTGGCCATGCGCGCTACGAGGCGGCCCGGGACACCTGGTCCAAGGAGCACAAGGTCCTCCAGAACCGCGAGCGCCAACTCGAGAAGCGGGCCGCCTACGTGAACGAGTACGCCCGGGAACCGGGCGCATGGTACCCGACGAAGGGCACCCAGCTCGCCCAGCGGAAGGCGGAGAGGCGGGAGCCGGAACTCGCGCGCCAGGTGGCTGCGTACCGCGGCTGGCATCAGGGCCGCGAACGAGAGCGCCTCTCGCGCGAGATCGAGCAGCGGCGCGAGCGGGAGCACGAGCGTGGGGAGTGGGGGTTCGAACGGTGAAGCTGTGTTCCCGGCGAGTCGTGCCCATAGCTAAGAAGACCCGCACCCGCCTCGCCGTGATCGCCGCCGCGGCGGCGATCGCCGAACGACGAACTGCTTGTCGAGGCGGGGGGAGCGAGGAGCGAAGTCGTTGAAGACGACTTCAGGGAGGCCCTGGCGGGCCCGCTGAGCGACGATCGGAACCTGGCGGGGAAAGAGAGAGGGAGATCGCCCCCGGGACGTACCCACGGGCTCCCTGGAGCTTCTTCTCTCCTTCCCCGATGTTCATTCCAACCGGGGCAGGCGCCATCCGTGGATGTTGTCGTCGGAGGCGGCGCGGACGAAGCAGAAGCCGTTCTCGGCGTGCCAACCGGAGCCGCGACAGGTCGCGAGATCACGCAGACTGGAGGCCTTCGCCAGGCGGTATGCGAGCTGTCCCTCCGCCGTGTTCTTCATCGCCGGTGGTTCCTGATGCCGGTTTGCCGGGCTGGTTTCGGGAAAGGAGCAGGACAGAAGCAGGGTCATGTGACGTCGTCGGGTCCCCGCCCCCTCCTGCCCTGCCCGAGGGTCGGGGAGCTGGCGTCGCTCGTCGGCGGACGACGGCGATGGGCGCGTGCGAGGGGCGTGACGCGCCCTGGCGGCGCGCCCTTCGCGCCCGGCGCCGTTCGCGTGGTCGCGGACCGGCGCGTCCTGTCGGTCGTCAGTCCTCGAGCGGCGCGCCCACGATCTCCTTGGGGTCGCGGAAGCTCTTGCCGGTGAAGCGGAGGTTGCCTTCTTTCCTTCAGTCGCTGGATTGTCGGGTAG
>MEMX01000151.1:419-3102 GCA_001768075.1 Anaeromyxobacter sp. RBG_16_69_14 | reverse complement strand
AGAACCGCTTGGCTGTCTCCGGCGTTTCCGCCTTCGTGCCCGTTTAGCAGTCTCCGTGGGTGCTCTCGCTGCTCCCCCCCACAGATCCGGACGTGCCCGATTCGGGCATCCGGCTCTTCGGTCAACGGGTTCGCTGTGCGTACACGCTCTGTACCACCCGTGGTGGCAAGAGCGGGTAGCGCTTGAGAAGCCTGGTAAACCGCTCCCAGTTCATCCTCGCGCGTTGAGAGCGACAGTTGAGCCACTTACGCCACGTAGCCTTAGCCCCGCTCGCAAAGCGCTTTAGCGCACGGAAGTTACCAGTGATGCCGTAGTAACTGTAATGCCCGCGCAGCTTGAGATTCAAGATGCGTTGCTGCTCGCCGACAGGCAGGTGCCGATGTGTCCGACACCAGAGCGCCACTGCCACCAGCGCTCGGCTCAGGCGGCCCTTCACGGTCCGGCACTTGATCACCGGGAATCCGCGGTACGACCTGCCCCAGTAATGGGTGAAGCCGAGCAGATCGAAGGTGCCGGGGCGGCTACCCCGCTGGTATCCTCCCGAGGAAGAAGGCCTGTGGAAACGTACCAAGCGTGTCTTCTCCGGGTGAAGGGTGAGGCCGTAGCGGCCGAAACGTTTCGGCATGACGCCCATCACCCGACGAGCGTCGCTCTCGCGCGAAAATGCAATGACGAAGTCATCCGCGTAGCGGATGAGGACTGCGCGCCCGGCGAGCCGGGGCCTCACCTGCTTTTCGAACCACTTGTCAAGCACTTCGTGGAGGTAAACGTTCGCCAACAGCGGTGAAACCACCCCACCCTGCGGCGTGCCGAAGTCCGGAAAACTGACTGCCCCGTCCTCCATCACGCCAGCCTTTAGCCACTTGTCGATTGAGCGGCGGAGCACTCCGTCGCGCACCCTCTGGTCGAGAAAGCTTCGCAAATGCTCAGGCACCAAAGAGTCAAAGAACCCTTTGATGTCGACTTCGTACACCCACCCGCCTCCCATCTCCGTGAGCGCTCTCCACAGCGCTTGTAGCGCCTGGTGGGCCGACCGTCCGGGTCGAAAGCCGTACGAGCATTCGTGAAATTCCTGCTCGTAGACGGCCTCGAGCACCATCGTCACCGCCCTCTGAAGTATTTTGTCTTCAAAGGTTGGAATGCCGATGGGGCGAGTTTTCGACCCGTCTCCCTTTGGGATATGCACCCGCTTCACCGGCGGTGCCTGGTATGTTCCCGACTTGAGCCGGTCCAGCAGTGAGCAGAGGTTGGAATCCAGCTCCTCCGCATACTGGTTTGCCGTCTGTCGATCCACACCTGGTGCACCGTCCTTGCGGGTGCGCCGATAGGCCTCCTGGAGAAACCCCACGTCGATGTGATGAGCAAGTGTCGTGAGCACCATGCTCGGCGATTGCCTCGCCAGTTCCGCTATCTGCTGCAGTTTCGTTGAGACGCTGATCGGGCTCGAACTCCCGCGCATCTTTCCCTCCAACAGTTCCGTTGACTGGCTCCCCTTTCCCTCCACAGGGTCCCCCGGGTTGGGTTCCCCTGCTTCTCAGGTACAGTGGAGAGCTCCGACTTCCTCGCTGTCCCTCCCGCCGTGCTCGGTTGCCTTCGCCCGACGGTACCAGCCGCGCTCGCTTGTTCGCTCCCGTGGGCGTGGAGCGCCACGACCCCACTGGCCTGGACACACTGACGGGGTGCCCGGTCCGACTTGAAGCTGGAGACAGCAGGATATCCCAAGGTTCCTGGCGGACCCCCATGCAAGCATGCCCTGTTCTCAGACTCCGGCGAGGCCTCGGCGCCTGGCTGGGGTTGCCCCCGCGGCGCTCCGGTACAGCCTTCCGCCACAACAACGGCGTCGGCCCTCGCGATATAGGCGATTTCGGAGCTCAATTGCACGGCCTGCGTGCTCCCTGTGTACGCCTCGTGGGCGGAGTTACCTCCGCGCTGCACGCAACACTCGGTTCCGGCTGGTCGCTAACCTTTGCCGGGCGGGACGACCCCGCTGGGTCCGAAAGAAGGTTTCAGTTCATGTTGCACGTCCCCCTTCTCCAGGCTTCACCTGGCGCACTGTTGCCTCCACCTTCGCAGTTGACTTGGCGTTCTGCATTTCCCCTGGCGTGATCCGAGTCTTCTTTTGGGTCACGCGCAGTCTGGACCATATCCTCTCAGGGGTCTGTTGACATTTCGAATTCGTATTGTATACATCATCACTCCAGGAGGAATGCCGCTATGTACTCGACCGGCAGTGTTCTCTTGCGGTGCGTCGTGAGCGCGCGTCTTGCCAGCGGAGTGGCCTACCACGACGTGCTCGGCCACCCCCTCTACGGTGAGCAGGACGTCGTGAACGCGCTCGAGCGCGATCACCTGGTCCACTACCGGCTCCCGCCTGCCGTCCGCGCTCTCGTGTCCGCGCGAGACGGCTTCAACAAGGAGAACCTGGTCGAGGCCGGAATCGACCGCAGCGAAGGCCGGCTGCACGGCTTCCCGCAGTACCTGGTGGAGGAGGAGACAGCGGCGTGAGCGACCTCGTCCAGCTCCCCCTCCGAGGGCTCACACAGCGCTGGTGCGACCGCGCCGAGACGTGGCGTTTGGGCGACGAGCCGATCGCCACCCGGCGGTACGAGGTCACAGCGATCCCGGACGATACGACAGCGCGCGCCTTCGTGGAGCGCCATCATTACTCGCGAAGCTACGTCGC
>MEMX01000151.1:0-311 GCA_001768075.1 Anaeromyxobacter sp. RBG_16_69_14 | reverse complement strand
GCCGCCGGCGTCGAGCTCGGCCGCCTCGTGCTCCTCAACGAGGTCGCGGAGAATGGCGAAAGCTGGTTCGTCGCGAGGTGCTTCGAGCTGATCCTGCGCGAGGGCTTCGAGGGCGTGCTCTCCTTCTCGGATCCCGTGCCACGGCCGACACTGGACGGTTCGATCGTCCACCCCGGGCACATCGGGATCGTGTACCAGGCCCTGAACGCACGGTACGCTGGCCGTGGCACCGCCCGCACGCTGCGCCTCCTTCCCGACGGCCGCGCCGTGAACGAGCGCGCTCTACAGAAGATCCGTAAGGGCAAGGCCGA
>MEMX01000150.1:52787-58713 GCA_001768075.1 Anaeromyxobacter sp. RBG_16_69_14 | reverse complement strand
TGGAGAATCACATCAACTGGTCGCCGCTGTGACTCGCCGTTCTCGGCTTCTGAGGCGAAAAGGGCGAAACGCGAGTCTGAAGCGCTGCGGACCCTTGCGTACACCCGGAAGGCGACACCGTGAGTGTGGCGGCGCCGCGGCGCCCGCGCTAACAACCACCATGACCCTCCTCTCTGGCACGCCCGTTTCCAGCCCTTCCGATGACGCGCTCCGCCTCGTCCGGGAGCGCGGACTCCTCACGCTGACCGCAGGCGGCGCCGGTCCGTCACTCGCGGAGGCGATCGCGGGCGAGTCGGTGAGAGGAGCGTGCTCGGGGGCCCCCGCCGGCGAGCGCATCTTCGAGATCGCCACGGCGCTCGAGGCCTCGCCCGAGGTGCTGGCGCTGAAGCTGGTTGGCGGGAAGATGACCTTCCTGCACCGCGCGCTCTGGCCGGCGCTCGTCCGGATCGCGCGCGATCCAGACCGAGTGGCAGAGGTCCTGGGCCGCCTGTCTCCGGGTGCAGCCCGGCTCCACGCAGAGGTGGAGCGCCTGGGCGAGGTGCGGCTCGACGAGCTCGCTCGCGAGCCGGCCTGGCCTCCGGAGCGCGATCTGGCGCGTGCCGCGAAGGAGCTCGAGGCCGCGCTCCTCGTCCACAGCGCCAGCGTGCACACGGAGCGCGGGCGGCTGGCCATTGCGCTGCGCAGCTGGGCGCGCGCCGTACCTGACAGCGCTCGCCGCGAGGCGGCGCACCTCTCGCTCATGGCCGCCTACGAGGCGATGAGCGCTCACGGCGCCGCCCTTCCCTCGTCGCGCCGCGAACGCCCGGCACGGCCACCTACCCGCGCTCGCTAAGCCAGGGGGCTCGGCGGCGCTCCGGCGACGCGCCGGCAGCGGCGCGACGCCCGCAAGGCTGCCTGGAAGAGGTCCGTGGGGCGCTCCCCATAGGACTCCCCTGCTCCCCGCCCGCCGACATTAGGGGGAGGAGCATCGAGGAGGCGCCCCATGCCGGAGTACGAGTTCTATTGCAGGACGTGCGGCAAACCCTTCACTGCCTTCATGCACGTGAAGGAGCACGACGTAGAGGTGGCCGAGTGCCCCGAGTGCCACCAGAAGAAGCAGGTCGAGAAGAGGATTCCCGAGGTGAGCGTATTCACTACTCGTAAATCGACCGGCTTCCGGTGATCCGTCGCGAGCCGGAACGGTTCAGTCCCAGCAGACCCTGCGAATGGGCAGGCTGCGCCCCTCCGGCTCGCCACCGGCCCCGCCGGTTTCGCGACGGCACGGCCCCTCGCTGGGAACCCACAGCTCCCCCGTGACGGTTCCGTCGGGCTCGACGTGCGCAGGTGGGGGCGGGCGCTGCTCCGAGGCAATCTCGTGGCCGGCCGACGGATCCCAGACTCGGTGCGTCATGGCTTCTCCCTTCGCCTACGCACCGGTTCATGTTCGAGACGGCCGCGGCTTGCACGACCGGTGGACGAGGGCTTCCGGGGCTCTCGTCGCGAGTCCGAGCGGGCGCCTGTCTGCCCGCGTCAACCCCGCAACGCCGACCAGGCGAGTAGCGCCCAGCCAACCAGGAAGGCGACGCCACCGAAGGGCGTCACCGCGCCGAGAGCGCGCACACCGGAGAGCGTCAGCGCGTAGAGGCTCCCCGAGAAGAGCAACGTGCCCGCCACCAGGAACCACCCCGCGGCGGAAGTGACCGCTCCAGGCCAGCGCGAGGAGGCCCACGCCACCGCGACCAGCCCGAGCGCGTGGTACATCTGATAACGCGCGCCGGTCTCGAAAATGACGAGCAGCTCAGGCGCGAGGCGTGCGCGCAGCGCGTGCGCGCCGAAGGCGCCGGCGGCGACCGAGACGAAGGCAGAGATCGCGCCGAGCGCCAGGAAGAGTCGGTCCATGGTGCGGTGAACATAGCGGCGGCGCAGGGGGACGCGCGCCGTGGCTTCCCTCCCACGCCCTGATTAGACTCCTGAGCGCACCGTGGCTCGTTCTTCCGCCTTCGCGATCTTCTTGCTCGTCATGCTGGCCGTCCTCGGCGGCATGCACTGGTTCCTGTGGGCGCGCCTGGTCCGCGACACCGGCGTCCCTGACACCTGGCGGCGCCTGCTGGGAGGTCTCCTCGCGCTCGCCGCGCTGAGCATGCCGGTCGCGGTGATCGTCGCGCGGAGGTTACCGTTTCGCGCCGCGCGCCCAATAGCTGCCGTGCTGTTCACCTGGCTCGGGGCGTCCTTCCTCCTCTTCATGGCGCTCCTCGCCACCGATCTCGCTCGGGTCCTGTGGGCTGCCGCCAGCTGGGTGGTGGCGCTCGCCGGCGGCACGATCGAGGCGCCCTCCGACCCTTCGCGGCGCGTGTTCGTGGCCCGGGCGCTGGCAGGTGGCGCCGCCCTCGCGGCCGGCGCGGCCACCGCGACCTCCGTCCGGATCGCCATCGGCGAGCCACAAGTAAAGGAGGTCGCGGTCCACCTCGAGCGCCTTCCGAGGCCGCTCTCCGGGTTCACGCTGGCACAGATCAGCGATCTCCACGTCGGCCCCACCATCCACGAGAAACACGTGCGGCGCGTGGTGGACATGACGAACGACCTCCACCCCGACGCCATCGTGATCACGGGCGACCTCGTGGACGCTGGCGTCGCGCAACTGCGGCTTGCGACCGAGCACCTCGCGCGGCTCTCGGCGCCGCACGGCGTCTACTTCGTCACCGGCAACCACGAGTACTACGCCGGCGCGCGCGCCTGGCTCGAGGAGCTGGAGCGCTACGGCATCCGCTCCTTGCGCAACGAGCGCGTGGTCCTCGGCGATCGCGGTCCGGGGGGGGCTTCCTTCGACCTCGCGGGCGTAGACGACTGGAGCGTGGCGCGCGGCGAGCCCGGCGGCTGGCCGGCCCTCGACGCGGCGCTGGCGGGCCGCGACCCCGATCGATCGCTCGTCCTGCTCGCGCACCAGCCGCGCGGGGTCTCGGAGGCGGTGCGCTCCGGGGTGGAGCTGCAGCTCTCCGGCCACACCCATGGTGGCCAGATCTTCCCCTGGAACCTCGTGGTGGGCGCTGTCTACCCCTACTGCAAGGGCCTCTATCATCACCGCGAGGTCTATCGGAGCGGGCAGCAGAACATGCAGCGGACCGGCCAGGTGTACGTGTCCTGTGGCACCGGCTACTGGGGTCCGCCCATGCGCCTCGGGGCGCCCGCCGAGGTCGGGAAGATCGTCCTCACCGCGTAGAGGTGGTGCGGAGCGTCAAACGACCGGGCCCGAAACCTCGAACGCCGTGAGCGCCTGGACGATCTCGGGGAGCCGTTCGCAGGCGCTCCCGCGCACGAAGAAGCCCTTCGCGCTCGCCTGGCACAGGTCTGAAAAGGGGTTCTCCTCCGGGTTCACGTCGATCATTCCGATGCCGCGCCGGAAGGCGAGCTCGCCGATCTGCATGGGCAAGGTCGTGGCACCACTCGTGCCGACGACGAGCAGGAGCGAGGCCTGCGACGCCGCGCGGAGCGCCGTCTGCATCCGGTAGTTCTCCTCGTCATAGTACTCGTCGAACCAGAGGACGTGCGGGCGCAGCCACGCGCCACAGCGCGGGCAAGAGAGCCTGGAGCGATCGGCCTCGGTGAACGGAGTGTCGGCGCCGCGCACGCCCATGTCCGGCAGCGGCAGCTTCCCGTGTTGCTCACCCAGCTCTCCCTGGGAGGCGGCGTGGGAGCAGGCGTCCGCGCAGCGCACGAAGGCCGCGTCACCGTGGATGCAGTGAGTGCGATTTGGGGTCGCGCCGGCGCGCAGGTGGAGGCCGTCGATGTTCTGGGTGACGAGCTGGAAGCGGTCGCCCAGCGCGCGATCGAGCGAGACGAGCGCCCGGTGGCCCGCGTTCGGCTGCGCGTACTTGCACACGCCAAACCGGTACAGGTACCACCGCCACACCTCCTCCGGCGCTCGGCGGAACATCTCCTGAGTTGCCATCTCCTGCGGCATGTAGTTCTTCGAGCCGATCACCCAGTAGCCCTCCGTGCCACGGAAGGTGGGGATGCCGCTCTCGGCCGAGATACCAGCGCCGGTGAGCGCGACGATGCTCCCACCGCTCCGGCGCGCTTCATCGAGGATGTTCGTCAGCTCACGTTCCATGTCTCGCTCCACCCAGACCACTCGTCATCGCCCGCCCCGATCCGCGCTTGATCCGCGCCCTGATCCGATGGAGCGTCTCGGTCCTCTCCCCGGGCGAGGCACACCACTCTCTGGGATGCGGCGACGCGAACCGCGAGCAGGGGGCCCATGGCGACCGGGAGCGTGCGCGCTCCCGCGCGGCAGTTATAAGTCGGCATCGTGTCCACCGCCGTCACCTCGGGCATCCGCGTTCACGTGAAGAGCGAGTTCCGGCCCGATCGCTCGTCCTCCGGCCGCTACCTCTTCACGTACACCATACGCGTCTCGAACGAGGGCAATCACCCTGCCAAGCTCGTCTCTCGCCACTGGATCATCACCGACGCGCAGGGTGGCAAGGAGGAGGTCGTGGGCGACGGCGTGGTGGGCCAGCAACCCCGCCTGAAATCCGGCGAAGCCTTCGAGTACACGAGCTTCTGCATCCTGAAGACGCCACACGGCTCGATGCGCGGCACCTATCACATGGTGCGCGACGACGGCGCGTCGTTCGCGGCCGAGATCCCGGCGTTCACGCTCGTCACGCCAGGCGCGCTCAACTGAACGAGCGGCTAGCCGCGACCCGTGCCCGCCGTAGCCCGCAGCCTGTGATCCGTAACCTTCCCTCCAGGACTACTTCTTCGCCAGCTCGTCGAGGATCTCCGCCTCGCTCACGATCCCGTGCCGCACCAGCAACCGCGCCAGGACCGCCGCCAGCTGCGCCGGCTTCACGAGACCGGATTCCTCGCCCCTGGCGGCGCGCACCAGCGCGTCCATCAGAGCTGCCTGCCTGGGCGTGAGCTGCCGCTCCGCCGGCGGCGCCGCGACAGGGTCACGCTCCTCCTCGGGCGCCAGCTCGGTGGCCAGGATGGGCTCTCCCAGGTCGGCCAGCGCGGTGGAGACCTGCGCGAGCGGGGCGGCCGTCGGTCGCGCCGCGACGGCCGGCGGTACGGCCCGCGCGGACGCGATCGAAGGGGGGCCAGCGTCGCGTCCGAGCACGGGGGGCGGCGTCGAGGGGTGCGGGGCTACCTGCCGCTGGCCGGGTGAGCGCTGGGGATCCGGGGCGGGGGTGCGCTCGGATCCGGCAAAGGATCCCTCGCGGATGGGGTGTGGCGGGGCCGCGAACGGATCGTTCGTCGTCTCGAGCAGCGACTCGCCGGAGATCTCCTCGAGCGAAATGGCCGCCACGGGGATCGGCTCCTCCTCTGCGAAGTAGAGCTTGCGCACCGCGCCCGCGATCTCGCGATCTCCCGCCAGCGCGATCTTGATGCGGCGACCGGTGCGGAAGGAGAGCTCGTCCACCACTGCGATGTTGGATGGATCCGCCATTGCCACGGTCAGGGAGTTCGCGTCGGATGCGATGGGCAGGAGCGTCTGGCGCATGGCGAGCTCGCGTGGCACGAGCTTCAGCGCCGACTCGAGCTGCGGCGTCCGTGGCAACGCCGCGACGTTCACGGTGCTATAGCCGAACTTGCGCGAGAGCGCGCTCACGACCTGCGGTTCGGTGGCGAGCTTCAGGTCCTGCAGCGCCTGCCCCAGCCTACCACCCCACTTCCGCTGGTGCCCGAGCGCTGCCTGGAGCTGCGTCTCGTCTATGACACCCGCCTCGAGCAACATCTCGCCGAGGCGCTTCTTGACCGTCATGTCGTTCTTCACCGCCCATCGTCACGGGTGGCGATGGCCAGCCGTGCCAGGCCGTGCCGGCGCGCGAGGTCCATCACGGCGACCACCTTCCCGTGGGCGACCGCCTTGTCGGCCTGCACCAGCACCAGGGTCTCCGGGTTCTCCCCGTGCGCCTTGTCGAGGAGCTGCGTCAGCGCTTCCTCG
>MEMX01000150.1:49476-52726 GCA_001768075.1 Anaeromyxobacter sp. RBG_16_69_14 | reverse complement strand
GGCGAGATCGTGCATCTCCTGGGTGCTCGCGGTCTTGCCGGCGCGGGGCAGATTGACCTTGAGCCCGCCGTTCTGGCCGCCCTGCTCCGCAATGGCGGTGGTCGTCACCATGAAGATGATGAGCAGGACGAGGAAGATGTCGGTGAGCGGCGTGATGTTGATGTCGGCGAAGATCCCGGCGCCGTCCATTTCCTGATCGTCGCCGCCCGAGGGCCCGTTCATCGCCATGGCGTCACGCGCTCTCCTCGCGGCCGGCGCGCACCGGGGCGGGGATCTCCTTCAAGAGCTCCAGGTACTCCTCGGCCAGGAGCCGGAACTGCAAGGCAACCTTCTGCACGTGCGTGTTGAGGAAGTTGTAGAGGACGACCGCCTCGATGGCGACGGCGATGCCGCCGGCGGTGGTGACGAGCGCCTCGGAGATGCCGGCCGCGACCACGCTGAAGCCCCCCTGGCCGGTGGCTGCCATCTGGTGGAACGCTTGCATTATCCCGACCACGGTTCCGAAGAGGCCGATGAACGGAGCGGTCGCGCCGATGGTACCGAGCAACCAGAGGTGCGCGCGCAGGTGCAGGTTCAGCTGCTGCCGTTGCCGCTCGACCGCCGCGGCGACCTTCTCCGGCGTGGGGATGCGGGGCGGGCGGGCAGGCCCGACGGCCGGCGGAACGGTCGCCGCCAGCCCCGCCAGGAAGACGTCGGCAGCCGGGGAGCTGGAGCGCTCACACTGTGCGCGTGCGTCCTCGAGATCGCCCCGGAAGAGGGCTCTCGTCACCGCGTCGGCGAGCGAGCGGGCGCGCTCGCCGAACCGCCACAACGCGAAGGCACGCTCGGCGGCGACCGCCACCGCAGCCACGGAAGAGACCACGATGAGCCACATGGCCACGCTGGACTTGACGAGGCTGAAGAGCTCGGGATTCACGAAAGAAAGACTCCGTGCGCGGAGCGCACTCATGAAGACATACGCGAAATGAAGCCGGGATCAACGAGGAAGCGCCGCCCGCAAGGCTCGAACCGGCGAGATCCGTCTGCATTCCCGCCCGTTTCGGAAGCCGGGGGATCCCCGGCTCCCCGCCGCCCGTTCACCGTGGCGAAGGGCTCCACGCCCCTTCATCGGGACCGAAGCTCCGGCGCTCCTTCGTCGAGCGGGAGCTCCACCGGCGGCACCGGCGCCCCCCGAGCGAGGTCCACGACCCGCGCGCCCTTGGGGGTCACGGGCCGGAAGAGCGCGGGCTCGGAGGGCCCGTTGATCTGCAGATCCTCCCGCCATGTAAGCTGTATGCGCGACCTCCCGGCTGGAGCGTCGAGCTTCAGCCCGGCCGGAAAGCGCACGCCCGCACGGCGGTGGAAGGCGTCGAACTCGAGGTCGTAGGCAGGTGCCACCTCTTCTGCTCTCCCGCTCCCATCGGGAGTCGCTCGCCGTATCCGCGACCACTCCACGCTCGCGAGCTCACCGACGGCCAGGCGCTGCCCCAGGTCGCCCAGGCCGATGGTGAGCAGGAGGCGATCGTCGTGCACCCGGACCTCGAGAGGCGTGCCGGGGAGGAGCGGGGCCGAACCACACAGGATGGTGACCAGTTCCTCCACCGGGAGCACGACTGGCAGCAGGCGCGACACGTTCTCCGGTGTCGCATCGCCCTGGTACAGGACGTTGGCACGCGCATCGAGGAAGGCGAAACGACCGCCCGCTGCGACCAGCACGGCGGCCGGGTTGCCGAAGAAGTCGAGCGTCTCGAGGTGCAGTCGATCGGGCTTCTCCGCCGCCGCAAACTCCAGGAAGCTGCCGGAGGCACCAGGCGAGGCGATCTTCACGCGTGCCGAGCCACGCACGCGCTGGACACGGGCCTGCGCGGCGCGCACCTGGTCGAGGAGGGCCGACGGATCGCGCGACAGATCGGGCGGCGGCACGCGCGGGCAGCCGACCAGGGCGACCCCCAGCGCCACTGCGAGCGCGCTGGCCGCTCTCATGGCAAAACACCAGCCGCCGGCAGTTCCCGATCCCCCGCCCGCGAGCTCACGCTTTCACGTCCATGCCGCCGTCATAGCAGCGTCGAGCCGCGCCGTCACGCGGAGGCTGGGCATCGGGCTACGGGCTACAGGCTGCGGGCTACGGCTCCTCAACACCCCGGGCCATCCTCAGTTTCGTGCGAAGCGGTCAAAAACCACCCGGTGCGGAACTAGAAGAGGCGGTCGCGGCGGGCCAAGAGCTTCCGCGCCAGCCTCTTCGCCAACAGGTTCTCGGGCGCGATCTCGGGCATGCTCGCATTGTCGAAGGCGAGTACCTGGCCGAGGAGTGCCTCGAACCGCTTGCGGTCCTGGAGAAGCACCGCCAGGGTCTCGGCGTCGCGCACCAGGTTGAGCTGATAGGCGGGGAAGAGGATGCGGGCGCGCTCGAATTGAGCGCGCGCCGCGCCGGCACCGCCTCCTGCGGCGGAAGGGATCGTGGCGAGCCAGACGCCCAGCGCCCGGTGTGGGCCAGCGAAGTCGATCCGATCGTCGAGCTCGGCGGCACGTTCCATCATCGCGCGCGCCTCGTCCTTCACGGCCAGCACGGCCACCATCCCGCGCGCCTGCGCCATCCCCATGGTGGCCAGCGCTAGCCAGTAGAGCGGCTCCGCGCCGTGCGCGTCCACCTTGGCAGCGACGCGCGCGGGGGCGTCACCGCGGTCGATGACGTCGGCGAGGGTCGGCTCCGCGATCGTCAGCGCCTGCTCTGCCGCGCGCGATGCATCGCGCCACGCGTCCTGCGCGGAGGCGGGCACGGCCAGAGCGCGGTAGGCGTGCGCGCGCGCCAGCGCAAGCAAGGCGGTGGCTTCACCGGGCTGCGATGCAGCCGCGACACCGTAGTGAGCTATCGCCTCCGTCAGTCGCTCGGGGTCATCGCGACCGGCGAACGCGGCATTCCCGGCGTCCAGCTCGACTAGACTCGCCTTTCGCCCTTCTTCGTGCTCGTCGAGCGCACCAGAGACCCCCCACCGAAAACCCGTGCCAAGGGGTGCCCCGGCGGAGGAGAGCATCGGGCGAGGGTGCTCGACGGGCCCGGGAACGACCAGCAAGGCGGCGACCAGCGCGAGCACCGAATTCGCCTCTTAGCGGCGCTTCTTGCCGGTGGGCTTGGAGCCCGCGCGGGGGCGGCTGGCGCGCGCCGCGGGCTTCGCCTTGGGCAAGCGCGGCACCGAGCGAGTCTTCCCGGCAGGGCGCCTCGGAGGAGGCGCAGGGCGAGCGGCCTTGGTGCGGCGCGCGGGAGCGGCAGGAC
>MEMX01000150.1:48039-49435 GCA_001768075.1 Anaeromyxobacter sp. RBG_16_69_14 | reverse complement strand
CCGTAGCGGACATCGCTTCGGAGGCCGGCCTGGGAGCAGCAGCTGTCTGACGCGGCGCTGCGATGGCCGCGGAGTGCGGTGCGTTGGCGCCCGAGCGACCTGGAGCGGGCGGCGGGGCGGGGCGCGGCGGCGAGCCGGCGAGGACAGGCCGTCCTGCCTGCGCTTGCCCAGCGTGCGACGGGGCGGGGCGAGGCGGGGGCTGAAGATGCGGCTCCTGCCGCTTGGGGGGCTGCGCGCGCGACAGCTTGGCCAGGCGAGCCTCCTCCTCCTCGAGCATGACCACGAGCGGCGGCTGGCCGGCCCGCTGGCGCGCGTCGTCCTCGGAGCTGTAGTACAGCTGCGCCGTGATCAGCCCCTTGAGCACCAGCTCGCCCCGCTGATTCTCCGCAAAGACCTCGATGTCGATCGCGTAGGCGCCGCTCCCCTCGAAGCGCCGATCCACGACGCGGCCCCGGCAGGTGATGACGTCCCCCGGCCACACAATCTTCACGAATCGCGACGTGAAGCGGCGCAGCCGCGCGCCCCGAAGCCAGTCCACCGCCAGCTCCCCGATGAACCCCATGACGAGCATGCCGGGGGAGTGGGCGCTCGGGAAGCCGGCGTTCTTCGCCAGGTGCTCGTCAACGTAGAGCGGGTTGAAGTCCCCGCTCGCGCCGGCATAACGCGCGATCTGCGTGCGGTCGACGGGCGGCTTCACGAGCGGCGGGAGCTCGTCGCCCACCTTGACCGCCTCGAAGTAGAGCTGTCGTGCGAGGAGCGCCATGGGGGTCCCCTACCCGCGCCGCAGCACGAGCACTTCGCGCGTCCGGAAGACGAGCGCTCCCCGCTCATCGCGCCCCTCGTCCTCGAGGACGAGGATGTCCATCGGCCCGCTCGCTCCGGCCCGCTCCTGGACGTCGGCGACGCGCGTCTTCACGACGATGCGGTCGCCCGCGAGGATCGGGCGGCCGTACTCGATCTGCTGCTCACCGTGGAGGAGGGAGCGAGTACCGAGGTCGAGCGAATGGCGGAAACGCTCATTCACCGTCAGTACCGCCGGAAAGGTAGGCGGCGCAACCAGGGCGGCATACCCGACGATCCGCGCAGCCTCTTCGTCCACGTAGATGGGGTTCGGATCGCCAATCGCCTCGACGAAGTGGCGGATCGCGCCCTTCTCCACCTCGTGGAGCACCGGCTCGCTTTCTCTTCCGATGAGCGACTTGTCGAGCATGGTCTCCCTATCGCCCCGCCGGCAGATCCAGCACGGTCACGAGCCCGCGCATCACGGTGATGGCAGGAGCTGCGTTCACGACCGCCCACGCCGTCGCTTCGTCGCCGGGCAGCCCGCCCTTCACCAGGAGCCGCACCGGCGGCCGCGCGTCGAGTTCCACCTCGTCGCGCGGATCCTCGGCGCCCG
>MEMX01000150.1:47074-48030 GCA_001768075.1 Anaeromyxobacter sp. RBG_16_69_14 | reverse complement strand
AGGCGATGACGAGCTCGAGCCGGACGCGCTCCGCCCCATCGGCGAAGCCGCGGACGGTCTGGTGCAGACCGGCCACCTGGCCGACGCGCACCGGGACCGTCGCGTCGAGATCCGCCTCGGCCAGGAGCGGCACGAGCTCTTCCTCCACTTCGTCGATCTCGAAGCCACAGCCTAGAGCGGCCAGCATGGCGGACTCGGAGAGACCGACATGGCCGAGCTCTCCCCGATCGGCCGCAGCGTGGAAGGCCTCCTCGGTGAGGCCGACGCCCACCTTGCGTTGCAGGGCCACCCGGCGCTGGGCCGCGTCCTGGACCCTGAGGCCGTGGACGTGCCGCACCGGACCCGTCACCTGCGAGATGAAGGCTGGCAGGCGGTCGAGCGCGAACCCGGGGTTGACGCCAAGTCCCACTACCGCCACCTCCTTGGACTCGCAGAGCTCGTCGAGCCGATCCACGAGCTTCTCGAAGCGCAGCCAGGGATAGGCCAGCTCCTCGCAGGTCGAGACGACCGACAGTCCCGCCTGGACGGCGTGCTCGAGCTGTGGCAGGACCGCTTCCAGCGAGGAACCCGTGGCGTGGAGGACGACCCCGCCCCGTGCCAGCGCGAACGCCTTCGCCGAATCAGCGGCGACGCGCAGTGCTGGCGCCGGCGAGGCGAGCAGATCGTCGAGACGCTTGCCTGAATGGACGGGATCGATCGCGGCGACCAGGCGAAGACCTGGCTTCTCGAGCGCCGCCCGGGCGATGGCCTGGCCGATGTGGCCCAGGCCCATGACGACCACTGGTGTACCGTTCGAGACCTCCGCCACGCACCCTCCGCCGCACCCTGAAGGGTCGCAGAGCCGTTGCTACGACCCCTACCGCAGGCCCCCGCCGTGAACCCTGCCGTGAACCCATGAAAATTGCTGCCTTCTCGACGGGTTTATAGTGCGCGCGAACGAAGACCACCAACATAAA
>MEMX01000150.1:46972-47049 GCA_001768075.1 Anaeromyxobacter sp. RBG_16_69_14 | reverse complement strand
AGGGTGCGTGGCGGAGGTCTCGAACGGTACACCAGTGGTCGTCATGGGCCTGGGCCACATCGGCCAGGCCATCGCCC
>MEMX01000150.1:36364-46953 GCA_001768075.1 Anaeromyxobacter sp. RBG_16_69_14 | reverse complement strand
GCCGGGCGGCGGGGTCGGTCCAGTCGCGGCTGTTCACGACGTAGGCGACGAGGCGGCCGGACTTGTCGACGATGTACGTCTCGGGAAACTTGATGTCGGGGCATACGCCCCGGGCGGTGCAGTAGTAGGCCCGCGCCACGATCCCTTCGGGGTCGAGCGCCAGCACCAGCTCTTGCGGGGTCCCTCTGAAGGTGTGAGCAAAATATCCGTCGACCTCGGGCCACCCGCCATCCGCGGAGACGGCGACCATCCGGAACTTGCCCGGGTGCTCGCGCGCCAGCTCGCGCGCCAGCTGCAACATCGACGGCATCTCCTCGCGACAGGGCGGGCACCAGGTGGCCCAGAAGTTCACGAAGAGCACCGCGCCCCTGTACTGCGAAAGAGAGAAGGGCTTCCCGTCGCGTCCCAGGAGCGGCACGTCCGGCGCCGTGACATTGGCGCGCTGGATGTCGAACGCCTCCTCGGCGAGGCGGGGCTGGGCCACAAGCCGGTGGTACGCCACTGCCAGGATGGCGCCCAGGGTGGCCATGAAGAGGGCGACGAGGGCGGCGACCTTCACCCCACGCAACGTTCGCGGCGGGACCATGTCGGCGGTATCTACACGAGGCGGCGCCTTGCCGCCACCCGCGCCTTTGGGCGACACTCCTGGCGATGCGCGGCCTCACGGGCACCTTCGCCCTCATGCCTCTGCAAGACCTGGTCGAGTTCCTCGCTCGCAGAAAGGTCAGCGGGAGCTTGACGTGCGAGCGCGGCACGGTGCGCAAGACACTTCTCCTCGTCGGGGGCGTAGCCGTGGGTGCTGCCTCCAATGACCCGCGCGAGTACCTCGGCCAGCTGCTCATGAACTTCGGACACATCACCGAGGAGCAGCTCGTCAAGGCCTTCGAGACGCAGATGGAGACGAAGATCCGGCTCGGCAAGGTCCTCACCATGGTCGGCATCGTCGCGCCCGACGTCATCAGGGACACGCTCGCCATCAAGATCCGCGAGACGCTCCTGGATGCGTACGTGTGGGACTCGGGAGTGTTTCACGTGGACGAGGCGCCGGCACCGACACCGGACGAGCTCGCCGTGCAGGTGCCGCTCGCCGACATCGCTCGCGAGGCGGAGTTCCGCACCACCGCCTGGCAGGCCTTCCGGTCCAAGTTCCCCACCGGCACCGCCTCGCTCTTGGTGGACGAGGCCTCCATTCCGCAAGGTCTGCCGCCAGGGAGCGTCGACGCGCGGCTGCTGCAGCTCGCGCGCGACGGGAAGACCATCGACGAGGTGGGCCTCGCCTTGCACGCTACCGACTTCTACCTCTACCAGCGGCTTTACGCCCTGCACCAGCAGGGCGTCCTGACCTCCGCGGTGCCCGAGCTGGAGAGCCCCGGCGTCCCGAACCCGGAGGAGGATCCGGCGCAGGCGCTCGCGGCCGCGCAGTGCCTGCATGCCGAGCTCCTCGACCCCCCCAGAATCCCTCGCCTACGGGTGGATATTCGCGAGGTGCGGCTGATGCGCCTCTCGGCCGCGGAGAAGTACCTCCTCGGGCGCTGCGACGGCACTCGCGACCTGCGGCAGATCGTGCAGCTGGCGCCGCTCGCCGAGGTCGAGGTGCTGAAGTCGGTGAAGAAGTTCGTGGATGGCCGGATCGTGGAGCTGGCGTAGCGCTGCCGGTGGCCACGCCCCCCCAGGTGTCTCGCCCTTTCGCCCCGGCTACCCAGAAACCGCGAAACACGAGTCCGAGAGGGAGACGTGACCTGCTACCGTGCCTCGGCGCGCAGCTCCCGGGATGAAACGTCCTCCTCGGAGAAGTACGCCTTGAGCGCTTGGTGGGCCACGAAGGACGCCTTCACGCGCCAGATGCGCTCGTTCACCACCACGGCGGCGACCGCGATCTGCGGGTCGTCCACCGGCGCGAAGCCCACGAACCAGGAGTAATCGCGGAAGGGGTCGCGCTCGAAGAGGCTGCCGGTCTTCCCCGCCGCGGTCGGCTCCCCCAGCGGCGAGCGGCGCGCCAGGGGGGCGCCGCGGAAGACCTTGCGAGCGGTGCCCTCGGTGACCGTGGTCCGCAACATGCGGGCGAGCGCCGCGGCCACCTCGGGCCGGATCACCGTGCGCGCCTCGCCGGGCGGAGGAGCGGCCACGCCATCGACCTCGTCCACCACGCGCGGCGGGACGAGGACACCGCCGTTCGCGACGGTCGCCGCCATGAGCGCGCCGTGAAGCGGCGAGAGGCGCACCGACCCGAACCCGGCAGCGGTCTTGGCGAGCTCGAAGGGATCGTCGGGGATCGGCGCCGGCGAGGGCTCGACGGGCCAGGCGAACGGGATGGTCGCGTTGAAGAGGAAGCGGTCCGCCTCGACGCGCAGGAGCTCCGCCGAGAGGTCGCGCCCGGCGAGCTTGGCGAAGACGACGTTCGCGCTCTTCCCCAGCGCCGATGCCAGCGTGAGGCAGCGGTGATCGCGGAGCGGGTTATCGGCGAGGAGGGCCTTCTGGATGCCATGCCTGCCGCCGTGGAAGCACACCTCGGAGTCGGGTGCGATGCCGCGCTCGAGAAGCGCCGCGGTGGTCACGATCTTGAAAATGCTGGCAGCGGGCGCGATGGCCTGAAGCGCGACGTGCGACTTCGGCCCCTTCTCGACGTGCTCGGCGAGGGCGCGCACGCGCCCCGTCCTGGGCTCGATGAGCACCACCGCACCCACCGGGACGCGCTGGGCGGCAAGGAGCTTCTCCAGGCCCTGCTGGAGCCGGGGTGAGATCGAGAGCACCGCCCGGCCGTGACCGACGCTCGCGACGTAGCGGCGTAGGCTCGTGTCGTACACCATCGCCCCCAGCAGGGGCTGCGCGGCGGAAGCAGGGGATGCAACGCTTGCGTCCAACGCAAGCGGAGTGCCGTCGGATTTGTCCTGCGCGCTCGCCTGGCCATCGTCGGATTTCGCCTGCGTGCGCGCCGCGGCCCCGTGCCATGGCAGGGCGAGGAAGACAAAGAGCGCCACGCACGCAGCGAGCAACCACGTAGTGACGCGAGACTGGGACATGCGTGGCGGCGAGTGTGCCTGGAGAGGGTCGGAGCGTCAAAGAAGGCGCCCGTATTGATGCGGACGCCTCACCTGCCGGCGGGGAACAAGCCCCCGCCCCACGCAGATCCCTAGCAATCAATGGGCCACCTTCCGGCGGGGGAACAAGCCCCACCCTACGACGGCCCCAAAGCCTTGCCCCTTCGCCGAGACGGCGGGGTGCGACCCCGCCGTCCCGCGTTCTCTAGGCTCGCGCGTTCTGCCGCACGGGCTTCTTGCGTCGTTTCGTCAGGGGAACGATGACGGCCCGGCTCGCGGCGCGGGCTGGCTTCCCGTTGCGGGCTGGCTTCCCGTTGGCGACGCGCTTCCCGTTGGCGACGCGCTTCGCGGCAGCATGCCTTGCGCTGGCCTGCTTGCCATTGACCATGCGCGCCTCCACGGCGCGGCGATCGCGGAGCGCGGCTTGCGCTGCTGCGAGACGCGCGATGGGAAGCCGGTAGGGCGAGCAGGAGACGTAGTCGAGACCGAGCGCGTGGCAGAACTCGACCGAGCTCGGATCGCCACCGTGCTCGCCGCAGATGCCGAGCTTGAGGTTCGGCCGCGTCTTCCGTCCGAGCTTGACGGCGATCCTCATGAGCTCGCCCACGCCCTCGCGGTCGATGCTGACGAACGGATCGACGCTGTAGATGTCCTTCTCGAGGTAGGTGTGCAGCACCGTCCCGACGTCGTCGCGCGAGATCCCGAAGGCCGTCTGGGTGAGGTCGTTCGTGCCGAAGGAGAAGAACTCGGCCGTTTGGGCGATATCGTCGGCGGTGAGGGCGGCACGAGGGATCTCGATCATCGTCCCGACGGAGTACCTCACCTTGCGCCCGCGCTCTGCGAAGACCGCCGCGGCCACGGCGTGCACGAGGCTAGCTTGGTGGTCGAGCTCCTTCTTCTCTCCGACGAGCGGGATCATCACCTCGGGCCGCACCTCCACGCCTTCGCTAGCGACATCGCAGGCCGCCTCGAAGATGGCCCGCGCCTGCATGGCCGTTATCTCAGGGTACGAGATCCCGAGCCGACAACCGCGGTTGCCCAGCATGGGATTCGACTCGTCCAGCTCCTCGACGCGATCCCGGATGTGCGCCTCGGTCTTGCCAGTGGCCCGCGCCAGCGCCGCGATGCCCTCCGCGTCGTGCGGCAGGAACTCGTGGAGCGGCGGGTCGATCGTGCGGATGGTCACCGGGCGGGAACCCATGGCGCGGAAGAGGCCGGCGAAGTCCTCCCTCTGGACCGGCAAGAGCTTCGACAGCGCCGCGCGCCGCTCGGCCTCGGTCACCGCGACGATCATCTCGCGCATGGGCCCGATCTTGCCTTCGCCGAAGAACATGTGCTCGGTGCGGCAGAGGCCGATGCCCTGAGCGCCGAAGGCGAGCGCGACCGCCGCCTGATCGGGTTGGTCGGCGTTGGCGCGCACCTTGAGCCTGCGAACCTGGTCGGCCCACGCGAGCAGCTTCGCGAACTCCTGGTACACCGGCGCGTCGGCGGGGTCGCGGGTCTTCTCGATGAGGACCTGCACCACCTCGGAGGGCATGGTCTCCACGGAGCCCTCGATCACCTGTCCGTCGGTGCCGTCGATGGAGATCCAGTCGCCCTCGGCGAGGGTCTTGGGCCCCTGCGGCGTCGCCACCGTCATGGTGCGAGTCTCGTAGTCGAAGCTGAGCGACTCGCAGCCGACGATGGCGACCTTGCCCATCTGCCGGGCGACGAGCGCGGCGTGGGAGGTCATCCCGCCGAAGGCCGTCAGGAAGCCCTGCGCCGCCGCCATCCCGCGGATGTCCTCCGGGCTCGTCTCGTGCCGGACCAGCACGACCTGCTCGCCCTTCTCCCTCCACGCCTCGGCGTCGCCGGCGAAGAAGACGATGCGTCCGCTGGCCGCGCCCGGGCCGGCCGGAAGGCCGTTGGCCAGGTACCGCCCGGCCAGCAAGGCGCGCTTCTTCGCGCCTTCGTCGAAGACGGGGCGAAGGAGGTGGTTCAGCGACGAGGGCTCGACGCGCAGGACCGCCTCGCGGGTGCTGATGAACTTGTTCTCCGCCATCTCGACGGCGATGCGCACCGCGGCGAGACCGGTCCGCTTGCCGGAGCGGGTCTGCAAGAGGTACAGCTTCCCGCGCTCGATGGTGAACTCGATGTCCTGCATGTCGCGGTAGTGCTGCTCCAGCTTGGTGCGCGAGTCCTCGAGCTGGCGCGCGATGTCGGGGAAGCTGGCCTCGATGTCGGCGATCTTCTGGGGCGTGCGGACCCCAGCCACCACGTCCTCGCCCTGCGCGTTCACGAGGAACTCTCCGTAGAGCTCGTTCTCGCCGGAGGCCGGGTTGCGCGTGAAGGCCACGCCGGTGCCCGAGTCTTCACCCATGTTGCCGAACACCATCGACTGAACGGTGACCGCGGTTCCCCACGTGGACGGGATACCGTTCATCCTGCGGTAGGCGATGGCGCGGTCGTTGTCCCAGGACCGGAACACCGCCTCGACGGCGGCGACGAGCTGAGCCATGGGATCGTCCGGGAACGGGATGCCCTTCTTCTCCCTGACCTCGGCCTTGAACTCGCCCACGAGCTCCTTCAGCGCGGAGATGGGCAGCTCGGAGTCGAGCTTCACCCCGAGCGCCTGCTTCTTCCGGTCCAGGATCACCTCGAACGGATCGCGGTCCTCCTTGCGCTCGGGCTTCATGCCCAGGACGACGTCGCCGAACATGGCGCAGAAACGCCGGTAGCTGTCCCATGCGAAGCGCTCGTTGCCGCTCCTCTTCGCGAGGCCCTCCACGGTGGTGTCGTTCAGGCCCAGGTTGAGGACCGTGTCCATCATCCCCGGCATCGACACCCGCGCGCCGGAGCGGACGGAGAGGAGGAGCGGATTCTGGGGCTTTCCGAAGCCCTTCCCCGCGAGGGACTCGACCTTGCGCAGCGCCGAGCGGAGCGCGGGGAGCACATCCTTGGGCAGGCGTTTACCCTCCTTGTTGAACGCCGTGCAGACCCCCGTCGTGATCGTGAAACCAGGCGGGACGGGGATCCCGATGTTCGACATCTCGGCCAGCCCGGCGCCCTTTCCGCCGAGGAGGTCCTTCATGTCTCTGTTGCCCTCGGCCTTCCCTCCGCCGAAGGAGTAGATGCGCTTCACCATGGCCATGAGGACCCCGTGGTTTTGGACTGCGCGCTGGAAGCGCAGCGAAACGAGAGATTTGAATGCCCCCGACCCCCGGGGGTTGAACGAGTATAGAGAACCACTTACAAAGGGCGAGCTCCTTGACTCAGAGCAAGGAGGGTGACGGTTTTTCAGGCAAACTTCACGGGTTCGCAGCCTTCGGCGGCGGCCGGCGCCGTGGGAACACGGGATACCGCTCTGCGCCCACTACCCGGGGACGACCCGATCGCCCTCTTGCACGGACGGCGTTCGGCGGGGGGTGCTTCTCCCTAGACCCGCATGGCCTCGATGCGCGCCTCGTCCTGTTCGGGCGCGACCGAGTAGTGCTCCACGTCGTCGCCGTCGCGCCATTCCACGACCACCTCGGGGAGGTCCTTCCCCTTTCCATATCTGGCCACGATGCGGGCCGCGAGCTGGCGCTCCTCCCAGGTGGGCTCGCCGTCGACGAGCGCGACGGGGCCGAGCACGTCCCGCGCCTCGAGCCGCGCGCGGCCCGCCACGTGGTGCTCGAGGAGCGCGTTCTCCACCTCGGTGCGGCCCACCACCAGCTTGGCGCGCGGTGAGAGGCGGAAGTGGCGCCCGGTGGAGAGCAGCAAGACGTCCTCGCGCTCGATGTGGCGCTCCTCGCCCGCCGCCTCTCGAGCGTCGAGGACGTCGAAGAACTTCCGGGCGAAGTTCTCGTCGGTGAGGTAGCAGCAGCCCCCGGCCGGTTGCGGCCAATCGACCACGCCGAGCTCCCTCGCCAGCTGCATCTGGCGCTGCCGCGAACGGCCGCTGATGGCCTCCAGGCGCTCGCGGTCGACGAGCCCCTCCTGCTCGGGGATCGTCGGCGGTAGGAGCTTCGCGGAGAGCGGCCGCAGGAGTCGCCCGTCGAGGCCGCTGTCGCGCTCGATGACGCGGAGCGTGTCCCGCCGCTGGCTCTTCGGGCGCTGACCGAGCACCTCGCCGGTGAAGACGAACTGCGCGCCCTCGCGCTCCATGATCTCTCTCGCGCGCCTCATCATGAAGACGCGGCAGTCGACGCACGGGTTGGCGTTGGCGCCATAGCCGTACTTCGGGTGGACGAGCATGTCGAGGTAACCGGCACCGGAGATGTCGACGTACTCGATCTCGACCTCGAGGTCCGCCGCCGCCCGCAGCGCCTCGTTGCGCGGCACGGATCCGTCGGCACGCCCGCCCTTGCGGCGCTGAGTCTCCGTGATGCAGAACCCGGTGTAGAAGTTCACGGCCTTCACCTCGACGCCTTGGCGCTTCACCAGCGCCAGCGCCAGCGTCGAGTCGAGGCCGCCCGAGACGAGCGCGATCGCTTTCACCTTACGTTCCATGGTCAGGCTCGCCTTTCACCCTACTCGTCCGCCACTGCCGAGCCCCCGGGCAAACCCGCCGGGCACGAGTCAGCCCTTCGCTTGCGAACGTAGCTCTTCCAGGCGGCCCCATCGCGGAAGGTCGCCAGGTGCTCGTTCCGGGTCGCCTTGCACCACATCGGCATGTCGGTGGCGATGCCGGGGTCGGTGGCGATGACGAGGAGCACGGCCCCGTCCCCCAGCGCGCGAACCGCCTTCGCCGCCTCCACGATCGGGAACGGACAGTAGGTTCCGGACGTGTCGAGGGTCCGGTCAGGGTCGGGCAGCGCGAGTGGGTCCATCCCGCGTGGCCTTTAACCGATCGCAAGCTCGCGACGCAATCGCGCCTGCCCGCGGATCGAGGCGATCGCCGTCCTTGCACGCGATCGCATGCGAGCGCTAGGCTCCGCGCCCGTGGTCCGCCCGATCACCCTGTCGCTCGTCCGTGCTGGCACTGCCTTGCCCCGCCTCGGGCGGCGACGGGGGGGGCGACATGACTGCCATCGTTGGCGACGGCGGCACGCTCGGCGCCGACGCGCCCAGGAATAGGAGGTGCTCACGCGTGTTCTCGCCACGTTTGACTTCGCCCCATCTTGAGGCAGTGTCCTGGTTTTGATAACTGGTGTGGTTCGCTTGGCCTTGCTCGGCCGATCCTGTTCGGCATCCTGTTCGACAAGACGGGGCGACGGCCCCTCACCTGAGACTTCGAGGACACTCTCATGAAGAACGCGAGCTGGATCGTTGCCCTCGTTGTCGGCGTGGTCCTCGGGGTCGCCGGGGATCGCATGCTGGTCAGCTCTGGCTCCGGGCGCTCCATCGCGCCGCGCCCGGTAAAGGGCACGGCCACCGCGCCGGCCAAGCCGACGACGCCGCAGACCCCCGCCACCACGGCGGCCAGCGTCCCGCTCCGCGCCGACGATCCGGCGCGCGGACCCGAGGCGGCAAAGGTGACCATCGTCGTCTTCAGCGACTTCCAGTGCCCGTTCTGCGCGAAGGTCGGACCCCTCTTGAAGCAGGTCGAGCAGGGCTTCCCCGGCGTGGTGCGGGTGGTATGGAAGCACCAGCCGCTCCCCGCCACCATGCACCCACAGGCGCGGCCCGCCGCCGAGGCGGCCGAGGCGGCGCGCGAGCAGGGAAAGTTCTGGGAGATGCACGACCGGCTCTTCGCGAACCAGCGCGCGCTCTCCACCGAGGTGTACGAGTCGGCCGCCCGCGAGCTCGGGCTCGACGTGGAGCGCTTCAAGCGATCGACGGCGTCCCACGCCGGCGCCGCGCGCGTCGACGCAGACCAGAAGCTGGCCACCACCGTGGGCGCCAGCGCCACCCCCACGCTCTACGTGAACTGCCGCCGCATCCAGGGTGCCTACCCCTTCGAGAGCATCAAACCCATCCTCGAGGACGAGATCCGCAAGGCGGACGCGCTCGCCAGGCAGGGCAAGTCGGGCGCCGCGCTGTACCAGGCCATCTGCGAGGAGAACGTGCGCAAGTTCCCGGCCAGTCCTGCCGCCGGCGCCGCCGCCCCGAAGGCGGCCGCCCCGGCCATCATCCCCGGCGGCCGCGCCGCGGTCCCCGTGCGCCAGGACGACCCGGCCAAGGGCAAGGCGAACGCGCCCGTCACCCTGGTCGAGTTCTCCGACTTCCAGTGCCCGTACTGCGCGCGCGCCACGCCGGCGGTGAAGGAGATCGAGTCCGCCTATCCGACCGACGTGCGACTCGTGTGGAAGCACCTGCCGCTCTCTTTCCACGCCAACGCGATGCCGGCGGCGCTGGCCGCCGAGGCGGCGCGCGAGCAGGGCGGCGCGCCCAAGTTCTGGGCCATGCACGACAAGCTCTTCGCCAACCAGGCGGCCCTCTCCGCGGCGAGCTACGAGCGTTACGCGGGCGAGCTCGGCCTCGACCTGGCGCGCTTCCGCCGCGACCTGGCGAACCCGAAGCTGCGGGCGCGCGTGGAGGAGGACGCGCAGCTCGCGCAGAAGTTGGGCGTGAACGGCACGCCGACGTTCCTGGTGAACGGCGAGCAAGTCGTCGGCACGCAAGCGCTGCGAACGGCGGTGGAGCGGCAGCTGGCGGTTGCGCGGGCCGGCAAGTAGCCGGGACGAGCTCAGCGCGGCGAGCGCCGCAACCAAAGCGCGCGCGACAATCCTCGGATGGCCGGCCCCTCGCGCGCCAGGCCACACCCCGCGCTGAGGACTTCCGGACCTCCGGTCCTCAAGGCGGGGGGAGCGCCGGCTCCCCCCGCACCCCCCAGACGAAGTTGTCGCGCCGCTCGAGGATTCTCGGAAGTAGTAGATCAGCGCTCGCTACACCTGAAAGCCCAGCGACGAGAGCTTCCACATGAGCGCGCTCTTTCCGATCGGCTTGATGATGTAGGCGTCGCACTTCGAGCGGAAGGCATCCGCGATGCTCTCCCGATCCCCGGACGCGCTCGTCATGATGACCTTGGCGCGGTTCGCCTCGCCGAGCCCGCTGGCTCTCTCTATCTCCCGGATCGCCCCGAGCACGGCATGCCCGTCCATGTCGGGCATGGTGATGTCCAGACACACGAGGTCGTAAGGAGTCGCGCGCTTCATGGCTGCGGCGAAGGTCTCGACGGCCTCCCTGCCGTTCGTCGCGATGTCGCAGGTGCCGAGCGGGGCGAGGAACGCGTTGAGGACCTTTCGGCTGGTGAGCTCGTCTTCCGCGATCAGCGTGTGGAGCATGTGATGGGAACTCCGGGAGCAAGTCCTTGGCGAGGCAACCAAGACCCGTGAGAACCGGTCGCCCGAACGAAGCTATGGAAGGGCCGTTCCGAAGAGCCGGTGATCGGGCTCGCGTGAATACCGGTGCAGCATCAGCGACTTGCGCTGTCGCGGCACGCCCGCTCTGCGCCGGAGCGGGGGCGACCCGGCCACCCAGGGGTCGCGTCCGACCCGCCGAACCGACATACTGAAGAAGCACAGGCAGGGAGCGCGTCGTGCCAGCACGGAAGCAGCTGCACCAGAAAGGGCATCGAGCCCGGCCACGGGCGAACCCCGAACCTCCCGACGAGATCGACGCCGACCGCGCCGTCGGCGGGCACCAGGT
>MEMX01000150.1:27595-36353 GCA_001768075.1 Anaeromyxobacter sp. RBG_16_69_14 | reverse complement strand
CGCTCGTCACCTTCTCCATCGACTCTTCCGAGTGCGTGGGGTGCATGTTGTGCGCGCAGAGCTGTCCGCGAAAGGGGATCACGGGAGGGGAAGGCGGCCGGCGATTTCGCACGCTCGCGGGTGGGGAGAGGAAGAAGGCGCCCACGATCGAGCAGGCCGCCTGCGTCAAGTGCGGGACCTGCTTCGAGACCTGCCCGTTCGGCGCGGTGAAGAAGACCTGAGGCAGCGACCGGCCCAGGCGAAATCTGCCCGGCTCCGAGTAGTACTTGTGTATCGTGTTTCGGGCGCCTATCGCCTCGATGAGCATCCTCATTGGGGGACGCACGGAGTCCCGCGCGTGAGTGAGGAAGGCAGTAGGCGAGCGTACGGAGCGCTCTCCACGACCACCCCGTCGGGGCTGGCTGGCGAGGAGGCTGCGCCCGACTCCGGCTCGGTAGCCAGCCCGAGTGGCGCGGCTGGATCGTTCCCCGTCGTGGGCATCGGCGCCTCGGCTGGTGGGCTGGAGGCCTTCAGGAGCCTCTTCGCGGAGCTGCCCGCCAGGAGCGGCATGGCGTTCGTCGTCGTCCAGCACCTCTCGCCCGAGCACCCCAGCATGCTCGCGGGCGCGCTCTCCCGGCTGACCTCGATGCCGGTGGTCGAGGTCGGCGACGGAATGCCCCTCGTCCCCGACCGTGTGCACGTGATGCCGGCGAACACGGAGGTGTCCGTCAAGGACGGCGCGCTTCACCTGGTGCCGCGGCCCGCGACGCGCGGGCTGCGCTTCCCGATCGACGGCCTCTTCTGCTCGCTCGCCGCGGAACTGCGCAGCCGCGCCATCGGCATCGTGCTATCGGGCACCGGCTCCGACGGCACCGACGGGCTCAAGGCCATCAAGCAGGAAGGCGGCATCACCTTCGCTCAGGATCCGGACTCGGCGCAGTTCGGAGGCATGCCCCTGAGCGCCTCCGGCGCCGGCGTCGTCGATTTCGTCCTCCCTCCGGACCGGATCGCGGCCGAGCTGATCCGGCTGAGCGAGCATCCCTACGTGATCGAACGATCCGGGGCGGACGCCATGCCCGCTGCCCAGGACGGGGTCAACGCGATCCTCACGCTCATTCACAGGCACTCCGGCATCGACTTCTCCACCTACAAGCCCACCACGCTCGCCCGCCGTATCGCGCGCCGGATGGCGCTGCGGCGCGTCCGCTCGCTCGGCGAGTACCAGGAAATTCTGAAGCGGGAGACATCCGAGGCCCGCGAATTGTCCCAGGACTTCCTCATCCACGTCACGGGCTTCTTCCGCGACCGGAACGTCTTCGACGCGCTCGCGCAGCGCGTGTTCCCCCTCTTGCTGAAGGACAAGCCGCCGGGAGCGCCGATCCGCGTCTGGGTTCCGGGCTGCTCGACGGGGGAGGAGGCGTACACCCTGGGGATCAGCCTGATCGAGTCGTTGCGCGACGTCCGCCCCGATCTCGAGATCCAGATCTTCGGCTCCGATCTCAGCGAGAAGGCCATCGACACCGCGCGCGCGGGACTCTATCCGGAGAACGCCCTGCGCGACCTCGGCCCGGAGCGCGTGGCGCGGTTCTTCACCCGGGTCGGCGAGGAGTACCGGGTCGCGAAGAACGTCCGCGACCTGTGCGTGTTCGTGGTCCACGATCTGATGCGCGATCCCCCGTTCGCCAAGCTCGACCTCGTCAGCTGCCGCAACGTCCTCATCTACTTCGGCGCCGATCTGCAGCAGCGGCTCTTGCAGGCCTTCCACTTCTGCCTGAACCGGCCTGGCTACCTCCTGCTCGGGCGGAGCGAGACCACCACCGCATTCAAGGATCTCTTCGCCCCGCTCCATCAGGAGCACCGCATCTTCGCAAAGGTGGGGGAAACCCGAGGGATGTCCTTCCCCCTGGGGCTCGGGGGCCGCATCGGCCACGGGTTGGCCAGCGCAGCCGCTCAGGCTGCCGGGGCGCGGCCCGCAGCCGAGGCGCAGCGTCAGGCGGACCACCTCCTCCTGGCGCGGTTCGCCCCACCCGGGGTCATCGTGAACGAGAGGATGGAGATCATCCAGTTCCGTGGCCGCACGGGGGAGTTTCTCGAGCCGCCGCCTGGACAGCCCCAGGCGAACCTCCTCAAGATGGTGCGCGAGGGCCTGCACGTCGAGCTGCGGCGAGCGATCGACGAAGCCAAGGAGCGTGGTGCCACGGTCCGGGTCGAGGGCGTGCGGGTGACCAGGACCGATGACCCGCGGCCGATCGCCATCGAGGTCGTCCCCCTGCTCGGGGCCCGCGACGCGGCGGATCGCTACTTCCTCGTCCTCTTCCAGGAGGAGCACCCCGTCGAGCCTTGCTCGTCCTCTCCCGGCGTCGTGCAGGGAAGGGCCGCCGACACCGTCGAGCGGGAATACGGTCGCCTCAAGGAGGAGCTCGCGGCGACGAAGCAGTACCTCGAGTCTCTCGCGGAGCAGCATCGGGTCTCCGACGACGAGTTCGCCACCGTCAACGAGGAACTCATCGCGGCGAACGAGGAGCTTCAGGCCACGAACGAGGAGCTCGAGAGCGCCAAGGAGGAGCTTCAGTCGGCGAACGAAGAGCTCACGACGGTGAACGAGGAGCTCCGCAACCGCAACACCGAGCTGGATCGGATCGCGAGCGACCTCGCGAACGTCCTCGACACCGTGGAGATCCCCGTCGTGATCGTCGACGCGGAGCGGAAAGTCCGCCGCTTCGCGCCGGGGACGCGAGGGCTCCTCAACCTGATCCCGTCCGACGTCGGGCGCCCCGTCGATCACGTCAAGCTGAACGTCGACGTCCCCGACCTCGATCGCCGGATCGCGGAGGTCATCGCGAACCATCGGATGCGCGAGTGGGAGGTCCAGGACCGGAACGGGCACTGGTTCCGGATGCAGATTCATCCGTACCGCACGACGGACAAGCACCTCGAGGGCGCCGTCTTCTCTCTGGTCGACGTCGACGCGCTGAAGCGTGCCGTGCAGGACGCAGAGCAGGCACGCGATTCCGCGCGCGCCATCGTGGAGACGGTGCAGGTCCCGATCGTCGTGGTGGACGAGGATCTCCGGGTCGTCTCGAGGAACCCGGCGTTCGTCGGAATGTTCGGTGAGCAACGCCAGCCAGCCGAGGGCGATGACCTCTTCGGCGCCTGCGATGGGATGTGGAGGGTCGAGGGCTTGCCCCAGCTCGTCGAGCGGGCGCGAGCGAGCGCCGCTCCTCCACCGAGGGTCGAGCTGGAGCTCCGCGTTCGCGCGCTGGGCAAGCGGACCCTGTCCGCCAACGCGCGCCGGATCACGTGGCCAGGCGGTGCTCCGATGGTCCTGCTCGCCGTCGAGGACACCACGGACCTGAGGCGGATGGAGGCGGAGCGCGCCGCGCGCGAGACCGCCGAGGCGGCGAACCGCGCCAAGGACATCTTTCTCGCGACGCTCTCCCACGAGCTCCGGACGCCGCTCGGGACGATCCTCTTGCAGTCGGAGGTGCTCCGTCGGGCCGGCGCGAACAACCCCGGCGTGGAACGGGCCGGAGCGGCCATCCATCGTGCGGCGAGCGCGCAGACACGGCTCATCGAAGACCTCCTCGAGGTCTCGCGCATCGTCTCGGGCAAGCTCCGCCTCGATCAGCACGTGATCGAGCTGGGCGAGGTCGTCCACGGAGCGCTGGAGCTGTCGCGCCCCGCGGCGGAGGCCAAGACGATCCAGCTCGACGGACCCGTCGAGCTGCCGCCGCTGCACGTCTACGGCGATCCCACCCGTCTCCAGCAGGTGCTCTCGAATCTGCTGACGAACGCCATCAAGTTCACTCCGCGCGCAGGGAAAGTCTCGGTGTCCGTCGACCGATCCGAGGGAGCGGTCAGGATCACCGTCCGCGACAACGGAGCTGGCATCCGCCCCGAGTTTCTTCCCAGGTTGTTCGACCGCTTCAGCCAGGCGGACAACACCGCCACGAGAGTCCACGGTGGGCTCGGTCTCGGCCTTGCGCTCGTGAAGTACCTCGTGGAGCTGCACGGGGGCAGCGTCGGTGCGGACAGCCCCGGCGAAGGACAAGGGGCGACGTTCTGGGTGAGCCTCCCTGTCGTCGGGAGTCCGCGATCCGAGGGCGCAGCCTCGAGGGCCGGCCGGTCGACGGACGTCTCGGGCGTGCGGATCCTCGTGGTCGAGGACGACGAGGACACCCGCGAGTCCCTGCTCGAGGTGCTCGCGCAGGGTGGAGCCGTCGTCCGCGCGGCGTGCTCGGCCGCAGAGGCGCTGGCAACCCTGGACGAGTTCAAGCCCGACGTGCTGCTGAGCGACGTCGCCATGCCCGCCGAGGACGGTCTCAGCCTGATCGCCAAGGTGCGGGCGCTCCCCCCCGAGCGCGGCGGCCGCGTGCCCGCGGCTGCGCTCACCGCCCTCGCAGGCCCGGACGATCGCGATCGGGTACTGGCGGCCGGATTCCAGGCGCACATCGCGAAGCCGATCGACGTCGACGACCTCCTCCAATCGGTCGCGCGCCTCGCGTCGTCCTCCCGGTAGGCGGGTGCGGGCGGCCGTCACGCCTCGATGATCGCCACGGGAGGCCCTTGGCGCGGAGGAGGCGGGTCGGGGGGGTGGACGGGGACTTGTTCACGGGCGAGCTTCATAGACGAGGTTGAATGGGGTCTCCGCCGCTCGACGGAAACGCGTGAAGCCGCCCTCCGCCAGGACGCGGCGAATGCGGGCTTCGCCGGCTTGCGCCCCCAGACATAGCCCGACCTCCTGCGCCCGCGACGCGGGGGTGCAGACCATCGTCGATGCGCAATAGAACACCCGACCCACCGGATTGAGGTTCTTCTCCAGCTCGTCGTTGGCGAACGGCTCCACGATCATCCACGTTCCGTCCCGCTTCAGCATCTCCCTCACGTGCTGGACCGCGCCGACGGGGTCGCCCATGTCGTGCAGGCAGTCGAAGAACGCGACGAGATCATACGGTCCGCTGTGAAAGTCCTTGGCCGTGGAGACCTGGAAGGACACGTTCTTGAGTCCCTGGCGAGCCGCTGCGCGGCGAGCCCAGCCTATGGACGGTCCGTGGTAGTCGAATCCGACGAAGGTCGAGGCGGGGTACGCCTTCGCCATCAGCGTGGTGGACGCGCCGTGGCCACAGCCCACGTCCGCCACGCGTACCCCGGCCTTCAGCTTGGCGTCCATCCCTTCCAGGGCGGGGATCCAGGATGCGACCAGGTTCGCAGCGTAGTTCGGGCGGAAGAACCGCTCGGTCCCCTCGAAGAGCGACGAATCGTGCTCGTCCCAGCCCACGCCGTCCCCGGTGCGAAACGCCTCGAGCAGCTTCGGCGCGTCCTTCACGACGGAGCTGATGATCTGGAACGCGCCCGGGATGTAAGCCGGACTGTCTTCCACGGCGAGGGCGAACGCCTGCTCGTCGGGGAGCGTGAACTTCTTCGTGTCCTTGTCGTACTCGACGTAGCCGCCAGCCGCCTGCGCGCAGAGCCACTCGCGCACGTACCGCTCATCGGTGCTGGTCTTCTTCGCCACCTCCGCCGGTGTCATCGGCCCCGCCGAGGCCATGGCCTTGTACAGACCAAGCTGCTCACCGAGAAGCACCAGGGCGGCGTTCATCGCGGCCCCCATCTCTCCGAGCACCTTGCCCATGAACTGGTTCAGCTTGTCTTCGTTGACCTGCATGACGCCTCCTCGGTGAAGGCCAACACTCTGCAACACCGTCTCTCACCTCCATCGTCCCCGGTGGCGGAGGGTGGTCACGGCAATGGTCGCAAGCAGCAGCCCGACACCCGCGAGCAACACCGGCATGGCTCGGCGTGACGCGAAGCGCTCTGACCGCGCGAGCCGGTAGAGCACCGGCATCGCCCCCACCCTGTTGGCCGCGAGGTTCGCCTGCACGAACGTGCGGAAGCTCCTCTTGAGGAGCTGCCGCGACATGAACCGCGGCACGCTCTGGTCCCAGCGGGCGTGGTTGATGGCGAGGTAGTCCGAGCTCTCCCCTTCCAGCGGGACGAGCAAGGTCGAGTTGTCGAGGCCCGTCTCGGCTTCGTACCACCCGGCCAGATGGTCCCAGAGACGGAGCGCCACGTCTGCGTCATCGGCGACGAAGTAGTTGAAGAGGAACAGCCCCTGCCTCGTCTTGTCGACGTCGCCGATCCGCTTCGCGTTGCGGGCAGCCACCACGTGCAGTCGCCGCGCGTGCGCACCGAGCGCGTCGAGGAGCGCCCGGTACGGAGGCGTCGCCTGCACGTCGCGGATCACGTCCGGCGAGGTCGTCTCGACGAGCACCACGACGTCGAAGCGCGGGAACCGGATCCAGTCCGCTAGTTCCTTCACGTAGGGAAAACGGCTGAAAGGCGCTATCGCGACCGCCTCGTAGATGGTGACCTTCTCCACCCCACCCGCTTGCTCGAGCTGGTGCCCCAGTTCCTCGAGCCTCGGGATGAGTCGCGACTTGGCGCGCCCGCGGACGAGGAGTGGTCCTGGTCGCCGCGGCGGGTTCACCTCCGCGGCGATGTGGATGTAGCCAAGCCTGGCGGGCTCCATCAGGGCGGCCGGTGCGTACCTGGGATCCGGATTGACGATCTGGAGTTCCATGCCTGTCTCCTTCTGCACGTGCGCTTCCTCACACGCACGCTGCTCGCCCCCCCGCCCTGCCGCTGGGCGTCGGTTGGCGCGGGGCCGAGTGAAGAGGTCAGCGGACCTCGAGGACGTTCTCGCGCGCTTGACGACGCCTCGGGTGTTCAAGCTAGGCACGGAGCCGCGGGATGACGCCTCCGTAATCGCTCTTCCACCCCCTGCGCGCCCGGCATGCGCTCGGATCTCATTCCAGCGAGCAAGCGCCACCTCGTACGGCCGAGGCCCTCGGACCACGGGAATCCGCGGCGCGCGCCCGAGACCCCGGATGTCCAGGTTGACGCAGTCATGGCCGAGAGACCGACCACGCAGCTTCAGGATTACCCAGCCGACGGGCGCAAGCGGGAGCTGCTCGTCGTCGCCGGGCAGGAGGTGTCGATCTCCAACCCGGGCAAGCTCTACTTCCGCGAGGCCGGCGTCACGAAGCTGGAGCTGGTGCAGTACTACCTGAGCGTGGCGGAGGGCGCCTTGCGGGGCGTGCGCGACCGGCCCATGGCGCTCAAGCGCTTCGTCGAAGGAGCCCAGGGCGAGTTCTTCTTCCAGAAGCGCGCCCCGGCGTCGCGGCCGCCGTGGATCGATGTGGTCGAGCTGAACTTCCCCTCCGGCCGCAGCGCCCAGGAGATCGTGGTGCGCACGGCGGCGCAGCTGGCCTGGGTGGTGAATCTGGGGTGCGTCGACCTCAACCCGCACTCCGTGCGGTCGAGCGATCTGGAGCATCCCGACGAGCTGCGCGTCGACCTGGATCCCGTGCCCGGCGTCGGCTGGGATCAGATCCGCCGCGTGGCCGTCGTCGCGCACGAGGTGCTCCGCGACCACGGCCTCGTCGGCTGGCCCAAGACGAGCGGCTCGCGCGGGATTCACGTGTACGCTCGGATCGAGCCGCGCTGGAGCTTCGCCGAGGTCCGCCAGGCGGCGCTGGCCGTCGCGCGCGAGGTGGAGCGGCGCGCGCCACGGCTGGCGACGAGCAAGTGGTGGAAGGAGGAGCGGCACGGCGTATTCGTGGACTACAACCAGAACGCCAAGGACCGCACCGTGGCCTCGGCCTACTCCGTGCGGCCCACGGCCGACGCGCGCGTCTCGGCGCCGCTCGCCTGGGACGAGCTGCCGGCGTGCGATCCGGCCGACTTCACGCTCCGCACCGTGCCCGCGCGCTTCGCCCGGCTGGGCGACATGGGCGCGGGCATCGACAGCGCGGCGGGCTCGCTCGAAGCGCTGCTGGAGCTGGCGGCGCGCCAGCGGGCAGCGGGCCTGGGCGACGCGCCGTGGCCACCGCACTACGCCAAGGGGGCCGACGAGCCACCGCGCGTCCAGCCCTCCCGGCGCAAGAAGCGGGACCCACGTGGATGACCAGCCTTGACGAGGGGGTCGCGTGGCGGACGAACGGGTTCCCTCGATCGCGCTGTGACAATGCGCCGCGGGCGCCCGGACGCAACCTTCGTGATGGCCGCGGGTACTCCGTGCAAGTACCCGGCGGCGCGAGGGCGCGCAGCGGGCTCTTCCAACCGAAAGGATTCGGCATGAACACGAAGACAGCCGCGCTCGTCGGGGCGCTGCCGGGGCGCTCCTGGCGATCTCACCTTCTCCGGCGCTCGCCGTGGAAACCGCGCCCGCCGGACCCATGCGCCCGGGCGGCGGACGCGGGCCTCGCAACTTCGATCCCGCCACCGTCACGACGGTCGCCGGAGAGGTGACGGAGGTGCACAGGATCGAGGCCATGCGAGGACAGGGCGTCCACCTCGATCTCAAGACCGCGGATGGCGTGCTCGCGGTGCACCTCGGGCCGGCGTGGTTCCTCGACAGCCAGGCACTCAAGGTGCAGAAGGGCGACAAGCTCGAGGTCACGGGATCGAAGGTAGAGCTCGGAGGGCCCGCGCTCATCGCGCAGGTCGTGAAGCGGGGCGACGCCTCGCTCACGCTGCGCGATGAGAACGGAATTCCGCTGTGGGCGCGGCGCGGGCGCCGCTGATCTGGCAGGCAGGTCCCCGCCGGCGACCGGTGCGGCGAGGGACCTGCCCCACTTGCGGAGAAGGGGAGGCTCCTGCACGGGCGGTTCCACCCTGGACCGAACGTGCGCGCGCGCGTGTGCATCGCCCTCGACGTCGCGCAAGCCCGTCGGCAACGTGGCAGGATGCGGCGGCATGCTGATCGCCTACGTCTCAG
>MEMX01000150.1:20347-27569 GCA_001768075.1 Anaeromyxobacter sp. RBG_16_69_14 | reverse complement strand
CTCTGCGAGGTGCTGCGGGCCGTGCGAGCCCGAGCGCCCGAGCTGCCCATCACGGTGGTGGGCGCTGTCCCCGAGTGGCTCGTGCGGCGCAACGTGCCGGGATCAGTCGCAGTCCGGGCCGTCGCGTGCGACGTCGGCCTCGCGCAGCGCGACGCGCTCGTGATCGACGAACTCGGAACCGCCGAGCGGTGCCGGGAGTTCGACGCGACATGGGATGCGCGGCTCGGGGTCGAGGCAAGCTTCCTCCGCTCGAGCGGCGCGCGTGTGGTGCTCGGAGACATCCCACCCCTCGCCTTCGCTGCCGCCGCGCGGGCAGGCATCCCGAGCCTCGCTCTCGGGAACTTCTCGTGGGACTGGATCTACCGCCACCGCGCGAAGCGCCAGCCCATGCTCCAAGCGTCGGCCGAGCGCGCCGGCCGCGCGTATGCCAACGCAACCCTGCTGCTCGAGTTGCCGTTCGCGGGCGACCTCTCGCCCTTTCCCAAGCGCGAGCGCGTGGGCCTCGTGGCCAGGCGACCGCGGGTCGAACGCAGCGACGCACGCCGCCGGCTCGGGCTCGACGCCCGTCCGGCGATCCTCGTCTCCTTCGGCGGCCTGGGACTGCCGGGGCTCACGCGTCGGATCCTCGGAAGCGACCGGAGCTTGCAGTTCGTGCTTCCGGACGAGGTCGAGATCACGTGCCTCGATGCGCTCGGCCTCGACTACCCCGACGTCGTCGGGGCCGTGGACGTGGTCGTGACCAAGCCCGGCTATGGAATCGTCTCCGACGCCATCGGCGCCGGAACACGCCTCGTCTACACCGATCGCGGCGACTTCCCGGAGTACCCGATCATGGTCCGCGAGATGCCGGACTGGCTCGCCTGTGTCCACGTCGAGAACGACGACTTGCTATCCGGCCGCATCGCCGAGCCGATCCGCCGGGTGCTCGCCCAGCCGATGCCACCGCCACCCGACCTGGGCGGCGCGGCTCGAGCGGCTGCGCGGGTCCTCGAGGCGCTCGGGTCTTGATGGTTGCCTCGGCTGGCAGGAGCACAGCTCGGCGCTCGCTCCTCCGCCCAGAGCGCACACGGGCGGTTCGCCCCTGCGCCGCAGGCGCGGCTCGTTTGCGAATGTTCACGCGGCAGAGCTACGCTCCTCCCCGTGGGCCACGCCGACGACTACCTCAAGTACACCGTCGCCCAGAACCGCGACCGCGACACCAATGAGCTCGAAGGGCTCATCCGCGGGATCGCACTCGATGGGCGCATCGTCGCGCAGGAGGTCGACAGCCTCGAGCGCTGGTGCTCGCGGGAACGCAACTGGCACGACGGGAACCTGTTCGGCGAGGTTCGCGCTCGCGTCCGAGAGGCCGTTTCTGACGGCGTTCTCGACGACGAAGAGCGCGCCGACATCCTGCACTTCTGCGAACGCCTGAAGAGCCCGTCCCCGTTCTACTCAGTCGCAACCGCGGACATGCAACGGCTGCACGGCCTTCTCTGCGTGACCGGAAGCTCGCCGCGAGCGTCGCGCCGTCAGATCGAGTCGGTCGTCGCGCAACTTGGCGGGAAATCGCATCCGCGCGTCGTTCAGGCCTTGGACTACTTAGTGGTCGCCGCCGAGCGCAGCCTCTCGTGGGCATTCTCTTGCTACGGACGGAAGGTGGAGGAGGCGATGGCGCTCCGCAGAGCTGGGGCGCGGCTCGCGATCGTGCACGAGAGCGACTTCTGGGATGCAGCCACCGACCAGGGAGCGGAACGGCCGTGACAGCCGTCACCTACGGCGTCAGCCGTCGTTCCAGGCGGGGCGCCTCGGTCGCGAGCGCGTCGAGGCGCTCTACGTGTACGTCAGCGGCCGCGCGCGCACGGCGCGCTCTCGCTCGCGACGCTCGCCGCGCTGAGGCAGCAGGTCCACGACCTCGACGCACGGTATCACGCGGAGCTTCACATCCCCAATCACGTCAAGCGAGAGGTGGCCAGGCGCGACGGCCATCAGTGCACCTTCGTCGCCGAGAACGGACAGCGATGCCCGGCCCGCGGGAAGCTGGAGTTTCACCATATCGACCCGCAGGCCAAGGGCGGTCCGCCGACGCTGTCCAACGTCACGCTTTGCTGCAAAGCACACAATGGGTACGCGGCCGAGGCGGACTACGGTACCGAGGTGGTGGCGCGGCGCATCGCCGAGGCGCGCCAGAGCAGGCGAGCGCGAGCACTCGCCCCGGGGACAGTGCCGGCGCCCGAGCTGTTCGACGCGGCCACGCCATTCACCTGACGTGCAAGCTGGGTGGCGGCATTCGCCTCGTCGAACGCACCAACGTCCTCCTCGAAGGCTTCTGGCACGAGAGCAAACACGGCGGCGGCGCCGCTCCGGCCGCAAGAACCGGCCGAGGCCGCCCTCGCTCGGAACCTCACGTGCGCCATGAAGGACCGAATCGCGGCCGAGGTGAGAAGTCTCGCCCCGCGCTGGGAGCACACGCGGCCCGCAGAGCGCGCGAGAGCCGCTCGACAGGGAGCCAACCGTCGTTCGACGCCGTGGGCGTGACGATGCTCCAAAGCATCGACTCGCCCCACAGGTATTCAACGCCCAAACGTCGCGGGTAGCGTTGTCTGAACTAGTTCGGCGCGGAAGTCCGCGAAGGAAGGGCACCGCGCCGAGATCGCGTCGAGGCCGCACTTCTCCGCGATCGTTCGACGTACCACTTGCGGGTCGGCGCCAGCGAGGGCGATGGCTTCAGCGAGGAGCAGCTTCGCCTCTTGCGGCGCCATGGTTTCCGGAGCCTTCGGCGTAGGGAACGTAGCGTGTAGTCCCTCTGAGACCGCCCTGTCGTCCGCGACGAGCCATGCTTCGAATTCCTCGATCGCGACGCCGATCACTCGGCCGAGGCGTGCACCGGGGACCATCGCCGTGCCCGCGTCGAGCGTCCCCTTGCGAGACCGATCTCCGTCTGCGTCGACCAGGACCACTGCGAGGTCTGGCCTGTTCGGCGACGGCGGCCATGAGAGGAGCTTCCTCAGACGTGCGACCTTCAGAAAGTCGCTGCCGCGAGCGACTCGACCAGCGTCGGTTCGCAGCGGACGATGAAACCGAATGGCTGCGTCAGGCAGGCGACCATTCGCTGAGAGACACCGACGGACGAGGATGTGGGCCGCTCCGAGTTCGTCATCCTGAAGCTCGTTTCCGGGCGGCGTTCTCGGGCCATGCGGGACCCCGGTCTCGAGCGCTCCTTCTGCGTACACAACGAGTCGCAGGCTCATGGAGTCGTTTCAGGCCCCCGGCACGCCGCCGAGCCCACCCGACAGCCAGGCCCGTCGGAGCGACTCCTCGTACTCCTCAAAATACCGCTTCCAGTCAGGATCCTTCGCAGGCGCGGACTTCACCGTCGTCGATCCGTCTCCCTCATCGCGGCCAAGAAAGCGGACCTCCTCGGGCTGGACGTACTCCAGTAGATCCGGGGAGTGCGTCGCGAGGACTACCTGTACCGGATGCCTTCCGATGTCGCCCCGGCTGAGCTGCCGCAGCATGTGGACGAGTTGTTCGAGCAGGTACGGATGAAGAGAGCGCTCGGGCTCCTCGATGGCAATGAGGTCGACAGGGGGGGTCTGATACTGGAGCATCAGGAAACCGGTGAGGAGCATCGTCCCATCGGACACCTCCGCCGGCGTGTACCAAAGATGGCTGTTCCAGCGATCCTGGAACCGGAGCTCGCGCATCCCTGGCGTATCGGTGGGTGTTTCGTCGAGGTCAGTGAACAACGGAACCAGCGAGCACAGCTGCCCCGCTACTTCGATCTTCTCTTTCCGCGTCAGTGTGCCGAAGACGTTCGCAAGGTTCCCGCCTGAGTTGTCGAGCTGCGTCGCCCGAACAACCTGGTTCCGCCTCCGCAGGTTGTTGGGATCCAAGCGTAGGTTCTGAACCAAAGGATGGCGAGTGCCCGAGCCCAGCTGCCGAAGGTTGACGCTACCCGGGGTTACCTCTTGAGCCAGACCTCCCGTTGTTCCTTCGGCTGTCGTCCACTCACGCACGATTTCTCGGTCCATCATGTGGCGCCACGAATCGGCGGTCGAGACCGAGAGCGCGTCGTTCAAGTTGAGCGCCGCCATGACTGCCGACTTGCCGGAGCCGTTCGGTCCAACGAGGACAGTCAATGGCTCGAACTCGAGCTCGAGCTCCCGTAGGCATCGGAAGTTGCGGATCACGAACTTTCGGATCACGAGGAGCCCCTCTTTCCGGGCGCGGCCACAGTACTATTTACCTGCTTTCCGCGTGCGGAAAGCAGGTACTTACAGGTACCTCCAGGAGAAGCAGCTCGGTAAGCGAGCGGACGTGTCCGTGGTGCCGCCCGACAAGGCGGCGTCGACCGCAAGGGTACCCCGAGGGAGGGCGTCAGGCTGGACGGCCACCTGGACAGTGCAAACAGTTTCCTTCTCCAAGACAACGCTCTCGAAGGAAAGCACCCCATGGCCCGTCGCTTCGGCGAACCCCCGGAGAGGAGCCCAGCGGCCATCCTCTCGCAAGTCGAGTACCCTATCTCCCGCGATGACCTCTCGATGGCGGCGGCCGAGGCTGGCTACGAGGTCGACACCATCAACTTCCTGCGCTCGCTCCCGGACCGGACCTACCAGTCGCCCCACGACGTGATGCGCGAGTTCGCGGAGGCCGAAGCGCGCTTCGGGATCGGGGGCCGCGACGTGCACCACCGCGGCGATCTGGGGAAGGAAGCCGTCGAAACGGGCTCGAGCCCGACGCGCGACCCTGGTCATTCCTGACGGAGGGCTCGCGACGCGGCTAGTCCGCCGACCCGGCGTCGCTCGACACGAAGCGCGGGTCGACCTCGATCGGAAAGCTGACGGAGTTGGCGATGAAGCACTTCGAGTGCGCCATACCGTGCAGGGCCATGGCGCGCTTGAGATCGGCGCCAGGCGCGAGGGTCACCTCCGGGCGCAACACCACCCGCCGGAAGCGGCCGCCGCCGGTGGAAGTCTCCGCCATCACGCCCTCGGCTCGGTCCAGGTAGGTGGTGACGACGACCCCGGCGTCGGCGCACAGGTGCAGGTACCAGAGCTTGTGGCAGGCCGAGACCGAGGCGACGAACAGCTCCTCGGGATTCCAGCGCGTGGGATCGCCGCGGAAGGCGGGATCCGAGGAGCCGAGAATGACCGGTTTGCCGCTGCCGGGCGCGGAGATCTCGTACCCGCGCTCGTAGTCACGGTATCCGGAGGTGCCCGACCCGCTGTTACCGGTCCACTCGATCGTGACGAGGTACCTGTGCTCTTTCTCGGTCACCATGAAAAGCTAAGGACGACTCCCGCGACTTCGAGGCTTGTGTGCCCACCGAGCCTGCATCCCGACCCTGAACGGCCAAGGTCTCGTGGCCCCGGGTGCCTGCTGCCGGAAGCGACGAGGGACTCTACCCCCCGACATCACCGACGTCGAGCACCGTCCGGTTGCGGCCTTCCTTCTTGGCCCGGTAGAGCGCCTCGTCCGCGCGCCTGATGAGCTCACCCGGCGGAACTCCGTCCCGAGGGACCAGACTGGCCACGCCCACGCTGATCGTGACGTGATCGGCCGCGCTCGAGGCGGCATGGGGCAGGTTGAGGCGCTCCACCTCGCCGCGAATGAGCTCCGCGACGTGTCGGGCGCCCTCGGGATCGGTGCTGGGCAGGATGGCGGCGAACTCCTCCCCCCCGTAGCGCGCGGCCAGGTCGGCCGGGCGCTTGACCTGACTGCGGATCGCCTTTGCGACGCTGGAGAGGCAGAGGTCGCCGGGTTGATGGCCGTACGTGTCGTTGTACCGCTTGAAGAAGTCCACGTCGGCCATGACGAGCGACAGGTACTTCTTCTCCCGTCGCAGCTTCAGCCACTCCGTCTGGAGCACCTCGTCGAAACGCCGCCGGTTGGCGAGTCCTGTCAGGCCGTCGGTGGTGGACAGGCGCGCGAGCTCTTCGTTGGCCCGCTGCAAGGCCGACTCCGCTTGTTTTCGCGCAGTGATGTCCGTGAACGCCTCGACGATGCCGAGCACCTCGCCGCAGGGGTCGTAGGAGAGGGAGGCCGACAGGATGCAGCTCATCGTCCCCTCCCCCCCGAACGAGACCTCGACGTCCGTCAGGATCGGCGTTCGATCCTTCCCGTCGATCAAGCGCTTCAGCGCGCAATCGGCCGTGCCGCAGCGAGGGGAGGTGATCACGTCGTGGCAGCGGCGGCCGATCAGCTCTTGCCGCTCTTGTCCGACGAGGCTCGCCAGCCTCCTGTTGACGCGGACGATCTTGAAGTCCCGATCGACGATCCAGATCGCGTCGTGCGAGGCGTTGAAGATTCCCTCGAGCAGGAGGCTCGAGATCTCCGAGTCGAGCACGAGCGCGTTGGAGCGCGCGACCGAGCATTCGAAGAGCGAGTTGAGCTCGGCGACGGAGCGCTGTGCGCCGTCGAGCTTCTTGGTCAAGTCCTCGTTCTCGCTCCGAAGCCGGTGGAGCTCGGCCGCGCACGTCCCTGGGTCCATGCCGTCGGGGCACGGTTCACGGTGAGGCCGCGTCGGCATCGTGAGGGCTCTCTCGTTCGGGTCCGTGGACATCTTTCCTCCCGCGCTCAAGAGCCGTCGATCGATCGACTGCTCTTGCCCTTCACCCGAGGCGGGCCCTCCCAGGCGCCGAGGCGCTCCCGGACTGCCCGGGCGCGCTCGCCGGGCGTTCCCGGGGCGGCGGCGAGGAAGGCGGCGTACGCCTCCGCCGCCCGCACGCGGTCTCCTGCCCGTTCCGAGACGATACCGAGGTGATAGAGGACGTCCGGGTCCTGGGGAAACCGCTTCCGCGCCCCGAGGAGGACCGCCCGAGCCTCGGCGACACGCCCGGCGCGAGCCAGGGCGATGGCGAGGTTCACCCGCGGTGCCGCCGCACCGGGATCGGCCGCTGCGGCTCGGCGGAAGAGCTCCGCCGCCTCGACCGGTCTCCCGTCCTCCCCCAGGGCCAGGAGCCCCGCGTTCTGCAAGGCGGCGGGATAGGCGGGGTCGAGGGAGATGGCCCGCTCGAACGCTGCTCGTGCGCCATCGACCTTCCCCTGGCGCAGGAGGGCGATCCCGAGGTTGTTCCAGGCCTCCACGAGCTGCGGGTCGTCCTCGACGATCGGGCGGAGGCTCCTCTCCGCCTCCTCCCAGTCCCCGGAAGCGAGGGCGTGGCTCCCCTGGTTGAAGGCCGCGAGCGTCTCCGGGCGAACCACCGGGACAGCCGGCAAGGGTCTGCGCGATTCGGTGACG
>MEMX01000150.1:15705-20337 GCA_001768075.1 Anaeromyxobacter sp. RBG_16_69_14 | reverse complement strand
ACCCGAAGCACCGGCCGCCGCACCCGCCGCCGCACCGGTCGCAAAGACGGCGACCCCCGTCGCGACGATCGCCCTCACGGCGATCGCCCATGCGGCGTTCCGGGAGCCCTCGCACACGTCTACCATCCGCGAACGCCCTTCAGCTCGGCACCCGTTCCGTAGACCTGTGGCCGCCCGCCGAAGTGGTACCCCTGCTCCAGCGACCGGAGCCGCCTCACGTCCTCCTCTCCCATGCCGGCGAGGGAGGCCGACGACACGACCCGCGGCGTGATGAGGATGACGAGCTCCGTCTTCCGCTTCTTCTGGTCCACGTTGCGAAAGAGCGCCCCGATGAACGGGATGTCGCCGAGGAAAGGGACGGAGCTGACCGTCTCCTGCGTGCGCTCCTGCATGAGCCCGCCGATGACGACGGTCTGTCCGTCCTCCACCGAGACCATGGTGTTGGTCTCCCTCACGTCCACGATGGGCGCCGTGTTCTTGTCCGGCGCGGTGGCGGTCCCGATCCTCTCGGTGATCGTCGGGTGGATCGAGAGCATCACGCGGCCGTCCCGCGAAACCTGTGGCGTGACCGAGAGGATGATCCCTTCGGTGATCGTGTCGGGGTTGTAGGTGACGACGGCCGCCGACGTCGTGGTCGCCGGCGTCACCGTGGCGCGGAAGAAGACGTCCTGCCGCCCGATCCGGATGATGGCCTTCTGGTTGTTCAGCGTCGCCACCTTGGGAGACGAGAGGACGTTGAGCTGACCTTTCGTCGCCAGGGTGTCGAGGAAGGCGTTCAAGTGACTCCCGGTCACGCCGAACTTGAACCCGGTGTCCAGCCCCGACGAGAGGGTCTGGCTCATCACCGCCCCGCCGCTCAGGGAGCCGGAGAGACCCAGCCAGCTCATGCTGGGGAGCGCGGACCAGTCGATCCCGTACCGCGTGGCGTCGTCGAGGGTCACCTCGAGGATCCGCGCCTCGATGATCACGCCCGTGCGGGCGCGCTCGTCCAGGGCGCGCAGGTAGGCGGACACCATTTCCAGGTTCCGAGGGTAGTCGCTGACGGTCATGGTCCCGGTGGCCCGGTTGAGGACCGCCTTCGCCTCGGCCCCGGAGAGGAGCGAACGGACCTCGTCCAGGAGGGAGCCGAAGAAGTCGATCTTCTCCTCGGTCAGGACCGAGTTGCTGCTCGAGCTCTCGCCACCTCCCGAGCCACCGCTCGCCCCCGAGGACCCACCCCCGGCGGTCGTGGAAGCGGTGAGCGACCCCTGCCCCACTCTCGTGGTGAGGAGGTAGTCGATCTCGAAGAAGTGCGTCTCCCGCCGCTCTGGGCCGACGCGGATGATCCGGCCGGCATGCTCGACGCGGCACCCGAGCAGCCTGCACGCCTCCTCGATGATCTCCGGGGCCGTGGCCTCCTTGACGTCGAGGGTGACCTTCCCCGAGACCTCGGGCGAGAGGACGAGGTTGAGGTCGTTCTCCCTGGCCAACGACAGGAAGCACTCCCGGGCGTCGGCGCCAGCCAGGAACATCGTGTAGCGACGACCCGGCCGGCGGAACTCCCCGGAGCTGCGCTTCTCCCCTTCCACGGCTTGCATCGGAGCGTCCGGGAGAGGGGCGAGGGGCTTCGGGGGCTCCCGGGACACCGAGACCTCGAGCGGCGCTGGCTTCTCTACCGCCCTGTGCGCCGCGCACCCCGCCGAGAGCAGGACGGCCGTGGTCATCGTGGTCATCGTGGTTGCGGAGATGATGGCCTTCACGTGCTCTCTTCTTTCTTCCCCTCAGCGGCCCGGGGGCGACAGCCTGAACATCTCCAGCGTTCGACTCTCCGTCCCGCGCCGCACGACGACGCGGTACGGTTCGACCCTGTCCACCGTCCACTCACCCACCGTGCCCCCCTCGGAGACGATCCTGTCCCCGAAGATCGCGACGCCCTGGCCCCTCGAGAGGACCGTCCCGCGGAATGCGACCTGGGGGTCGAGTCGCGAGGCTCCCGTCACCTCCCCTGAGGACGAACCGTGAAGGCCAGGGAGGAGCTGTCCCTGCGGGACGTCCTTCTTCTCGGCGGGGAGGAAGGGGTTCCGGTCCCACGACCACGGCGCCTCCCGTCGAGGCCCCGCGGCGCCCCTCCCTCGGGCAGCGGCGCCTCCTGGGAGGTGAGTGACCCCATCCGCCGGGGGCGCGCCATTGCCAGAGATCTCCGCGCCGGAAGCCGCGCTCTTCGCCGTTTCGGGAATCGCGTCGCGTAGGGCGGAGGCTCGTCCCCCGCCGCCGGGTGGAACTTCGAGGTCAGCGGGACCAGGAACTGCAGTGGAGCCGGTGGGGTGTGAATCACTCCCCGAGCCCGGCACGCCTTGATAGACCCGGTACCCGACGAACAGGAACGCCGACACGGCGACGACAGCGGCCACGCGGGGATCGCGGATGAGGTCCCGCACGCCCGTCACGGCGTCCCCCTGTGAAAGATCGAGATCTCGAGGGCCGTCTGCATCTTCCCTTCGCTCTCGCGGATCGTCACGCTGCGGATCGCCACCAGGCGCTTCAAGCGAGGGAGGTCGTCGAGGAAGTCCGCCAGATCCCGGTAGGCGGAGCAGAAGAGCAGCCGGTACCGGATCTCCGAGAACGAGGGCCTGCTCTCCGGCGTCCCGCCTTCACCCGGCGTCCCTCCCTCACCCGGTGTTCCGTCGGGGGCCGGCGCGCTCGCCACCGGGCCCTGGGCCGTGCCTCCCGCCGATGCGGAATCCATCCCGTCGGCCACGGAGAGGCGGAACTCGCGGAGCTGGCGGCGCACCACGAGCGCGCCGACCTCGGCCATGAACCGCTCCTGCTCCGGCTCGCCGGGGATCCTCTCCTCGAAGCGGGCGACGGCCTCCTCCCACGCCCGCGTCCTCTCGTCCTTGCGCCTGGGCATCTCCTCCCACTGGCGAAGGGTGCTGGAGGCCCGCTCCTGTCTCGCCGCCGCCTCGGCCTTCAGGCCGTCGATCGCGCGCAGCTTCGGCGCGAAGACAGCCGCGTAGAGAAGGAGCGACGCCGTCGCCAGCGACCCCACCAGGAGGAAGAGCGGCCTGTACCGGTCGAGGGTCCCGTTCGCCATCCGCCTCCTACGCCTCCCGGGCCAGCGCGAAGGTCAGCCGGAACTCCTGGATCACGCCCCGACCCTCGTCTTCCGCCATCGGACGGACCTCGATGGGCGCGTACAGCACCCCTTCCCCGAGGCTCCGCGCCAGGACGGCCGCCAGGAAGCCGTTGAGCCGGGCTTGAACCTCGGAGGGATCCTTCCCTCGCACCCTGCCACGCAGCTCTCCCCGGTATCCGGCTCCCGTCCCCTCGATGGTGATCGTGGTGAAGGTCATGTCGCGCGGTACGGAGGCGCCGAGCCAGTGCAAGAGCGGCCGCCACCGGGTGAAGGGACTGCGATGCGACCGGTCCATCCCCTCCACGGCTTCGGCCCGCTTCCGGATCTCCACCCATCGAAGGAAGTCGGCCTGTGCTCCGGCGCGCCTCGAGGCCAGGTCCTCCGATTGCTCGATCACCTCGCGGTACCGCGTCTCGGCGTTGTGGAGCCCCGCGAAGACCGCGCCAATCACTGCCAGGAATGCAACCCAGACAGCGACCGACGCCGCCACGTACCTCCGCCGCTTCCGGCGGCGTTGATAGCCCTCGGGCAGGAGGTTGACCTGCTCCGGGATCTGGCCCGCCTTCGCGAGCCCCACGGGGACAGCGTAGTCGGATGGGCTCCCGGCCTGCCCGGTCGGCCACGACGCCGCCTCTTCCGCCGGGTGGAGCGCAATCTCGAGCTTGAGCCGCTGGAGGATGAGCGCCTTCGCCTCGGCGCTGGGCGCCTCGCCGCTCCAGTAGAGCTTCGAGATCGACCCGCCCCGGGAGACCTGCCGGAAATAGAGGAGGGAACGGGTGAGGTCGGTGAGGAGTCGCTCCGCGGCCTCTTCGGCCGCAGGAACCACGGCCGCCGCGGCAACCGGGACCGCCATTCGAGCCCCGGGGAGCTCGACGTTCCCGTAGTCGGGGACGGCGTCCGGGAGAGCCGCACCGCCTTCCGACTCCGCCGGGCGCTGGGGCTGTAGAGTGAACTCCCGGGCAAACCGGAGCTTTCCCCCCGACGACACGGTGATGGTGCACCGCCCCGGTTCGGCGTGGACGAAGCCGACCAGGGCGCTCTCGTCGCCCTTGGGGTGAAGGGCGGCGAGTGCCAGGGGAACCGAGGCGATCCGGGCCGGCGAGATCCCCGCCTCGACGAGGAGGAAGGTGAGCCGGCGGATCTCGAACTCGGGGGTGAAGACGGCGAGGGCCTCCGCCCGCTCGTGCCCCTGCTCCGAGATCTTCCCGACGATCTCCCCCGACACGCACAGCTCGCCGATGGGAGTGCTCACCTCCTGGGCGATCTTGCCGCGCAACAGCTCGTTCCGCGTCTCGCCCGACACGGGGGGGATCCCGAAGAGCCGGTGCTCGATGAGGGGCCCGGAGTACGCCACCAGCGCCCGCTTCGCGGTGAATCCCCCCTCCGCCAGCAGCGCCTTCAGGGCCTTCGCGACGGCCGCGGGCTCGCCCGCCGGCCGCTCGATGGTGGCCGCGCGCGTCACCTCGATGGGAGCGCTGCCCGGGACGAACTCCGCCACCCGGATAGACCGGGTAGAG
>MEMX01000150.1:15586-15673 GCA_001768075.1 Anaeromyxobacter sp. RBG_16_69_14 | reverse complement strand
CGTTTGCAGCTCCTTCATCGGAGGTAGAGGTTCAGCGACGTCACCTGGTTGTTCCCCGGGACGAGGACCACCGCCCGGCCTGTTGCC
>MEMX01000150.1:15099-15578 GCA_001768075.1 Anaeromyxobacter sp. RBG_16_69_14 | reverse complement strand
GGTGCAGGTGGCCTCCACCGCGTGCAGCCCCGAGTGGCGGATGAAGGTGTAGGGCGGCGGCCCGGCGGGTTTCGGGTCGGAGGCCTGCGTCCCGTTGCTCGAGTAGTAGAAGCTCATGGTCATGCCGGGGCAATCCGCAGGCTGGTACGGGGCGTAGGCAGTGCCGTTCCACAGGTAGGGGTGCACGACGAGGCTCCCGTTGATGACCACCTGGGAAGGCGGGTAGATGATGTCGTCCGCCGTGTTCATGGTCCGGTCGGGCCCGGCGGCGCGGAACTGCCCCGCCACAGGGTTGCCGTAAGCGTAGGGTGTCCCCCATGCGTCGTTCTGGTACGCCTGGAGATTGAACCCCGAGTTGATGTAGGGACCCCACCACCCCAACTTCACGCCCCGGAAAACCACCGGGGAGGAGCCGTTCGGCTGGGCCGGCCAGGGGAGGGCGATCCGGTTGTTGAGCTGGGCCAGGCCCTGGGGCAGCC
>MEMX01000150.1:10151-14789 GCA_001768075.1 Anaeromyxobacter sp. RBG_16_69_14 | reverse complement strand
ATCGAGCCGACCATCTTGTAGAGGGCGAGGAAGAAGGAGAGGGCCGCGCCGAGGACGACCACCCCGAGCGTCAGGGTCACGAGCGGCTCCATCACGGCGAAGGTCTTCTTGATGACCCGTGGAATCGCGCGGTCGTAGTACTGCGAGACGTTCTCCAGCGTCTCGTCGAGGTGCCCGGTGGACTCACCGACCGAGATCATGCGGAGGACGATGGGCGGGAACTCGCCCGACATGCGCAGCGAGGTCGAGAGGGAACCGCCCGCCATGAGGTCCTCCCGCGCGCGCCTCACGGCCCCCGCGATCACGCGGTTCCCCACCAGGCGCTCCACGATCGAGAGGGAGTGCGTCATCTCCACCCCCGCCCGGAAGAGCGAGGCGAGGAAGTGGCAGAACTGGCTCACCTCGAGCGCCCTCAGGAGCTCCCCGACGACGGGGATCTTGAGCTTCCAGCCGTCCGTGCGCAGCCGACCGGCCTCGGTGGATCTGTAGACGTGGAGGCCGATCGCCACCGCGGCGAGCGCGGCCAGGACGAGGAAACCGCGATCCCGGAAGAACTCGCTGATGGCGATCACGACGCGCGTGGGGAGGGGCAACACGACCCGCGAGGCCTTGAAGACCTGGAGGAACCGGGGGAAGACGAAGGAGAAGAGGACGAAGATGAGGCCCACCACCGCGGTGAGCACGGTGGCCGGGTAGAAGGTCGCGTGGTTGATCTGCGCCGAGAGCTCCTCCTGCCAGGTGAGGAACTTGACGAGATCGGCGACGGCCTCCTCCAGGTTCCCCGACGTCTCGCCCGCCCGGATGACGCTCACGTAGAGATCCGGAAAGACCCTCGGGTGAAGGGTGAGCGCGTCGGAGAGGCTCGCTCCCGACTGGATGTTGCACCGGACGTCCTGGACGGCCTCCTTCAGGACGGGGTCCTCCGTCTGTTGCCCGAGGTCGTCCAGGGCCGTCACGAGCGGCACCCCGGAGGCCACCAGCGTCCGGAGGAGGAAGGTGAACTGGATGAGCTCGCCCTTCTTCACCTTCTTCCCGAAGAGGGGCTTCGTCGCCGCTCCTTCGCTCCGCTCCTTCGCCGAGAGCAGGTGGAGGAAGACCCCCGAGAGGCTCTCCCGCAGCGCGCTCTCGTCGTGGGCGAGGTGGGTCCCCCGGACGCGGCGCCCGTAGTCGTCTACCGCCTGGTATTCGAAACGCGGCAAGGGACCCTGCTCCTCCCTACGTAGACGTCAGCGCTTCCTCGAGCGTCGTCGTCCCCCGGAGCGCCTTCCGGATCGCGTCCTCTCGCATCGGGATCATCCCCTCCTGCATGGCCACGGCCTGGATGTCGGCGCTGTTGGCCCGCTTCATCGCAAGCCGGGTCACCTCCGGGCTGATCTCGAGGATCTCGTGGACGCCGGTGCGCCCCCGCAGGCCGGTCTTGCCGCACTGCTCGCACCCCTCGCCCTTGAGGAAGGTCGCCTGGGCGACCCTCTCCGCCGAGAGGCCGGCGCGCTCGAGGACGTCGTCCGGGGGCAGGTACGGCTTCCTGCACGCCTGGCAGTTCGTCCGCATGAGGGTCTGCCCCGCGATCGCCCTGAGCGACGAGGAGACGAGGAACGGCTCCTGCCCCATGTTGACCAATCGTGGAATAGCGCCTGCCGCGTCGTTGGTGTGGAGGGTGGAGAAGACGAGGTGGCCGGTGAGGGCCGCCCGGATGGCCAGCTCCGCCGTCTCGGCGTCTCGCATCTCGCCCACCAGGATGACGTCGGGGTCGTGGCGCAGGACCGAACGGAGCCCGGAGGCGAAGGTGAACCCAGCCTTCACGTTGATCTGGCACTGGCGGATGACGGGGAGCTCGTACTCCACCGGGTCCTCCAGCGTGATGATGCTCTGGTCGAGGGAGTTGATGTAGGAGAGCGCCGAGTAGAGCGTCGTCGTCTTGCCGGAGCCGGTGGGGCCGCACACGAGCACGATCCCGTGCCGGCTCTGGATGGCGCGCATGAAGCGCGTGAAGTTCTCCTCCGAGAAGCCGAGCTGCTCCAGGCCGATCACGATGCGCGACTTGTCCAGGACGCGCAGGACGATGTTCTCGCCGTGAACCGTGACCAGGGTGGAGACGCGGAGATCGACCTTCCGCTTCCCGACGAAGAAGTTGATCTTGCCGTCCTGGGGCAGGCGCGTCTCGGAGATGTCGAGCGCGGCGAGGATCTTCACCCGGGCGGTGACCGCCGGCTGGAGCTCCTTGGGCATGGAGGGGCCGGGGCGCAGGGTCCCGTCCACGCGGAACCGCACCCGGAAGACGCGCTCCTCCGGCTCGAAGTGGATGTCGGTGGCCCCCTCCTGCACGGCGGTCAGGAAGAGCTGGTCCACCAGCCGGACGATGGGGGCGCCGGCGGCGAGGTCCGCCTCGGAGACGCGCCCCGCCTCCACCTGCCGCATCGACTTCTGGATGATCTCCTCGAGGGTCCTGCCCCCGCCGGCGTAGTACCGCTCGATGGCCGCCAGGACGCTCCCCTCGGTGGAGGAGACGACGTCCACGGCGAGGCCGGTGGCGCGCTGTACCTCGTCGATGGCGATGACGTCGAAGACATTGGCCATCGCCACGGTCAGTCGATGGGCGTCTACCGCGATGGGGATGATCCTGTACCGCCGCGCCATCGCCTCGGGGACGCGCTGGATCGCCTTCGGCTCGACGAGGTAATTGTCGAGCTGGACGAAGCCGACCCCCGCCTCCGAGGCGAGGGCGGACGAGATGAGCTCCTGGGTGACGAACCCCAGGCTGATGAGGATCTCGCCGATCCGCTCGCCGGTGCGCTTCTGCTCGCGCAGGGCGAGCTCGAGCTGGTCCTGGCTGACGAGCCCTTGCTCGACGAGGCGCTCGCCGAGGAGCTTGCGCCTGGGGGGCGGAGCCGCCGTGGCGGTCGCCGCGGTGAGGGCATCGGGCATCGTCCATCCCTCTCTCGCCAGGGTCGTCGCTCGGCGTTCCGGTCAGTAAATGCGGAAGCCGATGTCGTCCAGTGCCGGGATATTCGCGCCCGCCACGATGTTCGTATCGATCACGCCATTGGGCCCCGCCGACATGACCCAGACCGGGATCTTCTGTCCGGCACCCACGGGCGGGGGCTGGATGAACTTGTCGGCGTTGACGACGTAAGGGTGCCCCCAGGGGTCGACCGGGAGCGGCGCCGAGTAGGGGCCGTTCCACTTGACCTCCCCGTTGGCCGGGTAGTTGTGACCGCGCGCGGTGAGATGGGTATCGAGGTTGTTCCAGCTCGCGAGCCACCCCGTGCCCACGAAGAAGGCGGCCGTGGGCGCAGGGGTGCCCGCAGGTCCCGTGTAGACGCCAGTGAAGTTGGTCGGCGGGCTGGCGGCGGCGTTGTTCGCGTAGGGCCACCGACCGACGTCCTTGTAGAAGCTGGCCATGGCCGCACCGATCACCTGGGTCTCGTTCTTCGCCTTCGCGACCCGCGAATCGTCGATGTACTTCGTGATGTACGGCGTGAGGATCGCGGCCAGGATGGCGATGACGGCCACGACGACGATGACCTCGACCAGCGTGAATCCTCTCTGCTTGCTTCTCCCGTTCATCGATCCTCTCCTTCCAGGTTCCCGCTCTCCGCGGGATGCTTCTTCCATCGCCCGAGCGCCGGGGCCCTCCTCGCGGGCCACCTCGAAACCGGCGCCCTCGGGTCCGACGCCTCGCGAGGCGAGGACGGGCCTGGAGTCGCCGATGGAGGCGGCCGTGGGGCAGTTGACTACCGGGTCCGGGCATGAGGTTCGGGTCATGGTCCCCGACCCTGGTGCACACCGGGTTCCAGCGCCCGCCACCGTTGCCCTCCCCGAATATGCTGTGGATTTTGGAGATCCGCCGCGAGGGTTTGATTGACCCAGGGGCGAATTCACCCCGGGGTTATTCCGCAGGGCCGCCGATCCACCACTCGAGTCGCGTGTGAGCCCATGGCCCACCTTCCGTGAACGAGGGGACCGACAGCGTCGTCCGAGTCGATCCCGACCGCATCGTCGCCGAAGCCAGCCGCGCGCTCACGGACCCGGCAAGCCGGGGCGGAGCCCGGCCACTCCGGGACGGAAGGACGGGAGATCGCACCGCCGAAGTTCTCGCGCCTGGTGCGCACGGCGCGGCGCCCCTGGCGTCGACATCATGCTCGGGCGGTAGGCGCAGCTCATCGCCCACGGGTACCTCGAGCTGGTTGCTCACGCAGCTGCCATCGCCCGCTCCGCGATCTCGGTGAGCTCCGCGTCCGTGAGCGCGATCGGGTTGCCGCGCATGCTGCTCGCCGCCTTCGCCTTCTCGATCAGCGCCGGCACGTCCGCGGCGGTCAGCCCGTAGGCTGACAGGCCGGGCACCCGCAGCGCGCGTCGGAGGTCCGCGACCCAGCCGATGCCCTCCTCGGCGCTCGCGTCGGAGCGCCCGGTGAGCCAGCGGGCCACGTCTCCGAACCGCGCCGCGGCCGGGTGTTCCGGCGCCCTCGCCCGCAGAGCGCGCAGGTTCACCTCCATGGTCGTCGCGAGGAGCGCTGCGCAGACCGCGCCGTGAGGGGCCTCGAGCATGCCGCCCGCGGGCGCGGCGAACCCGTGCACCGCGCCCAGCCCGGCGTTGGCGAGGCAGAGGCCGCCGAACAGGCTCGCGAGGGCGAGGGC
>MEMX01000150.1:6708-10127 GCA_001768075.1 Anaeromyxobacter sp. RBG_16_69_14 | reverse complement strand
GGGCGTCCGCCCCCGTGAGGCACGCCGGCCCGAGCGAGCGGGCGGAGCGCCGGATCCCCTCCCCCGCCAGCGCGTCCGTGACGGGGTTGGCCCGCTCCGAGAGGTAGGGCTCGATCAGCTGCGACAGGGCGTCGAGCCCGCTCGACGCGAGCACGGAGGCCGGCGCGCCCGCGAGGAGATCCGGGTCGACGATGGCCAGCCGCGCCAGCATGAGCGGACTGCGCAGGCTCGCCTTGACCCGCGCCTCGGGCGATCCGAGCACGGCGTTCCGCGTCACCTCGGATCCCGTTCCCGCCGTGGTGGGCACCGCCACGAACGGCACCGACGGCCGCGCGAGGGGCCGCCCCTTGCCGAGCACCTCGAGGTAGTCGAGCGGGTCGCCACCGTTCGCGACGAGCGCGGCGATCGCCTTTCCGGTGTCGAGCGCGCTCCCGCCGCCCACGGCCACCACACCCCCGCACCGCTCGGCAACTGCGCGGGCGGCGCCGTCGCGCACGCCCGCCACGGTCGGCTCGCCTTCCACGCGGAGCGTCGTCGTCGCGATGCCCCGCGCCGCGAGCGCCACTGCGAGCGGGGCCGCCCGCGCGCCGGAGCGGCCGGTCACGAGCAGCACGCGCTCCAGGCCGAGGGCCGCGACCTCGGCCGGCGCGTCGGCGAATCGCCCAGCGCCGAAGAGGACCCGGGCCGCGGTGGCCAGCTCGAAGCTCACCATCCCGGATCGTCCGGGGAGACGTTCACGTATCTCCGGGACGATCGCGGCTCGGCCATCATCTCCGCCACCGCGTCGCGCCAGCGCCGGTAGTGCGCGGTCTCCTTGTGCGCCGCCGGCGCCTTCCCGTCCCGGTAGACCTCGACGAGGACGAAGCGCGTCGGCTCCTCCGCATCCTGGACGACGTCGAAGCGGGCCACCCCCGGCTCGCGACGGCTCTTCTCGGCGTTCTCGAGGGTGGCCTTCCGGAAATCCCCCACGCGGTCGGGCTTCACCCGGACGTGGACGTGGACGACGACGAGGCTGCCTGGCATGGTCCGGAACCTACTTCGGTCCCCCTGCGCGCGCACGCGGAGGTTGCGACCTCATCCCGAGCGCCATCCGGGGGCGCGGCTCGACGAACCCCGGAGCCGGCGCTACTTCCGCTCCAGCTCGGAGAGGATCCCGTCGAGGTCGTCGTCGACCTCGCCGATGTCGATCACGTCTCCGTCGTCCCGCGCGCGCTCCGCCACCTTCCGTGGAAGCCGGCGTGGCCGGGGCGGCGCGGCCACGGGCTGCGGGCGGACCGGGATCGGCGGCAGCGCGTGCGGCCGCTCCGCCGGTTCTCCAGAGCTTCTCGCGGCCCCGCAAAGGAGCGGGCCCGCGGCGCCGACCAGGGTCTTGCGATCTGCTCGTCCGTTCAGTATATGTTTCAAATGCCTCTGCTCAGAGTCGTGCCCTCGCTCGAGAGCAGGCTCGCGACCCTCACGCAGGCCGCGCGACACGACCTCTCCTGCGCGTGCGGCCCCTCCGCGCCGCGGCGCCGCGGCGCGGGCGGACTCTGGATCTACCCGGCCGCGCTCCCTTCCGGCCAGCGTGTCCCGATGCTCAAGGTGCTGCAAGCGTCTGGGTGCGAGCGGGGTTGTCTCTACTGCGCGGAGCGGCTGGGAGGCCGATCGGGGAGCGTGGCGCTCCAACCGGACGAGCTGGCGCGCACGTTCGTCGAGCTGCACGACCAGCGCAGGGCCTTCGGCCTCTTCCTGTCCTCGGCCATCCGCGGAGGGGCAGTCGCCACCATGGACAGCATGCTCGCCACGGTCGAGCTCCTGCGGAGACGGCATCGATTCCGCGGCTACGTCCACCTGAAGGTCATCCCCGGATCGAGGCCCGACCAGGTGGAGCGAGCCATGGCGTTCGCCACTCGACTATCCGTGAATATGGAGGCGCCCACGGCCGGGCACCTGCGGCGGATCGCCCCCGGGAAGCACTTCGAGGCGCAGATCCTCGCGCCCATGCGTCAGATCGCTCGGGCCGAGGCGGACGGCCGGTTCGCGCGATCCGGGCAGACCACGCAGCTCGTGGTGGGGGCGGCGGGAGAGACCGACCGTCAGATCGCCGAGGCGGCGGACTGGATGTACCGGGACCTCAAGATGGCGCGCGTCTACTACTCGTCGCTGCAACCGGCGGCGGGCACCGCGCAGGTGGATCTGCCGCCGGTCCCCTTCCTGCGCGAGCACCGGCTCTATCAGGTCGACTTCCTGCTGCGGCGCTACGGCTTCGCCCTCGGCGAGATCGGCTTCGACGAGCGCGGGGCGCTCCCGCTCGATCTCGATCCGAAGTCCGCCTGGGCGCGCCGCCACCCCGAGCGCTTCCCGGTCGAGATCAACACCGCCCCCGTCTCGGAGCTCTTGCGCGTCCCCGGTGTGGGGCCGCGGTCCGCGAAGCGAATCGCCGATCTCCGCCGCAAGGAGCGCCTGCGCTCGGTGGAGGCGCTGGGCGCGCTCGGCGTCTCGTGCCGGATCGCCGCCCCCTTCGTCCTCCTCGACGGGAAGCCAGCGATGCGACAGATGTCGCTCTTCTGACTCGGTCGTGCCCGTGCCCGTCCCGCGAGGGCGGCTGAAGGTCTCGGACCGGCCCAAGGAGACGGAGACGATGGTCCCGAAGAGCGGTCCAGGACGCGAGTGGCCGCCCGACAAGCCACTCAGTTCAGGTGCCTCTCAATCCGAGACCGTGGTCCTCGGCGCCGGGCGATCCCCGAGCAACTCGTCGACGCCTTTTCGGATCTCGTACCAGAAGTCGCGCGCCGCGTCCCATCGGCCGGCCTCGAACCGATCGAGCCATGCGCCCAGCTCGGGGCGCTTCTCGCCCGACTCGCGCTTTCGCAAGAGATAGGTCTGCAGCAGCTCCACCATCCCCTCGCCTTCCCAGAACGCGGACGCGTTGCGGCTGTTGATGCGCTTGGCCAGGTTGAGGTGGTGCGCCCGGACGTCTGTGTCCAGCTGGAAGTGCTCGGCCACGAGCTGCCCGCCGAGCTCCTCCGCCCACTCCCGGTGGAAGCGGCAGAAACCCAAGTTGTCGAGGATGAGCTCCTGCACCATGCGCTCGGCGTTGATCCGCCCGAGGTCTCGCGGCGGAAGGAAGTCGTCGCCGTAGTACTCGTAGTACTTCCCCATCACCGGCATCGGCGAGAGCATCCCCGGGACCCAGTACTGATTGGGCACCATCCAGCCCCGGCTGCCGAAGCCATTGGCGATCAGCCGATCGATGAAGGCCGGATCCTCGAAGTGCCCGAGCTTCTTGGCCACCTCGCGCGCGCCGACCAGGAAGGTCGGCTGGGCGTTGGGATCCAGGACGCGCTCGAGCAGCTTCACCCCGAGCTCCGCATTTCGCGCCGAGTCCTGGACGACGTCGAAGCCGTCGGGGTCGAACCTGGGCTTGAGCTGGCTCGCCT
>MEMX01000150.1:5540-6629 GCA_001768075.1 Anaeromyxobacter sp. RBG_16_69_14 | reverse complement strand
TCTGGATCCCGTCGAAGCCCGCCGCGTCGGCGGCCCGGCAGAGCCTCTCCGCCGCGCGCTGGTCGAAGATCCCGCACAGCGGTCCCATCGTCTGGTAGGGCTCGTAGTCCTTCTTGTACTCCTCGCGCATCTTCTTGCAGACCGCGGGGCAGGGCTCTCCGCAGTGCCGGAAGCTGCGGGTGTCGATGGTCTCCTCGTTGAACTGCTTGAGGTAGTGCCCGTGCACCAGGCGCTTGAGTACCTCTTCGCGCTTGGCCTTGGGCCAGTGTACCGAGCGGTAGTTGAAGGCGAGCAGCTTGTCGCCCATCTTGGCGTAGTTCACGCCGAAGGTACCGCCCGTCTTCAGCTTCTCGTCGTAGCGATACTTCATCGTCGCGTCGCGATCGCGCAGCGACAGGCGCATGTGATACCGCTTCTCGAAGTACTCGTTGACCACCCGCCGGTCGTCGAAGTCCGCGACCAGCTCGCTCCCGCCATAGACGATTCCGCACACTCCGTGCTGCTGCAGCAGCTTCGAGCCGAGCCCGCCTCGTCCGGCCCAGGTATCCACGTCGGAGAGCCGCCCGCGCTCGATGGGGATGGAGCCAATCGCCCCGATGTCGGTGTGGAGCGCCGCCTGCCCGACCGCGAGGATGCGCGGCGGCTGCGGGAAGTCCTTGGCGAAGCGCTCGAACTGGTAGCGCATCAGGGCGTAGAAGCCGTTGTGCCCCTCGCCACCCTGCGCCCAGATCTCCGCCAGCGGTACGGTGATCAGGTCGACCCGAACCTCCTCGCTCTCGCTGCGAAGGAGCCGCAGGACCGTGGGCGTGCGCGCCCTCCCCTCGAGAGCGACGTAGTCCACGCCGAGGTTGTCGAACGCCAGGGCGGCGCCCCCCATGGTGGAGACGTAGAAACCGCCCCAGCACGGGGAGAAGCCAGTGAAGATCAGCCGATTGGAGCCGGGGATGGCCGAACCCATGAACGCGCCGCCGCCAAAGCAGAGCGCGTTGTTGCGGCCCGCCTCGCGAAAGCCGAAGTCCACCGGCCCGAGGATGTCGTTGGTCTCGATTCGCTCGATGCGGTAGTAGCCGCTATCGAGGTTGATGTGTA
>MEMX01000150.1:5388-5527 GCA_001768075.1 Anaeromyxobacter sp. RBG_16_69_14 | reverse complement strand
TGTAGAGCACGCTGAAGACGCACGAGGCATCCGTCCCTTCCGTTGCGGTGACCTTCTCCCGCTCATTCGAAGCGGGCCTCCAAGAGAAGGAGAATCGCACACTTCCTGGCGCCCGCGTCCGGTTCCGCGCGAGGGGCCC
>MEMX01000150.1:5214-5325 GCA_001768075.1 Anaeromyxobacter sp. RBG_16_69_14 | reverse complement strand
CCGTGACCCGGGACTGCTGAATCCATCGGGGAAGTCGCGCGAGGCCCGCTCGTGCGCGGCCTCCCTGCGGCGGCGTTCGTGACCTACTCCGGTTGAATGACGGTGAGGAGT
>MEMX01000150.1:2768-5207 GCA_001768075.1 Anaeromyxobacter sp. RBG_16_69_14 | reverse complement strand
CGCGCGCTTCGTATCCGGGCAACTTGGCGATGAGCTTACGAAGCCACTCGGACTTGACCATCTCGAAGAAGGCCTGCGTCGGCTTGCGGTAGAACGCCTCGTCCGTCGTGAGCAGGTCGTACCGCTCCCAGGTCAGGTGGACGAACTCCAGCCCGAGGCCGCGCGCTGCCCCGGCCGCGCCGAGACCGACATCGGCGCGTTCTTCCGCCACGGCCGTCGCGACCTCGAGGTGCGTGGATAGCTCCGTCTCGTACCCGGGCAAGCCTCGCTTGCCGAGCTTGTGCTCGCTCAGGAGGTGGTCGAGCAGGACCCGCACCCCCGAGCCGGCTTCGCGGTTCGCGATCCGAAGCCTTAGCCGCACGATGTCCGCAAACCTCGCGACGCCACGAGGGTTGCCGCGAGGCAGGATCAGACCCTCCTCCCGGTGGGCCAAGGTCACGAGGAAGGCGCGCTGGTTCGGAAAGGCGGCGGCCACCTGCCGCCGGTTGTACTCACCGGTTTCGGGATCGAGGAGGTGCATCCCTGCCACGTGGGCCCGCCGCTCCTTGACGGCCTGCAAGCCTGCGACCGAACCCAGGGCAGCCGAGGTCGCCAGCATCGACGGGTGCCGGCGGTTGAACTCGCGCAGGAGGATCTGGAGAAGCAGGTCATCGCTGCCGGCGATGGCGATGTGGTGCGGTTCGATCGAGTGCGCGCTGTCCTTCGCTCCCCGCTTCACGCCCTCGCGCGAGCACGACTCGATCCACTCCTGCACGAGCCTCCGTGAGAAGATCCAGTGGCCCGTCACGCGGGTCCCGGGAAGCCCTCCTTGTCGGAGCAGCCGATAGACGTGCTTCTCGTGGACGCCGAGGTAGGCCGCCACCTCGCGGCTCGTGAGCATGTCACCGGGCATGAGCGCGCCTGAAAGTAATCGCAGGTTACCCGAGGGCGTTGGGAGGAACAACGGTTGCCTTCCAGGCCGCATCGCCGATCCTGTCAGCGATTCGATCGCAACGGGGGAGCCGGTAGGTCTCGAACTTGCGCCGAAAGGAGGCGAGGATGGCAGAGGAGAGCGCACTGCGAATGGTCGAGACCCAGGCGTCAGCAGCAGAGCAGGTGCCGTGGTACCGACGCTGGACCCTTGGCAAGAACCGCTACGACCACGTCGAGCTCGCGGGGGCGTCCGGCGACCTGGGCACCCTCATCCCCTTCGTCGTCGGCTACATCGCCGTGATGAAGATCGACCCGCTGGGCATCCTGTTCATGTTCGGCCTCAGCGAGATCGTCGTCGGCCTCTACTACAAGACTCCGATCCCGGTGCAGCCGATGAAGGCGATCGGCGGCGCAGCCATCGCGTCGGGCGGCGCCATGAGCGCGGGAATGATCTGCGGCGCGGGCCTCTTCACGGGCCTGTTCTGGTTGATCGCCGGGACGACCAAGACCGTCAACCTCGCGACGAAGCTGGCGGCCAAACCGATCGTGCGGGGCATCGTGCTCGGGCTGGGCCTCCTGTTCATCACCGATGCCGCCCCTACGAGGCGCGTAGAGCGTGGTACGTCAGCGCGCCTGCTGCGCGCTGCCCAGACTCCTGCGCCCCGACGCCAGATCCGCCAACAGCGCGACATGCACATCAAGCGCATCGATGACTCGGTAGCCGGGATCACTTCGCCCGTCGAACGCGAGGTTGAGATCCGTACCCGCCAGCACGATCGCCTCGGCGCCCTGCTCTTCGACCATGCGCCGGCCGGCCGCGACGAACGCGGCACGTTGTGCGTCGGTGCAGACACCGCTCACTGCCATCTCCTGGTAGAGTTGGCCGAGCCGCTCGATGTCATCGTCGCAGGCCACGGCGCTCGTGCGGTGCAGTTGGCCATAGAGTCGTGTGCGCATCACGACACGGGTGCCGAGCAGGCCCACGCGTGAGATGCCTTCTCCAGCGAAATGATCATCGAGCGGAGTCACGGCGGAGACAAGCGGCAGCGAGGAGATCCGCGCGGTCTCGTCGAAACAGAAGTGCCCGCCCAGGGAGGTGATTCCGGCACATTCTGCACCTGCGGATTTCAGCCGATCGATCAGTTCCGCGTAGATCGCAGCCTGATCCTCGCGACGATCGGCAAGGTTGTTCCTGATCAGCGTGTTGACGTCCGCCTGCACGATGGTGAGCTCGAGCGGTGCCTCGAGCTGCCGCATCCGCGCGCAGATGCGCTGGTAGTAGGACACAGTCGCCGCCGGTCCGATCCCGCCGATCAAGCCGATATGCATTTCATCGCTCCGCCGCGCCAATGGCGCGGATCTCAGGTCAAGTCCCTATCTGTATGTAACGCGTACGCCTCGTGAAGTGCATCAGGTGAATCACGCCGCCTTTGATCTGGGCACGGTTCTCGGGGCGCCGGAAGTGGTCGGCGGCCACCCGGGTCGCGACGGAGAACGACCACGTCCGGACGCTCGACCGCCCTTCGA
>MEMX01000150.1:1689-2643 GCA_001768075.1 Anaeromyxobacter sp. RBG_16_69_14 | reverse complement strand
GCGCCGGAGAAGTCGATCCGGCACGAACTTGCGGCCCGCGTGGTGCGCGCCTCCCGCTCGGGCGGCCGCCGCCTGTTCAGCCCGAGGGAGGTTGTCTACTTCTTTCTCGTGAACGAGCTTCCGGCCGGGCTCGGGCTCGACAGGAAGCTGCGGAAGGATCTGTTCGAGCTCCTGGCCGCCGACAAGGAACGCGCAGGGCGGTGGCGGCGCGAAGCGCACAGGCTCGTCCTCGAGGGCGACGTCCCGGTGGTGCTCCCGATCGACGCGTTGGTGAAGCGGGTCGAGGAGCGGATCGCGACGTTCCTGCGAGGCCGCAGCCGCGTCGTGTCACGCCCTGACCTTCTGAGCGGCGAGCCCGTGTTCGAGGGCACGCGAATCGCGGTCCGGTTCGTCGGGGAGCGCGCCAGGAAGGGCGAGTCGGCGACCGCGCTGCTCGAGGACTACCCTGCGCTTGGCGCCGAGGACCTCGAGTTCGCCCGGATGTTCGTTGCGCTCGGCCGTCCGCCGGGGCGCCCCAGGAAGAAGCTCAAGTTCGTCCATGGTGACGGGTGAACCTGCTCATCGACGAGAACCTCACTCCGTCGATGGTGCAGCTTCTCGCCGCCAGGGGCGTGGCGGCAGTCCACGTTGCCCACATCGGAATGCCGGGGGCGACCGATCCGGAGGTGTGGAGGTATGCTTTCGAGCACGACCAGATCGTCGTGACGATAAACGCCGCCGACTTCCTGCGTCTCGCGGAGTCGGCGGACCTACATCCCGGCCTCGTCGTGCTGCGGATCGCCGGCGGGCTCTCACGAGAGGAGCAGTGGGCGTGGGTGGAGCCGGTCGTCGACTGGCTCCTCACGACGGGCGAGATGCTCGTGAACAAGGCGGTGGTGGTGACCGGGAAGGGCAAGTTCCACTGCGTCGACCTGCCGCACCCATAGCTCGGCATATCCCGGCCGGTCCCATCTC
>MEMX01000150.1:1384-1502 GCA_001768075.1 Anaeromyxobacter sp. RBG_16_69_14 | reverse complement strand
TCAGCTCCTCGCGCGACAAGGCGGACTCGAGCGCGCAGGTGAGAGCCGCGTCACCGTGTGGTGCCTTCTTGCGCGTGCGCTTCGCCAGGAACCCCTCCCATCGCCAGGTGCAGCGGCT
>MEMX01000150.1:629-1297 GCA_001768075.1 Anaeromyxobacter sp. RBG_16_69_14 | reverse complement strand
CATGCGCCTCCCAGCCTCGGCGCCGTCGGCGCTGTGACGGATCTCGCGACAGCGTCCGGCCGACACGCGCGCGCCGCGCATCTCGAGCTGCCGCAGGGCGAAGCTCGTGGCCTCCTCGATCGCCACGACTTGCTCGGCTGGGCCTGGGGCGCGAGCGAGCTCCTCGGCGGCCATCCTCTCGAGCTTGCGCCCGAACTCGCGCGCGGCCGATTCGCAGAAGGCCACGCTCGCTCGGCGCGCCTCGCCTCGCGGGAGGACGCCGTTGCGGCGCTGATCCTCGAGGTGTGCGGCGCACTCGCGCTTGATCCGCTCGATGCTGATGGTGCACAGGTACTCGGCTGCGACGACGTCCGAGTAGCGACCGAAGAAGTGCATCCGCGCCTTCGAGTCCATCGACAGCGAGAAGACGCCGTTGAAGCGTGCCACGCCGTGTGCGAGCGAGCGCTGCCAGGGCTGTCTCGGCTCCAGCAAGACCCAGCGGTCCGTCAGCTGATCGTCGATGCCCGGGGCCGAGCAGACCTGGCTGCGGTCGAGGCCGTAAGCGGTGATCAGGTCGTTGGCCAGCGCGGTTGCGCCGATGCCTTCCGGCTTGCCGAGCTGGTCGGAGGCCAGCGCCCACAGCTTGGCGACCTTGCTGACGATCCGCGCGGCGTGCCCGTCCTCGCACA
>MEMX01000150.1:256-608 GCA_001768075.1 Anaeromyxobacter sp. RBG_16_69_14 | reverse complement strand
GCGTGCGCCGCTCGCGATCCACCGGTCGATGATCGCGTAGGGACCCGCGGATCTGGCCCTGGCGCAGGCGAAGTACGGCTCGCTCCAGATGCGGGCCGCGAGGTCCAGCAGTGTCTGGCAGAACGCGGGACCGTGATCCCGGGAGCGGGAGAGCGGGTGGGCCATCTCGTGGACGAGGGTCGCGACGATCTCGGCCTCGTCGGCGTTCGGGCAGGTGGTGAGGACGATGCGGCGAGGCGTGAACGCAGAGGTCATCTCGACGCTGCCGCTCACGAACCCGCGCGCGTCCATCCGTCCGCGCCTGACGATCAGCGGCACCTCGGGGAAGCCCGCGGCCGCGCAGAGCGCTGCG
>MEMX01000150.1:128-230 GCA_001768075.1 Anaeromyxobacter sp. RBG_16_69_14 | reverse complement strand
CGGCGCCGTCGTCGTCGCCCATCGGCTGCGGACACTCCGGCAACACCTCGCGGTCGTCCACCCGCGCGTCGTCGTCGCGTCCGGCCTCGAGCGCTGGAGCCG
>MEMX01000149.1:37418-46741 GCA_001768075.1 Anaeromyxobacter sp. RBG_16_69_14 | reverse complement strand
GCGCCTTGCAGGGGCTCGCCGTTGAGCCCCGTGCCAGCCGCGCTGCCGAGGTCTCTCACGACGGCGGTCCCGGCCTCGATCCGGATCTCGGCGTGCTGGATCGACATCTCCGGATCGTCGAAGGGGATGTCGAAGATGGAAGCGCCGCGGCCGAGGAGCACGCCGCCGCGAGGAATCGTGCGGCGCTGGGTCGAGCGGTGGCCGTCGTGCGGGAACACCAGCACGAGCGCCCGCTGGAGCGGCGCCTCCGGTGCTGGCTCGCTGGTCTCGGCGTTCCGCAATGGCACGTGGTCCTCCGCATCCGGAGGGGCGGACCGCGATGGTGGGCGCCTGGGGAGTCAAAGGGAGTTTAGCAGAAGCGGGCCAGCGCGGCTCGTGAACGTTCGGGGGGGGCGGGCGAACGTTCATGTGCGGGCCCGTGGCCCCCGAAAGGGTCCCGCTCGATCGCTCGAGAAGGCAGAGACGGGGGCCTTCACAAGGCCGCCCGCGGGGCGGCCGGATCCGCATCCGCATCGTTCTCCAGTTCCTCAGCGTGGGCGATCAGGGCGCCCGACATGGCACCGCGGCGCCACCTGTTCCACCAGTGCGCGTCCTGCATGAGCTCGCAGGCAGCAAGCCGCGCGATACACGACGCGATGCGAGTGCCGGCGTTCTGGCCGGCGGCAAAGCTCGCGATGTCATATGGGGCCATGGGTCTTCCACCTTCCCCGAGGGGGAACGCTGGATGGCGCGCCGAGTCGAGGTTGGATCCATAGCCAGATGATCGGGCGCCCGCGAGGAGGAAGATCCGCACGAGGAGGCCTCTCCGCAATCCGGCGCCCTTGCTCGGAAAAACCGGAGCGACCGTTCAGCGCTGGCGTCGCAGCCTGCTCGACCGGAGAAGGACGGACTCGTTCCGTTTCGCGCTCGGGTCTAGTCCTTCTCGCGCGTCTGGTTGGCGAGGAACAGCGGGAGCCCCATCTGCTCCACCTGATCGCGGTGCGCCTCGTGGAAGTCGAGGTGACGCTCCTCGTCGGCCAGGATGTGTTCGAGAAGCTCCCGCGTCCCCGCGTCGCGCAACTCGGCGGCCTGGGCCACAGCCTTGTTGTAACTGGCGATGGCGTCGTGCTCGCCCTCGAGATCGCTCGCGATGATGCCACTCACGTCCTTACCGATCCTCAAGGGGTTGAGCTTGCTGACGATCGGCAGCCCCTCGAGAAAGAGCACGCGCCCGATGAGCTTCTCCGCGTGCTTCATCTCGTCGATGGCGATCCGCTCGATAGCCTTGTGCAGGCGTGCGTATCCCCAATTGTCGCTCATCTCCGAATGGACCATGTACTGGTTGATGGCGGTCAGCTCCTCGGCGAGGAGCTGGTTGAGCGTACTGACGACCTCGGGATTGCCCTTCACGTGGCCTCCAAGAAAAGTGAGCGGGTCAGGAACCTACACAAAAATGGTCATGCGCTATCACACCAGTCGCAGGGCGCTGCTCGGCGGGCGCGGATCGAGAAGGGATTGCACGGCACCGAGGACGGCGTCGCGCGTGACCGGTTTCGCGAGGTGCGCCTGGAACCCCGCGGCCAGGCATCGTTCGCGCTCCCCTTCCCCCACGAGCGCAGTGAAGGCCACGGCGGGGATGCTGCCGCCCCGCGCGCCGTCGAGGGCCCGCAGCCCTCGAACGAAGGCATAGCCGTCCTGGCCGGGCATGGCGACGTCGCACAGGATGACGTGGGGACGGAAGGTCTCCACCGCCACCAGCCCGGCCTCGACCGACGCGCACGTGCTGACCTCGGCGCCTTCGCGCGCGAGCAGCTCGGCGATGGCCTCGCGGACGTCGTCGCCGTCCACGACGAGGACCCGCACCGCGCCGAGCCGTTGCCCGTCCGGCGCGGCGTGAACGCCCTCCTCCCCCTCGACGCTCACGCCGGAGACGTCGGCCGACGGCGCCTCCTCCGCGTCGCGCAATGGAAGCGTGGCCGTGAATGTCGCGCCGCGGTCCCTCCCAGGGCTCTCCGCCCGGATCGTCCCGCCGTGGAGTTCCACGATGTGGCGCACGATCGCGAGGCCGAGCCCGAGGCCGCCGTGATGGCGAGCACGCGAGCCGCCCTCCTGCGCGAAGCGGTCGAAGACGCGAGGCAGGAACCCGGGGTCGATCCCGCGGCCCGTGTCGGTCACGGTGATGGTCGCGCTTCCGTCCACGCGTTCCAGCTTGACCCCCACGTTACCGCCCACGGGGGTGAGCTTGATGGAGTTGGCGAGCAGGTTCGCGACGACCTGCTGGAGGCGCGCGGGATCGCCGCGGAAGAGCGGGATCGCGGCCGCGACATCCGTCGCGATCCGCAGCGACTTCGCTTCTGCCGGCGCCTTCACGATCTCGAGCGCCGCCAGCACCACCGGCGCCAGATCGACCCACTGATCCTCGAGGTGCAGCTTGCCGGCGATGATGCTGGAGACGTCGAGCAGCTCCTCGACGAGCCTCTGCTGGAGCTTCGCGCTGCGCTCGACGGCGGCGCTCACGCGCTTCAGCTTCGCCGGGTCGAGGACGCCTGAGCGCAGCAACTCCGCCTGGAGGAGGAGGGACGTGAGCGGAGTGCGGAGCTCGTGCGACAGGACGGCGAGGAACTGGTCCTTGGCCTCGTTCGCCTGCTCGGCGAGGTCCTGGGCCCGCTCCGCCCGCGCGAGCAGCTCGGCGCGGAGCCGCTCCCCCCGGATCCGCTCCGTGACGTCCTCGATGCCGAGGAGGACCATGCGCGTCGACGTCCGCGACTTCACCGAGCGCGCGGCGAGGGACATGGTCCGGCGGCCACCTCGCGGGAAGTCGCGCTCGAGCTCCATCCCGCGGAAGCGCGCGTCCTCCGCCAGCACCTCCCCGAGGGAGCGGCGCAGCTCCGGGGTGTCCCAGCAGCCGCCGCCGATGTCGAAGAAGCCGCGCCCCTCGGCCTCCGCCGGGCTCGTGCCGAAGCCCGTGAAGAAGGCCTCGTTCGCCGAGAGGACGCGCAGCTGCCCGTCGATGACGACGAGCGGCATCTGCACCGCCTCGACGATGTTGCGGGCGTAGTCGCGCTCCCACTCGGCGTCCGCGACGTCGTGCTTCAAGGCGTGGATGTCCACCAGCGAGATGATGGTGCCGTCGGCACGGCCGTCCAGCGCGCGGTGAGGTCGGATCCGCATCCGGTGCCAGCGCTCGGCCCGGTCCTGGACCTCCGACTCCACCATCACGCCGGTCTGCATGGTCTGCGTGACCCAGAGTTCGAGGTCCGGGGCGAGGAGGTCGAGCGTGACGTCCCCGATCGGCTTCCCCACCGCCGCCGGCGCCAGGTTCAAGAACGCGCCCGCCTGCGCCGTGAAGCGCCGGATGCAGCGGTTCGCGTCGAGCATGAGGATGGGGATCTCGACGGTCTCGAGGAGGTTGACGAGGTCGGCGTTGAGGAGCTGCAGCTCCTGGTTGCGGCCGTTGAGCTCGTCGTTCAGCGTCGTGAGCTCCTCGTTCGTCGCCTGGAGCTCCTCCTTGGCCGTCTCGAGCTCCTCGTTCGTGCTCTGGAGCTCCTCGTTGACCGACACGAACTCCGTGTTCGCTGACGCGAGCTCGTCGTTCGCGCGGCCGTGCTCCTCGATGAGGGAGCCGAGGAACTCCTTGGTCGAGGCCAGCTCCTCCTCGAGCCGGAGCACCGCGGCCGGGTCGTCTCGCGCCGCGCCCCGGCGGGAGCCCGCTCGCTTCGGGCCCGGGCGCTTCGCCGGCTCGGGGGCGCGCTCCTCGAAGAGCACCACGAACGAGCGTTCGTCGCCGATGCCGGGCGCCCGCGACGGCAGGACGACGATGTCACAGGTGCGCCCGGAGCCGTCCAGATCCACCTCGACCCGCTCCTTCCGCACGGGCGCGGAGGTCTTCCGCGCCTGGGAGATCGCGACCCGGAGCGGGGCGCGGAGCCCAGGGCGCGCCATCCTGAGGAGGTGGCTCTGCGGCTCTCCCGCAGGAGGTTCCAGATAGGATCCCGTGCGGCCGCGGAACTGGACGACCTCCAGCCGCTCGCTGACGACGACTCCAGGCGGTCCGTACCGCGCCAGGATCATGCCATCCACGTGCTGCCCCAAGGCCCCCTCGGTCCGCGTATGCTCGGCGGTCTCCCCTGCGAGCGGCCCGTGCGCCAAGGAGGCGGCGCCAGTCCGCGGCGTGAACCGGAAGGTGCTCGTCACAGGCTTTCGCGCGAAGAGCTTGCCGCTCGCGGTCGCCCGCGCGAACAGTCGGGGTGCGCTGGAGACGTTCTCGCTGCGACCGAGCAGGAGGAACCCGGGCTGGTTCAGGGAGTGGTGCAAGCTCTCGAGCACCCGTTTCTGGAGCGCGTGCCCGAAGTAGATGAGGACGTTGCGGCAGCTCACGAGGTCGAGCCTCGAGAAGGGGGGGTCGCGCGCGACGTCGTTCCGGGCGAACACGCATAGTTCGCGCAGTGCCTTGTCGACACGCCAGCCCCGCTCGGACTTGACGAAGAAGCGGCTCCGACGCTCCTCCCCGACCTCGCGCATGGCGGCCTCGGAGTAGAGTCCCGCGCGCGCATGCTCGATCGCCTTGTCACTCACATCGGAACCGAAGACGTGGACCGGATGCACGGAGGGTGAGTCGCCGAGGAACTCGACGATTGACATGGCGAGGGAGTACACCTCTTCCCCGGTCGAGCAGCCCACCACCCAGGCGCGAATCGGCGCGCCGGCGGCCTTGCGCTCCAGCACGTCCGGCAGCGCGGTCGCCTTGAGCTCCTCGAAGGCCTCCCTGTCGCGGAAGAACGAGGTGACCTGGATGAGCAGGTCGTCGTGCAGCGACCGGACCTCGCCCGGATCCTCCTGGAGCAGCTTCAGGTACGCCGCGATGTCCTGCGCCCTGCGGACCGCCATCCGCCGCGCGAGCCGACGCTTGAACGTCCCCGGCTTGTATTCGCTGAAGTCGACGCCACAGGCGGCGCGCACGAGGCCGAAGATCCGCGCCATGGAGGCGGCACCGCGCGGCGTGGGCGGCACCGGCTCGCGCCGGGCGAGATAGGGGTGGCGGGCCAGCCTGGTGAGCTCGTCGCCCAGGGCTGGCAGGGGCAAGCTGTAGTCGACCACGCCTGCGCCGATCGCGTTCTGGGGCATCTCTCCGAAGCGCGCGGAGCGGGGGTCCTGCACGAACGTGATCCCTCCCTGCGCCCGGATCGCCGCCAGCCCCTCGGTCCCGTCCGACGCGGTTCCGGAGAGGACCACGCCGATGGACTGCCTGCCGCGCTCCGCCGCCAGCGAGCGGAAAAAATGGTCGATGGGCAGGTGGGGCCGCTGCGCGTCGTCGTTGCGCAGAGACACTCTCAGGACGCCCTGCTCGATGGCCATCTGGGCGCCGGGCGGGATGACGTACACCCTGTTCGGCTCGACCCGGACACCGTCCTCGGCCTGGGCGACCTTCATCTTGGTCGCGCGACCGAGGGCGTCGCTCAGCAGGCTCACGCGCTTCGGCTCGAGGTGCTGCACGAGCACGAGCGCGAGGCCGGCGTTCGCCGGCACGTGGGCGAGGAGCTGCCGGAATGCGTCGAGGCCACCGGCCGACGCGCCCACGCCCACCACCGGGAACGAGGCCACCGCCGGGCCCGTGCGACGGGCGGACGGGCGCGCGGCGCCACGGAGGTTCGCGCTGGTGCTACTCGGGCGTGCCTTGCTCATGGACTCTCTCGAACGTTCCCGAACGTTCGCGAACGGTTTGCGATGCAGCGTATCCGATCGGTCCCGCTCCTCTGCGGCGCCTTGGCGGTTCCCGGGATCCCCATCGATCCCGTTCGAAGCAACGGGCATGCCGCTGCGCGTGCCCGATGTACGGCACCTGCCATGGAGGCGCTGCTCGGCTTGGGCGCTGCGTCAATTCAAGTCAAGCCAGGGCTTGGCGCGGCGCATGCTCATGGATCCCTGCGGGACGTCTTCAGGTCACTCTCGAGGAGGTGCCTTCACGGCCATCCTGTGATGACCGCCAGGTAGCGGCGCGTTCCTGCGAGCAGGAGGAGCTGGATGAACAAGAACACGCGTTTCAATCTCGTATATGTGCTCATCGCGATGTCCGGCGTGCTCCTGGCCCACGAATTGTGGGCCCGCTCCCAGGCCGTCGCCGTCATCCCGTACAGCCTGTTTCAGCAACTCCTCGCGCAGGGGAAGGTGCAGGAGGTGGTCATCGACGCGGACTCGATCCAGGGCGTGCTGAAGGAGCCGTTCAAGGACACTCCGTACCAGGGGCGGAGCCGCTTCGTCACGACGCAGGTCCGTCCCGAGCTCGCCACGACCCTGGAGAAATACGGCGTCACGTTCACCGGCCGGGTCGAGAGTCCATGGCTCCACACGATCCTGTCGTGGGTGATCCCCGTCGTGCTCTTTGGCGCCATGTGGTTCTGGCTCGCCCGGCGGGTGGGCGGCCCGGGGGGGCCCGGCGCCGGGCTCATGTCCATCGGGAAGAGCAAGGCCAAGGTGTACGTCGAGACCGGCGTCGCGGTGCGCTTCGTGGACGTCGCCGGCGTCGACGAGGCGAAGGCGGAGCTGGAGGAGGTGGTGTCCTTCCTCAAGGACCCGAAGTCGTACGGCCGGCTGGGCGCGCGCATGCCCAAGGGCGTCCTGCTCGTCGGCCCGCCAGGTACCGGCAAGACGCTCCTCGCCAGGGCGGTGGCGGGCGAGGCGGCGGTGCCCTTCTTCTCCATCAGCGGCTCCGAGTTCGTGGAGATGTTCGTCGGCGTGGGGGCGGCCCGTGTCCGCGACCTCTTCCAGCAGGCGCGGCTCAAGGCCCCGTGCGTCATCTTCATCGACGAGCTCGATGCCCTGGGGCGCGCCCGCGGCGCCTATCCGGGCATGGGTGGGCACGACGAGAAGGAGCAGACGCTGAACCAGCTCCTCGCGGAGCTCGACGGCTTCGACCCGACCACCGGGATCGTGCTCCTCGGCGCCACGAACCGGCCCGAGGTCCTGGACCCCGCGCTGCTGCGCGCCGGCCGCTTCGACCGGCAGGTGTTGGTGGACCGGCCGGACCGGATCGGGCGCGCGCAGATCCTCGCCATCCACGTGAAGAAGGTCGTCCTCGCCCCCGACTTGAAGGTCGAGGAGGTGGCCGCGCTGACGCCCGGCTTCACGGGCGCCGACCTCGCGAACCTGGTCAACGAGGCGGCGCTGGTCGCGACCCGCCGAGGCGCCGACCAGGTCTCGGCGGGCGACTTCACGGCGGCCATCGAGCGGATCGTCGCTGGCCTGGAGAAGAAGAATCGGCTGCTCAACCCGATGGAGCGGCGGGTGGTGGCGCACCACGAGATGGGCCACGCGATCGTGGCCGCGGCGCAACCCGGCTGCGATCCGGTGCACAAGATCTCCATCATCCCCCGCGGCATCGGCGCACTCGGATACACGATCCAGCGGCCCACCGAGGACCGCTACCTCATGACGCGCGAGGAGCTCGGGGCCAAGATGGCCGTCCTGCTCGGCGGCCGGACCGCCGAGGAGGTCATCTTCGGTCACCTCTCGACGGGCGCCTCCGACGACCTCTCCAAGGTCGCCGACATCGCTCGCAGCATGGTCACGCGGTATGCCATGGCGCGGGAGCTGGGCCCGCTCGCGTACGAGACCGAGCCGAACGGCTTCCTCGCCGGCATCCCGCAGGTGCCGCGCAGGCTCTACAGCGAGCAGACGGCGCGCGAGATCGACGTGGCGATTCGCGAGCTGGTCGAGGCGGCCCAGGAGCAGGCGCACCGCATCCTGGAGGACAACCGTGGTCTCCTCGAGGAAGGAGCGAAACAGCTCCTCGCAAAGGAGACGCTCGCCGATGCCGAGCTTCAGGCTCTATTGCGGAGGGTGGTGATGTCGACCCTCGAGCCGAGCGCTGCCAGCGTCAAGGAGGCGTGATCGCGCGGCCTGAAGCTCTACTACGAAGTTTACGGAGAGCTGGGCAAGTCCAAGACAACCCCGCTGTTGTTGATTCCTGGGGCTTTCCTATCCACCGACTCAATGAAGCCTTGGGTGGCGGCCTTTGCTGCGAAGCGCTCGGTGATTGCCTTTGATCAGCAAGGCCACGGTCGAACCGCGGACACGTCGCGACAGATGTCCTACGAACAGTTCGGTGATGACGCTGCGGCGCTGCTGCGGGCCTTGAAGGTGGAGCGTGCGGATGTGATGGGCTACTCCCAAGGGGGAGGTGTGGCGCTGCAGCTGGCATTGCGTCACCCAACGCTTGTCAACAAGCTCGTCTCGCTGTCCGCCACCTATCGCAAGGATGGTTGGTACCCTGCGGTGTTCAAGGCGATTGAGAGCCTGAACGCCAAGGTGTTCACAGGTTCTCCAGTCGAAGCAGCGTTCAAGAAACATACGCAGGACCCGAAGGCGTTCGAGGCCTACATCGAAAAGATGAAGGTGTTGAACGTCAACGACCAGAACATCACCGACGATCAGATGCGCGCCATTTCAGCCAAGACGATGGTCATCGTGGGGGATGCGGATGGCGTGAAACCGGAACATGCAGTGGCGATGTTCAAGCTCAGAGGCGGGGGCGATGAGGAGCCGGCTGCAACGGGGATGCTCACGAAGGTTCCCACGGCGCGGTTGGTGATCCTCCCTGCGACCTCTCATATTGGGATATCTGGAGAGGCGAAAGTGCTCGAGTCGATGGTGACGCCTTTCTTGGAGGATGCGCCTCCGGCCAACCCCTCTCTTTGGTAGTAGAAGGCCAAGGACCGCGGGTGCGGGTAGAACGCAACGCAGCCCTTCGCCCGCGATGGCGGGCCCGAAGCATCAGTTGTCGGAGAGGCAGGCTGAGGGACGCGGTCGACTCCTCAGGGCACGCCCAGCTTCTGCTTCGATGAACGAGATGCCAATGTCACAGCGGCGACCAGTTGATGTGATTCTCCAGCGTCACCGCCGCCGCTGTGAGCTGATGTCCGGCGCCTTGCGGCGCCTCAAGCGGAGGGGAGAACTCTCCCCCCGCGCCCCCCATCTCGGTCGGGGGACCGGCACGCGCCGCTTGCCCGCGCACCCGTTTCCGGTCTATTCCGGACGCGTGGATCGTGCCCGATAGCCCGAGTCGCCGCGTCCGCCCGCCGAACGGCAGGTGATGCGCCCATCCGGATCCCGCCACCTCAGTCGTGGGGCGCGGATCCCGTCCGTCACTCGCGCTCTCGAGGTACGCCGTGGTCCATCCCGAGCTCATCGGCTTCGGTCCCTTCTTCTCTTCCCAGCTCTCCCTGGAGGAGCTCCAGTCCTCCCTCGTCGGTCGCGCGGTCGCGGATCGCGGCCGCAACCTCCTCGCCCGGTTCCCGGACGACGCCCACCCGGTCGTCGTCCCGGGTCGGCTGGGCGCCGAGGGCGTC
>MEMX01000149.1:37124-37360 GCA_001768075.1 Anaeromyxobacter sp. RBG_16_69_14 | reverse complement strand
GCGTCCTCGAGCGCCGCACCTGGCTCTCCCGGAACGTCGCGGGTGGTGCGACCGCGGAGCAGGTGCTCGCCGCCAACGTGGACGCTGTGTTCGTCGTGCAGGGGCTCGACGAGGGCGCGAACCCGCGCCGCCTCGAGCGGACGCTCGCGGCGGTGCATGCGGGCGGTGCGGAGCCGGTGATCGTCCTCACGAAGCCGGACCGGGCGGAGGACCTCGCCACCGCGCTCGCCGAGGCC
>MEMX01000149.1:34673-37003 GCA_001768075.1 Anaeromyxobacter sp. RBG_16_69_14 | reverse complement strand
CCCTCCGGCGCGGGGAAGTCCACCCTCACGAACGCGCTCCTCGGCCGCGAGGCGCAGCGCACCGCGCCGGTGCGTGCCTCCGACGACCGCGGCGTCCACACGACGTCTGGCCGCGAGCTCTTCCCGCTGCCCGGCGGCGGTGCGCTGGTGGACGGCCCGGGGATCCGCGAGCTGCGGCTCTGGGACGCGAGCGGGCTCGACGCGACGTTCGAGGATCTCGCCGCGATCGCGGCGCGCTGCCGGTTCCGGGACTGCTCGCACTGGGCCGAGCCCGGGTGCGCTGTCCGGGAGGCGATCGCCGACGGGCACATCGACGCCGCGCGCGTCGAGAGCCACCGCAAGCTCGCGCTCGAGCTCGCGCGGCAGGCGGAGCGGCGCGCGGGCGGCGCGGCGCGGGCGGAGCGCGAGCGGTGGAAGGCGGTGTCGAAGGAGCTGCGCCGGCTGTCGCGCGAGCGGCGGCGGTGAGGGTCTTCGAGGCCCGCCTCCGGCCCGCCGGATGAAGGTCGAGTAGCCGCCCTGCGTCATCGAGCCGTCGCGGTCCCTCGAGCGTAGGTGAGGACGTGGTTGCCGAGCGGAAAGTGGAGAGAGAGCCGCACGGGACCCGCCCAGTATCGCGCTCAACATGCCGCCGATGGTGGGGAGCCCTCCGGTGTCGCTTCCCGCCGGATCCGGATCTCGTGGACAGCGCGGGGGCTCGCCTCGAGCACCTCGAGCAGGACGTCGCCGGAGCGCACCCGGGTGCCCCGCGAGGGGATCCCACCCGCGAGGGCGACGACGAGGCCTGCGACAGTGGACCACGCCTCGCCCTCCGGGAGAGCGAGATCGAGCAGGCGGTTGGCTTCGCGGATCGGGAGATCGCCGCGGACGACCGCGCTCCCGTCCGCCTCTTGCCGGACGGCCTCGTCCGGCTTCTCGTCCTCGCTGAACAGCTCTCCGACCAGCTCCTCGACGAGGTCCTCGAAGGTCGCGAGACCGGCGAGGCCGCCGTGCTCGTCCACGATGAACGCGAGCCGCATGTGCCGGCGCTGCAGCTCCCTCAGCACACGGATCGCGGGGGCGGTCGACGGCAGGAAGAGCGGCGGCCGGACTATGTCCTCCAGCACCACCAGGTCGCTCTCCCATGCGATCGTGAGCACGTCGCGCGCGGTGATGTACCCGACAACGTTGTCGAGGGTTCCCTCGTACACGGGCATCCTGGAGTGGCCCTCCTCGAGGAGGATCCGGCGCACCTCGGCCCGCGAAGCGTTCCTCGGGATACCGCTCACGCGGTTGCGCGGGATCATCACCTGCTCGGCCGTGAGGCCGCCGAAGTCGATCGCTCGCGACGCGATCTCGCTCGCTCCCTGGTCGAGGGATCCGGCCTCCGCGGCCTCTTCGACGAGTTGCTGCAGCTCGTCCGAGGAGAGGCGAGACTCCGTGAACGACGTCGAGTCGCCGAGCGGCCGCAGCACCAGGTTCGAGCTGCGGGTGAGTATCCAGATGAGCGGCCGGGCCAGCCACGCGAGCGCGCGCAGCGGCCGCGCGGCGAGGAGCGCGTACGCCTCGCTGGAGCGGAGCGCGATCGACTTCGGCACGAGCTCGCCGAAGACGAGCGACAGGTACGAGACGAACGCGATCACGATCGCGAGCGAGACGTCCTCCGCGGCGTGCGAGATGCCCTGGACGCGCTGCAAGGCCGGCGTGAGCCGCGCGGCGAGCGATGCGCCGCTGAAGGCGGCCGCCGTCGCGCCGACGATGGTGATGCCGACCTGTACCGTCGCCAGGAACCGCTCCGGGTCTTCCCGCAGCGCGAGGACCGACTGCGCGCCCGCGCGGCCCTCCTCCACGAGCTGCCCGAGGCGCGACTTCCGGAGGGAGATCACGGCGATCTCGGCACCGGCGAAGATGCCGTTCGCGAGGACGAGGGCGACGATGATCAAGAGTTCCGTCCACATGTGGGATACCTATACTGGAGAAATACCGAGTGACAGTCAGGGCGAACCGGTGGGGAGGAGCTCGCCCGCTGCCTCCAGGAAGACGCCCGCGGCGCCATGTCACCATTCCCCGCAGCGAGATCCAGTCGGTCGTGGGCCCGAGGATCCAGGAGCTCATGAACACCGTGGCGGCCCAAGGCATCGCGCCGGCGAGCCCCTGGTTCAACCGACACTTCAACATGAACCCGGCCACATTCGACTTCGAGATCGGCGTGCCGGTGGCGCAGCCGGTGACGGCCGCGGGACGGGTGCGGCCGTCCGAGCTGCCGGTTGTGATAGCGCATGCCACATGAACTGACGCTCGAGATGGGGGGCGCGGGGGGAGAGTTCTCCCCTCCGCTTGAGGCGCCGCAAGGC
>MEMX01000149.1:30687-34567 GCA_001768075.1 Anaeromyxobacter sp. RBG_16_69_14 | reverse complement strand
TGGGCGCGGCCTGGGGCGAGTTCAAGAGCTGGGTGGCCGCGCAGGGGGTCGCGCAGGGGCTCAAGCCGGCCGTGGATCTGGGAAGTCTACCTCACCGACCCGACGACCAACCCGGACCCTTCCACCTGGCGCACCGAGCTCAACCAGCCTCTGCAAGGGCAGCCCTACACGTGCCCCACCCCCGCGGCTGGCGAGGGCCCCTGGAACGTCGGCGCCCGACCTGATGGCGGCGCCACCCCTCGTCGATGTGAACGCCTACTCCGCGCTGGGAAGCACCAGCTGCGCGACTTCGTCGCTCACCGCGTAGTGGGCAGGGAGCCGGGAGAGGCCGTAGGCCGCGGCTACTGCCGCGGCGATCAGGAGCAGCACGTCTCGCAGAGGCTTGCCTCGTGGCACCGTCTCCACCTCTTCCGTCCTCACGCGATCGTTCCATTCATGGTCGTACCGCATCATCTGCCTTCCTCCACAACCCATGACAAAGCTGCGGACGTCTTGTGACGGGCGTGGGCCTGCGACTGCACGTGTAGCCCCCATCGTGACGCACCAGGCGGCTTGCTCGGGGAGAGGCCCTACACCGGGTGAGACCGCAGGCCGCCGAGGGGCGGCCCAAGAGCGTCGGAGAGCGTTTCGATCACCTTCGCCGTCTTCGGGGAGCTGCGCCCGCCGCGATCCCCGCGAGGGGCGGCGCCCGAGAGCGCGATCCGAACCGTGAGGCGCTCGCCGAGTAGTGCCGTCGCGCCCTGAAGCTCGGGTACCGGAGCTCCACCTCCAGCATCCGCCGCGTCCACTCCGAGAGGATGCGCCGATCCCGCCCCGGGACCGCCGTCTCTGTTCGCGGCGCGGGGATGCCGAGCTGCTCAGCGACCCACGTGACCACCTCGCGCCGCCGGGCCGGCGCCGCGTCGCTCCCATGGTAGACCGCGCCTGGCTCGCCGCGCTCAAGCACCGCGAGCACGAAAGCGACCGCGTCGTCCCGGTGGAAAAAGGTCATCCACGAGGGCAGGAGATCGACGCGCCTGCCCTGAAGACGCTCATCCGCGCGGCCGTGGCGCTGAACGTTTCAGGCAGGAAGGCTGCGCCCCCCCAAGCGCGGAGGACTGATTCGAACCTGGATCTCGCGAACGGCGGCGGCCCCAGGCGGGTGAGGCGTTTCCTACGCGCGCGCGCCAAGCTCCTCTACGAGGTCGTGAAGGCCCGGGTGATGCTTCTCCGGCCGTGCGCCGGCGGCACCCAGCTCGCGGGCACCAAACCACTCTACGGGGTCCTGAAGGCCCGGGTACCGTTTGGGGCTCAGCTCGTGACCGCCAAGCTGCTCTACGAGGTCGTGAAGGCTCGGGTGCCGCTTCTCGATGAGAGGGCGGGCTGCTGCCTGCGTGGTGTCGACTGTTGCCATAACGCGCTTCTTTCTGGCTCCCCCGGAGAAGTGAACTGGGGGGGGGAGCGAGCTTGATCTAGGTCAGCGAGCGGCCCCCAGGTCAGGGTCACTTGGGGCTGGTGAACCGCGTGCCCGTACGGTGAACCGCAAGGCCTCGCAGGTCACGCCGGGGCGGAAGGGATCCGGAAGTCGGCAGCGGCGGCCATGTCGCGAACGAGTTCTACGCTGCTGGTAACGGCGAGGCCCTGCCGTGCCGGGTGGAGAGCCCGTTCCCTTCGCCGCCCGGCTGCTGCGCCACGCCGATCCCCCCGGGCAGGGTTAGACTCCCGCCCGTGCTCACGGTACCTCGCGCCATCGCGCTCGTCGGCGCGCTCTGCCTCGCGATGCTCGCCCTGGCGCTCGGCGCGACGCGCGCCGTGGAGCGTGCGCACCCCGGCATCACAAAGCCGGAGCCCGAGCCGTTCGCTCCGCTCCGCATCCCCAAGATCGACGTTCACCAGCACCTCACGCCGGGGACGCTCGAGCCCGCCCTGCGCGTCGCCCAGGCGGACGGTATCGGGGCGCTGGTGAACCTCTCCGGCGGCGCCGAGGGTGGCGATCTCGACGCGCAGCTGGCGGCAGCGAAGCCGTACGGCGACCGCGTCATCGTCTTCATGAACCTCGACGGCGAGGGCTGCTGCGGTGAAGCGTGGGTCGCGCGCGAGGCGGCCCGGCTCGCGCGCGGCAAGGCGCTGGGGGCGCGCGGCCTCGCCGTCGGCCAGGAACCGCCGGGCGCCGGCCTGACGTCGCGCCGCGGCGAGCCGATCTGGGCGGCCTGCGCGGCGCTCGGGCTGCCGGTCGCCCTGGGCGAGATGGGCACGACCGGCGAGCGCATCCGCCTCGTCGAGCGCCATCCGCGGATCCCGTTCATCGGCACGAACTTCTGGGAAAGCCCTGACGATCCCGCCGCTGTGGCACGCCTCATGGACCGGATTCCCAACCTGTGGGTGGACTCCGCCGGCAGCGTGCTGGGGCTGGGCTCCAGGCCCGAGGCCGCGCGCGAGGCCATCCTGGCGCACCCCGACCGCGTGCTCTTCGGCACCGGCATCCGCTATGTCGAGGCAGGTGACCAGCAGGGCATCGTCCTGGGTGCTGGCGAGCCCATCCTCTACGACCCGAAGCTCCTCGGCGGCGAGGATCGGTACACATTCTTCGCGAGCGCGTTCCGCTTCTTCGAGACACGCGACACCGAGATCCCGAGCCCTACGCCCAGCCTGGGCGACCGCACCCTCCGCGGCATCGGGCTCCCGCGAGAGGTGCTTCAGCGCGTCTACCATCGCAACGCGGAGCGGCTGCTCGGCATGCGCGCACCCGGGACGGACGATTGACCATACCGGCGCCCCCGCCAGACCTGCTCGTCGGCACGCTGATCGAGGTGCGGAAGGCGTCGTTCGCCTACCGCGAGCGCCTCGCCATCGACGAGGTCTCCTTCACCGCTCGCGGCGGCGAGCTGGTCGGGCTGGTCGGGCCCAATGGCGCCGGAAAGAGCACCCTGGTCCGGCTTGTGGCCGGGCTCGCCGCTCCGTCCTCGGGCACCGTGCGACTGGCCGGGCTCGATCCCGCGGCTGCCCCGCGCCGGGCCGTGGCGCGCGTGGCCGCGCTCGTGCCTCAGGAGCCTCGCGCTGCCTGGTCCTTCACGGTTCGTGACGTGGTCATGATGGGTCGGGCACCGCGGCAGGGACTCCTCGCCTTGCCTTCGCGCTTCGACAGGGGCGCGGTGGACGGTGCTCTGGAGGCCTGCGACCTCGTGCAGCTCGCCGACCGCAGGCTCGACGCGCTCTCCGGTGGCGAGCGCCGGCGCGTCTTCTTCGCCCGCGCGCTGGCGCAGGAGCCGCGCGTCCTGCTGCTCGACGAGCCCACGGCGTTCCTCGACCTCGCCCACCAGGTGGCGGCGATGCGGATGGCAGAGGTGGCGGCGCGCGGTGGGTTGTGCGTGGTGGCAGTCCTCCACGACCTGAATCTGGCCGCGGCGTCGTGCGACCGGCTGGTGGTGCTCTCGCGCGGGCGCGTCGTCGCCGAAGGCGCCCCCACCGACGTACTGAGCGCCGAGCGCGTGCGCGAGGTCTGGGGCGTTCCGGTGTGGCGAGGCCAGAACGGCGCGACAGGCGCGCCCGTCGTGCTACCGATCCGCCCGCCTTGAGCGATCGCGCGGCCGGCGGCGACGAACCCCCACCGGCCCTCACTGCGGAGTGAGGAACAGCTTGATCGCCAGCGCGAAGGTTCGTTCCAGCGGGTCCTCGATGCGCTGCCGGTAGCCGAGGTCGACGGCAAAGCCGCTCGCGGTGACGACGCCGACACCGACGTTCCAGAAGCTCGCGTTGCGCGTCCCGTCCCTGACGAAGCCGGCGCGCAGCGGGAAGAAATCGCCCACCAGCAGCTCGCCGCCCAGCGCGTACAGGTTCGTGAGCTCTCCCTGCCGCTGCAGATCGCCGCGCCAGTCGGCGGCGAGGTGATAGCGCCGATCGT
>MEMX01000149.1:27247-30662 GCA_001768075.1 Anaeromyxobacter sp. RBG_16_69_14 | reverse complement strand
ACGCCGCGCGGCTGGATCCGTCGGTGGCCGGTGCTGAGCAGGTTGTAGCCCGACACGCCCAGGCCGAGGAAGCTGCTCGCCTGCCAGAAAGCAGAGGCGTCCACGTTGATCGCGCGGATCTCATCGCCGGCCGGCCCGTCGAGCGACTGGTACTTGCCGGTCACGCCGGCGAACAGGCCGTTCGCGATGGGGTACGCCAGGGGGAGGTGGAACAGGTTCCCCTGCCAGGGGCCTGCCAGGACGTGCGTGTAGGCGAAGCCGCCGGTGAGCGCCCCCGACTGCGAGTCCACCGCCGAGCCTCCGAAGGCGTGGAAGGCCGTGTCGCTGCCCGCGCGATCGAGGATCCACTGCGTCTCCATCGAATAGCGGCGCCGCGCCGCGAGCGAGGCGGCGTTGGTGAAGATGCCGTCGTTTCCGGCGGCCAGGCCCCGGTAGGCACCGATGGACAGCCCACGGGCACCTATCAGGTCGGGGACTCCGGCCGGGACCGGAGCGTCGCCGCGCGCCGCCGAGCAGAGGAGGACCGCCATGGCCACGGCACCCCACGCGGCGACCCTCGCAGCGAACCCCTTCGCGGTAAACCGGACGAGAAGAGGGGAATCTCTCACGCGCTCGAAGATACCCGGCGACGCACACCCCCGGCAAGATGCGAGACCTGGGCGTGCTGCTGGCGTAACATGGCGGACTGGAGAGGATGTCAAAGGAGGTCCACCATGCGCAAGCAGGAGCTGACGCGCTTCCGCAAGGAGCTCGAGGCCCAACTCGCCGAGATCTCCCACCACGGCGTCGCGACGATGCAGGATATGGTGGACGGGGGTGAAGAGCTGCCCGATCCGAACGACCGCGCCAGTCGCGAGAGCGAAATCGAGAGCGAGCTCCGACTGCGCGATCGCGACCGGAAGCTCATCCCGAAGATCCACCTGGCCCTGGCGCGGATCCGGGCCGGCACCTTCGGGCTGTGCACCACGTGCGGCCAACCCATCGGGGCGGCGCGCCTGCGCGCGCGCCCGGTGACGGACCTCTGCATCGACTGCAAGCGGGAAGCGGAGCGGCTGGAGCGATAGAGCCGCCCCCTGGTCCGGAGGCGACGGGTCGGCGTCATCCACGGCATTGTCGCAGACATGCCGTCTTGGCTTTCCGAAGCCACTCGGAGCAGATAGATTCGCGCGCCATGGCACACACCCCCATCCGCAAAGCGGTCATCCCGGCGGCAGGTCTTGGTACGCGCTTCCTGCCCGCCACGAAGGCCGTACCAAAGGAGCTACTGCCGATCGTCGATACTCCCACCATCCAGTACATCGTGGCGGAGGCCGTCGCGGCAGGCGTGCGCGACGTCATCATCGTCAACGCCAAGGGCAAGGAGACGATCGTCGACCACTTCGACGTGGCGAAAGAGCTCGAGGCACACCTCGCCAGCACCGGCAAGATTGCGCGCCGCGACGAGATGCGCGCCATCGCCAAGATGGCGAACGTGGTCTCCGTGCGGCAACAGGAGCCGCTCGGGCTCGGCCACGCCGTGCTGTGCGCGAAGGACCTGGTGGGCGACGAGCCGTTCGTGGTGATGCTGGGCGACGACATCATCGACGCACCGGTACCGGGCGCGAAGCAGCTCGCCGACTGCTACGCCCGTCACGGCCTCGGCACCATCGCGCTGATGGCGGTGCCGCGCGAGGAGACGTACCTGTACGGAATCGCGGCAGGCAAGCCGCTCGACGACCGCACGCTCCGCATCGAGCGCCTCGTCGAGAAGCCGAGGGAGAACCCGCCGTCGAACCTCGCAGTCATCGGGCGCTACGTCCTGCCGCCGTCGATCTTCGCCATCCTGGAGCGCATCGAGCCGGGTGTGGGCGGCGAGATCCAGCTCACCGACGCGCTGGCGGAGCTCGCACGCAGCGAAGGGCTCCTCGGCTACCGCTTCGAGGGCGATCGCTACGACGCGGGCGACCGCTTCGGCTACCTCAAGGCGAACATCGCCTTCGCGCTCAAGCGGCCGGATCTGCGCGAACCGCTCCTGGGTTACCTTCGCGAGGTGGTGGGATGACTCCCCTGCGCCGCACGATCGCGGCGCTCGTAGTGGCCCTGGCCGTCGCGTTTCCGGCCGGCGCCTACCTGCCGCCCGCGTCCGCCATCCTGAAGCGCGTTTCCCAGCGCCGGGCCGACCTCGCCGTGGCAACCGTGGAGGTGCGGGGAACGCTGACCTTCTTCGGCGACGCTGCCCGACACGTGTCGGCGGCCACCGGCCTGCCACTCTCCGGCCCGGAGCTCGCCGCTCCGGCCATTCTGCTGGTGAAGCTGCCTTGGCGCTGCCGCCTGGAGCTCGCTCCTGGAGGCGTGACCCCTGCGAACCGGCCCACCGTCTCTGCCAGGGGCGCCCGCATCCGAGGTATGCAGAACGCTCCACAGGCCCGGGCGCTCCTGGAGGGAGTCTGCGCGCTGCTCGGCGAACAGGGCGGCGGCGGCGCAGAGCCCGAGCGATCGATCGCGCTGCGCCTGGCGAGCCAGGGGGTAGCGCTCAACGAGGTCGCCCTCGGCCGGCTGGACGGGCGCGTGGCCTGGGTGTTGGGAGGCCGACCGCCGCGACCGCAGGCGTGGGTGGACAAGCAGAGCCTGCAACTCATCCGCCTCGTGGCGCCGCTCGCGGGGGCCGAGCGCGACGTTCGGCTCCTCGACTTCGGCTCTCCGGTCGGAGGCGATGCCTTTCCCCGCGCGGTCGAGCTGTGGAGCGGCCGCGATCTCGATGCGCGCTTCGTCACCGAGAAACTGATGCTCAACCCGAAAATTTCGGACGCGCTGTTCTAGCAGCCCCGACTATTCGCCCCCGGCTGCTACACTCCGCAGGATGCTGGTTCAGGTCGCGGTCGCCGCTGCGGTGCGAGGCACGTTCACGTATCGTGTGCCCACCGATCTCCAGCCCGCCATCGCGGTGGGGCGGCGCGTGGCGGTACCGTTCGGGAAGAGCCGTCGCGCGACCGGGTACGTGGTCGGCTTCTCGGAGCAGGCGCCACCCGGCGTGGCCCTTCGCGACGTGGCCAGCGTGCTCGATGCCTTCCCGCTCTTCACCAAGGACCTGCTCGAGCTCCTGCAGTGGGCGGAGGAGTACTATCTGTGCCCGCCGGGCGAGCTGTATCGCGCCGCGCTGCCGCCCGGCCTCAATGCCCGCACCGGCGCCGTTGCTCCCCGGCGTCGCGCCGTCGAGTTCGCCGCGCCGGCCCCCGGCGCCGCCGAGGCGCTCGCCGCGCTGGCGCGCAGGGCCCGCGCGCAGCATGCCGTCCTCGAGTACCTCCTCGCCCGAGGCCGCATACCCGTGGACGAGCTGCGGGCTGCCTTCCCCGCCGGCCGCGCCGCGCTCGGCGCACTGCGCGAGAAGGGACTCGCGCTCGTCGACGCAGAGACGGCCCTCCCCTCCGGCGCGCTC
>MEMX01000149.1:24270-27233 GCA_001768075.1 Anaeromyxobacter sp. RBG_16_69_14 | reverse complement strand
GGAGGTGCCCGCGCTCATGCCGGACCAGTCCTCGGTGCTCGGCGTCCTCGGCGAGGCCCTCGACGAGAGCGTCTTCGCCACCTTCCTCCTCCACGGCGTCACCGGGTCGGGGAAGACCGAGGTGTACCTGCGCGCCATCGCCCGCGCGCGGGAGGCCGGCCGGGGCGCGCTGGTGCTCGTCCCCGAGATCGCGCTCACCCCCCAGCTCGCCGGCCGTTTCCGCGCGCGCTTCGGCGGTGAGGTGGCGCTGCTGCACAGCGGCCTCTCCGATGCCGAGCGCCACGCGGAGTGGCTGCGGCTGCGGCGCGGCGAGGCGCGCATCTGCGTCGGCGTGCGGAGCGCCATCTTCGCGCCGGTTCTCGACCTCGCCGTCGTCGTGGTCGACGAGGAGCACGATCCCTCGTTCAAGCAGGAGGACGGGCCCGCGTACCAGGCGCGCGACCTCGCGGTGGTGCGCGCCAAGCAGGTGGGCGCGCTGTGCGTGCTCGGCTCTGCCACCCCGTCGCTCGAGTCGCTGGAAAACGCTCGCCGCGGACGGTACCGGCTGCTCGAGCTACCCAACCGGGTGGATGACCGGCCGCTGCCCCAGGTGGAGATCGTGGACCTCGGACAGCTCCGCAGAAGCGGCCGCGCGCTGGGCAGCGGACTCCTCTCTCCCCAGCTGTCGGAGGCGCTGGAGGCCGCGCTCGCGGCTCACCAGCAGTCGATCCTCTTCCTCAACCGGCGCGGGTTCCAGACGCTGGTCGTCTGCGAGGAGTGCGGCCGCGAGGAGCGCTGCGACAGCTGCTCGGTCTCGCTCACCTACCACCGTCGCCGGGGTGTCCTCCTCTGCCATTACTGCGGCCGCGTCGAGCGCATCACGCCCACCTGCCCAGCCTGCGGCGGCCCACGACGGGGCATCGGTGTCGGAACCGAGCAGGTGGATGCGGCGGTCCGCGAGCTGCTCCCCTCCGCCAGCGTGGCCCGCCTCGATCGCGACTCGGTCCGCTCGGCAGACGACATCGCCGGCGTGCTGGCCCGCTTCGCGAACCGCGAGATCGACGTCCTCGTCGGCACGCAGATGGTGACGAAGGGGCACGACTTCCCCGGCGTCACATTGGTCGGGGTCGTCCTCGCAGACACCGCGCTGGGGTTGCCCGACTTCCGGGCAGCGGAGCGCACCTTCCAGCTCCTCACCCAGGTCGCCGGGCGCGCAGGCCGCGGCGCCGAGGCTGGGCGGGTGCTCGTGCAGACCTGGAACCCGGGGTCACCGGCGATCGCCTGCGCCGTGGGCCACGACTACGGCCGGTTTGTCGAGGGTGAGCTCGCGAACCGGCGAGCCCTGGGGTGGCCGCCCTTCACGCGCCTGCTGGCGGTCCGCGTGGAGGGGAGCGAAGAAGGAGCGAAGGTGTGCGCCGAGGCGCTGGCGAGGGCGGCCCGGCCGGCGCTGGCGTCGGGGCAGCAGCTCGTCCTCCTGGGGCCCGCGCCCGCCGCCCTGGAGAAGCTCCGTGGCCGATGCCGGTGGCACCTGCTCTTCCGCGCTCCCGGCCCCGAGCCGCTGCGCTGGGTGCACCAGCTCCTGGGGGCGATCGCTCGTCGGCCGCCCGGCGGCACCGAGGTCCGGTTCGACGTGGACCCGTACTCGATGTTGTGAGGGACAAGGCTCCTCCAGGCGGGGGACAAGCCCCCGCCCCACGCGCGGGCGATGGAGACGGGACGCTCTCCGCGCTCCGCGGCAGTCTGCGCGTCGGGTGAGAGAGGCGGCACCGGAGGTACGCTACCGCACCACAAGATGGCCACCAGCGGCGAGAGCACTACCCCCCACCGCTTTCCCCCTATCGGGGCGCCGATCCATAATCGCGGGGCTTGCCGCGCCGGATCCTGCTCGTGGACGACGACATCGCCGAGATCTCGGCGGTGAAGCGCGTGCTCTTCCGCGCCGGGCATCAGCCGGTCGTGGCGACGAACGCCTCCGACGCGCTCGCCTCGATAGCGCGGGCGCCTCCGGAGGTGGTGGTGCTCGCGCCCGGCTGCGAGAACGGCGATGGGGCCGCCCTCGCCCGCCAGCTCGCGCGCGAGGAGCGGACACAGGGCATCCCGCTCATCCTGCTCGGCGGGGGCGATCTCGACGGCGTCGCCGCGCACGCCGTACCGCAGCCGATCGATCCGGCAGCTCTGGAGAACGCCTTGCGCGCGGCGCTCGAGCAGGCGGCACAGATGCCCCCGCCGTCCCCCCGCGAAGCCACGGCGGAAGCGCTGCGGGCGCGCGCCGAGGAGCTGCGGACCTCTGCCTCCTGGGTACCGGGTCCGAGTGAGGGCGAGAGCGAGAGCACCGGCGTCCCTCGCCTATCCGGTGCCCGTGCCGGTGACACCCGTCTGCCCTCGCCCCCGGTGGAGGTGAGAGCATCCCCCCCATTTCACGCAGGCAACGGCAACGATGGGCCCTCCAAGCCTAGCCCCACCGTGAGTCCTGCCCTTCTCCTTGCCGGTGCCGGACCCCGACCCCGGACGCCCACACCCGAACCGCCCTTTCCTGCACCAGGGGAGGAGGTGGCGCTTCGGGCCGCAGCCGCGACCTGGTTCGAAACCGACGTCCCGCCTCCCGACACCGTCACGGCTCCCCTCGACGCCTCGACATTCGAAAATGCCGATCCGCTCCGCAGGAGTGGAGGCGAGCCCCGGCTCGTCACCGGCAAGGCCGAGGAGGACCGCCGGCGGCAGCACGACGCCGAGGTGGCGCAACTCGCCATACGTGCAGCGGCGGAAGAGGAGGCGGCGGGACAGCTCCGCATCGCCGAGGAGGGCGCGCGCCGCAAGGCTGCGGCGAAGAGCGCCCTCGAAGCGGAGGCGCTGCGCCGGCTCGCCGAGGACGAAGCGCGGCGGCGCGTCGAGCTGGAATCCGAGCGGGCGCGCCTCGCCGACGCCGCGCAACGGGCACAGGAGCGCCAGGCCGCAGAGGAGGCCGCGCGCCGCGCCGAAGAGGT
>MEMX01000149.1:23706-24216 GCA_001768075.1 Anaeromyxobacter sp. RBG_16_69_14 | reverse complement strand
GGCGATGGCGAGGGAGCGCGCGGCCGCGGCCACCCCGCGCGTGAGCGAGGGCGAAGACGCCGAGGCGCTCGCGCCGGAGCTGGCGGAGGGCTCGCTCGCGACGGTCTCCATGCCCAGGCTCCTCGCGATGGCCTCCCGCGGGCGCGCCACAGGGCGCCTCGACATCGCCACCGACCACCCGCGCTCGCTCTGGCTCGAGAGGGGACGCATCGTGGGCGCCCGGAGCACCGCCCCGGGCGAGCGGACCGAGGAGATCGCGCTCCGCCTCGGGTTCATCACGCGCGAGCAGCACCGCCAGGTTTCGCCCGCCGCCGCCGGACTCGCCTCCCGCCGGGTGGGCGTCCTCCTCCTCGAACGCGGCTACCTGAAACCGACGGAGCTCGCGTCCCTGGCGCGGCGCAGCGCCGAGGAGATCGCCTTCGCGCTCTTCGCGGAGGACGCGCCCTACCACTTCGAGCCGGCGGTGCGCGTCCCCACCGACGAGCGGCTCGCGCTCGAGCGCGGCACGCC
>MEMX01000149.1:13202-23699 GCA_001768075.1 Anaeromyxobacter sp. RBG_16_69_14 | reverse complement strand
CTCCTCGCCGTGGAGGGCATCCGCCGCCGATGGGGCCCACCGCGGCTCGACGCCGTCCTGGGCAGCGCCGGTACACTGCTCGCGCCGGCCGCCCGAGCCTCCCCGCTCGCCGAGCTCGCGCTCTCGGGCGAAGAAAGGCGCGTCGCCGAGCTCGCTGACGGCCTGCGGACGCTGGACGAGATCATGGCCGACGCCCCCTTGGATCCGCTCTCCACGCGCCAGGTCCTGGCGGCCCTGGTCGAGGTGGGAGTGCTGTGTGTCAAGATCCTGGCGCCCATGGGCGCGCCCGCGCCGGCGCCGGGGTCGATCGACCTGGCCCGGATTGACGAAAAGCTCGATCAGGTGCGCCGCGCGGACTACTTCGTCATCCTCGGCCTGGGGCGCACCTGCACCCCATACGAGATCAGGGAGGCCGCCGAGCGGCTGCTCTCCGAGCTGACGCTCGAGCGTTTCGACACGGTGGTCGCGGACGGGCTTCCGGCCAAGCTGGAGGAGATTCGCCAGGTGATGGAGGAGGCGCGCGACATCCTCCTGGACGACGTCCTGCGCGCCGAGTACCTGGCTGGACTGGGGGAGTAGCGGAGAGTCCCAGTTCGCGATTCGATCGACGCGCGCCGGCGAGACCGATAGACTTCGTCTTGTATGATCCGCGAAATCGTCATCTGGCCGGACCCCATCCTGAAGCAGGTCGCCAAGTCTGTCGACGGCGTGGACGACACCATCCAACGCTTGCTCGACGACATGTCCGAGACGATGTACGCGGCCGACGGCGTCGGGCTGGCCGCACCCCAGATCGCCGAGGGGCACCGGTGTATCGTGATCGACACCTCGCCCCGTCAGGAGGGGCAGAAGCTGATCCATCTGGTGAACCCGGAGATCGTGAAGACCGAGGGCGTCACCACCTACACCGAGGGGTGCCTTTCCGTCCCGGGCGAGGCCGAGGAGGTGGAGCGGGCCGCCAAGGTGTGGGTGCGCGCGCTCGACTACTTCGGGAAGGCCTACGAGCTCGAGTGCGAGGGCCTGCTCTCCATCGCCGTCCAGCACGAGTGCGATCACCTGGATGGAACGCTCTTCGTGGATCACCTCTCCAGCCTCAAGCGCGAGATCATCCGCCGCCGCATGAAGAGGCTGAAGGAGGAGCGCGCGAGCGATCGGGCGGAGAGCATTCGCACGGCGGCACAGCACAAGAGCGCCCTGTAGCGGGGGCCTCGCCGCCGTGACGCCGCTGCAACACGAAGAGCGACGACGCTCGTCCTGCCCGCCAACCTCTCGGACATTCGGACATGGGCAGGCCGGTCGCGCTCGCCACCGAGCCTGCTCCGCGCGGCCCCGGCGCCAAAGCAGGCGCCGCGCGCTCACGCCGCAGGTCTGTGACACTCGGTTGAACATTCTGTGACGATCGGTTGAACATGCGGAGGGGTGAGATGCAGCGGCCGGCATCTGACTCTCTCTCACGCGCCGAGAATCCCGCGGTCGATCTCGTGTAGGGCGGGGGCTTGTCCCCCGCCAACGGGACAAGCCCCTGCCCTACGAAAGCGATCACCCCCAGGAAATTGTCCTCCGTCAATCGCTGTCGAAGATTATTCTGGACACCCTCAAATTCTTTACCCTCGCCGCCACGGGATCGTACACAATCCGCTAAGACGCACCCACGCAACGAAACAGCACGGATGGTGAGGCGAGGCCGGTGAAGGGCATCTATTTGTGTGTCTGGACGATGGACTCGGTCCATCCGCCGAAGAATTCAGCCCATATTAGTATTGGCGCGGATTGAGATGGGTTCCGCGAAACGCACCGTCCTCAGGTCGGCGCTAAAGGTCTTCGACCTCGCACTGGTGGTCGGCTGCTTCCTCGTGGCTGCTTTCGTCGTGGCCTGGCCGCCCGGGATCTCGACGTTCGAGCAGTTCCTGTCGATACGCATCAAGGTCGGGAACTTCGTGATCTTCGCGATCCTCCTGGCGGTCTGGAACCGCGTCTTCGAGGCGTCGGGCGTCTACGACTCGAAGCGCCTCGACAGCCTGCGGGACGAGCTCGCGAACATCTCGAAGGCCACGCTGTTCGCGACGGGCATCATCTACGTGATCTCGATGGTCCTCCGGGTCGCTCTGGTGACCGAAGCTTTCACGGCCACCTTCTTCGCGACCTATGTCTCGGTTTCGGTCGCTGGGCGGACCGCGCTTCGCGTGATCCTCCACGGCGCGAGGGCCCGCGGCAGGGACCTTCGCTACTTGCTCATCGTCGGCACGAACCCGCGCGCTCTTGCTTTCGCGCGGAGCATCGAGGCGAGGCCGGAGTGGGGGTACAGGATCATCGGTTTCCTGGACCGGCTCCATGAGAGTACGCGACGCGAGTTCGAGCGATCCGGATACCAGCTCCTGGGCGAGGTCGTCGAGCTTCCGCAGCTGCTGCGGAGCCGGCCGATCGAGGAGGTGGTGATCTTCCTCCCGCTCAAATCGCACTACCACGAGGCGATGGAGGTCGCACGCAAGTGCGAGGAGCAGGGCATCCCCGTCAAGCTTTCATCGCGGCTCTTCGAGATGGCCCGCACCTCCGCCTTCGCGGCGGAAGACCTGGACGGCCCCCTCATCGCCATCTGCGGCTCGAGGGAGGGATGGCCGGCCTTCGCGAAACGCGCCTTCGACGTCCTGGTGTCGGCGTTTCTCCTCACGCTGCTGGCACCGCTGCTCGCGGTCACCGCCATCCTAGTCAAGGCCACCTCGCCTGGGCCCGCTCTCTTCGTCCAGGAGCGGCTCGGTCTGGGCAAGCGCCGGTTCCGCATGTACAAGTTCCGGACGATGGTGGCGGACGCCGAGCGGCGGCAGCGCGAGCTCGAGTCCCTCAACGAGGCGAGCGGGCCCGTCTTCAAGATCCGCAGAGACCCTCGGGTCACGCCGATCGGCGCCATCCTGCGGAAGACCAGCATCGACGAGCTGCCGCAGCTCATCAACGTGGTCAAAGGCGATCTGAGTCTGGTGGGGCCGCGACCGCTTCCCGTGAGGGACTACCAGGGATTCGACAAGGATTGGCACCGCCGCCGGTTCAGCGTTCCGCCGGGCATCACCTGCCTCTGGCAGATCAGCGGCCGGAGCAACATCTCGTTCGACAAGTGGATGGAGCTCGACGCGCAGTACATCGACACCTGGAGCCTGTGGCTCGACGTCAAGATCCTGCTCAAGACGATCCCGGCGGTCCTGAGGCGGACGGGGGCCGCCTGAAGCGGCGCGCGTACGAGAGGGGTCAGGCCACACGGGGCCACGTGAGCTTGCGCGATCTCCTGCCTCGGCGGGTCCTGCCGGTCCTCGTCTACCACCGGGTGGCTTCGACGACGGCGGCCGAGGATCCGCTGCGCCTCGCCGTCCCGCCCGAGAGGTTCGAGGCCCAGATTCGCCATCTGCGGGAGCGCGGGTACGAGGCCGTCGCGCTCGAAGGCCCCCCCGCGACGGCTCGCAATCAGATCGCCCTCACGTTCGACGACGGCTATCTCGACAACTACACGGCGGCCTTCCCGATCTTGCAGCGGTACGCCTTCGGGGCGACGGTCTTCGTCGTCACGGGCGCGGTCGGCGGCCGACCGGGATGGCACGGCGACTCCACTCGCAGCTCCGCTCGCATGATGACCTGGGCGCACATGGAGGAGATGTCGCGCCACGGGTTTTCGTTCCAGAGCCATTCCCGGACGCACCCCAGCCTCCCGAGTTGCGACGACGCCGCCGCGCTCGAGGAGCTCTCCGGCTCGCGGCGCGAGTTGGAGGATGGTCTGGGCCGCGCGGTCCGGGCCTTCGCGTACCCCTTTGGCCACTTCGACGAGAGGATCGTCCGCCTGACGGAGAGGGCTGGCTACCGTTCGGCGTGGGCGGCTGGCTTGGCCTCCGGAAGCCGGTTCACCGGCGAGCGGATCCAGATAGCGACGAACGACGGACCGGCGTCATTCGCGCTCAAATCGAGCGGGTGGGGGGCCTGGGTGCGGCGCGCCCGCCATGGCCCTCGCGCGCTCCGGGGGCTCCGTTGACCTCCCGCACGCGCGAGACGCCACCGGGCGCCGTCCGCCGCTGGCACACCTGGATCGGCCGGCTTTCTGGCTCCGCCGCTGCCCGCGGTGCGACCACGCTCGTCGATCAGGGGATCGTCAGCCTCACGAACTTCCTCGCGGGCGTCATCGTGGGTCGGTACTGCTCACGGGGGGAACTCGGTCTCTATTCGCTCGCCTTCAGCCTCCTCCTGCTCATCGTGAGCTTCCAGAGCGCGCTGGTCTCGATGCCGTATACCGTCTATTGCGTCCGCGTCCCCGCGGAGGACAGGGCTGCCTACTCGGGCAGCACGCTCGTGCACCAGCTGTCGCTGGTGGTGCTTTCCACGGTCGTCCTGGCAGTGGGTGGCCTCTTGCTGGCGGGCCGCGTCGGGCCTCCCGGCCTGGCGCAGGTCGTCCTGGTCGTGGCCTGCGGCCTGCCGCTGTTCATGGGGAGGGAGTACCTCCGGCAGCTCTTCTTCGCGAGGCTCGAGCGCTTGCCGCCGCTGCTCCTCGACGCCGTCGTGGCGATCGTCCAGGTGGGCTCGTTGCTCGCACTGGCCCGGTCCGGCAGGCTCTCCGCCGCCGCGGCCTATGTCACGGCCGGCGTCGCCTGCGGGTGTGGCGTCCTGGTGTCGGCCATCGCCGTTCGACGCTGGTTCGCCTGGAGCCGGGCCCGCGTCCTGCCGGATCTGAAGATGAACTGGGCCACGGGGAGATGGACGTTCGCCAACGGGCTCGTCGCGCTGGCTGGCGCGCAGCTATACCCGTGGCTCATCGCCGCCTCGCGGGGGGCGGAAGAGACCGGGATCCTCGCCGCGTGCATGGGCGTCACCTATCTGACGAACCCGCTGATCCTGGGGCTGGGGAACTTCCTGGCGCCCCATGCGATGCACGCGCACGCCAGCGGTGGATTCGTCGCGGTGCGGCGGATCCTGCGCAAGGCGACCTTCGGGCTCGCGGGCGTGATGGCGGTCGTGTGCCCGACCCTCTTCCTCGCGGGGGGGGCGCTGCTGAGGCTCGTCTACGGCGCTCGCTACGACGGATATGGCCTAACGGTCGGCGCCCTGTCGCTCGCGCAGGCGGTCGACGTGCTCGCGATGCCAGCCAGTTACGCCCTTTTTCTGTTCGACCGGCCGGACGTCATCGTGAAGAGCAACCTCATCGTGCTCGGCGTGACCGTGACGGCCGGGGCCGTGCTGGTGCGGCTGCTGGGCCCGCTGGGCGTGGCGCTCGGCCTCCTCTGCGGGAACGGCCTCTCGACGGCGTTTCGATGGCACGCCTACGGGAGGCTCGCCAGGGCGCTGGAGACCGAGCGGCCACGGGTCGCGTCCGCGACGCTGTCCGAGGTGGGGTCGTGATCCGCGCGGCCCTGGTCATCTTGGCGCTCACTCCGCCGCTGCTCGGCGGGCGCGCCTCGGCCCGCGAGTTCTTCGTGGACAACCTCCACCCCGCCTCGCGCGACGAGAACCCGGGGACGGAGGCGCGCCGGCCGATGAAGACCGTGTCGGCCGGGACGGCCAAGGCGATGCCGGGCGACACGGTCTGGGTGGCGTCGGGTGCGTACCGGGAGCAGGTACAGCTCCCGCGCAGCGGGTCAGGCCCCGGTGGACGCATCCGGATCGCTGCGGCACCTGGGGCCGATGTCGCGATCAAGGGGTCGGACGTCGTGACCGGATGGATCCCGCACGGTGGAGGCATCTGGAAGAGGAGCGGCTGGAGCGTCAACAGCCAGCAGGTCTTCGTGGATGGCACACCGCTCCAGCAGATCGGGGCGCGCTGCCCGTTCAATGACATGAAATGGGGAACCGAGCCCATCCTCCCCCCCCGGGGGCGCGGTCTCTCGGACCTGTCGCCGGGCTCGTTCTTCCACGATCAACGCTCGGCGACGCTTTACGTGCGCCTCCCCGGTGGCGCGGACCCGGCCCTCCACCAGATCGAGGCGTCGGTCCGGAACCACGTGATCGCGTCCGGCCCGGTCAGCTTCATCGAGCTGCGCGGCCTCAAGTTCGCCCACTCGAACACGAGCGCCGTCCCCATGATGATGGGCCTCGTGAACGTCGAAGGGAGCGGATGGGTCGTCTCCGGCTGCTCGTTCACCAGAGGCGACTTTGCCGGGCTGAGCATCTCCGGCAAAGGTCATCGCATCGTCGGCAACGCGTGCAACGAGAACGGCGACCTCGGGATCGCGCTCAACGGCGGACAGGACGTCGTCCTCGAAGGTAACGAGACCAGCTTCAACAACTACCGGGGGTTCTACGTCTACTTTCAGGCGGGCGGGCTGAAGGCGGCCAACGCCTGCGCTCGCGTGCACATCTCCCGCCACAAGGCGGTCTCCAACGCGGGACCGGGGATCTGGTTCGACCTCGGCTGTCGGGACGTCACCATCCGGCAGTCGTTCCTCGGGGAGAACACCCGCGGCATCGAGTACGAGACCTCCGACGCGGCGTTCATCTCCGGAAACGTGGTGGTCCGGAGCTCGACCCAGGGGATCTTCGTCAACGCGTCGAGCGACGTGACCGTGGCCAACAACACGCTCGACGACAACGGCAGCGGGATCGTGCTCCATGGGCTGCCGCGGGCCGAGCATCCGGAGCTCAGGAACAACACGGTTCGGAACAACATCATCGCCGACAGCCGCACCGCGGACCTCGTCATCTACCACCGCCCTCCGGAGACCTCCGGCAACAGCTCGGACCACAATCTGTTCCACCGCCGGCTCGGTGGCGTGAAGATCTCGTATACGGCGAACGGACGGTACGGCATCACGCACGAAAGCCTGGCCTCCTTCGCGGCGGAGACCGGTCAGGATCGGCACTCGGCGGTCGCAGATCCTCGGTGGGCCGCCCGGTCGTCCGGCGACTACCGGCTGCTGGAGGGCTCGCCGGCCATCGGCGCTGGCGCCGCCGTCGACGCGGCCCGGCCTGGGCCGGGGGCGGAGCGGCCTCGATCGCACGCGGAGTGGGACGTGGGCGCGTTCCCCCACGAGCGCGCACCTTCGCCGCCGGCGAGGAGCGGCCGGGGAGCGGCGCGGGTTCCAACTGCCTCGACGGCGGCGACGCGCGGCGCCCGGTGTTCCTCGCCGGGCCGGGCGAGCCTGTCGTGGTGGTGGTCACGCCTCAGCCCCCCGCGATGCGGGCATGGGGGCGCTGGGCGTTGTTCGTCACCCTGGCCGCGGCGTTCGGCGTCATGCAGTACAACCCCAATCTGCTCGAGGGATTCGCCCGAGATCTCGACGACGTGATCAAGGAGTCCGACTCGGGGAACTTCGCCCGCCAGGCCTCGATCCTGGTCGTCGGCCTCGCGGGCGCTGTCGCGTTGCTGAAGCGCGGCGAACCCCTCCGCGCGAGAGGGGCCCTGGCCTTCATGGTCCTCGCGTACCTCTCACTCTTTCCGCTGAGTGCCACCTGGGCCGACGACCCCTCTCTCACTCTCCGGCGGATCGTCGCGTTCGGAATGATGAACGTCGCGGCCATCGCCTGCGTCCGACGTCTCCGGGCCGCGGACATCGTGCAGTTCGCGATCCTGGGGGCGGGGGCCCATCTCCTGGTCTGCGTGGTCGTCGAGCTGTCCAAGGGCGCGTTCCATCCAGGGCAGGTCGGCTATCGCTTCTCCGGGATCTCCCATCCCAACTCCACCGCGGCGAGCTGCGCAATCCTCGTCCTCGCCGCCATCTCGTCGATCGAGGCCAGCAGGAGGCGGTGGCCGCTCGCGCTCGCGGCCCTGGCGGGGTTGTTCTTCCTCGTGCTCACCAGGTCGCGGACGTCGCTCGGGTGCGTCCTCGTGGTCGCCGCGGTGCGCTTCATCGCCACCGCGCGAGCCCCCCGTACCATCTTCGCCCTGCTCATCGCGGGATGGCTGGGGGCCGCCGCCGCCTTCCTCGTCGGCGGGGAGAGCACGGCGCGCCGGCTCGAGGGCGCCTTTCTCATGGGACGCGGGGACAGCGACGTGCGAACGCTCACGGGGCGTACCGCGCTCTGGGCGGACCTCATGCCCTACGTCGCGCGTCGGCCTTGGCTCGGGTACGGCGCCGGTGGATTCTGGAGCCCGCAGCACGCGCGGGAGGTCTCGCTCTCCCAGCGCTGGTCCATCGGCATCGGCCACTCGACGTACATCGACTACGCGCTCGAGTTCGGGATCGTCGGCCTCGTCACCTACGTCCTGATGATGTCCTCCGGGTACTGGCGGGCCTTGCGCCTGGCCAGGAGGACGCGCGAGGCGGGGTACGTCTTCATGTTCTGCGTCCTGTCGTTCACGCTGCTCGTCGGGGCGCTCGAGACGGTCGCGGCAGCTCCGTCCATCCTGTCCTTCCTCATCCAATGGTCGCTGGGGTGGCTGGCTTTCCGCGCCCCCCCGGCCACGAGCGCACAGCGATGCTGATCAGCGTCGTGGTCACCACGTACAACCGCGCCGCCCTGCTGCGGGAGGCGCTCAGCAGCCTGGGCCGGCTCGAGGGCGGGGACGACCTCGCGTTCGAGATCGTGGTCGTCGACAACGGCTCCAGTGACGCCACCCTGGAGGCGATCCAGGACTTCTCTTCCCGGACGAGCAGGGTCGTCCGCTCCTGCCACGAGGCGACCCCGGGCGTCGCCGCGGCCCGGAACAGGGGCGTGCGGGAAGCCCTGGGCGACTGGGTCGCGTTCTTCGACGACGACCAGCTCGCCGATCCGCGCTGGCTGTGCGAGCTGATGGAGGTGGCGAGGACGACCGACGCGCAGTGCGTGGGCGGCCGCGTAACGCTGGCCATGGAGCAATCGCCCCGGTGGCCGCTGCGCGGCTTCTGTCGCGGGCTCCTGGGCGAGACGCTGCACGGTGATCTCCCGAAGCCCTTCGCCGGCAAGCACGTCCCCGGTACGGGAAACGTCCTCCTCCATCGGCGGGTCTTCGAGGCGGTGGGGCTCTTCGACGAGCGCCTCGTCCAGGGGGCCGAGGACGCCGACTTCTTTCGGCGCACCCGCGCCTGCGGTTTCGCGATGTGGTACGCACCCGCCGCCCGCGTCGCGCACCACGTGCCGTCGTACCGCCTCTCGGAGGAGTACCTGATATGGGTCGCGAGCCGGCACGGCGCCAACTACGCCATCATGGACCGGAAGGAACGCGGTCGAGAGCGCCTGCTCGTCACGGCGCTGCTCCGGTTCGGGCAGGCGCTCGGGGTCACGGTGCCGTCGCTGCTGCGGGCCATGCTCGCTTCGGACGGAGCGCTCCGGCTGGAGGGACGCTGTCTGTTCGCCCGCTCCATCGCCTACGGGAGACAGGCGGTCCACCTCGTAGCGCCGCGCGCGTTCCGGCAACGGCGCTTCTTCGAATACCTGCGCTTCCGTGGGGAGAGGGGACGGTTCACGCTCGCATGATCGTATCGAGCTCGCCTGACAGTGGCGCGCAGCGCACCTTCTCGACGCGAGACGTCCTCACGACCCTCTTCAAGCGCCGGAGGGGGATCACCTGGATCTTCGCGGTAATGCTGCTGCTCGTCGCTGCAGTGGCCTTCGTCCCTGCTCCGTACTACCAGGCGAGCTCGACGGTGATGGTCAAGTTCGGCCGGGAATACGTCTACCGTCCCGAGATCGGCGATCAGCGGCCGATGATCATGGTGACGCCGGAGGAGGTCCTCAACTCCGAGGTGGAGATCCTGACGAGTGGCGATCTGATTGACTCCGTGATCGCCGCGATCACCCCGGCGAAGCTCTACCCGCCCCGGTTGGGAGTCGCCTCGCAGGGCGATGCGGTGCGCAGGAGGTTCCAGAGCGCTCTCTCGGTGGATGCCGTCAAGAGGTCTACCGTCCTGCAGATCTCCTTCAGCCACGAGGATCCCGAGCTGGCGGCGAGGGCCGTGAACCTCCTCGTCGACGGGTACAAGGAGAAGCACCTCCAGGTCTTCCGGGAGCAGAACACCGCCTTCCTCGAGACGCAGCTCCGCGCGTACGAGAACAGCCTGAAGGACGCCCAGCGCGCGCTGGAGTCCTTCAGGCAGGAGCACGGCGTATTCTCCTACGAGGAGCAGGCGAATCAGCTGCTCGCGGCCCGAACCACGCAGGAGGCGGCCTACCGGGACGCCGTCGTTCGCGGCTCGAAGATCCGCGCCAGGTCCTTCAAGCAGATGGCGGCCGATCTCGACCAGCAGATCCGGGACCTCGATCTCCGTCAGAGCCAGTTCACCGACGCCAAGCGTACGCTGGCGGAGAGCGAGAAGAACTACCAGGCCTATCGGGCGAAGTACGAGGAGATGCGGATCGGCGCCGACCTGGACCGGCAGAAGCTCGGCAACGTGAGCGTCATCCAGCCCGCGATTCCGCCGGCGAGCCCCGTGAGGTCCCGGGGGGACGTCCTCCTCGCCGGCGCCGTCATGAGCATCCTGAGCGCCCTCGTCTACGCGTTCCTGGCGGAGTACCTCACCCAGGCGTTCTCCGCGCCGGAGCACGCCGAGCGGCAGCTGGGACTCCCAGTGCTCGTCACGGTCACGGACAAGAGGCGCTCGCGGCGACACCCGCTTC
>MEMX01000149.1:0-13162 GCA_001768075.1 Anaeromyxobacter sp. RBG_16_69_14 | reverse complement strand
CCACGGCGTGACGCACCCCCACGCCGTAGCGCAACCCCACGCCGCGGCGCAGTCCCACGCCGCCGCGAAGCGCAGCAGGAGACGGCATCGATGACAGTCTGCACGAACACGGCGGTGTCGTACGAACGCGACGTACCAGCAGCGACGGAGGAGCCGGATACGGTCCCGGACCTGGATCCGGATCTGGAGCTGGCCACCGAGCACGAGATGTTCACGCTCCACCAGAGCATCGACGTGCTCCTGCCCGGCAGGGCGTCGAAGGTCATCCACTTCACGGCCTCGCGGTCCGGGGAGGGGACGTCGACCATCGTTCGCGCGCTAGGGAAGGTCCTGGCGATGCGCCTCGGGCGGTCGGTGTTGATCCTGGACGCGAACGCCGCTCGCCCGGGGCAGCACATTCATTTCGGGGTGGACGGTGGCACCGGCTGGAACGACCTGGCGAGGAAGGGAGCGCCGGTGGACGCGGCCGTCCATCGTACGAACTGTCAGAACCTCGCAATCAGTCCCATCTCGACCGCCGCGTCCTCCGCCAGCGCCTTCTTCGACGCGTGCCTCGCGAGACGGATTCTGGCCGAGTTCCGGACCCGGTTCGACCTGGTCCTCGTCGACGGCAGTCCGCCCCTCTGCGCAGGCGCTCTGACCTTCGCGGGGAGCGCCGACGGCGTCGTGCTGGTGGTCGAGGCCGAGAAGACGCGGGCGCCCTCCGTCCTCAGGGCGAAGGCGTCCATCGAGAGGAGCGGCGGTCATGTGCTCGGGACCGTCCTCAATCGGCGGCGCTTCCACATCCCCGGCGCGGTCTACCGACGGCTATGACAATGCCAGCGCGCGATCCGGGCCAAGGGTGCCCTTCGTTTCTCCGGAGACGGCCTCGATGACCACCCGTGACGCCTGGCCCAGGAAGCACTCCATCCTCGGTGTGGAGGTCAGCGCCACGGCGTATGACGACGCCGTCGAAGCGATCATGGCGGCCGCGCACCGGAGGCGGGGAGGAGTCGTCTCCGCGTTTCCGGTACACGGGGTCGTGACCGCGGCGCGCGATCCGCGCCTGAAGGCGAAGGTCAACACCTTCGAGATGGTCGTCCCCGACGGACAGCCGGTGCGGTGGGCGCTCAACGCAATCCACCGAACGGGCCTCGAAGATCGCGTGTACGGTCCGGAGTTGATGCTCCGCCTGTGCCGGCGCGCCGCCGAGGACGACGTGGGCGTCTACATCTACGGCAGCCATCCCGGCGTCGTCGGGCCGCTGAGGAACAACCTCGTCCGGTGGTTCCCGAAGCTCCGCGTGGTCGGGTGCGAAGCCCCGCCCTTCAGGCCGCTCACGGCCGAGGAAGACCGCGAGGTGGTCGAGCGAATCCGGCGCAGCGGCGCCGGCCTGGTCTTTCTCGGGCTAGGGTGTCCCCTGCAGGACGAGTTTGCCTTCTCGCATCGGGATCGCGTCGACGCGATCAACGTGTGCGTCGGCGCTGCGTTCGACTTCCACTCCGGGAACAAGCGGATGGCCCCGCGGTGGATGCAGCGCACGGGGCTCGAGTGGCTGTTCAGGCTCTGCGAGGAGCCGAGGAGGCTGTGGCGACGTTACCTCGTCACCAACAGCGTCTTCGCCGCCAGGCTCTGCGTCGAGTTCGTCCGCAGCCGCGTCCCGTAGCCTGCTCGACGGTCATGCCAGGAGGTCATACTTGCCGCGCCACACCGTCAGGCCTTACCAATCGGGCGATCGCAGCGCCGTCTTCGAGGTGCTGCGCGCGGTGTGGGGGACGTCCACGGCGAGCGGACTCGAGGCGCTGTGGGAGTGGAAGGTGGAGCGCGGTCCCTGCGTTTCGGTGCGCGCCGCTCCGACGCTGGTCCTCGAGGGCGAAGGTGGCATCCAGGGGCTCATGTCGGCCATCGCGGTTAACCTCAAGGTCCACGAGCGGGTGGTGCCGGCGACCTACGTGTGCGACTTCGTCACGCACCCGGAGTGCCGCGGGACGGGACAGCTCCTGGCCCGGCGCTTCATGAAGACGCCGACGGTGTTGCTGGGCGCTCCCGGCCCGGTTGCACACCAGCTGTCCATCAGGATGGGCTTCGCGCAACCCTCCATGCTCGACAGCCATGTTCGCATCGTCCGTGCCGACCGCGTGCTCCGCAGCAAGACCAGGTGCGCGGCGCTGGCCGCGACAGGAGGGTGGCTGTGGAAGGCGGCCGGGGGGGTCTCGGCACGCTTTCGCCGGGTCGGCGCGGACGCGGGTGTCACGGTCCGCGCGCTCGACCACTTCGACGAACGCTTCGACGCGCTGTGGCGCCGCGTCGCTCCGGACTACCCCGTCACCGTGGTCCGGGACCGCCCATATCTGACCTGGCGTTTCGTCGACACGCCCGAGCGCTGCTACCGCTTCGGGGTCGCCGAGCGCGCCGGCGAGGTCGAGGGCTACGTCGTGTTTTGCTCGCGCCCGCGGGAGGGGCTCGTGTACGGCCACGTCGTCGACTTCCTGGTGGACAGGCGGAACCCGGGTGCCCGTGACGCGCTGCTCTCGTACGCCACCGAGAAGCTGGAGGCGATGGGGGTGGACCTCGTGACGTCCTACGCGTGCTCCCGCGACGCCTTCTTCGGCGAGGGCTTCAAGCGCTGCGGGTTCCCGTTCTCGAAGCCGAAGCGGCCGATCATCGCGTGGGATGGGACGGGCGTGGTCGGCGCCACGACGCTGGCACGGGCGGAGGACTGGTTCTTCACGCGCGGCGATTCGGACATCGACATGGAGGGAGAGTCCGCAATGTCGCGCGTGGCGCCACCCACTCCGCCGGTCGAATAGCGCATCCAGAAAGGACGGGACACCGTGTCGCAGTTCCTGGCAATATTGGTCGCGACCACTTGCACGATCGACGCTCCCATTGCGGCGGCGGCGCCGTTCGCGGAGGGCATGGTCACCCTCACCTTCGACGACGGCTATTCGTCCCAGTCGACGCTCGCGGCGCCAGCGCTGAAGGCGCACGGTTTCCACGCCACGTTCTACCTCATCAGCAGTGCGCTCTCGAACTGGGGTCCTCCCTACCTCACCGTCGACCAGGCGAAAGGGCTCGTGGCCGACGGGCACGAGATCGGAAGCCATACCGTCAGCCACCCCGATCTCACGACGCTGTCGGACGCCAAACTCATGCGCGAGCTGGCCGACTCGCAGAGCGCACTCGTCGCCGCGCTCGGGGTGGAGGACGTCCAGAGCTTCGCCTCGCCCTACGGGGCCTACGACCAGCGCGTGCTCGACGCGATCAAGACGTTCTACGTCTCGCATCGGACGGTGGGGTTCGACGAGCTCGACTATCGCGACGGGGATCGGTACCTGCTCACCGCCGGAAGCGGAAACCTCGGAACGACCGTGGAGGAGATCGAGCAAGCCGTCGACTACGCGATCGCGCAGCGCGGCTGGCTCGTCATGTACTTCCACAACCTGGCCACCACCCCCACGGTCGGCACCGACTTCGGCCACGCGGACTTCATCCGGGTCCTCGACTACCTCGAGCGGCGCAAGGTCAAGGTCGCGACCATCCGAGAGGGCGTGGCGCTCATGACCTCGGCCACCCCGGTGCTCGCCGCGCTCACGCCGGCGGTCGGCTCCACTCTGGGCGGCACGCAGGTCGCGCTCACCGGGTCCGGATTTGCCTCGGGCGCCACCGTGACCTTCGGCGGCGTGGCCGCGACCACGAGCGCGATCTCCGCAACCTCGATCCTCGCCACCACCCCTGCCCACGCCGCCGGGGCCGTCGACGTCAAGGTGACCAATCCGGACGCGCACTCCGCCACCCTGGCGAGCGCATTCACCTATTCGGCGACCACCCCGTTCGCGGAGGGCATGGTCACCCTCACCTTCGACGACGGCTATTCGTCCCAGTCGACGCTCGCGGCGCCAGCGCTGAAGGCACACGGCTTCCACGCCACGTTCTACCTCATCAGCGGCGCGCTCTCGAACTGGGGTCCTCCCTACCTCACCGTCGACCAGGCGAAGGGGCTCGTGGCCGACGGGCACGAGATCGGAAGCCATACCGTCAGCCACCCCGATCTCACGACGCTGTCGGACGCCAAACTCATGCAAGAGCTGGCCGACTCCCAGAGCGCGCTCGTCGCCGCGCTCGGGGTGGAGGACGTCCAGAGCGTCGCCTCGCCCTACGGGACCTATGACCGGCGCGTGATCGACGCGATCAAGACGTTCTACGTTTCGCATCGGACGGTGGATTTCGATGAGCTCGACTATCGCGACGGGGATCGGTACCTGCTCACCGCCGGAAGCGGAAACCTCGGCACGACCGTGGAGGAGATCGAGCAAGCCGTCGACTACGCGATCGCGCAGCGCGGCTGGCTCGTCATGTACTTCCACAACCTGGCCACCACCCCCACGGTCGGCACCGACTTCGGCCACGCGGACTTCATCCGGATCCTCGACTACCTCGAGCGGCGCAAGGTCAAGGTCGCGACCATCCGAGAGGGCGTGGCGCTCATGACCTCGGCCGCCTCGGCGCTCGCACCGGCGGCCGGCTCCACGCTCGGCGCCGCACAGGTCGCGCTCACCGGGTCCGGGTTTGCCTCGGGCGCCGCCCCGACCTTTCGCGGCGCGACCGCGAGAAGGATCTCTCCTACACGCCGGGAAACCGGGACAACGACCTCCACGTCGCCGAGGTGACGCCACAGATGGCCAACACGATGAACGACACCGCTCGTAACGCCCCGCAGGGGATGAGCCCCAGCGAGGCGCCCATGCACTGGTTCTCCACCGACGCATTCCTCACCACTCTCGCTCAAGTCCACTTCCCTGGCCGTCAATTTCGCGCGGGGACCTACGCGAGCCATGGGAGGCACTTCCGGCTCCTCGCCGTGGAGGGGAGAGATGTCATCGCCGAGTGGCCGTTCCTCGATTTCGTGACGCCGCTGGAGCGAGAGGCCGGGACCGTGGACGGATTCGTCAACCACGTGCCTCACGTAGCACTGGAGACCGTCGAGATCGCCGACAAGCCGTCGCTGGCGCCTGGAACCGAGCCCGCTCCCTTCATCCTGTGGGACCGGTTCGCGGACTGGGCCGCATTCGAGCGGCACTTCGTGGCCCGGCGCTCGAGCCTGCTCCGCGACTCCAAGGCCAAGCGCCGAAGGCTCGAGAAGGATCTGGGCCCGCTGCGCTTCTCCTGGGAAGACCCGCGGCCCGAGGTCTTCAGCGCCTGCGTTGCCTGGAAGTCCGCGCAATACGTGCGCACCGGCCTCCTGGACGTGCTCGAGCCAACCGCGAACGTGGCGCTGTTTCGCGCACTCCACGCCAAGGGCGCTCTCGCCGTCTCGTCGCTCAGCGCGGGCAGCACCCTGCTCGCGGTCCACTTCGGCGCGCTGTCGGCTCGCGGTGTCTACTCCTGGATCGCGGCCTACGATCCCTCGTTCGGACGGCATTCGCCTGGGCGCTTGCTGCTCGAGGACATGCTTCGAGAGAGCCAGGCACGGGGACACATGGAGTGGGACTTCGGCATCGGCGACATGGACTACAAGTGGCACTACTCGACGCACAGCAGGATCGTTGGCCCTCTGGGGCGCCCGCCGTTCATGCGGGCGATGGGCAAGCTGGCCAGCACCGGTCTCAAGCGCGCCCTTTGCAACTCCCCGGCGCTACTGGACCGGGCGCGCCGGTTCCGCAGGCGGATTCAGACTCGCCTTTCGCCGTTCCTCGTGCTCGCCGAGCGTTTCAGAGGCAAGCACGACCGATTTTCGGGCCCCCTGCGCTTCGCACGGAAGGCCCTGAGCCATGGGGAGCGAGCGCCGCTCCCCCCGGACCCCCCGCCGAAAGCGCTGCGAGACGAGCGGGACGCGAGGCAGAAGGGCGCGGGGGGCGCGTGAGATCGCGAGCGGATGTGCCCATGCCGGCGGAGTCCGAGGACCAGCGTGAAGGACTCGTCCAGATCGGCGTCCCCTGCCAGCTGGAGGCGTTCCCCGCCCAACTGGACGCGGGGCCGCCCAGCCGTGAGGAGCCATGGTCCTGGTATCTGCTCCGCCGATCCCGCAGGCTACTGGCGAAGATCGGCACACGTCTCCCCCGGCTCGGGCCTCGCGCGACGGCGACGCCGGACCAGGAACCGGCGGAGCCGGGGGCGCGCCCGGTCAAGGATCTCCCTCCCCCGCCATTGCAGGCCGGCGATTGGGTGCGCGTTCGATCGGCGCAGGACATTCGCGAGACCCTGGACGCGCAAGGCAGCTATCGGGGATGCGGCTTTGGGCTGGGCATGTACGGGCTCTGCGGCGAGGAACTGCGGGTCGCGAAGGTCGTGCGGCGTTTCTACGACGAGGCCCGCGGCCGCATGCTCAAGGCGAGCAACATGGTCCTGCTCGCGGGCGTGTACTGTGATGGCTCGAGCTGTCTGGACACGCGAGGATGTGACCGCATGTGTTCTTACTTCTGGCGCACGGAGTGGCTCGAGAAGGTCGAGGCTCCGAGGTCCGAGGCAGCGGGACGCGACGCGCCGCTGAAGCCGGCGCTCCTCCCCGGCGCTCCTTCCCCATGAAGGTCCTCATCGCGCACAACGCCTATCAGCTTGGAGGCGGGGAAGACGTGGTGGTCGAGGCGGAGGGCGAGTTGCTGCGTGGACATGGGCACCAGGTCGAGGTCTATCGCCGACACAACGACGAGCTGAAGAGCATGCCGCGCGCCCTGGCGGCGGCGTCGGCGATCTGGTCACGACGTTCCGCGACCGAGATCGCGCGGCGATGTGATGTCCTTCGGCCCGACGTGATCCATGTGCACAACACTTTTCCGCTCATCTCGCCCTCCATCCTCTGGGTGGCGCACCGCCGCGGCATCCCCGTCGTGCAGACGTTGCACAACTTCCGCCTCCTCTGCCCGCAGGCGATGTTCCTGCGCGATGGCAAGGTGTGCGAAGACTGCCTCGGCAAGCTGCCGTGGCGCGCGGTCGCCCGAAGGTGCTACCGCGGTTCAACGCTGCAGTCAGCCGTCGCGGGAGGCGCGCTGGCCATCCACCGGGCGCTGGGCACATACCGCCAGCGGGTCACGCGCTACATCGCGCCGAATCGATTCTGCCGCGACAAGTTCGCCGAGGGTGGACTGCCAGCCGAACGGATCCGCGTCAAGCCACACTTCGTGAGGTCCGGCCGGCACCCTGCCTGGGAAGGTCGCAGGGGCGGGATGTTCGTCGGGCGCCTGTCGCCGGAAAAGGGGCTCGGCGTGCTGATCGACGCGGTCGCCGAGCTGGGTACGTCCACCATCCGGATCGTGGGAGAAGGTCCGCTGGAGCCCTCCGTCAGGGCGGTCTTCCGGAACGAGTACCTGGGAGTCAGGTCGCGAGACGAGGTGCTGAAATTGCTGGGCACGGCGAGGTTCCTGGTCGCCCCGAGCACGTCGTACGAGACGTTTGGCCTGGCCCCCGTGGAAGCGTTCGCGTGCGGCACGCCTGTCATCGCAAGCCGCCAGGGAGCCTTCGCCGAGCTGGTGGAGCAGGGCATCAGCGGCCTGCTGTTCACTCCAGGAGATGCCGGCGACCTCGCCGCCAAGATCACTTGGGCGGAACGGCATCCAGAAGAGATGCTGAAGATGGGACGGGCCGCGCGCCTCGCGTACGAAGCGAAGTACACGCCCGAGCGCAACTACGGGCTGCTGATCCAGATCTACGAAGACGCCATCCAGGAGCTCGCGGGAATCCGGGCCAGCACACGGGCGGGCCGACGTGGCGACTGGCCACGACGCCCGCCTGCGCTCAGTGCCACTGCACGCCGACGGTGGGCAGGGCAATGAAGGTGCTGCTGCCGTCGCGGGTGTAGACGTTGAATCGGAGCTCGCCCAGGAGGTTGATGGTCGGGCTGATGGCGTAGGAGACGCCGCCGCCGAACTGAATGGCGACCGCCAGCGTGTCATCTGAGGTGGAGGCGGTAGTCCCGGGGAAGTCCACGCTCGAGTGGATGATGGCAAAACCGAGCCCGAAGTCGCCGTAGACCGCGAAGATGTCGTTGATGGCGAACTTGATCTTGGCGTCGGGAACGCCCTCGATGAGCCACAGGCTCACGAAATCGCCGCCGTGGACGGCGAACGACCCGCGGCCACCCAGCGAGAGCCGCAGCTGGGGCGCGAGGTCCATGAGGTTGTACATCACCTCGCCGGTGAAGCGCGGTCCGACGGAGTAGCCGGAGGGCGGGATGTCGAGCGCGAGCTGGGCGCTGAAATCGAGAGCGCCCGGAGCGCCGCCGAGGGCCGGGCTGTTGGCAGCCGAATAATCCATGGCCCGGGAGGTGCGCGCCGGCGCCGCCAGCGCGAGCGCGGGCGCGAGGACGAGCATCGTGACGGCGCTGAGGCGCTTCAACGAGTCGGAGATGGTCGAGGTCATGCTGGCCCTCTTCGCAATTCCGGAGCAGGCGTTCAAGCATCCGCTCGTCATTGCACCCATCTAGGTATAGCCCCTCCCCCCACACGGGATGGCGGGGATCACCAGGAGGAACCAGCACGCCTCCACTCACCCGAACGCGACCGTGCATCAGGTTCCGGGCGATGCGGCGGAGGAAGGGCGGTGAGGCCCCGGCATCGGCCGGCGGAAGGGATGGCGCTGGCGGTGGCCACCGCGGGCTCTCGAGGCTCGCCCGCTATTCCGCCCACGTCGGCCGGAGGTGGCGGGGCGCACCGCGAGCTCCCGAAGCGCTGCGCGAGCTCGTCGTCAGGTTCGCCTCGGAGAATCCGAGCTGGGGCTACCCCTGACCTACAGCCCACCGACCACACCGCGCGGCGATACTTCTACGGCGCGCGGCGGCGGTTCCTTCCTCAGCTCCCCCGCGATGGCCCTGCATATGATGTCGATCTTCTCGTTGCGGATCTTGTCGATGGCCGACAGCACCTTGTCCTTGAAGGGTCGCATCAGGCAATCGAAGTAGAACTTTGTCTCCGGGACGAGATCCGGGACCTCGTCGTTGAACATGCTGTCGCCGCAGTAGTGGGCACCGAAGGCATCGCAGGTGAAGAGGGCGTTGGCCTCCTCGAGCAACGTGAACATGGTGTCCGGCCAGTGTAGGAGCGGCGCGGAGAAGAAGCGGAGGTGCTTGCCGCCCAGGTCCAGGACCTCGCGATGCTTGACGACCCGCAGCGAGAACGGGGAGTGGTACAGGTTGGACAGGAACGTGGCCGCCATCTGCGTGCACACCACTGTGGCGCCCGGGCAATGCTTCAGCAATAGGCCCAGCGAACCCGAGTGGTCCGGCTCGCTGTGGTTGACGATGATGTAGTCGATCTGGGCAGGATCGACCAGCCGTTTTACCTTTCCGAGGAACTCCACGCCGAACTTGCCCTTGACCGTGTCGATGATGGCCGTCTTGTCGGCGCCCTTGATCAGATAGGAATTGTAAGTCGTGCCGTACCGGGTGGGGAAGAGATCGTCGAACACCCGCAGGTCGGAGTCCAGAACTCCAATCCAGTAGACATCCGGTTTGATCTCCAGGATGTCTCCTGCAGATGACTGGTTCATCGGTTCACTCCCGTCACCGAACTCGGGCGGAGAATCGAAGCGCGAGGAACTTCACGAGGTCGCCCCACGACGGGACCAGCCCGGCCGGTCGCGCTGCTCAATTGCACCGAGGACGCGACAGCTCGCGAGCAGCCGTTGCGACGACCACACAGATTCTTTCGATCTGCATTGGAGTTCATCGCTGGCTCGCCCGTAGGGTGCGTTGCGTTGGCAGTTCTTCGATGATCCGTAACATGTCGAATCATCCAACGCCACGCGAAACGGGCGGCAGGATGTTCCCCCGAACACCCCAACCTACGGTGGTCCGGCCTGAGGTCAGGTCGGACTGCCATGTCCCGTGACGTTGCCCTCCGCATCGGCTTGGCGTTCAAGGGAGCCAGCGAGGGCCTCGGGGCCGACGCAGGCGACGTCGGTCTCGGAGCCAACCGGATAAGCACATGCTACATGAGATTCAAGATAAGCGCTCCTGGCTCTCGCCTGGACAACTGGAGCCCGCAGCGACTCGCAAGAGGGGGATTTGCATGGACAAATGGAAATGCACGGCCTGCGATTGGGTGTACGATCCCGCCGTTGGTGGCACACGACCGATCCGTGCCGGTCCTCCGATCCCAGTTCCAGGTTGACTTGTGCCCCGTGGGAGGCGATGGAGAGGATGCTCCCTTCCACCCCCAACGGAGGTTCGCATGGCGCATCAGCCGATCGATGAGGTGCTGCGAAGGTTTCCCCTTGCCGTCAGCGTCGTGACCGTGGGGCGAGGCGGGGCCGAGAACACCCTCACGGTCTCGTGGGCATCACCGGTCTCCTTCGAGCCGCCCCACGTGATGATCGCGCTAGACCGTCTCCACTACAGCGCCGACTTCCTCCGCAGCACGAAGAACTTCTGTCTCAATGTCCTTCGGGAAGGGCAGCAGCGCCTCGCCGGACAATTTGCGCGGCAGAGCATGGCTCACGAGGAGAAGCGGGTGGGCGTCCCCGCGCGCGAATCGGAGACGGGAGCCGCCATCCTGTCCGACGCCTTCGCCTACCTCGACTGCGAGATTACTGCCATCCACGAGGTGGGCGATCACCTCATGGTGGTGGGTAGGGTGGTGGACGCTGCCATGATGGGAGGCGATCCGCTCCGGACGAACGCGACGCTCTGCTACCAAAGGCCCGTCCCGGCCCGCTGACCCCAGTGCGCAGATCTCTACTATCTGTAGGGATAGTTGAGCTCGTTGTACTCGGCGGTCCCGTCGTTGACTTCGACCACCAGGCCGCCCGGCGTCCTGCCGTCTCCCGTGTCGAAGTTGTCGATCTCCTTGCGCACGCGTCCTGCCTCATTGCACCACCGCCACGCTCACCCGAGCCGCCCCAGCCCGCCCTTGGTCGTCGACGGCCCGCACGACGAAGGAGCCCGGCCGCGCCCGCCACAGGAGCGGCTCGCCGCGCAGCGCCTTCCCGACCAGCTCGGTATCCACGAACCAGAACAGCTCGCGCGCATCCGCGTCCGTCACCGCGGTGAGCGGGATGGGATCTTCCCCTACCCTCCCTGCCCGCAGCGAGTAAGTGACGCCCTCCTGCGGCGAGGTGATCTTCGGCGGCACGCCCCGCGCCCGCTGGTCCAGCCGGCAGCCCGGTGCCTCGGGCGGCGGAACGCGCCGGGGGATCCCTGCCTCTGCGAAGAGCCGAAGCAGGTCCGAGGACCAGAACTCGTAGACCTCACCGCGAACGCCTGGTCCCGCTCCGCAGGCCCGCCTTCCGGCGCGGTCGACGAGCACCTCGCGGTGGACGTCGCACGTGTCGATGGGAGAGACGCCGGGCAGGAACCAGGTGGTCCCGGTGTGACCGCAGTGTGGTCCCGGCAGCTTGCCGGACACCGTGCAGACGGCCACGCGCGCGAGCCCGGCGGGTAGTGACCGCAGCGCGGGGACGACGCGACCCTCGGCCCGGAGCGCGTCGACGATCTGAAACAGGAGCGGGGCTGCCGCGTCGAGGCCGACGAAGGCGGGGTTTCCCTGCCCGTCGAAGCGCCCGACCCAGACCGCGAGGACGTACTGCCCGAAGAGGCCCAGCGCCCAGGCGTCGCGGTAGCCGTGCGAGGTCCCGGTCTTCCAGGCGACCGGGAACGAATCGCGGGTGAGCCCCGCCTGGGCGGCGGGCCCCGGGCGCGGGTTCTGCTCGAGCATGTCGAGGACGACCCAGGCCGCCTCCTCGGAGAGGAGCCGCTCTCCGAACGCTTCCGGCACCGCGAGGCGGGTCCTGAGCGGGCGCCCTACCCCGCCGTTCGCGAGCAGCGCGTAGAGGCGGACGAGCTCCTCCATCGTCGCCTCGGTGCCGCCCAGTACCAGGGCGAGCCCGTAGTGGGCCTCGGGCTTCAGGCGAGCGATCCCGGCGCGCGCGAGGAAGGCGTACAGACCGGGGTCGAGCCGTCCCGCAAGGTCCACCGCCGGGACGTTGCGGCTGCGCACCAGCGCCTCGGTCGCGCTGAGCGGTCCGGCGAACCGGCCGTCGAAGTTCTCCGGGTCGTAGCCGCGGAAGCGGGCCGGAGCGTCCTTCAGGACCGATCGCGGGTGGGCGAGCCCCTGTTCCACCGCGAGAGCGTACACGAACGGTTTCAGCGCCGAACCCGGTGAGCGCTTGGCGCGCGTACCGTCGACCTGCCCCTCGATCCGCGCGTCGAAGAAGTCCGCGGAGCCGACCGAGGCGAGGACCTCCATCGAGCGGCGATCCAGGAGAAGCGCGGCGGCGTTGTCGATCCCCACGCTGCGCCGCCGCTCCACGTGGGCGCGCAGCGCGCGCTCGACGAGCCTCTGGCGGCGCAGGTCCAGCGTCGTCACGACAGCCCACTCTCCCCCGGAGGCGAGCACGCCCTCGACGAAGTGCGGCGCGAGGAACGGCAACGACTCGGGGGCCCGCGCCACGACACGCCCCGCGAGGCCGGTGCTCGATCCTCCGTCGGCCGGGGGCTCGGCGAACCACCGGCGCCCGAGCGCAGCGCGGGCCTGCTCGAGTGCGCCGCCCGGCGAGCCGGGCGCGCGGCGGGCCGGGCTCTGCGGGATCACCGCGAGCGCAAGCGCCTCGTCGAGCCCGAGCCGGTCCGCCTCCTTCTCGAAGTAGACGAGGCTCGCCGCACCCACGCCCTCGATGTTGCGGCCGTAGGGGGCGAAATTCAGGTACGCCTCGAGGAGCTCCCCCTTCGAGTAGTGCCGCTCGAGCTGGAGCGCGCGCAGGATCTGGAGGAGCTTCCCGCCCGCGCTGCGCGACTCGACGCGGTAGCGAATCCGGGCGAGCTGCATGGTGAGCGTGGAGCCTCCCATGCGCCGCCCTCCCCGCACGTAGGTGCGGAACGCCGCCCGGACGATCGCCACCGGGTTCACTCCCGGGTGGAGCCGGAAGAAGCGGTCCTCGTGCAGGAGTGTCGCCTCGACCACCCGCGGCGAGATGCGCGCGAGCGGCACCCAGAGCCGGTATCGCTCGTCAGGCGCGAGCGTGAGTCGCAGGAGCCGCCCCTCGCGGTCGAACACCGCCCGGGAGAAACCGAGCCCCTCCTTGAGGGGGGGGCGCGGCAGGAACAGCCACGCCCCCGCGACCACGCTCGCCACGAGGCCCGCGAGCGCGATCTTCCGCTCGCAACTCACAGCGGCGACCAGTTGATGTGATTCTCCAGCGGCACCGCCGCCGCTGTGAGCTGATGTCCGGCGCCTTGCGGCGCCTCAAGCGGAGG
>MEMX01000148.1:4060-6597 GCA_001768075.1 Anaeromyxobacter sp. RBG_16_69_14 | reverse complement strand
GCTGTGAGCTGATGTCCGGCGCCTTGCGGCGCCTCAAGCGGAGGGGAGAACTCTCCCCCCGCGCCCCCCATCTCGAGCGTCAGGTCACTGTGGCATGCGCCCGGCTCGGGCCTCTGGCCCGTCCTCGCCGCCCGCGGCGCGTCGATCACGCTCCTCGTCGTCGCGGCGTTCCTCTCCCGCCAGCGGCTCACCGTTTCACGCGCGGGGGCGCTGCCCACGCTCGTCGCCGGCGTCGCCGACATGGCGGCGAACGTCCTCTTCCTGCTGGCGACGCGCGAGGGCCTCCTCTCGCTCGCCGTGATCGTCGCGTCGCTCTACCCCGCGCCGACGGTCCTCCTCGCACGCGTGTTCTTCCGCGAGCACATCCCGCCGGTCCGCGCGCTCGGGCTCGCCCTCGCGGTCGCCGGCATCGCGCTCGTCGGCCTCAGGTAGGCCGGAGTCGCGGCTTGAGCATCGCGGGCGTGGCAAGGTCCACTCGCCTGCCGAGCGCGTGCTCCAGCGCCTCCTTCACGCTGAAGTAGGCGTCGAAGGTGGTAGGGCCCGCGAACTCCGCGACGACGTCGACGTCGCTCGCGTCCGTCGCCTCGTCTCGGGCGATGGAGCCGAAGACCTCGAGATGGCGCACCCCGAACCTGAGCCGTAGCTCGGGAAGCAGCTGGCGAATCACGGCGATGGCGTCGTCACGGCATACCTGTGCAGAGTATCAGGCCCTGTCGTCCCGCGCACAGCTCCGTCGGTGTGAGCGACTCAGGTACCGTAGTCCCATTCAGGCCAACCGGCTGAGAAGCAGCGCACGAAGACCGACGCGACCTACCACGTCCCCGTGCACCCCGTGCTGCAGCGCAGCTGGAGGCATGGTGGGCCGAGGGCTGGGAAGCCTTCATAGGGCGGCCGCCCACGCCTGATGACTACCTCGTGCCGCGTCAGGACGGGACGCCGCGCCGGGTTGACTATTCCCTCGACCAGTTCCACGGTGACCTGGACCGCCTCGGCATCCCGCGCCAGCGGCAGTACGAGAGCCGAAGCCACCTTCCGGACGCTGGCGCTCGACGGCGGCGCCGACAACGCCCAGATCGACGCCATCACGCACCCGCGGCTCGTGACCGGGCCCGACTTCTACCGCCGGCTCGAGCGAGGATGGGAGGATGGGGCGCCCGCTGCGCGGCCATCCTAGAAGCTGACGACGAGGTTACAGCTGAGGTTACAGCCTACGGGTTGAAACAAAAACCCCCTGCAACTGGACGAGGTTGCAGGGGGTACAAATGGTGACCCCTACGGGACTTGAACCCATGTCTTCGACGTGAGAGGCCGACGTCCTAACCACTAGACTAAGGGGCCACGAACTTTCTTCCATGTACCGGTGAGCGATCCTACTGTCAACGCCCGTGTTTTCGGTAACCAACGGGACCGGCACTCTGGATGCCGGGCGCTGCGTGATTTGGCTGGGGGACTAGGATTCGAACCTAGATAGCCAGATCCAGAATCTGGCGTCCTGCCGTTAGACGATCCCCCAATGATCCCTTGGCCATCTGCTGACCATCCGCGCGGCTACCTGCGCCGGCCCTTCTTGTCCTTTCCGCTTTTCTCCTTCTCGGGCGTCACGAGCACGAACACGCGTGTCTCGCCCATGAGCTCGTACACGTTCAAGCCATCCCAGCTGCCCGGCCGCGCCTCCGGGTTTTCGATGTGCACCGCTTTGATGCCCGGCTGGTTCACGACCGGCTTCCTAGGATACTTCGCGGGAGGGTAGACCGTCCTGAAGAACTTGAGCGTGTCCTCGTACCCCTTGGCGACGTGGTATCGGTTCGTCTCGATCCGTCTCGCCTGGTCCGGGAGGAGCGCACCAGCCACCCTCTCGGCCCGCGTGACTGTCGGAGCGACGAACAGGAACGCGGCGAGCGCGGCCTTATAGCGGAATGGCCCGTGCATGGTCAAGTGGTTGTGTTGCCCCCGAGCCTTTGCTGGAGCACCTGCCGCAGCACCCCCGGGTCCACGGCTCCCTGAGTCTGCCTCATCAGCGCTCCCAGGAGAACTCCGAACAGCTTCTTCTCGCCGGCACGGTACCGCTCGACCTCCGCCTTCTGCGTCTGCAGGACGCGCCCGATGGCGGCCTCGATCGCGCCCGGGTCGTCCGTCTTCTCGAGGCCCAGCTCCTTCATGCGCGCCTCCGGCTCGCCGCCCTCCCTGGCGAGGCTGGCGAGGAGCGCCTTGCCCGCCGCGGGCGTCACGCGCGCGGCATCGACGAGCGCGACGAAACGCCCGAAGGCGGCGCCGGCGAGGGGAAGGGAATCCAGCCGGGTGTCCTTCGCGAGGCCGAGGAGCTCGTTGAGGAGCCAGCGCGCGACGGATCGGGCGTCGCCGCCCGCCCCGGGCAGCGCAGTGCGATGCGCATCGACCGCCGCGTCGAAGTAGTGGGCGACGACCAGGTCGCCGGCCAGGAGGTCGGCCTCGCCCTCGGAAAGTCCGAGGTCGGCCTGATAGCGCTCGAAGCGCTCGGCGAGCGCGGGGGTGGCCTGGCGCAGCTCTGCGCGGAATTC
>MEMX01000148.1:695-3977 GCA_001768075.1 Anaeromyxobacter sp. RBG_16_69_14 | reverse complement strand
CCGGAGGCGGCGGCAGTGCGGCCGGCGGCGATCACCGCGGAGGCCCTCGCGCTGGCCGCTCTTGCCCACGTGTCCTTGAGCGAGATGATGCGGTTGAAGACCGGCACGCCCGGGCGGGAGTCGACGGGATCCACCGAGAAGTACCCCTGGCGAAGGAACTGGTAGCGCGAGCCGGGGGCCGCCTTTGCGAGCGCGAGCTCGACCCGCGCGCCCTTCGCCACGACCAGCGAGCCGGGGTTCAGGGCCGAGACGAGATCCTCCTTGGCGTCTGGCTGCTCTGCGCTGAAGAGGCGATCGTAGAGGCGCACGTCGACGGGCAGCGAGCGCGAGGCGTGCACCCAGTGAATCGTCCCCGCGGCGCGGCGGCGCTCGGCCCCTTGGTCCGGTCTCGACTGCATGGAGCGCGGGTCGTAGCTGCAGCGCAGCTCCACGACCTCGCCGCTGGCGTCGCGCACCACCTCGCCGCAGCGCACGACGTACGCGCCAGCCAGGCGCACCTCGCGCCCGGGGGCGAGGCGCTTCCAGCCGCTCGGCGGGTCGAGGGCGAAATCGTCGCGCTCGACGAAGAGCTCGCGGCCGAAGGGTACCGTGCGGGTGCCGCCGCGCCCGACCTCGCTCCCCGAAGACGTGCCTTCCGTGGCAGGACGGGTCTCCCCTCCTTGCGGGCCCCGAAAGGGAGCGGCTTCGCCGGATCTATGGGTCTCGCCCGGCCACCAGGGGATCTCGAGCTCCTCGAGGCGACCCTCGGGCCAGTTCTCGATCACCATCCGGAGCGGGTCGAGGACCGCCATCGCTCGCGGCGCACGCCGTTCGAGATCGCCGCGGATCGCGAACTCGAACTTGCCGATGTCCACGGCGCTGTTGTTCTTGGCGACGCCGATGAGCTCGGCGAAGTCGAGCAGCGCTTCGGGGGTGACCCCGCGCCGCCGCAGGCCGGCCAGCGTGGGCATGCGCGGATCGTCCCAGCCCGTGACGAGCCCCTCGTTCACGAGCCGGAGCAGCTTGCGCTTCGACAGCACCGTATAGCCGAGCGCGAGCCGAGCGAACTCGTACTGGCGAGGGCGCGGGTCCCAGGGACCGAGGTTGTCGAGCACCCAGTCGTAGAGCTCGCGGTTGTTCTCGAACTCGAGGGTGCAGATCGAGTGCGTCACCCCCTCGAAGGCGTCCTCGAGCGGGTGGGCGTAGTCGTACATGGGATAGACGCACCAGCGGTCGCCGGTGCGGTGATGGTGCGCGTGGCGGATCCGGTAGAGGAGGGGATCGCGCATGAGCACGTTCGTGTGCGCCATGTCGATCCGCGCCCGCAGCACGCACGCGCCGTCGGGGAACTCGCCCGCGCGCATCCGGCGGAGGAGGCGGAGGCTCTCCTCGGCGGTCCGGTCGCGATAGGGGCTGTTCTGCCCCGCGCGCTCGAAGCTGCCGCGCTGCTCGCGGATGGCCTCCTGTGGCTGGCTGTCGACGTAGGCCTTTCCTTCGCGGACGAGGCGTTCGGCGCACCCGTACATCTGCTCGAAGAAGTCCGACGCGTAGTAGAGGTGCTCGCCCCAGTCGCACCCGAGCCAGCGGACGTCGGCCTCGATCGACTCGACGTAGGACGCCTCCTCGGTCGTGGGGTTGGTGTCGTCGAAACGCAGGTGCGTCTGGCCGCCGAACTGACGGGCGAGCCCGAAGTTGAGCGCGATCGACTTGGCGTGGCCGATGTGGAGGAAGCCGTTCGGCTCGGGAGGGAAGCGGGTGACCACGCGGCCGCCGTTCTTGCCGGCCGCCAGGTCGGCTTCGACGATCTGGGCGAGGAAGTTGGCGGGGCGTGAGGGGTCGCTCATGGCGTGCTCTGGCGGGATGATATACGGGGCGAGACGAGGCTTCGCCCTGCGGCGGCGGGGGCAACGGGCCCCGCCCTGCTGCCTACGAGGTCGTGAGGCGGATCGCGTCGTCGAGCCGCTTCAGCGCCTCTTCCTTGCCGAGGATCTGCACGACGTCGTAGATTCCAGGAGAGGCGCTGCTGCCCGTGAGGGCCACCCGCACCGGCTGTGCGACCTTGCCCATGCCCAGCCCACGGGATCGTGCTGCCTCGTGGAAGAGCTTCTCGAGAGGCGCGGTCTCGAGGCCGGACAGGGAGGCGATCCCACCCCGGACCGCTTCCAGGATCGGCCTTGCGTCGGCGGTGAGGAACTTGGACTTCGCCTTCGGGTCGAGCGTCATCGGCGCGTAGAAGTAGCGGAACTGCTCCACCATCTCGCCGAAGGTCTTGGCGCGCTCCCTCGCCACCTCCACCACGTGGCGGAGCTTCGCGTCTTCCTGCGCCGGGAGGCCCGCCGCCGCGAAGTAGGGGACGGCGCGCCGTGCCAGCTCCTCGGTCGAGAGCTGGCGCATCCAGGTGTGGTTCACCCACAGGAGCTTGTCCTGGTCGAAGACGGCCGCCGCCTGGCCCACGTCCTTGAAGTCGAAGAGCTTCACCAGCTGGTCGAGCGTGAAGACCTCGTCGTCGCCGTGCGACCAGCCGAGGCGCGCCAGGTAGTTCACCACCGCGGAGGGCAAGTGGCCCAGGTCGCGGTAGGCGGTGACGCTGGTCGCGCCGTGGCGCTTGGAGAGGCGCGCCCTGTCCGTGCCGAGGATCATGGGGAGGTGCGCGAAGACGGGCACCGGCTCGCCCAGCGCCTCGTACATGAGGATCTGCCGGGCCGTGTTGTTCACGTGATCGTCGCCGCGGGCGACGAGCGTGATCTCCATCGTGACGTCGTCCACGAGCGCGCCGAAGTTGTAGAGCGGGACGCCGTCGCCACGCAGGATGACCTCGTCCTGGAGCGTGTCGTGCGGCGTGGTGATGGGCCCTTTCACCAGGTCGTGGTACGTCGTGGCGCCCGCCTCGGGCATGCGGAAGCGGACGACGTGGCGCTTTGACGGGTCGTACGGCTTGTCGCGGCAGGTCCCGGGGTACTTGAACTGGCGCTTCTCGGCCTCTGCCTTCTTGCGCAGGGCGTCGAGCTCCTCCTTGGTGCAGGTGCACCCGTAGGCCTTGCCCTGCCCGATCAGCTTCTCGGCGTAGCGCTTGTAGATCTCGAGGCGCTGCATCTGGAAGTAGGGGGCGTGCGGACCGCCGACGTCCGGGCCTTCGTCCCAGTCGAGGCCGAGCCAGCGCAGGGATTCCAGGATTGCGTCCTCTGCCTGTCTGGTCGAGCGCCCCTGGTCGGTGTCCTCGATGCGCAGCACGAAGGTGCCGCCGGTGCGGCGCGCCCAGAGCCAGTTGAAGAGCGCCGTGCGCGCGCCACCGATGTGGAGGAC
>MEMX01000148.1:0-664 GCA_001768075.1 Anaeromyxobacter sp. RBG_16_69_14 | reverse complement strand
GGCTTTTCCGTCGTCATGGCGGGCGGGAAATTAGCATGAAACGGCTCGCGTTGAATTCCAGCGCGCGCCACCCGTCGGAACGGTAGGATGACTGCGGGATGACCACCGTGAAAGCCCTCGCTTCGCTGTTCCTCCGCCGTGCTGCCCGAGGTGTTGCGCTCGGCCTGCGCGGCACTGCGCGCGGTGCAGTGCTCGTTGCCGCGCTCGTTGCCGCGGTGCCTGCGCTGGCCTCTCTAGCCGTGCCGGTGAGCGTGGAGGGCCTCGCTCGCAGCTCCGACGCCGTCGTGCGGGGCCGGGTGGTGAAGCTCACCGCGCGCCGGTCGAACGACGGCCGCCGCATCTTCACCTACGCCGAGGTCGAGCGGACCGGTGTCTGGCGCGGCAACGCGCCGGCGCGGGTGACGGTGGTCGTGCCCGGTGGGGTGGTCGGCGATATCGGAGAGCGCGTCGACGGCGCGCCGGCGTTCTCGGAGGGCGAGGAGGTCGTCCTGTTTCTGGGGAAGCTCGGCGAGCGCGAATTCCAGGTTCACGGCATGGCGCAGGGCAAGTTCGCGGTGGCGAAGGGCCAGGCACTGCCGAACCTGTCGCGCCTCGCCTTCGTCAAGGGGCCAGCGCTGCGGGAGGGTGAGCGCCGCGCCGAGCCGATGGCGGTGGACGAGCTGGA
>MEMX01000147.1:59898-60096 GCA_001768075.1 Anaeromyxobacter sp. RBG_16_69_14 | reverse complement strand
GAAGGGACTGCCGCGCAGGTTGCCGTGGACAGCTTTCCTGTCTGGACGGCGACGCGCCCCGGCGAGAGCCAGGCCTGCACCGACTTCAGTTTCCGGAATGGAGGCACCACCTCGGACAAGGCCCTCGGGAACGACGACCTCAACCTGGTGGTCGTCCGACAGGGGCCGTGCTCCAGCTTCGCGGACGCCGACGCGAAC
>MEMX01000147.1:56735-59759 GCA_001768075.1 Anaeromyxobacter sp. RBG_16_69_14 | reverse complement strand
CCCGACATCAACCTGCTGGTTTACGCTTACAACAGGGACGCGCCCGAGCACGCCGGGGCGCGGGCGTGGTGGGAGGGCCTGCTGGGCTCCGAGGAGATCGTCGGTCTGCCCTGGGCCGTGAGCTGCGGGTTCATTCGGCTCATGACGCACCCCGCTGTCCTCGTGACTCCACTCGGCCCGAAGCGCGCGGTGGCACACGTTCGGTCGTGGCTGGACAGGCCCAACGTCGAGGTGCTGGACCCCGGGCCCCGCCACCTCGAGGTGTTGGACCGCCTCCTTGGCGGGCTTGGGGTCGCGGGCAACCTGACGACCGATGCTCACCTCGCCGCGCTCGCGATCGAGCATCAGTGCGAGCTGCACTCCAACGACGCCGACTTCGTGCGCTTTCCAGGGCTGCAGTGGAGGAATCCGCTGTAGCGCGGACGCCTCCGCACCCGAGGAACCTCGTCAGCGGTCGTCAGCGGACGATCGCCCCCGCGTAGCCGACGACGCTGCGCCGATCCCCCGTGACGTCGCCGCTGTTCGAATAGCGGACGAGCACCGCCTCGCGCGCGCTGAGCTCGAGCGCCGCCGCCAGCATGACTGTGGCCGGCACGAAGCCGCACATCGAGATGTCCTCGCGCCGCACCGTGTCGTGGAGCCCGCGCGCGTCCAGCGCGAGCAGGCGGCCGAGCGCCAGCATGTCCTTCTCTCGCGCTTCTTCAGCGCCCACGTAGTGGCTCATGTCGCTCGACGCGACGAGGAGGGCAGGGTGGGCACGCACCGCAGCCGCGAGCGCGCGGCCGAGCTCCAGGGCCTCGCCCGCCGAGAGCGGCCCCAGGCAGAGGGCCGCGATGGCCACGCCCGGCCGGCGGGTCATCAAGAACGGAAGCTGCACCTCGAGCGCGTGCTCGTGGAGGTGGGCGGCGCGGTCGTCCTCGACGAGCGGGCAGGCGCGCAGCGCCGCGGTGAGCTCGGGGTCGATGGGCACCCGGCCGAGCGGGGTGGCCCATCCGCCTCCCGGCCAGAGCGCCACCCGGGCGCCGAGCCCGGTGTGGTTGGGGCAGAGCACGACCGCGCGCTCCGGTACGACCACGCGCGCGTACGTCGCCCCGGCCACGGCACCGGAGTAGACGTACCCGGCGTGGGGCGCGAGGAGCCCCAGGGCCGGCGACGCGGGGACGGCGCGGTCTTCGGGTCCCGTGGCACCCGGGGGCGCCGAGGTCCCTGCGGCCCCCGAGGTCCACGAAGTTCCCGAAGTCCCCATGAGCGCGGCGACGTCAAGCGCGAGCTGGTCCGGCTCACCCGGGTAGAAGCGTCCGGCGACGGCAGGCGTGCGGTCCCTGTGCGTGCGGCCCTCACGTGTACGGTTCATTGGAGGATGAGATATAACCATCGGTGGCATGGGCAAGCCGAAGACGGTCCTCATCGTCGATGACTCCACCGCGCTGCTCGACACCCTCACGGCAGCCTTCGAGGACGTGGGGTACGAGGTGGGCCGCGCGGTGGACGGCGAGGAGGTCTTCCGCAAGATGGCCGCGCTCGACCCGGACGCGCTCCTGCTTGACATCTACATGCCGAAGATCGACGGCGCCGACGTGTGCCGGCTCATCAAGGCGCATCCCCACTGGAAGAAGACCTTCCTCGTCTTGATGAGCGCGCGGATCTCCGACCGCGAGATCGACATGTACCGCCGCATCGGCGCGAACGAGATCCTGCGCAAGCCGTTCGAGCCCTCCGTCGCGGTCGAGGCGGTGCGCACGGCGATCGGGTCGCCGTAGGCGACGAAGGCGCAGTTCCTCCCACCTCCGCGGTTCCGGACATATCTCCTGAGTGAACGTGCGCCAATGCCCACGGCGCGCGAAAACAATCTTTCATCTATGATGCTCGCGGTCCCTGGCTCTGGAGACGCCTATGCGGCGAACCGCCCTATCCATCTCGCTGTTGACGCTGGTGGCCGTCTTCGTGATCGGAGCGCAGAATTGCAGCACGGACGGGCCGGCATCGAAGCCCTTCGCCGCGGGTTCACTCGTCATCCCGATGGACAATTGCTATCAGAAGCGCGACGCGACGAGCGCGCCTGGAGGTCAGACCCAGTCGTGTAATACCGCCACCGATGACGGTGTGTTCCGCGCCTACGGGCTCGTCTACTTCCTCTTGAAGCACAACGTGAAGGTGTACTGGGCCATCGACGGTGGGACGCCCAAGTCGGCGGTGACGGGCCTCGACGTGACCGTGCCGGCCGGGCCCAATCCGCTCGTCAAGAAGCTCGACTGGTCCTCGTTCGCGTTCAACACCTTTGGCTTCCCGACGAGCGGGCAGGCCATCAGTTACATCGGCGGGCCGTACATCATCGACGCCGCCGACGCCCTCACCGTCAAGGGCCTGCTGCAGAACGACGCCGACTTCGCCCGCTTCCGCACCGAGAAGACGGTGGACATCCACGAGGTGGAGAACGGATTCACGGCCGCGCAGGTCCGGCCGCTCACCGGACCGCCGCCCAGGATCGCGATCCTGGCCGTGAATCCGCAGCCCTATCGCAAGACGTCGCTGGATGTGATGTACAGGTATGCGGTCGCCGCAGGCCTCGACGATCCGAACTGCACCGATGGTGGAGACAATTGCGCCGGCGGACTCGGGGCGACTTGCGACGCGACCGTGATCAAGAAGTACCTCGACAACACGCTCTGCGGGTTCGGCGGCTGCAGCCTCAGTACGTGCTCGAGCTGCTCGAGCTGGGTGGGCCCCGCGATCACGACGGCGAAGTTCAATCGGCCTGGAGCGCCAGGCAAGATCTTCGACATCCTCTGCGACGGCGACTTCATCCCGCCGCCGGGCGGGGCCTACCCGGACACGAACCTCGCCACGGGTGGCTACAAGATGCTCTGGATCCCGCACTGGGACACCGGTGGCGTGGATCCGGAGACCCCCACCACCATCCCCGAGACGAACCTCAACAGCCAGCTTCAGAGCATCTCGTCCTTCGTGAACGCCGGGAACAACCTCTTCGTCGAGTGCCTGGGCATCGGCGCGCTGGAGGGTGGC
>MEMX01000147.1:54385-56646 GCA_001768075.1 Anaeromyxobacter sp. RBG_16_69_14 | reverse complement strand
GGATCCCATCGCCGACCCGGCGGAGCCCAACATGCAGATAGGCGACTTCGCGTTCCCGGGCTCTGCCGTCGACGGCGCGATCACCACCTTCCATCCCGACAACGCGCCGAGCAGCCCGCAATCAATCTACCAGGATTCGGTTGATCGCCTCATCTTCGGGACGGCGGGCAACAAGCCCGGGAACTATGCTTGCAGGAAGAACAGCACCACCATCCAGTGCCAGCCCGGATATCGGTGCGACACCTCGGGATCCGGCCCGCAGTGCATCCAGTGCGGTTCGGGTCAGGTCAGCTGGGGCGGCAGGTGTGTGCAACCGACGCCCTGGGACGTCGCCACGACCTCGGTGGTCAAGGCGCCGGACGGGGTCGATCGCGGTCACGTCGCCTACCTCGGCGGCCACGACTACTCGCCGCCCGTGACCGGGTCGGGTGGCCAGACCGCCGGCACGCGAATCGTCCTGAACACGCTCTTCAACCTCGGCTTCGCCTGCGCGGATCCGCTGGACGGCAGCGGCCAGCCCGTGACGTGCAACACCGGAGGGCTGGGCACCTGCGCCCAGGGCGTCCTGAAGTGCGCGTCCGGCGGTGGCATGCAGTGCGTGCCGTCCGGCGCCTCGTCGCAGGAACTGTGCGACGGCATCGACAACGACTGCAACGGCCTCATCGACGACGGCCCCGACGGCAGCGTATGCAACCCAGCAGCGTGCGACTCCGGCACGACGCAGACGTGCTACTCCGGCACCGGCACCGCCGGCACGGGCGAGTGCAGGGAAGGTACGCAGACGTGCACCGGCGGGTTCTGGGGCGCGTGCGCGGGCCAGGTGCTTCCCACGCCCGAGGTGTGCAACTACAAGGACGACGACTGCGACGGTAACGTGGACAGCGAGGGCCTGCCCGAGCTCAAGCTGTGCGGCGACGCGGCCACCTGCACCGGTGGCGTCTGCCTCCCCACGTCGTGCAACAGCGAGAACTCGCGCTGTCCGAACGGTTTCGATTGCGTGGCTGGCGCGTGCGTCGGGATCCCGTGCCCGACGGCGGCCTGTGGCGCGGGCACGGTGTGTCAGGACGGGCAGTGCAAGGATCCATGCGAAGGCGTGGTCTGTGGCCAGGGTTCCGCCTGCTCGGGTGGGGTGTGCCTCGGCGGCGGGTGCGCCCTCTCCGGCTGTGCCCCCGGGCTCGTCTGCGTGGACGGCAGCTGCGTCGAGGATCCGTGCGCGTCGGCGACGTGTCCTCAGGGCACCTTCTGTCGTCTCGGCGACTGCGTGCGGTCGTGCGCGTACGTCGAGTGCGCTCCGGATCACGAGTGCAGCGCTGATGGCTTCTGCGAGCCCACCTGCAGTCCCGCGTGCGACGCAGGACAGATCTGCTCGCACGGCGCCTGCGCGGCCGACCCCTGCGCCGGCGTGGTGTGTGGCGCGGGCCAGATCTGCCAGGGAGGGTCGTGTTTCGACACTCCGTGCACGCACGTCACCTGCGCGATGGGGACGTGCACGGCCGGTCAGTGCGTCGGAGGTGACGTCGAGATCACCGAGACGCACGCGGTGGCTGCCGCGAAGAGCGGAGGCTGTGGCTCCGCGGGCGGTGGCGGGCTCGTCTCCGTGGTCGCCCTGCTCGCCGTCGTTGCCTGGCGACGGTCCTGCGTGCTCCGGCCAGAGCTGCAGCTCGCTGTGACGCGGCGGGGGACCCGTACGACTGCGCGGAGAACGGGCCCCCGCCCTGGAACCTGGCGGACCGTGGCGATGATGGTGGCGACGCTCCTCGCCGGCGCCACCGCGACCGGCTGCTCGAAGAGCTCATCGTCAGCGCCCAAGTGCGAGAGCGGCCAGACCACCTGTGGCTCCGCGTGCGTCGATCTCGCGCAGGCCAGCGACAACTGCGGCGTGTGTGGTCGCGCGTGCCTGACCGGGTTCGCCTGCGTGGCGGGGGGCTGTTCCATCACCACCCCCAACCCGTACCTTCGCAGCGTCAGCCCGGCCGTGGTGGGGGCGGGCAGTGAGGTCACGCTTCATCTGACGGTCGATGGGCTCCAGGACGGGGCCAAGGTGCGGGTGATCGGCTCCGGCATGAACCAGGAGCTCGACCTCGTCAGCCCCACGTCGGACCCGAACGTGGTCGTGGACTTTTCGGGCGTCGGTACGGGCACGGTCGAGCTCCAGGTCCTGAACGTCGTGGCCCCGAATCGGTTCGTTTCGAACACGATCTCCCTCTCGATCACCGACTCGCTCGTGCTCCGAGGGGCCTCGCCGGCAGGGGTGCGGCAGG
>MEMX01000147.1:50994-54346 GCA_001768075.1 Anaeromyxobacter sp. RBG_16_69_14 | reverse complement strand
GGTTCGCGCAGGGCGTTGCCGCCAGCCTCAAGGCGGCGGACGGGACCACCCGGGCGCTCGAGACGGCGCTCGTGGACTCTACGACACTCACAGTGACCGGCGTCGTGCCCGTCGAGCTGGCCATCGGGGCTTACGATCTCACCGTCACGAACCCCGGCGGCGTCGCCAGCAACACGCTCAAGTTCACCGTCACCGAGGGCGCTCCCACTCTCGCGTCCGTGACGCCGGCGACCATCACGCCGTCGTGCGCCAACCCTGTGCTCGACGGCTCGGTGACGGGCACCTACTTCTACCCGTCCTCGGTCGTGCGCGTGAGCGGTGGCACCATCGTGGACTCCCCGCTCCACACCGAGTGCCTCCTGGGCGCCGACTCACTTGGCCAATGCGTGAACGGGCAGCTCCGGGTCACTGGCGATCTCACCGGCGTTCTGGACAACAAGCCCAACACGTACGCGGTGGTGGTGGTGAACCCGGGCAGCCCATCCGCGCTCCGCTCCGACGGCGGCCTCCCATCTTCGATCACGGTCACCATCAATACTTGTCAGTAAGATGGAGGAGTGACCCTCACCCTCGCGCAACAAGCGCCGCAGCGCGCCCGTCGCGACCTCGTCGCGACCTGGGCGCTCTGCATCGGCGGCCTCGCGGTCGCGAAGCTCGTCTCGCTCGTCGAGCCCTCCGGCCTGCTCGCCGCCAACCTGGCCGGGGTGGCGGCGTTCCTCTTCATCGCCCTCCCGGATCGCAAGATCCACGCGCGAGGTGAGCGGTGGACAGAGTACGGCTTTCCATGGTGGGGGCTCTCGAGCCCTCGCACCTGGCGCGCCTGGGGGCGGGGTCTCGGTGCCGCCCTCGCCGTCTGCGCGATCGTCTTCCCGCTCTTCTTCGCCGTCTTCTGGGCCTACGGGCAGGCCCTGCCGCACCTGCCCCGGTGGCTCGCCTCGATCCTCGCCCCCTACTCCCTGCCACCCACGCCGCACCTGCGTCTGCCGCCGCACTTCGCGCTCTTCGCGGTGATCCAGCTCTTCGTCGTGGCGCTGCCTGAGGAGCTGTTCTACCGGGGGTTCATGCAGACCGCGTGGGCGGCCACCGATCCGACGCGAGGGGTGCGGGTCCTAGGGGCGAGGCTCGGCAAGGGCTTCCTCGCCACCCAGATCCTGTTCGCGCTCGGGCACCTCGTCGTGCTCCAGCCCTGGCGCCTCGGCACCTTCTTCCCCGGGCTCCTCTTCGGCTGGCTGCGGGAGCGCACGGGGAACATTGCGGCGTCCGTCCTGGCGCACGCGTTCTCGAACATCCTCATGGCCACCCTCGAGGCGAGCTTCTACGGCTAGACCTCCCCAGCTACGGCGTCGAACGACGGAGCGCTCCCGGCGGGGGGAAGGGAGATGGCGAAGCGGCTCACACCCCTCACGACCGCGGGGAGCGACACGAACAGGCCCACCGCGCTGGCCACCAGCGCCTCGGAGATCCCGACCTTGATCGTCGGGCCGCCGGTCTTCGTGCTCCCCGAGTCGCTCGGGCATCCTCAGGCCCCGCAGCCGCCTGTGGACGCTGGCGGCGGAGAGTCCCACCTCGTCTCCGACCTCCTCCAAGCTGAGGCCATCCACAAAGTGCATCACCGCCATGACCCGGGTCGACTCGGCCTCGCCGCCCACCAGGCTGCCGAGGCTGAATCGGGTCATGCTGCGCTCCTCCTGCTCCTCCGCGCAGGCGATGGCACGCAGCTGCTCGTCGCCGGAGTCCTCCGGTCGGCGCCGCTCGGCCCGCAGCACGTTCAGACAGGCGCTGGTGGAGACTCGCAGTAAGAGCGAGGCGGGCCGCTCCGGCACCATGCGGTCTCGAGATCGGAGCAGGTTGGCGAAGACGTCGTGCATGGCGTCCACCGCCATTTTCTCATCGTGAAGCAGGCGCCAGCAACGTCGGAGGACCATCGGGCCGTACTTGCGGTAGTACTCTTCCACGTCCACGACCACGTGTCCCCCTCTGGCCTTGCGAGCTTGCTCCGGTGCCGCGTTTGGTAGCTGTCGCATCCCTGTGTCTGCAATGGTTGTGCCTCGGGCCCAACCGAGGGAGAACGTCAGCATGTGGAGAGTTCCCAGTCACAGTCCGTTGAGTTCGCTGTGATAGCGCATGCCACATGAACTGACGCTCGAGATGGGGGGCGCGGGGGGAGAGTTCTCCCCTCCGCTTGAGGCGCCGCAAGGCGCCGGACATCAGCTCACAGCGGCGGCGGTGACGCTGGAGAATCACATCAACTGGTCGCCGCTGTGACACTGGGAACGGCGAAGTGTGCGGCCGGGTCACATGCGTGCTGATTTGGCATAAGCCTTTGGTGGCAATTCCAGGTGGGTCACTTCGAGGCACCGGAAAGTGTCGACGAGCGTTCCGTGTGACATCGCTCTCCACCGGCCCGTTCCAGCGCAGCCTGCTCCTTGGATTGCTGCCCTGATCGAGATGCGGAGCGGCCATCGTCCTGATCTCGAGCTCGCCCATGTGATAGCCCTTGGACTTGAGCTCCGCGTTGCGTCTTGAGAGCCGAGAGGGCGCTCCCGATCCTCGAGTAGAAGCAATCGCCGCCGGTCAGCGCCACTCCCAATAGCCCGGTGATCAGAACGATCCTGTTTCGCTCCCACATGGCAATAGCGCGCCTTTCGTCTCGCCGCTCGCTGACGTCCTTCGCCCCGTTCGGGCAACCTTACCGCTACAAATTGCACGGGGGCCGCTACCCCTCCTCTGCCGTCGGCGACGAGGACTCGAGCTTCGTGGCGCTGGCCCGGCCTTTTGCGCCTCGTGCCCTCGAGCGGACCATCGACGTGGGCCGGGCACGCATGGTCAGAGCCGGAGGCTCGCGGACAGCACCCCCAGATCGCCCGGCTCCCTGGTGAAGTGCGTCTGGCCTCCGATGCAAGCCCGAAGCCGATGGTCACACGCGGTGAACGCGCCTGAATCGGTACTGACCTTCATCTCCGGCACTGTGCTGGCGAGTGACACTGTTGCTTGGACGGCCACCGTTTTTTCGAGTCGAAATGGCCCGTGAGGTTGACCCGGCGTGCCGGTGCGCCGTGCCTCCAGGTGCTCGGACACAGTCCAAGGCGGGAGTGTGACAGTTGCGAGGAGGGCGCTTCACCCGACGGACGAGCGCTCCGCATTTCACTCTGGCGACGAAGATCTCGACCGGTTCTTCCACCAGTACGCGGGTCAGAACCAGTTCCGCCACCACCTCGGCGTAACCTACGTCGCGGTCGATGCCGGGCGCGTCCTCGGCTTCGCCACAGTGGCGCCGCGGCACGTCGAGATCGAGGACCTGCCCGAGCGGGAGCGAAGGAAACTGCCTCGTTATCCCGTGCCTGTGCTCGGC
>MEMX01000147.1:48157-50983 GCA_001768075.1 Anaeromyxobacter sp. RBG_16_69_14 | reverse complement strand
GCCTCGCCGTCGATGAGTCGGCGCGCGGTGTCGGGCTCGGCGCGCAGTTCCTGCGGTTCGTGCTCGAGCTCGCCGCCAAGATGGCGGACGAGGTAGGCTGCGCCGGGGTCGTGGTCGACGCTGAGGCAGGCGCCGTCGACTTCTACAAGAAGTACGGCTTCATGCCGTTCGAAGTGATCGAGGGCCAGTCGGAAGCCCGGCCGCGCCCGACGACGATGTGGCTGTCGATGCGAGCGATCAAGGCAGCGCGCGGCGCCACGCACTGATAGCGCATGCCACATGAACTGACGCTCGAGATGGGGGGCGCGGGGGGAGAGTTCTCCCCTCCGCTTGAGGCGCCGCAAGGCGCCGGACATCAGCTCACAGCGGCGGCGGTGCCGCTGGAGAATCACATCAACTGGTCGCCGCTGTGAGCGCGGGACGCCTGGCGGGCGCCAGCTTCGTCCGCGGAGCTACCGGCAACCCGGAGGCGGGTGACACTCGACCCTCGACCCCCTGCAAGGCTGGGCGCCGCGGCCGTGTGCCCCGCCGGGTTCAGCCTGGATCGTGAACGTTCTGCGGCACGGCTACCGACCCCGGCGGTATGGCGTACTCGCCGAGTTCGTCGCTCCTCTACTCCCTCCGAGAATCGCCGAGCCACCCGACGATTGCGTTTTGGGGGTGCGGTGGGAGCCGGCGCTCCCCCCGCTTCGAGGACGACCGGATGCAGGAACGGCCCAGGTCGATGTCGAGGAACTGCTCCACGAGAAACGTCAGGAGTCGGCGCAAGGTCCACCTCTCGGGGCGAGTAGCCACGAGCTGGTATTTTCCTCTATGAGTCCCAGAAAGCGGTCATGAGGAAATGTGCGTTGGGTCAAGATTGCTCTTGGGGGCGAGTGACTCTTGATCCCCGGATATCGGTGGGGACAAGCCCACCTTACGGGCCCGGGAGGTGACGGGACGCCCGGCTCCCGCTAAGAACCGCTCCATGCCCGGATCCATCCGCGACATGCTGCAAGACCAGGAGGTGCGCACGCTCCACCCGCGCGCGGCGTTCTCCGCTGCCTCGCGCGGCCGGGAAAGGCCCGATCCCGAGGACGACATGCGACCGGCCTTCCAGCGCGACCGCGATCGGATCCTCCACTGCAAGTCCTTCCGGCGCCTGCAGGGGAAGACGCAGGTGTTCCTGGCGCCGCGCGGCGACCACTACCGCAACCGCCTCACCCACACTCTGGAGGTGGCGCAGGTGGCGCGCTCCATCGCGCGTGCGCTGCGTCTCAACGAGATGCTGGTCGAGGCCATCTGCATGGGCCACGACCTCGGGCACACGCCCTTTGGCCACGCCGGCGAGCGGCTCCTCAACGAGGTCTTGGAGGGCGGCTTCCATCACGCGGTGCAGTCGCTGCGGGTGGTGGAGGTGCTCGAGGCGGACGGCCGGGGTTTGAACCTCACCGCCGAGGTGCGCGACGGCATCCTGCGCCACTCGAAGGGGCGCGGGAACGTGCTCATGAAGGGCAGCGGCGCCAAGGCGCTCACGCTGGAGGCGGAGATCGTGCGCCTCGCCGACATCATCGCCTACGTCAACCACGACCTCGACGACGCGGTTCGCGGCGGGCTGATCGGCGAGGAGGAGGTGCCGGTCGACATCCGGCGCGCCCTCGGCACGCGCCACTCACTGCGGCTCGCCACTCTCATCGGCGACGTCATCCAGGCCTCCGACCTCGACTGCGGTAGGCACATCGAGATGTCGGCGGAGGTGCACGGTGCGCTCATCGCGCTGCGCGAGTTCCTCTACCAGCGCGTCTACGAGAACCCGATCGTGAACGAGGAGTTCAAGAAGGCCCAGCGCATCCTGCGCGACCTCGCGACCTGGCTGGCAGCCGACGCCGAGCGCCTGCGCGATCGCTTCGGCGTCGCGCCTCGCGACGGTGAGCCGCTCTCCCGCGCGGTGACCGACTTCGTCTCCGGCATGACGGACCGGTTTGCGCTCGAGACCTGGAAGTCGGTCGTCGTGCCCAGGCCCTGGGCGATCGTCTAGCTGAAGGGGGAGAGCGAGGGGGCAAGCGATCGCACGATCCGTCACGCAAGGGTCAGGCGTTGGCGAGGCTCGACACCCCCACCTGGAGCGCGCGGCTCACGGCCACCACGCTCGCCTCGGGCACCTCGAGGAAGCCGTTCGGCTGGCGGAGGTGCGTGGCGAAACACACCGCCTTCACCTGGCGGTGCGACCGCATGCGCGGGTCGTTCTCGGGCGTTCCGGGCCCGATGCCATCGCGCTTGCAGGGCATTATTCCCTCGAGGAGGGCGTAGTGGAGCGGTCTGCCGCGCCGCGTCGCGGCGAGCACGCGACCGTTCGTGGCCACGAAGTTGAGGGAGCTCGGCTTGATCGCGCCCGCCTCGCGGCTCCAGCCCTCCAGCTCTCGCGTCACGCGGGCCAGGGCGCGGCCGACGGTGCGCGCCTCCACGTCGAGGTCGTCGAGCTGGCCGCCCTCGCGCAGGTACTTGAGAAAGAGCATGAAGGCGTGCTCGGAGTCCGTCTCGCCCTCGACGTTGCGCCGCAGGAACTCCGGCAGGGCTTCGAGCAGGCGCGGCTTGACCTCGGGGAACACCTCGACCGTCCCGTCGTGCGCGAAGAGCCAGCGCCGGAACCGGAACGGGTGGGTGTTCTCGTCCTTCTGACCACCCACGGTGGCGTAGCGAGCGTGCGCAAGCAGCGCCTCGCTGTCCACCGACCCCGCGAGCTGAGTCAGCGTGAAGGTGCTCGGCGCCCCGCTCGGGCGCTTCCCGAGGAGGACGTCGTTGCCCTTGTAGTATCCGAACCCGTACGCATCCGGCACCCGCTCCGCC
>MEMX01000147.1:42092-48127 GCA_001768075.1 Anaeromyxobacter sp. RBG_16_69_14 | reverse complement strand
CGCACCTGGCAACGGAGCAGGTTGGGATCGCTCTGTAGTATCGCAACCAGCGTACCCATCGGCTTCGCGGCTCCCCGGCAGCGCCATTCACTCGCGCTCACCTATTCTATAATGGCATCTCCGGCCCGGGACCATCCCGTGCCGGAACTGCATGGCCGCATGCAGCGACGCGGATGGTGTGCCCGGCGGCCAGGGCGCGTGGAATACTCATCGGCTCTCCGCCAACCGGGCGGAACGACAGCGGAACTCCATGAGCGACGACATCGCCGTCGGGATCGATCTCGGGACGAGCTACAGCTGCGTGGCGGCGATGCTGGACGGCGCGCCCCAAGTGATCCCCAACGAGTGGGGGGAGCACACCCACGCTTCGGTGGTCAGCTTCCTACCGGAGGGCACCGTCCTCGTCGGAAACAGCGCCAAGAAGAGCATCATCACCAACGCCCAGGACACCGTCTACTCCGCGAAACGCCTCATCGGCAGGTTCTTCTTCTCGGACGAGGTGAAGAAGGCCCAGGCGGTGATGCCGTACAAGATCGTGGAGGGGCCGAACAACTCGGTGCGCATCGGCATCGGCGATCGCGTCCTGGCCATCCCCGAGATCTCGGCGTTCGTCCTCAAGGAGATGAAGGCGGTCGCGGAGACCGCGCTCGGGCGCGAGGTCAGGAAGGCGGTCGTCACCTGCCCGGCCTATTTCAACGACAACCAGCGGCAGGCGACGCGCGACGCCGGGCGCATCGCGGGGCTCGAGGTGCTGCGCATCATCAACGAGCCCACCGCGGCGGCGCTCGCCTACGGCTTCGGCAAGGACATCCACCAGAAGATCTGCGTCTACGACCTCGGTGGCGGCACCTTCGACGTCTCGATCCTGGAGATCGGCAAGGACGTCTTCGAGGTGCTCGCCACCGCAGGCGACACTTACCTCGGCGGCGACGACTTCGACGATCGCATCATGAGCTGGCTGGCGGAGGGGTTCCTGAAGGCGCACCAGATCGACCTCCGCCAGAACAAGTTCTGCCTGCAGATGCTCAAGGAGGCGAGCGAGAAGGCGAAGATCGACGTCGGCCGCGACGGCACGGCGCGCATCCTGGTGCCGGGGATCTGCCAGACGCCCGAGGGCGAGGTGCTCGAGCTCACCGAGACGCTCGGCGCGGACCAGTTCAACCGCATGGTGATGGACCTCGTGCAGCGGACCTTCAAGGTGTGCGACGAGGCGCTGCAGTCGGCGCGCTTCACCGCCAGCGACATCGACGCGGTCATCCTGGTGGGCGGACCGACGCGGCTCCCCGTCATCCGCAACAGCGTGCGCCACTACTTCCAGCGGGAGCCGATGACCGGCATCGACCCGGACCAGGTGGTGGCGCTCGGCGCCAGCATCCAGGCCTCGGCGCTCCTCAACGCGGGAGCGGCGGTGTCCGGACAGGGGAGCTACCTGCTCGACGTGACGCCGCTCACCCTGCGCGTGGGCACCGTGGGTGGCTTCACCGAGCGCATCATCGACAGGAACACGCCCATCCCCATCGAGAAGTCGAAGACCTTCACCACCAGCCGCGACGGCCAGGAGCGGGTCAAGATCCGCGTCTACCAGGGGGAGTCGAACAGGGCCGACGAGTGCGAGATGCTGGGGGAGTTCGAGTTCGCCGGGTTCCGCATCGGATACCGCGGCGAGGTCCAGATCCAGGTCACGTTCGAGATCGACCCCGACGGCATCGTCAACGTGTCGGCCACGGACCTGGAATCCGGGCAGCGGGCGGCGACCACCATCAGCCTGTCGTCGGGGCTCTCGGAGCAGGACATCCGGACCGCGATCGACAAGAACGCCGAAGTGGCGCTGGCAGGGCATTCAGGCTCGCCTTCGCCGTGATCATGCTCTCCGACCGCTCTAGAGATATCTTCAGGGAGGGCGTCACGCCCCGAGGCTGATACCGATGGACGTCGATTTCATCATGGAGATCGAGCAGCGTGCGGCGGCGCTCGACGGGCTCGACTACTTCGAGGTGCTGCGCCTGCCGCAGACCGCGGGTGCCGACGAGGTGAAGGCGGCCTACTACCGGGAGTCGAGGGCTTGTCACCCTGACAGGTTCGCGGCGCTCCCGTCGCCGCAGCTGCGCGAGCTCATCGCCCGCATCTACCGGCGCGTCAACGAGGCGTACACCGTGCTGCGCGACGACGCGAAGAGGCCGCGCTACCTGGCCGACGTGACCGGACCCGACCGAGCGAAGAAGCTCCGGTTCACCGAGGTCGAGGAGACGGCGGTCAAGGACGAGCAGAAGAAGAAGCTCGAGGAGCAGTTCGGGCAGACGCCCAATGGCCGCAAGCTCTATGCCTCGGCGCTGAAGGACGTGGAGGCGCGGCGCTGGGATGCCGCCGAGCGCGCGCTCAAGACGGCACTCATGTACGAGCCCGCGAACCAGAAGTTCAGGGAGCTCATGGCCCTGGTCGAGAAATCGAAGCCGAAGGCCGATCCGTACAAGATCCGGTGAGCGCGGCGCAGCCCCCGTCAGGTCGTCTTCAACATCCACCCGATCATCTTGTACAGGAGCCGCGCGCCGACGTTCCCGTCCCACGGGTCGCCGTCGGGGCCGGGCGCGACCTCCACCAGATCGAGGCCGACGATGCGGCGGCCGCTCTTGACCACGCCCGCCAGGAGCGCGCACGCCTCCTGGAAGGAGAGCCCGCCCGGCACCGGCGTCCCGGTGTGCGGGCAGAGCGACGGGTCGAGCCCGTCGACGTCGAAGGTGAGATACACGTCCCGTGGAAGCGGCTCCACGATGCGCTGCACCTGCGCCGCCCAGCCCTCGCCCTCGAAGCGCGCGGCCGCCAGCACCGCGTCGTGGTGCGTGACGATGCGCCCACCCGACGCCTCCACGTACGCCATCTCCTCGTCCGAGACGTCGCGGACTCCCACCTGCGCCAGGCGGGACACGCCCGGCACGCGTTCCATGACGTTGCGGAGGATCGAGGCGTGGCTGTGCTCGAAGCCCTCGAACGCGGAGCGTAGATCCGCGTGCGCGTCGAGGTGCAGGACACCGAGCCCCGGGAACGCCCTCGCGTGCGCGGCGATGGAGCCGAAGGCGACCGAGTGATCGCCGCCGAGCACCGCGACCTTCTTCCCCGCCGCGAGGAGGCGCGCCACCTCGCTCTCGACCCAGGCGTTCAGCTCGGCCGAGGCGGCGTTCACGCGCGCGGCGGCGGCCGCCAGCTCGGGCTTGCCCGGATCGGTGCCTCCGGCCTGGTGGACTGGCGCGGCGTCGGCGCGCGCCCGGGCGTCGAGCGCGACGATGCGCCCCGGGATGGGCAGCATGTGGATGCCGGCCTGGTAGGGCCGGCCCGTCTCGATGTCGAAGAGGTCGACCTGGCGGCTCGCGTCGAGGACGGCCTCGGGCCCCCGCGCGGCGCCGCCGCCATAGGAGGTCGTGGCCTCGAACGGCACCGGAACCACCACCACCGATGCCGTGCGCTCCGAGTGAGGAAGGCCGAAGAGGCCGGAACCTGGGAGGGCGGCGGCGGAGGGGTCGAAGGGCATGCGGAAACCCGGGGCGGGAGCCGATCGCTCACCGGCGCGGCAGCGCGCGCCCGGGGCCGACCGTCTTCGCCTTGGCCGACTCCCTCACCTCGGGCATGGCGCCCGAGCCGGGGTGCTTCCTCGCGTGCGCCTTCTGCAGCGCGGCGTACATCTCCGGGAGGCGACGGAAGAGGCGCCTGGGCTTGCGCTTCTTGCGCGTCGAGAGCGCGTGGGCGAAGAGGAGCGGCCCTGCCACGGTCGCGTCCGAGTACACCACGACGTGGTTCTTCTGCATGTCGGCCTGGACCTTGCCCCAGCTGACCGCCTCCGACGGCGTCGCGCCGGAGAGGCCGCCCCACTGCGGCGAGTCGGTCGAGATCTGCAGCACGTACTCGTGGCCCCCGCGGTTGAGGTCGAGGATCTGCCAGAGGGTCGGTTGAGTTTGAAGATAGAAGTTCTTGGGCGACCCGCCCCCCAGGATGACGACGCCGTTCACCTCTGCGTCGTAGACGATGGCCGTGGACTCGAGCACGTCGAGGTCGGGGTCGATGGTGGTCTCGCCACCGCGCAGCTTCATGGCGGCGACGTTCATGCCGATGGAGGAGTCGCCCGGCGAGGACGTGAAGATCGGTACGTCGTACTCGGCCGCGGTCGCGACGAAGCTCTGCTCCGGCAGCTTGGAGTACTCGCGCACGAGCTGGCCGAGGTAGTGGTGCAGGCGAGGTGTGGAGACGCGGCCGCGCAGCGCGGCGGGCGCCTTCTCGAGCGCCTCGCGCACGAAGGCGTCGGTGTCGAGGAGAGAATCCTCGGTGATGAAGACGTCGTAGATGCGCTCGATGCCTGCGCGGTAGAGCTCCTTGTCGTCGACCTGGAAGTGCCCCTGCACGACCGGCAGCTCCAAGGCGAAGTGAAGGTCGTGGTAGACGTTGGCACCCGTCGCGACGATGAGGTCCACGAACCCGGCCTCGATCATCGCCTGGAAGGCGCCGCCCATGCCGGCCGGGGTCATGGCGCCCGTGACGGTGAGGGCGATGGTCGCGCCCGAGTCGATCATGCGGCCGAACAGGTCGCAGGCCTCGGCGAGGCGGCCGCCGTTGAAGGCTCCGGCCCTGCGGTAGACGTCGACGAGGTCTTCGACGGTCATGCCCGGCTTGAGCCGCATGGGCTCGACGGGTGGCCGGGACAGGTAGGCCTTGCGGAGCTGCTTCGGGGTCTTGGGAGCCATGGCGGGCGCGCAACTAGTTACCGGGCGCCTTCGCCATGGTCAAGGCGAGTCGTGCGGAGGAGGATACGCTATCGCGCCTGCGCCTGCGACCCGAGGAGCTGGACGAATCCGACTTGACCGTGGATGTCGGGCTTGAGCGCGAACTCGGAGAGCTTCGACTGGCGGTAGACCTCGAGCATCTTCTCCTGGCCGCGTCGCCACACGCCGACCATGGTGCACGCCTCGGCCTTGGCGCAAGCGTCGTCGCTGTCGAGGCAGACGTTGATGGCGATGGGGCCCTCGACCGCCTCGATGACGTCGAGGAAGCTGATGGCTTCGGGCCCCTGAGCCAAGGCGTAGCCGCCGTGCGGGCCGCGGGCGGACTTCACCAACCTATGGTCGACGAGGGTCTTGAGGATCTTCGCCAGGAAGTCCTCCGGAATCATCATCTGTCGCGCGATCTCTCGGAAGGGGACGACCGCCTCCCGCGAGATGGAAGCGAGATAGATCATGGCCCTCAGGCCGTAGTCGATCTTGCGGGAAATGCGCAGGACGTGCTGCATGGGGCTCGCTCGAGGGGCCGCACAGGGGCGGGCTGATAACGGGATTCTCGGTATGATACAGACAAGGAATCATTAATGACAGCACGCCCTCGGGTCATCGACCTCCACACTCACTCGACTGCCTCCGATGGCGAGTACCCCGCCGCGCAGGTGGCCGAGCGGGCAGCCGCGGCTGGCGTTTCGGTCTGGGCGCTCACCGATCATGACTCGGTGGGGGCGCTCGACGTGGCCCGGGAGGCAGCGTCGGCGGCCGGACTACGATTCGTGCCGGGCATCGAGCTGTCGGTGCAGCTCGACCGCCGGGAGGTGCACGTCCTGGGTCACTTCATCGACCCGATGAGCGATTCCCTGAAGCGATTCGAGGATCTCCTGGCCGAGAAGCGGCGGGTCCGCATGGGCGAGATCATCCAGAAGCTAGCCGCCCTGGCCGTCGCGCTCACGCCCGACGAGATCGAGAAGTTCAGTGGTGGCAAGACCTTGGGCCGTCCTCACGTCGCGCGCGCCATGGTCGAGAAGGGAGTGGTGGCCACGGTGAAAGAGGCCTTCGACCGCTTTCTCGGGGAGGGACGGCCTGCCTATGTTGGCCGCTACCGTCTCACCGTCCAGGAGGCCGCCGACCTCGTGCGCGGCGCCGGCGGCACGGCCACCATCGCGCACCCAGGCTTGAGCAAAATCGAGCGTGGCGACCTCGAGCGAATGAAGGGCTGGGGCCTCGTCGGCGTCGAGACCCGCCACCCCGATCACAACCCATCCGTACGCGAGAAGT
>MEMX01000147.1:41925-42046 GCA_001768075.1 Anaeromyxobacter sp. RBG_16_69_14 | reverse complement strand
CCACGGCGAGGCGGTCGCCCCCGGAAGGCACCTCGGCGAGGAGAGCATGACCGAGGAGGAGCTGGCGCGGCTGGAGGCACGGCGGGGCTGAACTCCACACGCGCTGTGTCCCTCTTCCCCC
>MEMX01000147.1:34683-41906 GCA_001768075.1 Anaeromyxobacter sp. RBG_16_69_14 | reverse complement strand
GAGAGGGGCCGACGCGGTGCTCGGCGTCGAGCGGTGTCAACCGCGCAGCATGACCATCGAGCGCTGCGACCACTCCACGATGGGCGCCCACCAGATGCCGAAGACGAGGATGGCTGCCGAGAACGCACCCAGCATGAGCTGGTAGCCCAGCTTCGGCGCGACCCTGTCGGTGACGTGGGGCGCCTCGAGGAACATCGCCCGGATGATGCGCGCGTAATAGTAGAGCGATACGGCCGTGTTGAGCGCGCCGACGACGGCGAGCGCGCCGTACCAGAAGCCGGCCGGCCCCGACGCCCGCTCGATCACGGCGTAGAACAGGTACCACTTCCCCGTGAAGCCGGCGAAGGGCGGTAGCCCGGTCAGGGAGAAGAGGAAGATGCCGAACGCGATCGCCGCCAGCGGGTGACGGTGCACCAGCCCGCTGTAGTCGAAGATGGACTCCGAGCCGGTCGCTTCAGCCACCACGATGACCACGAGGAAGGCCCCGAGGTTCATCACGAGGTAGATGAGCATGTAGATCATGACGCCCTGCATGCCCAGCGCGGAGAGGGTCGCGAGGCCCATGAGCGTGTAGCCCGCGTGGGCGATGGAGGAGTACGCGAGCAGCCTCTTCAGATTGGTCTGGGCGATGGCGGTGAGGTTCCCGAGTGTCATCGTCACGGCCGAGAGCACGCCGATCACGGCCGGCCAGGGGATGCCCGCGATGGACTCGGCCATGCCGTTCGCGCCCATCGGACCCGCGAACGAGCCCAGGAAGAACCGGAGCGCGAGCGCGAAGCCAGCGGCCTTCGGGCCGACGGAGAGGAACGCCGTGAAGGGGGTCGGCGCGCCCTCGTACACGTCCGGGCACCACATGTGCCATGGCACGCTCGCGATCTTGTAGCCCACGCCCGACGAGACGAAGACCACCGCCACCACCAGCGCGAGCTTCGTCGCGGCGCCAGCGGCGCCGGTCGTGGCCGAGAGCTCCGCGATCTTGGGAGCGAACGCCAAGACGTCGAACGTACCGAGCAGGCCGTAGAGGTAGCTCATGCCGAAGAGCATGACGCCGGAGGCGACGGATCCATAGATGACGTACTTGAGCGATGCCTCGGCAGCCTTGCGGTCGCTCTTCCGGAAACCGGCGAGCACGTAGCTCACCATCGAGACGAGCTCGATGGACATGTAGATGGTGAGCAGGTTGGTGGCGCTCGCCATGAGGAACATGCCGAGCACGACGGCGAGGAGGAGCCCGTAGAACTCGCCCACCCGCGGTGACGGGTAGTCGTCGCCCTGCGCCACGATGAGCACGGTCAGGAAGCCCGCCGCGAGGAAGATCCACTTGAAGAAGGTGGCAAACGCGTCGCTCGCGATCATGCCGTTGAAGAGCGGTGTGCTGGCGGTCGACTGCGCAGCGAGCAAGACGGCGGCCAGCCCGAGCACGATCACGGCGGCGCCGGCGAGGAGCGCGCGCCGCGACCGCGAACGGCGCAGGACCAGATCCAGCACCAAGAGCGCGATCGACCCGAAGGTGAGCACCAGCTCCGGCCGGAAGCCGGCCACGCTCGCGAGGTTGTTCCCGATGAGCTGTTCCATGTCGATCCTGCTCTCCTAGTGCTGCGACTCAGGTATGGTGACGTGACGAGAGCGCCGAGACCGAAGCGAGGCGGGCGCCCGAGGAGGGAGCAGCGCAGGCGTAGCAGCGCTACGTCGAGCAGCGCACCGACGAGGCCGTCCACCGCAGCAAGAGGATCGGCGCTCGCAGTAGGCACTGTGCCTGGGTCGGAGCACTAGAGGCGGACGTTCTGGACGAGCACGTGGAGCGTCGTGTTGATCGAGCCGAGGATCGCCTGCGGGTAGAACCCGAGCACGATGGCGATGGCGCCCAGCGGGTAGAGGGTGAGGCGCTCGCGCCAGTTGAGGTCCGGGAACCCGCGGTAAGTCTCGTTGAGCTTCCCCAGGAACATGCGGTGGATGGCCCACAGGTAGTAGGCCGCGGTGATGATGACGCTCGTGGCCGAGATGATGACGTAGGTCATGTAGACCGGGAACGAGCCCGAGAAGACCATGAACTCGGAGATGAAGCCGGCGAGCCCGGGGAGGCCCATCGACGCGAAGAACGCGAGCCCCATGATCGCCGTGTACTCGGGCAGCTGCTGCGCCAGTCCTCCGAAGCGCGCGATCTCGCGGTGGTGGGCGCGGTCGTAGATGACGCCCACGATGAGGAAGAGCATTCCGCTGATGATGCCGTGGGTGAAGAGGTTCAACACCGCGCCGGAGATGGCGGTGGGCGTCATCGCTGCCATGCCGAGGAGGGTAAAGCCCATGTGCGACACCGACGAGTAGGCGATGAGCTTCTTGAGGTCCTTCTGGGCCAGGCACACGAACGCCGCGTAGACGATGTTGATCACGCCGAAGATCGCGATGGCGTTGGCCGCCCAGCGCGTTGCGTCCGGCAGGATGGCGAAGTTGAACCTGAGGATGCCGTAGGGGCCCATCTTGAGGAGCACGCCGGCCAGGATGACGGAGATGGGCGTGGGCGCCTCGACGTGCGCGTCGGGCAACCAGGTGTGGAAGGGGAACATCGGGATCTTGATGGCGAACCCGATGAACAAGGCCACGAAGACGATCTTTGCGAACTCGAAGCCCAGGATGGGCGCCGCCGAGGCGAACTGGCCCGCGTGGCCCTGTGCGGCGAGCTCGAGCAGGTTGAAGGTGTGCTCCGTCGCGGAGCCGTCCACGAGGCTCGCGCCGGCGCTGTTGTAGTAGACGCCGATGATCGCGAGGAGCATCAGCACCGAGCCGGCCAGGGTGTAGAGGAAGAACTTGATGGCCGCGTACTCCTTGCGCGGCCCGCCCCACACGCCGATGAGGAAGTACATCGGCAGGAGCATGACCTCCCAGAAGACGTAGAAGAGGAACATGTCCAGCGCGACGAAGGTCCCCATCATGCCGGTCTGCAGGAGGAGCAGCATGACCATGTAGCCGGGGACCATGCGCACCGAGAAGTGCTTGGGGTGCGCCTCGCCGTGGCCGTGCCCGCCGTGCGCCCCGCCCGCGTGCCCGTCGTCCTCGACCATGCCCGCCATCTCGCGGTCCTTGGCGCCGGACCACCAGGGCAGGGAGGCGATGGTGGCGACGAAGGAGATGAGGCCGGAGAGCAGGACCATCGAGATGGACAGTCCGTCCACGCCGACGAACCACTCCACGTTGAAGCCGCGGATCCAGACGGCCCGCTGCACGAGCTGGACGCCGGACGCCTTGCCGGCCACCACCATGCCCGCCGCGTTCGGATCGTAGAACGACCACGCGTAGATCGCGGCCACGAGCGAGAGTCCGCTCGTGCAGAGCGCGATGGCGCGCGATGCCTGGTCGAGCGCGTGCTTCGAGAGGCCGGAGACGTACCGCAGCGCCGTCAGCAGCACGATGAGGATCGCGCCGCCGAGCGGGAGGAATGTGGCCCAGGCGAGGACGTTGTTGGGACCGAACATGTCGCGTCGCTCCTGCGTAGGGCGGGGACTCGTCCCCCGCCGGGGAGATCAGGGGATGAGGAAATTGAGGAGGATCACGGCGAGTCCGCCTGCGAGCGCGCCGTAGAGGTACGTCTGGATACGGCCGGTCTGGACGCGCCGCAGCGTGCGGCCGCCTTCGATGGTCAACGTCGCCACGGCGTTCACCGCGCCGTCCACGAAATGCTTGTCGATCCAGCCGTCGATGCCCGCGAAGCCGCGCGCGACCGACCCGGCGAAGTTCACCAGCCAGTCGATGATGTGGCCGTCGAACCAGGAGAGGGCGCGGGACCAGGCGAGCGACGGCCGGATCACCACCAGGTCGTACAGCTCGTCCACGTAGTACTTGTTGTAGACGACGGTCCACACGCCGAGGAACTTCTCCTTGAGCGCGGCCGGGACCTTGCTCTTGTTGTCCTTGTAGAGGACCCAGGCGAAGACGAAGCCGATGGCGCCAGCGCCCACGCCGAGGGCCTGGAACACGAACTCGAGCGCGTGCGGCTTGTGGACGAACGGGACTTCCGCCGTGAGCGCGGGCGAGAGCCACTGCTCGAGGAGCGGCTCGTGGCCGGTCCAGGCGGCCGGGAGGCCGAGCAGGCTGCACAGGACCGCGCCGGCCGCGAGCACCACCAAGACGAGGGTGATCGTCCAGGGCGACTCGTGCGGCGTGTGGCCGTGCCCGCCGTGACCCCCGTGCGCCTGGCCGTGCGCGTCGTGCCCGTGCGCGCCGTGCGCCGGTGCAGGGTCGGGGGCGGGATGGGCATCGTGGTGCCCGTGCGGATCGGCGTGGTGCGGCGCCGCGACCGAAGCGTGCGGATCTTCGCCGTGCTCGTGCCCGTGGCCCTGGCCGCCGCGGTACTCGCCGGTGAAGGTCATGAAGTAGCTGCGGAACATGTAGAAGCTCGTCCCGGTGGCGGCGAGAAGGCCGGCGATGTAGATGGCCGGACCGAGCCAAGGCGTGGCGGTGCCGAAGAGGGCGAGGTGCTCGGAGGTGAACGCCTTCCAGAGGATCTCGTCCTTCGAGTAGAAGCCGGCCGCCCACGGGAACCCGGCGATCGCCCAGCAGGCGATGAGATAGGTCCAGCGCGTGATGGGCATGTACTTCTTGAGACCGCCCATCTTTCGCATGTCTTGCTCGTGGTGGCAGCCGAGGATGACCGAGCCCGAGCCGAGGAACAGGCACGCCTTGAAGAAGGCGTGCGTCAGGAGGTGGTAGGCGCCCGCCCAGTACACGCCCACGCCCACGCCGATGAACATGAAGCCGAGCTGCGAGACGGTGGAGTAGGCGAGGACCTTCTTGATGTCGTACTGGAAGAAGCCGATCGAGGCGGCGAAGACCGCGGTCAGGGTGCCGATCAGCGCTACCCAGCCCATCGCCGACGGCGACAGGGCGAAGATGAAGTTGAGGCGCGCCACCATGTACACGCCGGCCGTCACCATCGTCGCGGCGTGGATGAGGGCCGAGACCGGGGTCGGTCCGGCCATGGCGTCGGGCAGCCACACGTACAACGGAAGCTGCGCGCTCTTCCCCATCGCACCCACGAAGAGGAAGATCCCGACGAGCGCCAGCAGCGCGACCCCCCATACCCGCTGGTCCTTGAGGTGCTCCGCGATCCCGGTCTCCTCGATGACCACCTGGTCGCGCAGCTCGCGGAAGTTGAGCGTCGGTCCGACCATCACCTGGGCACCGACACCGTGCTCGCCCTTGGCAGAGGCGGTAGCGTGCCCGGGAGCCGTGCCGTGCTCGGCGGCTGCGCCGTGTTCGGCCGGCACGGCGTGCTCAGCGGGTGCGGCGTGTTCGGCCGGTGCGGCGTGCTCAGCGGGCGCGGCGTGCTCGGCCGGTGCGGCGTGCCCAGCCGGCGCACCGTGCTTGGCCGGTGCGGCGTGCTCGCGCAGCGAGACCCGGGGGGCAAGCGCCAGCGACGCTGCGGCGTCGGAGGCTCCCGCCAGCGAGTGCATCCCCGGGGTAGCCTGATAGCTCGGACCGCCGGTGTGGCAGGAGGCGGCCCAGGCGCCGCCCAGGCCCCAGAACAGGAGGAACAGGCCGGCCAGGAAGCCGAAGTCGCCGAAGCGGTTCACGACGAACGCCTTCATGCCCGCGGCGGCCTTCTCGCGATCCGTGTAGTAGAAGGCGATGAGACCGTAGCTGCAGAGGCCGACGCCTTCCCACCCGAAGAACATGAGGACGAAGTTGTCCCCCATGACGAGCAGGAGCATCGAGAAGACGAAGAGGTTCAGCCACGCGAAGAACCGCCAGTACGCCTTCGCCTCGTCTTCCCACATGTAGCCGACGGAGAAGAGGTGGATGAGCGTCCCGATGAAGGTGATGATGAGGACCATCATCATCGAAAGCGGGTCGAGCGCAAAGGCGAGATCGACCGTCACCCGGCCGGCGCTGAACAGGTTCCAGAGCGTGTTCTGGAGGAACCGCCGCTCGGCCGGGAGGTGCAGCATCTGCACGAACGCGTACGCCGCGGTGAGGAACGAGAGCGCCATGGCGCCCACTGCCACCACGTGGACGAGGCTCTTCTTGCCGCTCCGCTCGAAGCGCCAGCCGAAGAGGACGTTCACCAAGGCGCCGAGGAGCGGGAAGAGCGGGACGAGCCAGAGATAGCTGGCGTGCTCGACCAGAACGGGACCGAGAGCGTGCGACGCGTGTTCCATCTCTACTCCCGCATCGTGTCCGCGAGGCGGACGTCGATGGACCGGAACGTCTGGAAGATGGCGAGGACGATGGCGAGGCCAACGGCGGCCTCCGCCGCCGCGAGGACGATGACGAAGAGCGCGAACACCTGCCCGGACACGCCGCCCGTCACGTAGTGGTTGAAGGCGACGAAGTTCACGTTGGCGCCATTCAGGATGAGCTCCACGCCCATGAGCACGCCGATGGCGTTGCGGCGGGTTGCGACGGTGAGCAGCCCCAGGCTGAAGAGCAGGGCGCCGACAACGAGGAAGTGTTGGAGGCCGACGTGCAACATGGGTTCTCCGTGGGCTAGCTGACGGACGTGTCCGGCTCGTCCTGCTTCAGCTCCTTGCGCGCGATGACCACCGCTCCGATGAGCGTGGCGAGCAGGACGAGCGAGGCGAGCTCGAAGGGGAGGAGCCAGCGGGTAAGGAAAGCGTTGCCGATCTCGCGGGTGGTGGGCGCGAGCTCCGCGGGGACGATGGTCGCCCATGGCGTGGCGATCGCCACGAAGACGAGCACCGGCACGGTGGCGACGAGCAGCGCCCCTCCCCCCACGAGGCCGAGGCTCGCGTTCGAGATCTTCACCTCGGTGATGCGGTTGGTCAGCATCACTGCGAACAGGATGAGGACGAGGACGCCGCCGATGTAGACGAGGAGCTGCGTGACGGCGAGGAAGTCGGCAGAGAGGAAGACGTAGAGCGAACCGGTGCCCATGAGCGCGGCCAGCAGCCCGAGGGCGCTGTGGAGGATGTTCTTCGAGAGGGCGACGGTCGCGGCGCCGGCGAACGTCATCGCGGCGAACAGGTAGAAGAGGGCGTCAGTCAGCCCAAGGGGGCCGAGGATGATCTCGGGGAGCACGGCGCCCTCGGCCATCCGCGCGCCGAGCACGCCCACGAAGGTCACGACCAGTGCGGCCAGCACCACCCAGATGACGATCTTGCGAGGCATGCGCTCCTCTCAGGCCTTGGGGCCGCCAGCGGTGGTCTTGAGGGCCGCCTTCTTGACCTCGCTCTCCTCGGCTGCAGGGAGAGGATCGGTGCGAGGGGCGG
>MEMX01000147.1:10268-34591 GCA_001768075.1 Anaeromyxobacter sp. RBG_16_69_14 | reverse complement strand
ACGGGAGCGGCGGCGGGCTTGGCCGCCGCGGCCTTCGCCTTCGGCGCGGTTGCCGCAGCTGTCCCGGGTGGCTCAGGCGGAAGGAATTCGGGGCCGGGAGCGTCCCAGCGGCGCGCGTCGATCTTGGCGCGCACCAGCGTGCCAATCGGAACGCGCGGGTAGTACTCGGCGCCCTTCTGGACCTTGTACACCGGGAACGGGTTCTCGGGGTCCGCCCAGCGGAAGGTGAGGTTCCGCACCGAGCGCTGCGTGCCCTCGAATTCGCGGGTGTGCTGGATGGATCCAGTCGGGCACGGCTCGACGCAGAGGCCGCAGAACATGCACTTCGCCTCGTCGATGTCGAACTGCGAGACGACGCGTTGCTTCGGGTTGGCAGCGTCCTTCTCGAGCGTGATCTGGATGCAGCCGATGGGACAGGCGCGTTCGCAGGCCTGGCATCCGGTGCAGATGCTTGCGTCGACCTCCAGGAAGCCTCGGTACCGCGGCGGTAGCGTGTCGCGGACGGGCAGCTCGGTGCGATCCGGATACTGCGTCGTGATGGGCCGCCGCATCATGTAGGAGAGCGTGATGGAGAGCCCGTGCCAGAACGACTGCACGGTGTCCTTCACGTTTTCGAAGTACTGGCTTCCGGACTCGGACATGGTGGGCTCGGCTCCGCTACCAGTTTGAGAGATCGATCTTTTCGCCCTGTACGGCCTGGATGTTCTGGTGCACGCGCCGGGCGAAGAGCACGGCGAGGACGACTGCGATCACGGTGAACCCCACGCCCGAGACGAGCTCGATGCGCGGCGCCACCGACACCGCCAGCTCCCAGAAGAGCGTGAACACGAAGCAGGCGAAGGCGGCCGGGACGAGGTACTTCCAGCAGAGCCCCATCATCTGATCGACGCGGACGCGCGGCAGGGTCCAGCGCAGCCAGATCACGAGGTTGCAGAGGGCGATCGTCTTTGCGGTGAAGACGGCCATCGAGACCGCGTTCCAGCCCCACCAGGCGAGGGAGGGGAGCACGCCCGCGCCTCGCAGACCGTCGATGTACTCGGCGCTGACGAACGGGATCTGCCAGCCGCCCAGGAAGAGCGTGGTGACGATGGCCGAGAGGACCCAGATGTTTCCCCACTCCACGAGGAAGAAGAGCGCGAAGCGGAAACCCGAGTACTCCGAGAGATACCCGGCCACGAGCTCCGACTCCGCCTCGGGAAGGTCGAACGGGGTTCGGTTCGCTTCGGCGAGCTGGCTCGTGAACAGGACGAAGAAGGCGATCAAGGCAGCCGGGTTGCGGAAGACGAACCACTCCCACGGGAGCCCGCCCTGTGCGCGGATGATGCCCTGCATGGAGAGGGTTCCCGCCATCGCGATCGGGACGAAGATCGAGACGCCGGCCGGGATCTCGTACGATATGACCTGCGCCGCCGCGCGTACGCCGCCGAAGAGGGCCCACTTCGAGTTGGACGCCCAGCCGGAGATGAGGATGCCCACCACCACCAGCGCGGTGACGCTCGTCACGTAGAAGACGCCGACGTTGAGGTCGGTCACGACGAGCGAGTGGCCGAAGGGCAGCACCACGAAGGTCAGCGCGAAGCCGGTGACCACGAAGTAGGGCGCGGCGCGGAAGAGGAGGGCGTCCGCGTCGGCCGGGACGAGGTCTTCCTTGAGCAGCATCTTCACGGCGTCCGCGATGAAGATGAAGAAGCCTCCGAAGCCGGCGCGGTTCGGGCCGATGCGACTTTGAATGCGGCCGGCGACGCGCCGCTCCCACCAGGTGATGACCCCGGAGAAGATGGCCCCGTAGTTCATCATCAGCAGCGCCAGCACGAAGAGCGCGGCGACGTAGGCCGGCGTGCGCCACGACGGGTCGATCCCGGCGTTGCTGAGCAGCCCGTCGATGGTGGCAGGTTTCAGCACCGGTGTAAGCAACAGGACGAGCCCGAGGAAGAGGAACGGGATCCCGGCGGCCGCGGCCAGCGTGACGGCGACGATGACCTTCGGCGTGGACTTCGGGGGAGGCGAGTAGTTGACGGGCATGGAGAGGGCGGGCTCCTAGCGGTCGTCCTGAGGGTACGGGAGCTGGACGTCGACCGAGAGCGTCATCTGTCGATTTCCGGCGCCACGACGTCGAACGACGCAATCAAGGCGATGAGGTCTGCCACCATGAGCCCGGGCGAGATGTCCTCGATGATGCTCATGGCTGTGAAGCTGCCGGTCCGGGCGCGGACGCGGTACGCCTTGTCGGTGCCGTCGGAGATCACGTAGTACGCCATCTCGCCGCGCGCGGACTCGACGCGGGAGAGGGCCTCGCCCGCCTCGGGCTTGATCTTGCGCGGGACCTTGGCCATGGTCTCGCCCTCGGGCATGGTCTCGAGGGCCTGGCGCGTGATCCGCGAGGACTGGGCCATCTCCAGCATGCGCACGAAGTACCGGTCGTAGGCGTCGCCGATCGTCCCCTGGAACCCGCGCCCCACCGGTACCTCGAAGTTGAAGCTCGGGTAGGCGCCGTAAGGCGCGTCGCGGCGTACGTCCCAGTCCATGCCCGAACCACGCAGGTTGGGGCCGACGAGGCCGTAGTCGATGGCCGCCGCCTTCGAGATCACCGCCACGTTGGCGAGACGCTTCACGTAGATGGCGTTGAAGGAGATGAGGCGGTCGAACTCCTGGATGTAGGTGTCGAAGTGGTCGAGGTACTTGAGGACGCGGTCGCGCCAGCCGGTGGGCATGTCGTAGGCGACGCCGCCGATGCGGTGGTAGTTGTAGGTGAGGCGGGCCCCGCACAGCGCCTCGATGAGGTCGTTGAGCGTCTCGCGCTCGCGGAGTGCGTGCACGAGCGGTGTGGACGCCCCGATGTCGCTGGCCATCGCCCCGACCGCCACGAGGTGGCTGGCGATCCGGCACAGCTCGCAGGAGATGGCCCGGAGCCACTGGGCGCGCGGCGGCACCTCGAGCTTGAGCAGCTTCTCGACCGCGATCGCGTAGCCCTCGTTGGCGAACATCGCCGCCACGTAGTCGATGCGGTCGGTGTAGGGCATGAACCCTGGGTAACTGACCGCCTCGCCGATCTTCTCCAGCGCCCGGTGCAGGTAGCCGATCTCCGGGACGGCGCGCTTCATCACCTCGCCGTCGGTTTCGACCAGGAAGTTGAGGACACCGTGGGTCGACGGGTGCTGCGGCCCGAAGTTGATGAGCATCTCGTCTTCGGGCTTGCCCACGCGCCGGAGGATGAGCCGTTCCATGGCGTCTCGCTCCTAGGCCTTGGCCGGCGTGGCCGGCGCGACAGGGGTGGATGGTGCGGGTGGCGCGGCCTGCGGCGCAGGAGCGGCCGGCGGCCTCTCCGCCTTCCGCTTCTCGTCCAGCCGCCTGAGCTCGACGAGCGGGTTCTCGCGCTCGTTCGAGATGCCGTGGTACCCGCCGTGCTCCTGGTAGTCCTTGCGCAGCGGGTAGCCCTCCCAGTCGTCCGGCAAGAGGATGCGGCGCAGGTCGGGGTGCCCGGTGAACTCGACCCCGAGGAGGTCGTAGCACTCGCGCTCCATCCAGTTGGCCGTCTTCCAGACGCCCTCGACCGACGGCACCACCGGCTTCGCGCGGTCGGCCTCCACCTTGAGCACGATCCCGTGCCGGTGGCGGTAGGAGAACAGGTGGTAGACGACCTCGATGACGTTGCGCTTGGGCCAGTCGACGCCGCTGATCACGTTACAGTGATCGAGCTCGATCCCGAGCGTCGTCTTGAGGAAGCGCGAGATGTCGACGATCCGATCCCCCTTCACGACCGCGAAGGGATCGATCTTCGGCTCGGTGAGAGGACCCACCGCATCGCCGAACTCTGCCATGAGCTTCTCGTGGATGTCGTTGACCTTCATCAGTCCTCTCGACCCTCCGACGTGAGACGAGGCGGGCGTCCGCGCGGTTACGCGGGCACGCTCGCCCCGGCTCGCTGAACACCCAGACTACGCGATGCGTGAAGCAGGTGCGGCGGCAGGCTGGACGCGGGGGCGCGTCTTGTCTTTCCATCGCTCGCGCCTCACCAGTTCTTGCAGCCGCAGGAAACCCTCCGTGAGCGCCTCGGGACGGGGCGGGCACCCGGGGATGTACACGTCCACCGGGATGATCTTGTCGACGCCCTTGCAGACCGAATAGGCGAGCTGGAACAACCCGCCGCAATTGGAGCAGGAGCCCATGGAGACGACGTACTTGGGCTCGGCCATCTGGTCGTAGAGGAGCTTGCACCGCTCGGCCATCTTGTACGTGAGCGTGCCGGCCACGATCATGAAGTCGGACTGGCGAGGGCTGGCGCGAAAGACGGCGCCGAAGCGGTCGAGATCGGCGCGGGGCCCGCCCGTCTGCATGAGCTCGATCCCACAGCAGGCCAGCCCGAAGAGCAGGTAGTGGAGCGAGTTGAGGCGGGCGAGGTTGATGAGGCTATCGAGCTGGCTCGTGTGGCTCATCAGGATGTCGCCACCGATCCCGGCGTCCATCGTGTCGCGCGAAGCCATGCTTACGAGCTCCTCATGTTGCGTTGCGTCCGAAAAAGCAATCTCTCTGCGTCCGGTCAAGCAGCCTGCCGACCGTCCGGCGGCTGCGACTTCATCCGGTCAAGCAGCCCGGCGCCTCCCCGGCGCCTGACGAGGCTGCTGCTCGTCCACCTTGGCCAGCTTCTTCACCCACTCCAGATCGCCGTGCACCCAGACCCAGGCGAGGCCAACCACGAGGATGAAGGTGAACAGGAGCAGCTCGCCGAGAGCCACCCAGCCTGCAGCCGGACTCTGCGCGACCCACTCCTTGAACACCGCCACCACCGGGAACGTGAGCGCTATGTCCACCTCGAAGATCACGAAGACCAGGGCGATCAGGTAGAAACGCGGGTTGAAGTTCATCCACGCGTTGCCGATGGGAACTTCGCCGCACTCGTAGATGGTGGACTTGGCGGGCTCGGGGTGGTTAGGGCGCAGGAACCTACCGATCGTGAGCGCGACAATCCCGAATCCGATCGCGACGACCGCAAAAGCAAGGACAGCGCCGAATTCGTACCCCATGTTGATCACGTTCCGGGTGCACCGATGGAGGTGAATGCCGAACGGCGGAATACCCCCGCCGGGCACTTCCTGTCAAGCATGGGTATTATCGTACCGAGCACCGAAGTCTTTATGTCAAGTAGTGAATTTTGTTTGACAAGGACCGGCCAATGAAGGATGGAAGAGCACGCGCCCCCACGCTTGCCCCTTAGGCAGGAGGGACGAATGACCCCGCTTCAGACCTATTTCCCGCTCGCCATTGCATTCATCGTGGCGGGTGCCTTGGCCGCCCTGCTGGTAGGCGCCGCTGCGCTCCTCGGGCCGCGTCGCCCCAGCGCGGTGAAGGCGGCGCCGTTCGAGTGCGGGTCGGACCCCATCGGTAGCGCCCGCGAGCGCTTCGGCGTGAAGTTCTACATGGTCGCCTTGCTCTTCATCGTGTTCGACGTCGAGGCGGTCTTCGTCTACCCGTGGGCAGTCCTGCTCCGAGACCTCGGGTGGTCCGGTTACATCGCGATGGCCTTCTTCGCATTCACGCTGGTGATCGGCCTCGCCTACGTCTGGAAGAAGGGCGCGCTCGAGATGGAGACCGACTGAGATGGCATCCGAGCTCGACGTCGTCCCGGGAATCGCGACACGCCGCGAGGAGGCTACCGGGTTCTTCCAGCGGATGGTCTCGAAGGGCCTCGGGTGGGCCCGGAAGAACTCCCTCTGGCAGTACCCGTTCGTCACCGCCTGCTGTGGCATGGAGTACATGAGCGTCTCGTCCGCGCGGTACGACATCGCGCGGTTCGGCGCCGAAGTGCCGCGCTTCTCGCCCCGGCAGGCGGATATGCTCCTCGTCGTCGGCACCGTCAACTGCAAGCAGGCGCCCATACTGCAGCGCGTCTACGAGCAGATGAGCGAGCCGAAGTGGGTCGTCGCCTTCGGCGTCTGCGCCAGCTCGGGCGGCTTCTACGACAACTACGCGACGGTGCAGGGCATCGACCACGTCATCCCGGTAGACATCTATATCCCCGGCTGCCCACCGCGGCCGGAACAGGTCCTCGACGGGCTGATGCTCCTCCAACGCAAGGTCCAGAACCAGCAGCACAAGCTCATCGATCGTGTCCCGGTTCCGACCCTCGCGAAGTAGGGCGGGGCTCGTCCCAGTCGCTTCTGGTAAGAACCGGTTCTCTCGGGAGGAGGCGCATGGCCAAGGTCGTCATCGAGGCGCTCGTCGCCCGCTTCCCGGGTGACGTCTACGATCCGTACGAAGGGGCGGGCGGAGACGACTGCGCCTTCGTCCAGAAGAGCAAGATCGTCGAGGTGTGCCGGTTCCTCAAGACCGATCCGGCCATGGCGTTCAACATGGCGCCCTACATCACGGCGGTGGACTATCTCGGAGCCGAGCCTCGCTTCGAGGTGGTCTACAACCTGCTCTCGACGGCGCACAACCACCGGATCCGGTTGCGCGTGAAGGTCCCCGAGGCGGACCTGGAGCTGGAGAGCGTGACCACCGTCTGGCGGGGCGCCAACTGGTTCGAGCGCTACTGCCTCGACATGTACGGCATCTCTTTCCGGAATCACCCCGACCCGCGCCGCCTGTTCATGTATGACGAGTTCGTTGGCCATCCGCTGCGGAAGGACTACCCGCTGCGTGGCCGACAGCCGCTCGTCCCGGAACGCGAGGTGAAGGACATCTTCCGCGGACCCGGCCCCGTCGGACGGGACTGACCGCAGTTTACGCACGCGAGGAGCCATGGCCATCGAAGAGAAGGGCCTCGGTGAGCGGGACACGGGGGCGGCGCCGCGGAGCGCGGGTGAGCGTCCGTTCGAAGGGCAGCATCGCCCGGAGACCTACGACGGACCGCTCGACGCTCCGCTCGGCGGCAAGCAGATGGTGGTGAATCTCGGGCCGAGCCACCCTGCCATGCACGGCGTCACGCGGGCGGTGGTCGCGCTCGAGGGCGAGACCATCAAGGAGATGAAGCTCGACATCGGCTTCCTCCACCGTGGATTCGAGAAGAGCTGCGAGAACGTGACGTGGGGGCAGTGCTTCCCGTACACCGATCGGCTGAACTACGTCAGCTCGATCATGAACAACGTGGGGTTCGCGCTCGCCGTCGAGAAGCTGTGCAAGCTCGACGTCCCGCTGCGCTCCAAGTACCTGCGCGTCGCCACGGCCGAGCTGCACCGCATCTGCGATCACCTCACGCTGGTCGCCGCCATGGGGCTCGAGCTCGGCGCGATGACCGTCTTCCTCTACGGGGTCGAAGCGCGCGATCTCATCTACGACCGGCTCACCGAGATCTGCGGCGCGCGACTCACCTCGAACTACGTCCGCGTGGGAGGAGTCTCGCGCGACGCGCCCGACGAATGGGTCGAGAAGACGCTCCAGACGCTCGATCGCGTCACCGAGCTGCGCGACACCATCGACGCCCTCCTCACCCGCAACCGCATCTTCATGGACCGAACCCGCGGGACGGGGGTGATGTCGCGCGAGGACGCCCTCGACTTCGGCTTCACCGGGCCGTGCCTGCGCGCCTCGGGTGAGCCCTACGACGTCCGCAAGTCGGCCCCGTATCTCGTGTACGACAGGATAGACTTCGACATCCCGGTGGGCGCGCACGGCGACAACTTCGATCGCTACCTGATGCGCATGGAGGAGATGCGCCAGTGCGACCGCATCGTGCGCCAGTGCTTCCAGCAGATGGAGCCCGGCCCCATCGTGGTGGAGGACCTTCGCTACGTGCTCCCCCCGAAGCCGCTCGTCTACGGGACGATCGAAGGCGTGATGGCGCACTTCAAGCTCGTCATGGAGGGCATCAAGGTGCCCGCCGGCGAGGTGTACAGCTACACCGAGGCGGCCAACGGTGAGCTCGGTTTCTACCTGGTGTCGGACGGAGGGGGGCGGCCGTACAAGCTCGGCTTGCGCGCGCCGGGGTGGCCGATGGTGGCCGCGCTCCCGCACATGACGAAGGGCGCGCTGCTCGCCGATCTCGTCCCCACCTACGACAGCATCAACATGATCGGTGGCGAGGTCGAGCAGTAGCCTGATACGGCGGGGGCTCGTCCCCCGCCGGCGCGCAGGAGAGGACCCGGGAGATGGCCATGGCCGACGACACGAAGCAACCCACCCCCGCGGCGGCGCCTCCCAAGCCACCGCCCGGACCGCCGCCGCCCAAGAACCCCGGTTTCGTGACCTGCACCGTCGACGGCCGCGAGGTCGTGGTCAAGGCGGGCACCAACGTGGTCGAGGCGGCCAAGTCGATCGGGATCGAGATTCCCTACTACTGCTATCACAAGCGCCTCTCCATCGCGGCCAACTGCCGTATGTGTCTGGTCGAGATGTCGAACGCGCCGATGGGCAAGCTCATGCCGGGCTGTCAGATGCCCGTCGCGGAGGGCATCACGATCCAGACCGCCACCCCGCGGGTGAAGGATCAGCAGCGCGCCACGCTCGAGTTCATCCTGCTCAACCACCCGGTCGACTGCGCCATCTGTGATCAGGCCGGCGAGTGCAAGTTGCAGGATTACTACATGCAGTACGACCTCAAACCGTCGCGGCTGGACGTCCCGAAGGTTCAGAAGGACAAGCGGGTGCAGCTCGGACCAGGGGTGACGCTCGACGAGGAGCGCTGCATCCTCTGTACGCGCTGCGTGCGCTTCATGCGAGAGGTCGCCAAGCAGCCGCAGCTCGGCGTGGCGATGCGCGGCAGCCGCAGCACCATCTCGGCCTTCCCGGGTCAGCCGCTCGACTCGAAGTACGCCGGAAACACGGTCGACATCTGCCCGGTGGGAGCGCTCACCTCGACCGACTTCCGATTCCGGGGGCGCGTCTGGTTCATGTCCTCGGCGCGCAGCATCTGCACCGGGTGCTCCCGCGGTTGCAACACCCTCCTCGACTACCTCAAGGACACCACCTACCGTTACCGCCCGCGCGAGAACGACGCCGTCAACCAGGAATGGATGTGCGACGACGGACGGCGCTCGTACAAGTACCTGAACAACGACCGCCTGCTCGTGGCGCGCGAGGGGCGTGGAGCTGCCAGGCGCGACCTGCCCGCCTCTGCCGCGGCCGCCGCCGCGGGAGCCACGCTCAAGGAGCACTCCGCCCAGGGCAGTCTGGCGGCGCTCTTCTCTCCGCTCGCGTCGGTCGAGGATCTGCTGGCCGCGGCGCTGGTCGCCACCGAGGGGCTGGGGCTTGCAGAGGTGTTCGTCGGCGGTCGGCCCGATGGCTGGCAAGACGACTTTCTGAAGCGGGCCGACGAGAACCCGAACCGCAAGGGCCTCGAGCTGGTGGCGCAGGCTTTCGGGCTGCTCGTCCGCCCGTTCGCGGACCTGCCCAGGGCCATCGAGGCCGGCCGCGTGAAGGCGGTGTGGGCGGTGGGTGCCGAGATCCCCGATGCCGCCGCCGCAGAGTCCTTTGGCAAGCTCGAGGCCTTCGTCTGCCAGACGTACGGCCAGGGCCCGCTAACCCGGCAGGCTACCGTGCTCCTGCCGGCCGCGCCGCACAGCGAGATGGATGGCACCTTCGTCAACTTCGAGGGCCGGCCTCAGCGGTTCGAGCTCGCGTACTGGCCGCGGGAGGGCTCGAGCCCGCACTGGAAACTGGCCGCGGAGGTCGGCAAGGCGCTCGGGCTCGCCTGGCGCTTCCAGAGCGCGCGCGAGGTATGGAAGGAGCTCGGGCCGCGGCTCGGCGACGCGCTTCCCGGGTTCGTCTGGGACGGCCTCCCCTCGGTGAGTCGGCGGCGCGGGTTCTTGCCCATCGCGGCTGGCACGGTGGACGGGCGGCTTCCGGGATATCGCGAGCGCGTCCCCGAGGACGTGTCCGGTGACACCCGTTTCGATCTACTCGACGTCTCGCGATAGGAGGGCGGCGTGCGGCGATTCCTCGGAATGGTCCTCTTCGCGATCTGCGTCCCGCTGTCGATGGTGCTCTTGGGACGCGCCGTGTACTGGCTGGTGGCCGGCGCGGAGTACCTCGCGACGTCGCTGGGCGCCCCGCCCACCTACGGCGCGGCGATCGCGAACGTGATCCTGCTCATGCTCGTCTTCGTCATGACGACCGCGGCCCTGCTCACCATCGGCGAGCGCAAGTGGTCGGCCATGATCCAGAACCGGATCGGCCCGAACCGCATCCGCGTCTTCGGCAACTCGGCGGGCGGCATCTTCTTCCTCGCCGCCGATGCGCTGAAGATGCTGACGAAGGAGAACATCAACCCGTCGCAGCGCTCGCGCGTCCTGTACGAGCTCGCGCCGATGGCCGCCTTCGCGCCGTCGTTCGCGCTGTTCGCGGTGGTTCCGGTCGGCCCGGCGGTCGACTCCGTCGTCAACGGCGTGAGGACCACGGTGGCGCTACAGGTGGCGAACATCGACGCCGGCCTGCTCTTCGTCTTCGGTATCGCCTCGCTCGCGGTTTACGGCACCGCGCTGGCAGGTTGGGCGTCGAACTCCAAGCTCGCCATCCTGGGCGGCGTCCGCGCCAGCTCGCAGATGATCAGCTACGAGGTCTCGCTGGGCCTCGCGCTGGTCGGCTCCATGATGGCATACCAGTCGCTGCGGCTGGAGGAGATGGTGCGGGCACAGGGCCAGCTCTTGTGGGGATTCCTGCCGGCGCTCGGGTTCTTCCTGCAGCCGGTGGGCTTGCTCGTCTTCTTCGTCTCGGCCTTTGCCGAGACCAAGCGGACTCCCTTCGACCTGCCGGAGGGTGAGAGCGAGATCGTCGGCTACTTCGTCGAGTACCCCGGGATGAAGTTCGGGATGTTGTTCCTCGCCGAGTTCATCGAGGTGGTGGTGCTCGCCGCCATCACCGCGGCCATCTTCTTCGGCGGCTGGCACCCGGTCCTCTTCGAGGGCTGGCTGCGCGAGAACCTGTCACCCATCTGGTTCGCCTCGGTCTGCGCGGGTGCGTTCCTCACCAAGGTCCTCTTGCTCTGCTGGTTGCAGCTCATCGTCCGCTGGACGCTCCCGCGCTTCCGCTTCGACCAGATCCAGAAGCTCTGCTGGAAGGTACTCTTGCCGGTCGCGCTCGCGAACGTGTTCATCACCGGCGCGCTCATCCTCGTCGACCCCTCGCTCGAGCTGCTCGGCCTCGTCGGGCTGGTGGAGATCGCAGCGATGGCCGTCATCACTGCTGCCGTGAGCCGCAAGGTCGAGGTGCCGGCGCACGCGCACGCCGCCGCCGCCGCCGTGGCCGGACACTAGACAGAGGAACCGATGCCCTACCAGCTCCCGGACTCCGAACTCAACCTGCGCGAGCGCCTGTACTTCCCGGAGGTGATCCAGGGGGTCGGCATCATCATGAAGCAGTTCCTCCGGAACTTCTTCTTCGGCCGTCAGAAGGACCCGGACGTCCTCGCGCGCGACCGCTCGCTGTCGCAGAACGCCACCATCGCTTACCCGGAAGAGCGCGTGCCTTATCCGCCCGCCTACCGCGGACTCCACCGGCTGGTCCCGCGCGAGGACGGGAGACCGCGCTGTGTCGCGTGCTACATGTGCGCCACCATCTGCCCGGCGCAGTGCATCTACATCGAGGCGGGGGAGTATCCGGACGATCCCATCGAGAAGTACCCGGTGAAGTTCGTCATCGACGAGCTGCGCTGCGTGGTGTGCGGCTTCTGCGTCGAAGCCTGCCCCAAGGACGCCATCCGCATGGACACGGGCGAGCATGCGCCGCCCTCGTACACGCGCGCCGCCCAGGTGTGGGACGAGAAGCGGCTGCTGCGCGGGCCGCCCGTCTCCTATCAGAACGACCCCTGGCTTCGCCGCGGCTCACCCTCCATCTCTCCGGAGAAGCTGCAGGAGATGCGCGCTCGCGCGAAGCCCTTCCCCCTCAACGCGACCGACGAGTACGCGCAGACTCCTGGCTTTTCCGTGCGCGCCCTGGCCTCCGAGGCGAAGGGCAAGTAGGGCTCACGTCCCGGCGGCCTCGGTGCCGGCCTGTACCAGCACGTCCTTCTTCCCGAACGGTGCGATCATCTGGAGCAGAGCCAGCCCCGGGATCGCCGCCAGCACCGCGAGCACGAAGAACGTGGGGTACCCGAGGCGGTGGGCGAGCCAGCCCGACGGTACGCCCGCGAGCGTGCGCCCGAGGCCGAACAGGCTCGACAGCAGCGCGTACTGGGTAGCGCTGTAGCGCTTGTCGCAGACGCGCAGGATGAGCGCCAGCATGGCCGCCGTCCCCATGCCCTGCGCGCCCTGCTCGCCGGCGATCCCGACGTAGGTCCACAGCCGGGGGGCGAGCGCGATGGGATCTGCCGCGGAGCACAGGGCGACGTCGAGTGCGCCCCCCCGAGCCAGGGCCGCCACCGAGTAGAGCAGGTTCGCGCCCGCCTGGAGGAACCCGAAGATCCACAGCGCTCGGCCCAGGCCCATGCGCGTCATGAGCGCGGCTCCCAGCCCGGAGCCCGCGATGGTGGCCGCCGTGCCGATGACCTTCACGGCGAGGCCGATCTCCGCGTTCGAGAAGCACATGTCCTTCAGGAAAGGGTTCACCATCGTGCCGCCGAGGTTGTCCCCGAACTTGTAGAAGACGAGGAAGAGCGCGACCGTGGCGGCCTGCGGCTTTCCGAAGTACGTGACGAAGGGCTCGATCACGGCAGAGCCGAGGGTGCGCGGCGCGACGGTAGGGCGTTCCGGCTCCTCCGCCGCCAGCGTGAGCGCCATGGAACCGATGAAGAGCACGCCGATGGCGGCGAAGACCACTGGCCACGCCAGCCACTGCGAGGCGAACACGGCGAGGGCGCCCGCCACCAGCATGCCGAGCCGGTAGTACATGACGCGCAAGCCGCTGGCCGGCCCCTGCTCGGCCGGATGCAGCACCTCGACGGCGTACGCGTCGAGCGCGATGTCCTGGGTGGCGGAGCAGAATGCGATCACGAGCGCGAGCAGGCCGATCACGCCCGCGGCGCCAGCGACCAGCACGAGCTTGCCCTGGGCGTCGCGGAAGAGCGAGCGCCAGGCGTACGCGGCGAGCGCGCCGAAGGCGAGCGCGAGCCCGAGCTGGGCGATGAGCACCCAGCTCCGACGGCGTCCCGGCCTGAGCAGCGCGTACCGATCCACCAGCGGCGACCAGAGGAACTTGAAGCTCCACGGCAAGGACACCGCCGAGAGCGCGCCGATGGTCCTGAGATCCACGCCCGCCCCGCGCAGGAAGATCTGGAGCGTGGAGAAGACGAAGCCGAGGGGCATCCCCGAGGAGAGGGAGAGCAGCCCCAGGAGCTGGATGCGCCGGTTGCGGAGGGAGGCCAAGGCGCCGGGAGCGTAAGCGGGAGGGGACGGCGCCACAAGGGTCCTTGCGCCTGCGGGCGGCACGGTGCCCTCGTAGCCCGAGCGCGCGCCCGCTTGCCGAGCCCGCCAGGCCCGTCTGGATCACCTTGCGCGGCAGGATGACGCCCTTCTTCAGCTGGAAATCGCCCTCGAGGTGACGCTCGGCCAAGGAGAGGCGGTGTTCGTCCATCGCGGTCCCATGGCCCCCCGGGCGCCGTCGAAGGAAGCGTCCGGTCGTCGGGGCGCTCGCGGTCCCGCGCTTGGTCTCGCCGTGGTCTCGCGACCGAGCTTGTCGAGTGTCGTCGTGGCCATGTACCCTTCACGGCCACCATGCAGTCCGTCCCGAGGCGAGGCCTTCTCCGCACCGCTGCGCTGGGTGTCACCTGCGCCGTCGCCTGCGCCGCGCCCAAGGAGACCTGGCGTGGGGCGCCGCCCGAGGTCCTCGTCGACGTGCTCCCTCGAATTGCAGAGCTCTCGGTAGACGGCGCGCCGCTGGGTAGCGGTCCCCACACCGTGCCCGTCCCCGACCCTGCCCACGTCTACGTCTTCCGCGCGGCGGCGCCTGGATTCGCGCCCGGCGAGCGCTCGGCGAACGGGGCGAGCCTCGCCGGAACCCGGCTCGGGCTCGTGCTGCGGCCGACGGGTTTCGGCGACGCGCGCAGGCTCGATCTGGACGACGGCGCCGGACTGGCGGCGGCGGCCGCGCTCCTGGCACGGACAGGCCATCACCTCACGGCCCTGGAGTACGCCGAGCGCGCCGTCGAGGTCGGCCCGGAGGTGCCGCTCGGGCATCGCGTCCTCGGCGAGGCCGCGCATGCCCTGGGGCGGCGCAAGCGCGCCATCCAGGAGTACAGCACCTATCTCCAGCTCGCTCCCGACGCGCCCGACCGCAGCGTCGTCCAGCGCCGGGTGGAGGAGCTGCGCGGCGACCTCACCATCCCTGGAGTGGGGCAATGATCGGCGGTGGGGGTCTCGGGCACACCCCAGGCGTCGCGAGGCGAACGGAGCAGCATCACGGGAGGCCACCATGGGTCACGAGGAGCACAGACGCGAAGGGCCGCGAACCGTCCGCTTGGCGGTGGTCACCGCCTCGGACTCGCGCGGCGAGGCGGAAGATGCGAGCGGCGCCTGGCTGCGTCAGGCGGCGAAGACAGCGGGGCACCCGGTGGCGGCCTACCGGGTGGTCAAGGACGAGCCAGCGGCCATCCGCGCTGCGCTGGAAGAGGCGCTCGCCGCCGGTGCGCAGGCGATCGTCGTGAACGGCGGCACCGGCATCGCCGCGCGCGACCGGACCTACGAGGCGGTTGCCGGGCTCCTCGAGAAGCGCCTGGATGGCTTCGGCGAGCTCTTCCGGATGCTCTCCTACGCGGAGATCGGCAGCGCCGCGATGATGTCGCGGGCAGTGGCCGGAGTGTGGCGCGGGTGCGCCATCTTCTCCATGCCCGGCTCGCTCGCGGCTGTGCGGCTCGCCTGGGAGAAGCTCGTCGCGCCCGAGCTGTCGCACCTCGTGCGCGAGCTGGAGAAGGACCTGAACAAGCGCTCAGGCGCGAGTTGATCCGTAGGTGACCGGAAGCCGGAAGCCAGCCGTGAAAAGGGCGAAACCCAAGTCCAAAGCCGGTTCGCGCTCGCTCGGGCTGCTCCTGGACCGGTTCGAGCGCGCGTTCGACAAGGGCGCGCGGCTCGGCTTCGACCCGGTGGAGCTGCCGCGGCGCTTCTCGGACCCGGCCGATCAGGAAGTCGCGGGGCTCTTCGCGGCCGCGCTCGCTTACGGGCGCGCCGATCTCTTCAAGCCGCAGCTGGAGCGCGTCCTCGCGGAGATGGGCCCCTCGCCGGCCCGCTTCTGCGAGTCCTTCGCTCGCTCGCCGAGGCCGAGCACCTTCGCCGGCTTCCGTTACCGGTTCAACCTCCCCGTCGATTTGAGGGCGCTGGCCGCCGCCGCCGGCCACCTACGCCTTGCCCACGGTGCGCTGGGCGACCGTTTCGCCGCGCTGTTCCGGGAGGCGTCCGGCGACGCACAGCCGCTGAGGTGCGCTCTGGGTCGCTTCGCGCGCGAGCTGCGCGACGCGCCACCGGCGCGGGCTCTCCTGCACGAGCGCGGGCTCCGCGGTTTCGCGCATCTCCTGCCCGATCCCGAGCTGTCCGGCGCGTGCAAGCGCTGGAACCTCTACCTGCGCTGGATGGTGCGTGGGCCGGACGAGGTGGACCTGGGCACCTGGAAGGGCGTCCCGCGGTCGGCGCTCATCGTCCCGCTCGACACGCACGTCGCACGCATCGCGCGCTACCTGGGCCTCACCGACCGCGACGACATGACCTGGCGGACGGCGGAGGAGATCACCGCCAACCTCCGCCTCCTCGATCCCGAGGATCCGGTGCGTTTCGACTTCGCGCTCTGCCATCTCGGCATGAGCGGCGCGTGCCCGCCCGAGCGAGATCCGGGGCGGTGCGAGGCTTGCTCGCTCAGGGACAGCTGCCGCGAGCGCTGGTCTACGTCTACCGCCCGAGCATCGCCTTCTTGACGCCGGCGTCGGCCGGGCGCGCGCCGAGCCAGCTTCGGAACATCGCATCGGCGAAGGGTTTTCCAGCGATCGTGACCTGGCCGGAAGGGCCTGCAACGGTGGTGCCCTTCCCGGGCACGTAGGTCACCGCGACCTCCATCCCCTCCTTGACTTCCGCGGGGAGAGCGGCTGCGACGCGCTCGAGCCAGGGCTGGAGCGCCTCTGCGTCCGCGCCGCTGTTGCGCTCGAAGCCCTGGCGGAAGGCGCCGATGATCTTTTCCTTGCCCATCCTGCGCAGGAAGCGCGTGAGGACGCTCTTCGGCTCGTCCGCCTGCACGATTGCGTTCGGGTCCTTCGACGGCGTCGCGAGGTAGAGCGCGCTGACGTACACCTTCACGTTGAACACGGTCGCCCAGCGCAAGCCCGCGCCGTTCAGCCTCAGCTCGGTGTCGTCGACCTCGATCGCCTCAGGCAGCCTCACCCCGGCCACGTCTCGAGCAAACGCGGGTCCGGCTGCGGGTCCGGCGAACACGAGGGCGCCGAAGAGCGTGAAGCGGAGGGGGAAGCTCGTCATCGTCACGTCCAGGTGGACCTCCTCAGCGCGCGCACCCTAATAGCACGCGACAAGCGCTGCGTCTCAGCCGAAGCGACATCCGCTCGCGCCCGAGCCGGGCGTCGGACGCGCGATCAGATCCTGCGCGCGGTCTGGTGGAGTTCGAGGACGATCTCGCCCCCCTTGAAGAACCTCACCGTCCCGGTGGTCTGCGAGACGGTGATGGCGACGGCCTTCGTCTCGCTCGTCGCCGCCGCGGCCGCCGAGTGGCGCGCGCCCAGGCCCATCGGCAGCTTCACCGGGTTCGAGACGGTCTGCAGATAGCGGCCGGCCGAGAGCACGACGCCGTCCTCCCGGATGATGAACGCGCCGTCGAGCACGGCGAAGGTCTTGATCGCGTCGCGGATGGGCGGGTCCATGCAGTTGCGGTCCACCTCGCTCATGCCCGCGAACGGGTTGAGTGTGAGCTGGCGACTCTTCTCCATCACCGCCGTCGAGTCGCCGATCACCAGGATGGTGCCCGTCGGGTGCCCCTCGTAGCCCTGGGCACCTATCTCCATCGCCACGTGGAGGAGCCCCTCGACGACCTGCGAGCTGAACTCGGGGCCGAGGTCGAGCGAGTCGACCCGTATGGGTTCGTCATCCTCGTCGCCCAGCCGGATGCGCACCAGCGTGTCGAGGTTCCGCTCGGGGCCGTGTCCGGCCAGTGCCAGGATGGTGTCGCCCTCGCGCACCAGGCTCTCCGATTGACAGGCGACGAGCGCCACCTTGATCTTCTCCACCCGCGAGTAGTCGTAGGGCGGGATGACGACTGCCTGGTACTTCTTGGCGGTGAGCTGGCTGGCGAGCGCGTCGCTGGTCACCGCGTAGACGAGCTTGCGCTTGAGCGGCCGCCCGCGGATCTCGGCCGGGAGGAGCGGGTGATCGCTCACGATGAGGAGCCTGTCCACCTCGCCCCGCGCGGCCAGCGCGAGCGCGGCGCGCACGAACTCGCGGTCGAAGCGGGTCTCCGCCATGCCTCGGATCATGGGGTCAGCCCTCGCAGCAAGTAAAGGAAAGCGCGCCGTGGTGACGCGGGCTCGCCAGCTTGACACGAGGGGAGTCGCCGCCTTAACTTCCCCGTCCTTTTCGTGAGGCCCGGCTCGGCTTCGGAAACGAGGATAACGCGCTTGAACAAGAAGGACCTGAAGCGGTTCAAGACGATGCTGGAGGAGTCGAAGAAGCAGCTCCTTCTCTCGGCGAAGAAGACCCTCACGGAGGAGTCGAACTTCGACACGGATGACCTGCCGGACGAGATCGACCTCGCCTCGAGCGAGTACACCCAGTCGATGATCTTCCGCCTGCGCGACCGCGAGAAGTTCCTCCTTGCCAAGATCGACAAAGCGCTCGCTCGGATCGAGAACGGCGGGTTCGGGATCTGCGAGAAGTGCGAGGAGGAGATCTCGATGAAGAGGCTCGAGGCTCGTCCGGTGACGACGCTCTGCATCCGCTGCAAGGAGGAGCAGGAGCAGAAGGAGAAGTCCTTCGGGTAGTCCTCGCCGCGCGTCGCCCAGATGGAGCGGCCAGGCCCATGCCCGCCCCGGTCCCGAAGCGGCGTGCCGCTGCGCGGCAGGTCTCTCACAGCGGCGACCAGTTGATGTGATTCTCCAGCGGCACCGCCGCCGCTGTGAGCTGATGTCCGGCGCCTTGCGGCACCTCAAGCGGAGGGGAGAACTCTCCCCCCGCGCCCCCCATCTCGAGCGTCAGTTCATGTGGCATGCGCTATCAATGCTCTACTCGCAGGAGCCGCATCCCTATCAGGATCTGGTCCCCTGCCACCACCTGCTCGGGCCCACGAATGCGGACGAAGGTGCCGTTCGAGCTGCCCAGGTCGGTGAGCACCATGCCTGTCTCCGAGATGTCGATGCGCGCGTGCCGCGCGGAGACGTAGCGGTCGGAGGGAAAGCAGGCCTGCCCTGCCTCGCGCCCGATGGCGTTGTCGCCTGGCCTCAGCAGGAAGACCTCCCCGACCCCGCCGCCGTCGAGGAGTTGCATGAGTCGCGCCCTGTGACCCGCGTCGAGCGAGCCCCAGGGACGCGCGCCGATCCCCTCGGGAGGCCGCTGGACGGCTTCCACGCGCAGGAGCTGTCGGCCGACCCGGATGTCGTCGCCACTCGCGAGGGGGCGCGGCGTGCGCACGCGTACGAAGGTGCCGTTGAGGCTACCCAGGTCCTCAACCAAGGCGGCCTCGCCGCGGAAGGTCAAGCGCGCATGCTCGGGCGAGATGGTCGCATCGTCGGCAAACCGCAGCTCGCCCCGGGTACGGCCGCAGACCAGGCCCTCGAACCCGAACGGGTGCGCCGCGCCGGGAAGGCCATCGTGCCTCACGGGGACGACGCGGAGCCCGCGCCACGGACCCGCTGAAGGGGCTTGCTGCGGGAGGGACGAGTCCGGGATCTGCACTGCCGTCGAGAGAGGACCGGCGTCGCGAGCGACCCGGTGCAGTACGGGCGGCGGCTCCTCGGTGGGCCGCGGAGGTGGGGGCTCCGCCACGGCAAGGCCGCAGTGCCCGCAGAACCGGAAGCCCGGCTCGATCTTGGACCCGCACCCGGAGCAGCGGCGCTCGTCAGGCGAGCGAAGCGCGTGGCCACAGCCCTGGCACAAGGCCAAGGAGGCTTCGTTCTCGCGCCCGCAGCGCGGGCATCGCGGGCTCGGCATGGGCGGACCCATTTACCTTCGCTGCGCCGACGCGTCAAATCGGCCCCACCGTCGTCGCGTGGCTCGACGGCTCTCGGAGATCATAGACCAGCCTTCATGCCATACTCGAGAGGTGAGCTTCCGCCGCGAAGACGTGCTCGCCCTTCCCGCGTCCTACCGCCAGTTCTGGGAGGAGGCGCGGGCGCTCGTCCCCCCCGACGCGATGGTGTGCGATCCCGTCCGGACGCTGGCGTGGGGAACGGATGCGAGCTTCTACAGGCTCGTCCCGAAGATCGCGGTGAAGGTCCGGACCGAGGACGAGGTGGTCAGCCTGCTCGCCGTCGCCGATCGCCTCGGCGTGCCGGTGACCTTCCGCGCGGCCGGCACCAGCCTCTCTGGTCAGGCGGTGACGGACTCGATCCTGCTCGTCCTCGCGGGCGGCTGGAAGCGGCGCGAGGTGAAGGAAGGCGGCCAGAGCATCGTGCTCGAGCCTGGCGTGATCGGCGCCGAGGCCAACGCGGCGCTCGCGCCTCACGGGCGCAAGATCGGTCCGGACCCGGCGTCGATAGGCGCCTGCATGATCGGAGGCATCGTCGCCAACAACGCGTCGGGCATGTGTTGCGGCACGACGCAGAACAGTTACCGCACCCTGGAGAGACTGAAGCTCGTCCTCGCCGACGGCACCCGGGTCGACACCGGAGACGCCGCCTCCCGCGCCGCCCTCGCCGCCTCGCATCCGATCGTCGTCGACGGGCTCGCCGGGTTGCGCGACGAGATCGCCCGCGATCCGGAGCTGTCGCGCCGCATCCGCGAGAAGTACCGGATCAAGAACACGACCGGTTACGGCCTCAACGCCTTCCTCGACTTCCACGACCCGATCGACATCCTCGCGCACCTCCTGGTCGGCTCGGAGGGCACGCTCGCCTTCATCTCCGAGGTGACCTTCCGCACCGTCGAGGAGCATGCGCACCGCGCCAGCGCGCTCATCCTCTTTCCAGACCTGGCTCAGGCGGCGCTCGCCACCCAGCGGCTCAAGTCGGGGCCCGTGGCGGCGGCCGAGATCATGGACCGGCCCTCGCTCCGCTCGGTCGAGGCGAAGCCCGGCATGCCACCCGTCCTGGCCACGCTCGGGCCGACCGCCTGTGCACTGCTCGTGGAGACGCGCGCCCGGAGCCCCGAGGAACTGCGTCGTCAGATCCAGGAGGTGGCGGGCCTCCTCGACGGCCTCGCCACCCTGGAGCCGGTGGCTTTCACGGACGCGAAGGCCGAGTTCGAGCGGCTCTGGGACGTGCGCCGAGGCGTCTTCCCCTCGGTGGGCGCCGCTCGCGGGATCGGTACCACCGTGGTCATCGAGGACGTGGTCTTTCCCATCGAGCGCCTGGCGGAGGGCACCGTCGCCCTGCAGCAGCTCATGCTGGCGCACGGCTATGCCGAGGGCGTGATCTTCGGCCACGCGCTCGACGGAAACCTGCACTTCGTGTTCACGCAGGGGTTCGATGACGAGCGCGAGGTGGAGCGCTACGGCCGCTTCATGGACGAGGTGGCCGACATGGTGGTGCGCCGCTTCGACGGCTCGCTCAAGGGCGAGCACGGCACCGGCCGGAACATGGCGCCCTTCGTGGCTCTCGAGTGGGGTGAGCAGGCCCACACGATCATGCGGCGCCTCAAGGCCCTCCTCGATCCGAAGGGACTGCTCAACCCCGGCGTTCTCCTCAACGACGATCCGCGGGTCCACCTCGCGAATCTCAAGCCGCTGCCGCGTGCCCATGAGCTGGTGGATCGCTGCACCGAGTGCGGCTTCTGCGAGCCGAGGTGCCCGTCGCGGAACCTCACCCTCACGCCGCGCCAGCGGATAGTCACGCGCCGCGAGATCGCGCGCCTCACCGCGACAGGCGAGGATCGCGCGAGGCTCTTGCGGTTCGAGTCGAGCTGGGCCTATCTCGGTGACGAGACCTGCGCCGCCGACGGGTTGTGCCAGACCGCCTGCCCCGTCGGAATCGACACCGGCAAGCTCACCAAGCGACTGCGCGCCGAGGAGCGCACGCCGGCCGCGCGCGGTCGCGCCGACGACGTGGCGGAGCACTACGCCGGGGCGCTCGCCGCCATGCGCGCGGGCCTGGCCGTCGCCAGCGCGGCGCACGCGGTGCTGGGTACGCGACTCATGAGTGCCCTTGCCAGGGGCGCGAGGGCCGCCTCCCTCGGCAAGCTGCCGCTCTGGAACCCGGCCATGCCGGCGCGGTCGCCCAAGGTCCGCTTCGAGGACGTCCTGCGGGGCCACGGCCGCCAGGTGGTCTACTTCCCGGCCTGCGTGGTGCGCGCCATGGGCCCAGCGCGCTCCGATCCCGACGCCCGCGCGCTGCACGAGGCCATGCTCTCGCTGCTCGGCAAGGCCAGCTACGACGTCCTTTTCCCTCCGGGCGTGGAGCGGCTCTGCTGCGGCCTGGCCTTCGAGTCGAAGGGGTTCGTCGAGGCTGGAGACGCGAAGGCAAGGGAGCTCGAGGCGGCGCTGCTCGAGTGCTCCGCCGGCGGCCGCATCCCCGTGCTCTGCGACACGAGCCCGTGCGTCCACCGGATGAAAGGCTCGCTCGATCCCCGGCTTCGCATGCACGAGCCGGTCGAGTTCATCCAGAAGCACCTCATGGACAAGCTGCGCTTCGAGAAGCGACCCGGCGCCGTCGCCGTCCACGTGACCTGCAGCTCGACGAAGATGGGCCTCGACGCCGCCTTCCGCGCCGTGGCGGAGGCGTGCGCGGAGAGGGTGATCCTGCCCGGCCTCGGCTGCTGTGGCTTCGCCGGCGACAAGGGCTTCAACACGCCGGAGCTCAACGCTTCGGCGCTGTCGGCCCTGAGGGTTGCGCTGCCGCCCGACTGCAAGGTCGGCTTCTCCAACAGCCGCACCTGCGAGATCGGCCTCTCGGTGCACGCCGGGATCCCCTACCAGTCGATCGTCTACCTCGTGGACCGCTGCGCATCTCCTCTGGACCGTTGACCCATCCCCTCTTCTTCTGCCCGAGCCCGAGCCCGGATCGGCTGTGCGTCGCACCATCTGAACAAGCAGCGCGACGACGCGGGGCAGAAGCTCTCAATTCGCCGGCCCCCGATTCCGCCATTCGTTACAGGACGGAGCGTTGAAAGTGCTTCACCGTCGCGCCCGGGCCAAGGCCCAGCATGGGCGGCCCACCCGCCCGTAGACTCGTCGCGCCACACTCGGTGTGAGCGGGATGGGCCAACCCAAGCCAGCACTGTGCGACCGTGACACGAGCGACGCACTATTTCCACTCAGCGTCCGTGGCCTGAATGACGCCTGCGGATGGCGAGGCGTTGTAGGGGGGAGGATCGCGCATGGACAGGGCTGCCGACGTGAGCACCATTGGAGCTGCGGTCCTTCCAGGTCGCGCTCGCCGTCTCCAGGCGGGGCGACGCAGCGCCCATGTCGAGCGAGCAGTCGTCGTCCGGGAGCGGTCGTGATTCCGCGCAGGCGCGTGCTGCTCAGCACGCTGAAGCTGTTCGATCTGTGCACGGTGGTCGTCTGTTTCGGGGCGACGGCCGCGGCCGTCGCCAGGGAGGGAGCCGGCGTCAAGGAGTTCCTCGCGATCCGGATCGGGATCGGCAACCTGCTCCTGTTCGGAGGCTTCCTCGTCATTTGGCACGTCGTCTTTGCGGCGTTCGGCTTTTATCAATCCAAGCGGCTAACCAGTTGCTGGAGCGAAAGCTCCAAGATCTTGCAGGCGACGGCGGTGGGATCCGCCGGCATCTACTTGCTCTCCGTCTCCCTCGAGATCTCGATGGTCCAGGGCCTCTTCCTGCCCGTCTTCTTCGCGTCGATGGCGGCCATCACCGTCGCCTGCCGGCTGGTGCTGCGCTGGGTTCTGGGTGCGGTCCGGCGCCGGGGCAGGAACTTGCGTCACGTCCTGATCGTCGGCACGAATTCTCGTGCCATCGCCTTTGCGCGCAAGCTCGAGGTGACGCCGGAGCTCGGCTTCCGCCTGATCGGCTTCGTCGACAGCCGCGAATGGGACATGGCGGGGGAGTTCGAGCGATCGGGCTACCAGTTGCTTGGTGACATGAGGGAGTTGCCCGAGCTGCTGCGGCGGCAGGTCGTGGACGAGGTGATGGTGTTCCTGCCCCTCAAGTCCTTCTACGAGCTGAACTCGAGAATCGTGAAGCAGTGCGAGGAGCAGGGCATCCGCGTCACGCTGCCCTCCAGCCTGTTCGAGCTGAAGAACGCCCGCGTGCTGGCCGAGGCGGTGGACGACGAGGAGCCGGCCTTCACCATGGCGACGGGAGCCATCGAGGGGGCGCCCGCGGCGGCGAAGCGCGCCATCGACCTGGTGGTGGCTGCGGCGCTGCTGGTCGCCCTGGCCCCGCTGTTCCTGGCGGTCGCGCTGCTCGTCAAGGCGACCTCGCCGGGCCCGGTGTTCTTCACGCAGGAGCGCATCGGATTGAGCAAGAGGCGCTTCCGCATGCTCAAGTTCCGGACGATGGTGGTCGACGCGGAGCGCAGGCAGCGGGAGCTCGAGCACCTCAACGAGGCGAACGGTCCCGTCTTCAAGATCAGGAAGGATCCGCGCATCACCAGCGTGGGCGCCGTGCTGCGCAACACCAGCATCGACGAGCTGCCGCAGCTCCTCAACGTCCTGAAGGGAGACCTGAGCCTGGTCGGGCCGCGGCCACTCCCGGTCCGGGACTACGAGGGGTTCGAGCGGGACTGGCACCGGCGCCGGTTCAGCGTCCGCCCAGGCATCACGTGTCTCTGGCAGATCGGGGGCAGGAGCGACGTCTCCTTCGAACGCTGGATGGAGCTCGACATGCAGTACATCGACACCTGGAGCCTCTGGCTCGACCTCAAGATCCTCTGCAAGACCATCCCCGCTGTCCTGCGCGGCGCTGGCGCGGCGTGAGCGGCCATGATCAACGCGCGCGACGACACACCGCGTAGAGCCAGCCATGCGGTCCTGGTCTATCACCGGATTGGACCACGCGCCGGCCCGCCCGATTCGCTGTGCACGTTCGTGGAGCAATTCGCGGCGCAGATGCGCTACCTCGTGGAGATGGGTTTTCGACCCGTGCCTCCCGGAGGTGGCGCGGGCCCGGCACCGAGGTCGATCGCCATCACCTTCGACGACGGATACCTGGACGCCTACACGACGGCGTTCCCGCTCCTCGAACGCATGGGTCTCACCGCGACGGTGTTTCTCGTGAGCGGGTGCGTCGGGACGACCAGCGGCGGGTGGGGGCCTCGCACGCCCGCCCCGCTCATGACGTGGAGTCAAATCCGGGAGATGCAGCGCCATGGCATCTCGTTCCAGAGCCACACCAGGACCCACGCCGATCTGAGGCAGCGCACGG
>MEMX01000147.1:7502-10220 GCA_001768075.1 Anaeromyxobacter sp. RBG_16_69_14 | reverse complement strand
TCGGCGCCCAGGTCGACGCCGTGGCGTATCCGTTCGGAAGCTTCGACTCCCGGATCAGCGAGCTCGCCGAGCGGGCCGGCTACACATCCGGGTGGGCCGCCGGCCTCGCCGCAGGGACAGCGCTCTCGGGCGAGCGGTTCGAGATCACGGCGAAGGACACCATGGCCACCTTCGCGGTGAAGGCGAGCGGCTGGGGTGGGTGGCTCAGGCGGGCGCGAGCGCACCTGCGCGGCGATCTGCGCTCATCGGGTCCGCCTGGCGGGATGGGTGCGAAACCATGTTGAGGCGGCGGGCCGGTGCGTCCGTGCGCCAGGGGATGACGACCATCGCGGATCAGGGCGTGGTCAGCATGACGAACTTCCTGACCGGCGTCATCGTGGCGCGGAGCTGCTCCCGGGCGGAGCTCGGCCTCTACTCCCTCGGGTTCGGCGTGGTGTTGCTGCTGACGAGCGCCCAGACGTACCTCATCTCTGTACCGTACAACGTGTACTGCATGCGCGTCCCCGAGGGGGAGAGGGGCGCGTACACGGGCAGCACCCTTGCCCACCAGATGGTCGTGATGGCCGCGTCGATCGCGCTGCTCTGGGCGGGCCTGCTCCTCCTCTCGCCGGGGGCTGGTGTCCCCGGCATGGGGCCGGTCCTGTCCATGCTCGCGCTGACGATCGCCTTCACCCTCGCGCGCGAGTACGGGCGGCAGCTCTTCTTCAGCAGGCTCCGCTTCGCGTCGGTCCTGCTGCTCGACGTCGTGGTGGCCGTGCTCCAGCTCGCGGCCCTCCTGTGGCTGGCGCACGTCGGTAAGCTCTCGGCGCGCGTCGCGTTTGCGGTGACGGGCGCAACGAGCGCCGTCGCGGTGCTGTTGTGGGCCCTGCTGGCCAGGCGGCTCTTCGAGCTCGTCCCGGCGCGTGTGCTGGCGGCTTTCCGGATGAACTGGGTCATCGGCAGGTGGTCGCTGGCGGCAGGGATCGCGGCCGTGGCCGGTACCCAGCTCTACCCTTGGTTCATCGCGGCATCCCGCGGAACCGATCAGGCCGGGATCCTCGCCGCGTGCACGGGGATCACCGCGCTCACCAACCCGCTGGTCATCGGGATGGGCAACTTCCTCGCCCCCAAGATCACGCATGCGTTCGCAGAGGGGGGCGTCGAGGCCGTCCAGCGGGTGACGCGTACCGCCCTGCTCGCTTTCGGCGCCATCATGAGCTTCATGTGCCCGGCGCTGTTCCTGGGCGGTGGAGAGCTGCTGAAGCTCGTCTACGGGGTGCGCTACGCCGGGCACGGCCTCACCGTCGGCCTCCTCTCCCTGGCGCTGGTCGCGGATTGGCTGTCGCTGCCCGCGCACTACGCCTTGCTCCTCATGGAGCGCGCCGACGTCACGTTCAAGAGCAACCTCATCGAGGTCCTGGTCACCGTCACCCTGGGGTTTGCGCTGGTGACCAGGCTCGGCGCGATCGGAGCCGCCATCGGCCTTCTCGTCGGCTATTCGCTCGCGACGCTCTTCAAGTGGAGGGAGTACCGCAAGGGGATGGGCTCGTGGTTGACGGGCGATGTCGGTGGCGCGAGTCCAGCGTCCGGGACCGGATCATGAGCCTGCGCCGTCAGGTCGCGACCCGCGGTTTCTTGGCCGGCGGGGGCTCTCGGTGACGACCAGTGCGCTCCAGGGACCTCGGCGGGTCGGGGTGTGCCCTGTCGTGCGCTGGCTCCTGTTCGTCAGCTGCGCGGCGGTGTTCTTCGTGCTCGCGTACAGCTCCGCCACGACCTGGGGAGAGGTGCAGGATGGGGTTCAGGCGGGCTTTGCAGGCCAGCTGGACTCCATGGAGCAGGGCAATGAGTCGGGCAATCGCAGCCGGCAGGCGGCGGGCATCGCGCTAGGCCTGCTCGGCACTTCTGCGCTCGTCAGCAAGCGGGGCGCCGCGCAGCTTCGACCGATGGGGGTGCTCGGCTGGTTGCTGACGGCCTACATCGCGCTGTACTTCCTGAGTATCGGTTGGGCCGACGAGCCCCAGCTCACCGTGCGCCGGGTGGCCGCCTTCGGCATGATGGCCCTGGCGGTGGCGGGGCTGGTGCGGCTCCTGCCGGCCGAGGCCATGGTCTCGTTCGCGCTCTTCGCGGCCACGGTCCATCTACTGATCGCGTTCGCCGCGGAATGCTTCACGGGCTCCCTCCATCCCTTTGACCCGGACTACCGCTTCTCGGGTGTCTTCCATCCGAACACGGTGGGCTCCCTCTGCGCGATCCTCCTCTGCGCCGCGGCCTCGACGGACTTGCGCAGGGCTCGTCGCTGGCGCATCGGCGCGGCCGCCTTGATGGGCGTGGCCGTGCTCTTGCTCACGCGATCGCGAGCCAGCCTGCTCGGCCTGCTGGCGGCCCTGGCCGTCAGGTGGATGGTCGCCGCGCGGCTGTCGCAGAGATGCATGGCGCTCGCGGTGGGCGCGTGGATCCTGTGCGCTGCCTGCGTCGCAGTGGGCGGCGCGATCGGTTCGGACATCGAGGCGGCCGTCTCGATGTCCCGCGCCGACAGCGACCTCGGGACGCTCAGTGGACGGACGGAGCTCTGGGAAGAGCTGCTGCGGTACATCAGCCAGCGGCCGGTGCTCGGATACGGTCTCGGGGGCTTCTGGGGCGCGCGCCACGTACAGGAGGTCTATCTCTCCCAGCATTGGCCTGTAGCCGAAGCCCATTCGACCTATGTCGAACAGCTGCTCGACGTTGGCGCCATCGGGC
>MEMX01000147.1:3104-7483 GCA_001768075.1 Anaeromyxobacter sp. RBG_16_69_14 | reverse complement strand
GCCCTCTGGCGGGCGGCGCTCCGCCTGAAGGCGAGCCACGACGGGGCTCACCGGCTCATGCTCTGCGTGCTCGTCTACTTCCTCGTGGCGGGCTTCTTCGAGACGATGCAACCCAATCCCAGCCTCCCGACCTTCCTGCTGTTCTGGACCCTCGGCCACCTGGCGTTCCGCGCCACCCCCGACCCCGCCGCATGGAGATCACCGTGCGTGTCAACGTGATCGTCTGCACCTACAATCGCGCCGCGCTGCTCAGGGACGCGCTCGACAGCCTGGTCCGCCAGGAGGTCGGCGCGGACTGCTCCATCGGTATCATCGTGGTGGACAATGCCTCTACGGATGCGACGAGGGCCGTGGTGGAGGGAGTCTGCGCGCCGCCGCAAGTCAGGGTCACCTACCGCTGCGAGCCGGCGCAAGGCGTCTGCCACGCGCGCAACCGGGGAGTCCGGGAGGCCACCGCCGACTGGATCGCATTCCTGGACGACGATCAGCTGGCGGATCCGCACTGGCTACAGGAGCTCCTCTCCGCCGCGCGTGCCAGCGGAGCGCTCTGCGTGGGCGGTCGGGTCACGCCGCGGATGGAGGGCGGGGGACCGGTGCCGCTGCCGGCGTTCTGCCGCGGGCTCCTCGGCGAGACACCGCTCGGCGAGACGGAAGGGCCCCTGGTGGGGAAGTCGCTCCCCACCACCGGCAACTCGATCGTCCACCGGAGCGTGTTCGAGGCCATCGGCCTGTTCGATTCCGAGCTCGTCCACGGGGCCGAGGACACGGACTTCTTCCGAAGGCTGCGCGGCGCGGGCTACGCCATCTGGTATTCCCCGCGCGCCCGCGCGATCCACCGCATCCCGCGGCACCGCCTCGCGAGCGATTACCTGGTCTGGACCGCCAGCCGCCACGGAGCCAACTACGCGATCCTCGACGGCAAGGAGCGAGGCCGCGCCCGGGTCGTCCGCGACGGGCTCCTCCGCGCCGGGCAGGCGCTGGCCGTCACGCTCCCTTCGTGGGTGCGTGCGGGTCTGTGGCGCGACGACCCCGCGTGCCTCGAATGGCGCTGCCGCCTCGCGCGGACGATCGGGTACGAGCGGCAGGCGCTGCGGCTCGCGGCGCCCCGGGCGCTCGGCCAGACGCGCTTCTTCGAGTCCCTGAACTTCCGCTCGGAAAGGGTGCGGTTCGGCCTTGAGAGTCCTGTTGCTCCATAATCGCTACCGGCTCGCCGGCGGCGAGGACACCGTGGTGAACGCCGAGATGGCCCTCTTGCGGTCGCGCGGGCAGGAGGTCCGATTGTACGAGGTCAGCAACGGCGGCATCGGTCGTTCCGTTTCACCGATGCAGGCCGCCGCGCGCGCGATCTACTCGGTGGGCGCGAGGCGGGACGTCACCCGCGCGCTCGCCGAGTTCGCGCCCGACGTCGTGCACGTCCACAACTTCTTCCCCTTGCTCTCGCCGTCGGTCCACTTCGCGAGCCGGCGGGCTGGCGCGGCCGTCGTGCAGACCCTGCACAACTTCCGGCTCCTCTGCCCCAACGGCCTCCTCTTTCGCGACGGCCATCCTTGTCAGGATTGCCTCGGGCGATCGGTACCGTGGCCCAGCGTGCTCCACGGCTGCTACCGCGAGAGCCACATGGGCACGGCGGCGGTCGGCGCCATGTTGACCGTGCATCGGGCCCTCGGGACCTGGTCCAGGATGGTGGACGTCTACATCGCTCCCAGCGACTTCGTCCGCGAGAAGTTCGTCGGGGCGGGCTTTGCTCCGGAGCGGTTGGTGGTGAAGCCGCACTTCCTGGCCGGCGACTCCGTGCCGGGCGATGGGCGGGGAGGCTATGCGCTCTTTGTCGGCCGGATCTCCGAGGAGAAGGGGATCGAGACGCTTCTCGGCGCCTGGGAGCGGCTCCACGGCCTCATCCCGCTCAAGGTGGTCGGCGACGGCCCGCTCTTGCGGGCGATGCGGGCCACAGCCCGGGCATTGCGCGACTGCGAGTGGCTCGGCCATCGCCCTGGCGAGGAGGTGCGTCGGCTCATGCAGGCGGCCAGCATCCTGGTGGTCCCGTCGCGCTGGTACGAGACCTTCGGAATGGTGATCATCGAGGCCTTTGCCGCGGGCCTCCCGGTGGTGGCGCCGCGCCACGGAGCGACCGCGGAGCTGGTGGAGAGCGGGCGGACGGGGCTGCATTTCACGGCGGGCGACGCGTCCGACCTTGCGGCCGCGGTGAAGTGGCTCGTCTCGCATCCCGGGCACCTCGCGGCCATGCGGTCCAGGGCACGGGCCGAATTCGAAGAGAAGTACGGTGGCGACCGGAACTATGCGCTGCTCATGGGGATCTACGCGCGCGCGCTGGAGATCGCGAGGTCCCGGGAGGCGCACGGCGCGAAGCTGCGCGAGGAGGATCACCCGTGGACTCCTTGAACGTCGTCGATCCGCGAGGTCCCGTCCGCGGCGGCCCAGGCGGGCTGCAGGAGGGCGCCCCCGGCGGACGGGAGGTCCTCACCGTCCTCTTCAAGCACATGCGGAGGATGGTCTGCGTCTTCGCCGCCGTCGCGGCGCTCGTCGCGGTGCTGTCCCTGGTACGGCGCCCGGCCTACGAGGCGCAAGCCTCGATCCTGGTCGAGCTGGGACGCGAGTACCGACCCGAGCTGGGCCAGGAGCGCCCGCTCATGCCTGTTACTCCGGAGGAGGTCCTCAACTCGGAGGCGCAGGTCCTGACCAGCGAGAACCTGATCCGAGATGCCATCGAGGCTCTTGGCGCCCGCCGGCTCTACCCGGTGCGCGGGCTCCTCGGGCGGCTCAGGGGCACGCTCAACCTCGCGGAAGCGGCGAGGCGGTTTCGCAAGGACCTGTCCACCGCCCCCGTCAAGCGATCGAGCGTCCTGCACGTCAAGTTCAAGCACGGGGATCCGGCGATCGCCGCGGAGGCGCTGCACGTCCTCCTCGATCTCTACAAGCAAAGGCACCTCGAGATCGTGTTCAACGACACGACGCTCCGGTTCCTGCAGGGGCGCCTTCGCGAATACGAGGAGAAGCTGAAGGGCTCCGAGCAGAGGTGGGAGGCGTTCCGGCAGGGACGCGGCGTCTTCGACTACCCGGAACAGATGAACCAGCTGCTCAGGCAGCGCGCGGACTTGACCACTTCCTATCGGCAGGCGGGCGTGGAGCTGGGCGAGATCCAGCGGCGTCTGCAGTCGCTCGCCGGGGCGCTCCAGCTGTCGCGGCCGCTGGAGGTCCAGGGCGAGCTGCAGAAGGACCGGATCAGGCTCCGCGGCGAGTCACAATCCCGCCGATCGCGAATGGCGGACGTGTCGAGGCTCCTCGGCGAGGTGGACCAGCAGATCAGGGAGATGGACCAGAACCAGACGCAGCTGGCGGCGCTTCGGCGGGAGGTGACGGACGACGAGAAGAACCACCAGATGTACAAGGCGAAGGTCGAGGAGATGCGCCTCTCCTCCGACATGAACCAGCACCGGATCTCGAACGTCAACGTGATCGACGAGGGCGCCGTCCCCACCAGGCCGACGGGCCCGGGGCTCGGACTCAGGCTCGCCATCGGCGCGGCCCTGGCCCTGTTGAGCGCGGTGATCTACGCCTTCGCCGCCGAGCTCACGGGGCAGGGCATGTCGACTCCGGAGGCGGCGGAGAAGCGGTTGAACCTCCCCGTGCTGGTGAGCGTGAAACGGTATTCGTGAGCCAAGCGTTGCGAGCCCAGGCATGAAGACATTGCGATCGTCGGTGAGCGCTGACAGCAGGCCAGGTGCGGACTCGAGCGGACGGGACGAGCCGGTCGGCGTCGTCAGCCTGGCCATGCGAGATGAGATGTTCGTCTTGCACCAGGGTGTCGACGCCTCGCTCCGCGACGTGCGGCGGCGCGTGATCCAGTTCACCGCGGCGCGGCGGAAGGAGGGGACGTCGACGATCGTCCGCGCCTACGCCAGGGCCTTGGCCAACGACGTGCAGCGGTCCGTGCTGATCGTCGACGGCAACGAGATTCACCCGGACCAGCACCAGCATTTCGGGATCGACGCGCAGGTAGGCTGGGACGACATGATCGTGCGCGGAGAGCCGATGAAGCGCGGTGTCTACATCACCTCCCATCCCAACCTCTCGATCGTGCCCTTCTCCAGGCGCTCCTCTTCGATCACCAGGCCATTCGACCTCGCGACCGTCGAGCAGGGGTTCGCGCTGCTCCGGAGCCGGTTCGACGTCGTCCTGGTCGATTCCGGGCCCGTCTTCCAGCCAGGCGCGGTGGGCACCTCCAGGATGTCCGACGGGATCGTGCTGGTGGTCGAGGCGGAGAGGACGCGCTGGCCGATCGCGCTCAGGGCGAGGGAGGCCCTCGAGAGGGGCGGGGGGAGGGTGCTCGGGATCGTCCTCAACAAGCGTCGCTACCACAT
>MEMX01000147.1:0-3073 GCA_001768075.1 Anaeromyxobacter sp. RBG_16_69_14 | reverse complement strand
CTGATCCTGTCGAGGGACCGTTCCCATGAACTTCTACTCGAGCGACGCGTACCTCGAAGCGCTGGCCGCCACGTGGTTTCCCGGGCGGCGCTGTCAAGTCGGGCTCTTCGCGGCAGAGGGCAAGCTCTTCCGGCTCGTCGACGTGGAGGGGCACGGGCCCATGCTCACGGACGGCCCGCGACCCGGCTCGTACCACTTCCTGGACTACTTCGAGCACCTGGAGGGCGCTGGCGGCCCGGGCGGCGCGCGGAGCATCCGCTGGTTGCCGCGGGTGGCGCTCGAGGTGCGGGAGATCCAGGGACCCTCGCTCGAGGAGGCTCCGCACTCGGCGAGCGTCGCGGTCGCTCCTTACGTCGACTGGTCGCGGTTTCGCGACTGGGCGGCGTTCCAGGCGCACGTCGTCTCGCGGCGCGGCAACCTCGCTCGAGATTCCAAGCGGCGGCAGCGCAACCTCGAGAAGGCGCTGGGTCGCCTGCGGTACGAGTGGGATGATCGACGACCGGCGGTCTTCGACCTGGCGGTCGCATGGAAGAGGTCCCAATACGTCCGCAGCAACCTCCGCGATGAGCTCGCCATCTTGCAGAACGTCCAGATGTTCCGGGAACTGTGGCGGCGGGGGCTGCTGGTCATCTCGTCCCTGAGCGCCGGCGAGAGGCTGGTGGCGGCACACCTCGGCGTGGTGTGGCAACGCCGCTTCTCCTACTGGGTGCCGGCCTACGATCGCGGTGCGCTCTCCTTCTCGCCGGGGCGGCTGCTCCTCGAGTACATGCTGGCCGAGAGCCAGGCGCGCTGTCACTCACAGTTCGAGTTCCTGCTGGGCGACGAACAGTACAAGTACCACTACGCCACGCACAGGCGGCTCGTCGGCAACCTCGGTACGCAGCCTCTGTCCGAGAGCCTGCGCAAGGGGGCGCGCGCCATGGTGAAGAGGACGCTCTCGCTGCACCCGCCCTCCCTGGAGAAGGCGCGCACGCTGCAGAACCGGTGGGCGGCCCGGCTCGGTCATGCAGCGTTGTAGGGGCGTCGTGACGTCTCCCGCGGAAGGTGGAGCGTGAAGATGGCGAACGACGTGCAGATCTGGCCGCGAAAGTACCCGGTCCTCGGCATCGGCATCAGCGCGACCACCTACGACGAGGTGGTCGCGGCGATCATGACGGCGGCTCGGGAAGAGGCGAGGGCGATCGTGAATGCCGCTCCGGTGCACGCGGTCGTCACGGCAGCCCGAGATCCCGTGCTGAAGCAGAAATTGAACAGCTTCGAGCTGGTCGTTCCGGATGGGCAGCCGGTGCGCTGGGCGCTGAACCTCCTCCATCGCACGCATCTGTCGGATCGTGTCTACGGGCCGGAGCTGATGCTGCGCCTGTGCAGGCGGGCATCCGAGGAGGGAACGGGCGTCTACCTGTACGGGAGCGAACCTCACGTGGTCGAACGGCTACGCGAGAACCTCGCACGCTGGTTTCCGACCCTGCGGATCGTCGGCTCGGAGTCTCCACCTTTCAGGCCGCTGACGCCGGAGGAGGACCAGGCGATGGTGGCGCGCGTCAACCGCAGCGGGGCCAGGATCATCTTCATCGGGCTAGGCTGCCCGCGTCAGGACGAGTTCGCCTTCGCGCACCGCCCGCTGCTCGAGGGCGTGCAGGTCTGCGTGGGCGCCGCGTTCGACTTTCACTCGGGGAACAAGCCGATGGCGCCCGCCTGGATGCAACGCCGCGGTCTCGAGTGGCTCTTCAGGCTCGTGAGGGAGCCCGCCCGCCTCTGGCGACGGTACCTCGTCACGAACAGCATCTTCCTGGCGAGGTTCTCTCGGGAGCTGCTCCGGGCGAGGCGCGCCTGACCCGGGCGCGCTGGTCGGGAAGGGGGGACCCTTCCAGGGCGCCAGGGCTCGGCTGAGAGGCGCACCGAGACGGCGCGGCACCGGCGCCTCGAGCGAGGTGCCGGTGCCGCGTTCGTCACCGGTTCGTCACTGGTTGAGGGTGTCCAGGACAGCCTGGAAACCGGCCTTCGGCTGGGCATTGACGTCCCAGAGCAGCCCGCCCACGTCGAACGCGTTGGTGTCCGTGGTCCCCCAGGTGGCGATCGACTTCCCCTTGGCCCCGGCCCCGGTGACGAAGGCCTTCACGAGCGAGGAGAACTGGGCCGCCTGCGCCGCTTGATCGCTCGAGCTCACGATGCCGTTGGCGTTGACGGTGGCGTTGATTCCCATCTCGGTGATGTGGAGGTCGTACCCGAGCGAGGCGAAGTGCGCGAAGACGCCCTGCACCGAGGCGTAGTTGTACCCTCCGTTGAGTTGCTGGTGGCACTGGAACCCGAGCCCGTCGAGGGGCGTGCCCATCGCCTGCAGTGTCCGGACGAGGTCTGCGAAAGCGTTCGCGGTCCCCATGGAGGTCTGCGAGTCTTCGTTGCGGGTCTCGTTGAGGTAGAGCTTGACGTTCGGATTCGCCGCCTTGGCCCACCGGGCCAGCTGATCCACGTACTGAGCGACGGTCTTGCCACCCGCAGCTCCGATGCTGGACTGCTGATAGTACCAGTCAGTGCCCGGGCTGCTCACCAGCTCGTTCGCGATCTCGGTCCGATAGCAGCCGGTCCCGTATCGCTGGACGTAGGCCGTCAGGAAGTCGTGCATGTGCTGGCTCAGCTCATCGGGCGAGACCGTGGGCGCGCCGTATCCGCTGACGGAATCGCGGCCTCGCAGCCACGCCGGGACGAGCTCGGTGCTGTTCTGCCCGACGAAGATGCCGTAGAACAGCTGAGCCGAGCTGTAGCGGAAGCCGGGATGAGCTGCCGCATACTGGACGCCGAAGTCGGGATACGACCAGTCGTAGTTGCCTGGCGCCGGCCAGATCCGCCCCACCGTTCCAGGCAACAGGAACGCGTTGTACTGCGCAGAGGCGATGGCCTCGCTGTTCGTCCATGGTGGTGGTCCCCAGCCCGCACCGAAGAGCATCCCGTGCCTCGCCGCGCCATCGCGGAGGGTCGTTGCGGGCGCCGGAGGAGGGATAGGAGTAGGGGTGGGGGCAGGAGTGGGATTGGTCGAATAGACGCTGTTGCGCCATGATCCGCCGCAGATCTCGGC
>MEMX01000146.1:4035-10044 GCA_001768075.1 Anaeromyxobacter sp. RBG_16_69_14 | reverse complement strand
GCGAGACCAGGCGGGCCACGGTGACGAGCTTGTCCGTGTTGATGCTGACCTCGGAGATGCCGCCCGCCTCGTGGACCTCGGCTGCCTCGCGCGCGCTCCGGAAGACGCTCGAGTACTCGACGAGCAGGGACTTGATGTCGGCCACTCCGGCGCCGCCGGCGAGGTGCGTATCCACCTCGATGCCGTCCACGCCCATGAGCGAGCAGGCGACCGCCCCCTCGACGCTCTGGCACACGCCCTGGAGGTGCTCGCGAAAGCTCATGGTCTGGGCTCGCCTCCGGCCCGTTGGCCCGGCCGGTGGGCCGGTGGGTCGCTCTTACCGCGCCCGAGCGCGGCCGGTCAAGGCGATCCCCGCGGGCGCGGCGGACGCGCCCGGCGTCACTCGCACACCACGTTGGCGGTCTGCCCGGCGTTCGGGCAAACGCTCTTCACCGTCTGCTCGGGGTCGGCGCACGCGTATCCGGTGAAGAGGCCGTTCTGCAGGGTGACCGGGATGGGATGCTCACCCGTCTCGAACTCGCTCCCGTCCTGGTAGGAACCGTGCACCTTGAGCTGCACGCTCACCACCGTCCCAGCCGGCAGCGCCGCCAGGGCATCGCTCGCGGCGCCCACGGGGATGAGGGTCACTCCCGCCACCGTGGAGCCGGCGGCCGGCACGATGATCGTCTGGGTGGAGACCGCGGCCGGAATCGCGCTCCCACTTACCTGGTAGGTCATCTCGAAACGGTTGATGACTGCGTTGTTCGTGTTCACCCTGCCGGACTCGACGTCGGCGTTGTCCGCGCGCTGGTTACTGATCTGGATGGGGAACACGAGCACTGGCGTCGCAGCGAGATCGACCCACAGGGTGCCGGTCAAGAGCACCTCGCTGCACGTGCTGCTGAACGTGCAGTCGTCGGTGGGATAGCACAGTGCGCCGATCTCGACCGAAGCCTGGTTGGATCTTGCGCATCCGGTACCGACCATGGCGAGGGCGAGCGCGAGGGCGGCGAGGAAGGTCTTGCGTGTCATGGCTGGGCTCCCGGCTACCCGCCGTTAGCGGCGGCGGCAGACGCCTGGCGGTTGAGGATGCGGGGCGTGATGAAGACCAGGAGCTCGGTGTGGGCGTCCGAGTCGCTCTTGGTGCGGAAGAAGTACCCGAGGATCGGGATCTTCCCGAAGAACGGCACCTCGGCCACGTTGGAGGCTGTCTGGCGGGTGTAGATGCCACCGATGACCGTGGTGTCGCCGTCCTTCACGAGCGCCTCGGTCTCGGCCTCGCGCTTCGAGATGGAGGGCTGGCCGTTGGCGCCGGTGAGCTGCGGGTTGGGCGAGTTGTTGGTGACCTTGATCTTCATGAGCACGGACCCATCGGCGGATATGTGTGGCGTGACCTTCAGCTCGAGCTTCGCCTCGATGAAGACGGTGTTCACGCCGGAGGCGGACACCTGCGAGAAGGGGATCGAGATGCCCTGCCCGATGGTCGCCTCCTTGTTGTCGATGGTGGATACGCTCGGGGCCGAGATGGTCTTCACGATGCCCGAGTTCTCCAGCGCCGAGAGGCGGAGGTTCAGGTTGAAGGCGCCACCGACCGAGCCGAAGGTGAAGCCGAGTCCGCCGCCGGAGCCCTGGCCGATGGCGGCCGGCAGGTTCACCGCGTAGTTCGGCGTCCCGGCGGTTCCCTGGGTCGGGCCACCGCCCGAAGCGCCCGCGGTGTTGGCGATGTTGGGGAAGAAGAGGCCGGTCGGGTTGCCTGTGGCGGGAGAGAGGTTGGCGTTGCCGCCCCACTGCACGCCGAGCGCCCGGTTGAAGTTGGACGAGGCCTCGATGATGCGGCTCTCGATCCGGACCTGCGGGATCTCGGTGTCGAGGTTTCGCACCAGGCCCTCGGCGCGCGCGAGCGCCTCCTGGATGTCCTTCACGATGAGCACGTTGGTGCGATCGTCGGTGGTGACCGTGCCGCGCTCGCTGAGCACGTCCTTCACGCGGGGCGCCACGTCGGCGGCGCGCGCGAAGTTCACCGGGATGAGGCGCACCTTCATCGGGACGAGCGGCGCCCGCGCCTTGGCGGCCTCGGCGCGGGCCATCTGCTCCTTCGCGATGTCCTCGACCTTCGCGATCCGGATGACGTTCCCCATCTCCTCCTTGTCGAGCCCCTTCGTCTTGAGGACGAGGTCGAGCGCCTGATCCCAGGGCACGTTGCGAAGCGAGACGGTCACCTTCCCGCCGACGTCGTCGGCGACGATGACGTTCTTCTTCGAGACGTCGGCGATGAGCCTGAGCAGGTTGCGGATCTCGATGTCGTGGAAGTCGAGCGTGATGCGGCGGCCGGTGTACTCGCGCTTCTGCGGCGCGCCGGAGAGGGCGTAGGAGGGCGCCTCGCCCGTGAAGCCGGCCGTCTGGGCCTCGGAGACGACCGCGCGAGGCGCGGCGCCCGATGCTGCGCTGCCCTTCGCGGCGGCCTGTTGACTACCTCGTTCGACACGTGGGGCAGAGGCTCGTCCCTCACCGCCGATCGCTGGGCTCTGGGTTCGGATCGCCAGCGCAGGCGCCGCCATCGGCACCACCGCCAGGCCGCCCTTCACCCGCTTCACCTCACACCTCGGCAGCTCGGCAGCGGCGTCGAGGACGACACGCACCTTGCCCTGGTCGCGGCCGAAGCGCACCTGCGAGAAAGCACCCGCGAGCAGGACCGGCGCGCGCGGGGCCTTCGCGATGCCGTAGAGATCGAGCGCCAGGCGCGGGGGATTCTCAAGCTCGATGACCTCGAAGCGGGCCACCTCGCCGTTCAGGACGAGCGTGACACCGCCTGACTTCGCCCGCGCCCCGGTGATGGTGGTCGCCTCGTGGCGCACCTCGGCTTCGTCCATCCGCCGCGAGACGACGTTGGGGTCGCTCGGGAGCTTGGCCGCGGTCGTGGTTCCCGCCTCGCTCGCCGCGCGTAGGGGTCCCCCGCCTCGGAGCGGACTCGTAGCCGACGTCGCCGCGGTCACCTCCCCCTGCACCACCTTCACCACGACCGCGTCTCCGCGCGGCGCGACCTCGTATCGCGCCCCGGCGTCGAGCGCGATGATCACGCGCCCGACCGAGCTCCTGTCGTCCTGGTACTGCGCGGTCGTCACCTCGCGCACACCCGCCTTCTTCACGGCCACGGGCGCCGCCACCGCCGACACATCGGCGCCGGCGAGGTCCACCACCAGCCGCGGCGGATCCTGCAGCTTGAAGACGGTGTAGCTCGGCGCCCGCGTGCCGCGGATCTCCAGCTCGACCCCGCCCGCGGTATCGGATACGCCGATGCCCCGGATCACGTTCGCCGCCGGGGCCGGGCGCGGCACCTCCGCGGCCGAGCGCGCCGGCGCCAGCAAGGCGCACAGGGCCAGGCCGAAGAGACTCTTCAGAGAGTTCGTCATCGCACTACTCCTCGAGGTTGAGCGACGCTTCCTTGGGCAGCCGCAAGACGGTCTGGGTCTTGTCGCGGGTGCCGTCCGCCCGGATCGCCCATTCCGAGATCACGACCTCGCCGCTGCGTACGGTTGCGATCACCCCGCCGTTGCGACCGATACAGGCGCCGCGGCGCAGGCTGTAGCCAACGCCGTTCGGCGCCTCCACCATGGCGACCGGATCGTCGAGTCCGGTCACGACGGCGACCAGCCTCAGCTGATCCACCTCGAACCGCCCGAGCGGCGTCGCGCAGCGGCTGGCGACTCCGCGGCTGGCAGACTCCTCCTCCGCGAGGAAGCTGCGGAACGGATCGCGCTTGCCCACGGACGTATAGGACCACTCGTGAACAACCTGCTCGGGCGCGGCGTCCACCTTGGCCGTTGTTGGGGCGGCCGGAGGCGGCATGCTGGGCGCCCGCGCGGGCGCTATCTTCTTCTCGCCACAGGCCAATAGAGCCAGCAACACGGCAGTCGCGAGGAGGTACGGGCGTGTCATGGCTGCGCGGCCCTCGCCGCGGGCTTCGCGTTCTTCGGGTCCACGAACATGAAGGTGGTGGCGAGGAACTTCGCGTTCAGCATCACCTTGCCGCTCTGGTCTTTCGGCTGATCGAAGGAGAGGTTGCTGACGTTCACGATCCGGCGCAGACGCCCGACGGAGTCGAGGAAGGTCGCGAGCTCGTGGTAGTTCCCCTGCACCGACATCGGGATGGGGATGCGGGCGTAGAAGCCCTCGGAGACCTGCGCCTGCGGCTCTATGGTGAGGATGTCGAGGCCGGCCTTCATGGAGCGGTCCTGGAAGAGCTGCAGGATCTCGTCCAGCTTCTTGTCGTCTGGCAGCTCCGATAGCGCTTCCTGCAGGCGTTGCTCGAGCAGCTCCTTCTCGCGCCGGAACTGGTTCAGGTTGTTCGCGATGGCCTGCTTCTCGATGTAGTCCTGGTCGAGCTTCCTCTGCGCGCGCTCGGCGACCGCGATGCGCTTCTCCATGTCCGCGATCGAGGGTCCCAAGCTAGGCACACCGAGCGCGAAGTAGTTGAGCACGGTGACGGCGAACGCAGCCGCCACCACGACAGCGACCTTCGCACCCAGGGGAGCCTTCGCGATCCGCTCGATGAGCTTTTCCATGGCGCGCCTATCGCCTCTCGAGCGTGCCTGGCGCCGCGGCGGCGGCGACCTGGACGGCCGGGGTGTAGTTGACGGTCGCGGTCATCGTGAACTCGACCAGCTTGAATTTCTTGTCGCTCTTGGCGGTCGTCTTCTTCAGCTCGGGGTTGCTGAAGTAGGGCGACTTCTTGAGGCCGGCCAGGAAGGCGGAGACGTCGTCGATGCTGCCGGCGGAGCCATCCAGGGTCACCGCGCCCGCCTTCTCGTCGAGCTTCCGCAGCCAGAGCCGCTTCGGGATGAGCCCCGAGAGCTCGTCGAGCATGCGTACCGGACCCTGCCGCCCCGATTTGAGCTTCTCCAGGACAGCCAGCTTGTCCTTCACGGCGGCCTGCTGTTCCTTGATGTCCTTCACCTCGCCGATGATCTTCTCGAGCTGCGCGATCTCGGTGCGGGTGCGCTTCACCTTCTCCTCGCGCGCGGCGACCTCGGCGGCGCGGCTATGGCTCCACCAGAAGTTGCAGATGAGCGCGAAGACCACCGCCAGCGCGAAGAAGATGAGCTGCTGCTTCCCAGCTTCCTTCTTCTTCGAGACCCGGACCGGCAGCAGGTTGATGCGAATCATCATGACTTGTCCCCCGCGCGGCGCAGGGCCAGGCCGACCGCCACCGCGGCGCTGGCAGCCGCGTTCGTGAGGAGCATCGGGTCGAACTTCCGGTTGTCGATCTCGATCGCCTTGAAGGGGTTCAGGATCTCGACCGGGACCGCTGCGCGCTGCTCGATGACCTTGAAGAGGGCGGGGATGCGCGCCGTGCCGCCCGAGAGGAAGACGCGCGAGATGCGGTGGTCGGCGGCGGTGGCTGCGTAGAAGTCGAGCGAGCGCTGGATCTCGCCGGCGAGCTGCTCGGCCACTGCCTGGATCACGCGCTCCACCTCCTGCGGCACGACCGCGTCGGTCTCGCCCTGCCCGCCAAGCTTGAGCGCCTCGGCCTCGTCGTAGGAGACGTTGAGCTGCTTCTGGATCTCCTCGGTGAAGGAGTTCCCGCCCATCGTCACGTCGCGCGTGAAGGTGGTGGCGCCGCTGGCCAGGATGTTGATGTTGGTGACCGAGGCCCCGACGTTGATGAGGACCACCGTCTCGCCCGCCGGCAGCTCGTAGCTCGCCTCGTAGGCGTTCTGGACGGCGAAGGCGTCCACGTCCACCACCGTGGCGGCCAGGCCGGCCTCGGCGCAGACGGAGGTGTAGTCGTTGATCATGTCCTTCTTGGCCGCGACCAGGAGCACGTCCATCTGCCCGGCGGCGTCGGCCTGCGGCGTCAGGATCTGCGTGTCGATGTTGACGTCCTTGACGTCGAAGGGGATGTACTGCTCCGCCTCCCACTGGATCGAGTCGTCGAGCTCGTCCTGCGACATGCGCGGGAGCGAGATCTTCTTGATGATGACCGAGTGGCCGCGCACCCCGATGGCGACCTCCTTGGCCTTCACTCTTTGC
>MEMX01000146.1:575-3954 GCA_001768075.1 Anaeromyxobacter sp. RBG_16_69_14 | reverse complement strand
CGGGCAACTCCGAACGCCTGCAGCGCGTAGCCGCCCTTCTTCTCGCGGAGCTGGACGAGCTTCACGCTCGAGGAACCGATGTCCAGGCCGACGGCGAGCTTGCTCTTCGCCATGCGATCCTCACCTACCCTTTCGAACGCCGTCGCCGCTGGCCTTGCCCGCGCCGAACACCCTGTCCTTGTCGGTCGGCTCCATGCCCAGCGCGATGATGATCTTGCGCTTCGTGTCCACCCTGCACCGGCAGCCGCTCTCGATGCGCGCCAGCGTCAGCGCCGAGATCCCAGCCTTGCGGGCCAGCTCCGCCTTCGTGAGGAGCTGCGCCTCACGGAGGGCGCGGACGTTGTTCACCATGCGGTTCACGGCGCGGCTTCTGGCCTTCCTGGAGCGCGCCACACGGGCAGCGCCTATGCCAGACCAAGCTACGCGATCGACCTCGGAGGGATCAAGAATCCGGGCACCTACACTTATCGGGCAGTGTAGGCAATTTGAGGTTTGATCAAGCATCATGATGCCAAACTATGCCTATCTTCTGCTTTCACGAGGTGTATGGAATGCACCCCGGCACCGTCACGCGTGAGTCACAGGTCGATGCCGTATTCCTTGATCTTGTACAGGAGGGCTCGGTACGAGAGCTCCAACAGCTCGGCGGCGCGCGTGCGGTTCCCGTTCGTCTGCGCCAGCGCCCGGCGGATGAGCTGCTCCTCCACCGCGCGGGTGGCGCGCTTGATCGAGAGCGTTCCCTCGGGGAGCACGGCCGACGGGCCCACGGCGGACGAACCGCCGCGCACGGGCTCGGGGAGGTCCTCCTCACGGATCGTCGGCCCCTCGCAGAGCACCGCGGCGCGCTCGACGGCGTGCTCCAGCTCGCGCACGTTCCCCGGCCAGCGGTAGGCCTGCATCGCCGCGAGCGCCTCGCCCGAGATGCCTTCGATGGGCTCGCCCGGCCGGAGCCGCGCGTAGCGCGCCAGGAAGTGGCGCGCCAGCGCCGGGATGTCGCCCGCGCGCTCCCGCAGCGCCGGCAGGCGGATGCCCACCACGTTCAATCGATAGTAGAGGTCCTCGCGAAACTGGCCCGCCCGCACCGCCGCCCCGAGTTCGCGCGCGGTCGCTGCCACCACGCGCACGTCCACGCGCTCCGAGCGCGTGTCGCCCACCGGCCGGACCTCCTCCTCCTGGAGGAAGCGGAGCAGCTTCACTTGCAGTCCTATCGGCAACTCGCCGATCTCGTCGAGAAAGAGCGTGCCACCGTCAGCCTCGAGCGCGAGGCCCTTCTTGTTGCGCGAGGCGTCAGTGAAAGCGCCCTTCACGTGCCCGAAGAGCTCGGACTCCATCAGCTCGGCCGGGATGGCGCCGCAGTTCACCGCGACGAAGGGCAGCGCCGCGCGCGGCGAGAGCTCGTGGAGGGCGCGCGCCACCAGCTCCTTGCCGGTCCCCGACTCGCCGGAGAGGAGCACGGTCGTCTTGATGGGCGCGACCTTGCGGATCTGCTTCAGCACCTCGACCATCGGCTCGGCGGTGCCCACCAGGTTGTCGAAGCGGTACTCGGCGGCGAGCTCGGTGCGCAGCCGCCGGTTCTCGCGGGCCAGGCGCTCGCGCTCCTCCGCCTTCTTGAGGACGAGCAGCACCTCGTCCGGCTTGAAGGGCTTCGAGACGTAATCGTAGGCGCCCGCCTTCATCGCCTCGATGGCGGTGTCGTGCGTACCGTAGGCGCTCATCACGATGACGGTGAGCTCCGGGTGAAGCCGCTGGACCTCGCGCAGGAGCGCGATCCCGTCCATGCGCGGCATCCGCACGTCCGAGAGGACGAGGTCGTAGTCGCGGGCAGAGAGTTCCTTCAGCGCCTCCTCGCCATTCGCGACGGCGCGCACCGCGTACCCGTGGTCCCGGAGGAGCACGGACAGGAGGTGCCGCATCGACTCCTCGTCGTCGGCGATGAGGACGTTGCGGAAGGGCACGGATAAGCTTGGCAGGGCGGGCTACTTCCCCGCCAATTGCTGGTAGGGCAGGGCTCGTCCCCCGCCGGGGCGACTTTAGCACGGAGGGTGCCGGCCGTTCGCCAGGGGAGCGAGCGGGCGCTCGCGAGATGGCTACCGCGTTGTAGGGTGGGGACTGTCCCCCGCCGCGCCGTGAGGCCGCGAAGCGACAATGCGTTGGCCCGACGAGTCCAAGTGGCCGCGTGCTACTCTGAGCTTCATGCGAGAAGGCCTCGTGGCACGAACGACGGCAGAGCTGAAGAGCCGGCTGGAGAGCCGGTTCGGCGCGGATCTGCTCGAGGTCCGCCTGTTCGGGTCCTATGCGCGAGGCGAGGCGAACGAGGAGTCGGACGTCGACGTCTTCGTCCTCCTACGTGCGGCCGGGTGGCGAGAGCGCAAGGCCGTCCTGGACATGGCGGGTGATCTGTTCGCCGAGTCTGGTCTGCTCATCTCGCCGACGGTCTTCGACGTGGACCGGTACGAGGAGTGGCGGCGGCAGCAGCGGCCGCTCGTCATGGACATCGAGCGAGAGGGCGTGCGCTTGTGACCACCACCCCCGTTCGAAACGTGAGCTCGAACACGGCGCCCCCGCGCTCGCCGTTGTGAGCGGCGATCTCCCCGCCGAACGACTCCATGATGCGATGGCTGATGGCGAGGCCCAGCCCTGTCCCCTCACCGGGGTCCTTGGTGGTAAAGAACGGATCGAAGATCCGCGGCAGATCGACGGCCGCTATGCCCGGCCCGCTGTCCTCCACGGCCAGGACGACACGCCCGTCCTGCGTGCCGTGCGCCATCAGCCGCACGCGCCCTGCGCCGCCCATGGCATCGCCTGCGTTCAAGAGGAGGTTGAGGAGCACCTGCGACAAGTGGTGCTCGTCGGCGAGGACGCACGGGAGGTGGTCGCCGATGTCGATCTCGACCTCGACGTGCTTGAAACGCACCTGCACACGCGCCAGCCGGATCGAGGCATCCACAGCGGCCGCGAGGTCTATGGGCGCGAGGAGCGGCACCGAAGGGCGCGCGAAGTCGAGTAGATCGCGGACGATCCTGTCGATGCGCTGAGCCGCCGTCGAGATGCGCGCCAGCGCGTCCACCAGATCCGGGTGCGGATCGGGTGGGAGCCGCGCCCTCGCGAGTTCGACGTACCCCTCGACGGCACCGAGCGGGTTGCCAACCTCGTGGGCGAGGCCCGCAGCGAGGCGGCCTACCGTGGCGAGCTTCTCCGTGCGGAGCAACGTCTCGCGCGCCTCCGCCAGCGCGCGGTTCGCGTCCGTGAGCTCGCTGACCTTGGCCGCGAGCCGGCCGCGCTCCTCGTCGAAGGCAATGGCCAGGCGCTCGAAGGCTACCGCTGCTCGCGTGAGCGCAAAGCCGCCTGGCTCGCCCGGCGTGCCCATGATCGGCAGCTC
>MEMX01000146.1:0-530 GCA_001768075.1 Anaeromyxobacter sp. RBG_16_69_14 | reverse complement strand
CCGCCGCTGCGAGAAGCCTGTCCAGCGGCCTGGCCACGCCGCGGAAGAGGAGCGCTGCGGCCAGGGCGAGCACGAGGAGCGCCACCACGGCGGCAAGCGCACCGAGCGCCGCGGGACCGAGGACATGGCGAGCGGCGAGCGGGAGCCCGAGCGCGAGCAACGCCACTGCCGCCAGCGCGGCCAGGGCGAGGGCGTTCAGGAGGAGGAAGGCGCGAACCGTGGCGCGCATGGGGCTCTGTGGAACTCAGCGGAAGAGGCGCAGCAAGGGAATCGCCTGGGCAAGGAAGCCGCCCAGCCAGAGCCACTCGAGGGCGCCGGCGACGAGGAATGGGCCGAAGGGGACGGCGTTCTTCGGGGGCACCCAGTCGTCCTCCATCGTGATCGGCGTCGTGGTCGTCCTCGTGCTCGAGATCGGAATCGGGGTCGGAGTTGTGGTCCTGGTGCCGATCTCGTAGGGCGGGGGCTTGTCCCCCGCCGTCGCGGACGGTCCCCTCTGCCCCTTCCCGAGCAGGATGAGCGCGACCCCCACC
>MEMX01000145.1:22860-28263 GCA_001768075.1 Anaeromyxobacter sp. RBG_16_69_14 | reverse complement strand
GGCCTCCTGCGCACGCACCAGGCGCCGGCGGCCGTGCCGAAGGCCTCCGCCTCGCTCTTCAAAGTGCCCAACGTCGACGGAGCAGTTGGTCGCGGGCCGGGGGCGGCGCGCTGTGTTGCTGTCCGGCGAAGCTCGCGGGCAGTCCTCGGGGGCGAGGCCGACCGGGTCCGGAGTCCCCCGATCGGCTGAAGCCCAAGCGCAAGGATACGGCCTCGGCGGCGTCCGCAACACCTGGACGCTGCGGGCGCGCGAGCACCGGCCGGGAACCGCTGTGTACAAGGCGACCCAGCTCAGCGGGCGAAAACGCAACACCTTCCGAAAGTGCCTAAGTAAGACCTTGCCTGACAGTGACAGTGGGGAGAGCGTTCGGGTCGACGAGGCGGGCCCGCCGTGCGCACCCGCCTCGGATGCCGGAGCGACCTCGGAGGTCGGGCTCAGGCCTGGCCGCCGGACACGTGGACCGTCTCGCCGGTGATCCAGCCGGAGTCGTTCGAGGCCAGGAAGACGGCGACCGGCCCGATGTCGCCCGGCTGGCCGATCCGGCCGAGCGGCGTTTGTGCCTCGACCTGCTTGCGGAAGTCGCTCTCCGCCAGACCGGCCGCGTGGAAGCCCTCGGTCTCGATCATGACGGGGTTGATCGAGTTGACCCGGATCCGCCGCGGTCCCAGTTCCTTGGCCAGCGACCGGGTGACTGTGTCCACGGCGGCCTTGGTGGCGCCGTAGACGGAGGCGGTCGGCGGAGCCAGGGTGGCGACGACCGAGCTGACGTTGATGATGCTGCCTCCCTCCGGGCTTAGGTACCGCAGCGCCTCCTGCGTGGTAAGGAGCAGCCCGAGGACGTTGAGGTCGAACTGCCTGTGGAAGTGCTCCGCGGTCACCTCCTCGATGGGAGCGAACTCGAAGACGCCCGCGTTGTTCACGACGGTGCACCTCTCACCGACTACCAGCTGGGGCCGGCCGGCACGGCGTTCGTGAACGACGTAACCGTCACACCCCACGCTGTGTACTTCACCGACTCGTTCCAGCCCGTGCTGTACCGCTTGCCACTGGGCCACCAGGGCAGCCTTCCCTCGCCGGGGGACATCGAGACGGTGGTGCTCACCGGACCCGCGGCCGACGACCACACGCCGGGCCAGTTCAACCTCAACGGCATCGCGTCCACGCTGGGGGGTCGCGCCCTGCTCGTGGTCAACTCCTTCAACGGTGGGCTCTACAGCGTCGATGCCGACACGGGGGTCAGTGAGCGGATCGATCTCGGTGCTGGGAACCTGCTCAACGGCGACGGGCTCGTGCTGCAGGGCCGCCAGCTACTCGTCGTGCAGAACACCCAGAACAAGATCGCGGTGGTCCACCTTGAGGACGACCTGACCTCGGGACGGGTAGTTGGCGAGATCACCGACGACCGATTCCGCGTGCCGACCACGGCCGCTGACTTCGGGCCCTTCCTCTACGCAGTGAACGCCCGCTTTGACGTGGCGCCTCCACCCTTTGGAGGAACACCGCCGTCCGACCCGAGCCTGGCATACGAGGTTGTACGGGTGCTGGTACCAGTGATCCCGCGGTGACCACCGACGCAAGCCCGCCACCCCCGAGCGGCTGGTCCTTGTCTGCCGGTGAGTGTCTCGCCCGACCTGGACGGTCGGTGGCCGGGGAGGCTACGGGCGGAACACCTCGTCCACGGGCAGCTCGGCGCGCACGATGCCCGAGTCGATCCGGCCCCCAGGTCGGCAGAGCACCCGCGAGCGATAGCCATCCTGCGTCAGCTCGAGCACCTCTACCGTGTGGGTCTCTGGATCGGCGATCCAGTACTCGCTGACCCCCTGCGAGGAGTACAGCTTGCGCTTGCTGTGCAGGTCGGCGGATCGGCTGCTCGGAGACAGGATCTCGATGACGATGTGGGGCGGTCCTTCGATCCCGCGCTCGGTGATGATGCCTTGGCGCTCCGTCATCACGACGACGATGTCGGGCTGAACGACGCTCGTCGGCGAGAAGATCACGTCGATAGGGGCGTGATAGACAACGGCGATGCCCGTGTCCTCGAGCTCCTGCAGCATCCTCTCAAGGCGCTTGGAGACCCGCTGGTGCGTCGTCGAAGGCGCCGGCGTCATCAGCAACTCTCCGTCGATGACTTCGTAGCGATTGCGGTCGTCGGGCAGGGTGCGGTAGTCCTCGTAGGTCCACACCACCCGGGGGCGCGGCCGAGAAGCGAGGCTCATGCCTGAAGTGTAGGCGGCTCGCCATGGTGCGTCAATCGTCGTACGTTCTGACAGCGACGGTGACGAGCAGCGGCGGCGAAGAGCGCGCCGCTCACCGGGACGCGGTGACCTCGGCGCAGGCCCGCCGCCGCCCAGCGTAGAGAGGCTGCACGGCCCGCGCTCCTCGTGGCGATAGAGCAGGCTTTCGCCCGAAGCTAAGCCAGTCCCTGCGCGCGGAACCACGTCACCGCATCCGCCATGCCCTCCCTGAGCGGAAAGCGCGGGGCGTAGCCGAGCTCGCGTCGCGCGCGCTCGGAGGTGCAGGTCCAGGCGGATTCACGGATCTCCTTCAGCTTGTCGAGGGAGAGGACCCTGGCCTTGCCGGTCACCGCCGCGGCGAGTGACGAAACCGCGGCCACCGCCACGCTCGCGAGCTCAGGTACGCGCACCACCCGGGCCCGCCGCCCCGCGGCGGTACAGGCGGCCAGGGCGATCTCCTCCCAGGAGTGGTCGGGACCGCCGTCGAGGAAGTAGATGCCCTCGGCGCCCTCGCGGCTGACCCGCTGCCCGTGCTCCGCCACCGCCAGGATCCCTTCGCAGAGGTCGGCCACGTGCACCAGACTGTAACGCTTCTCGACTGAGCCCACGCACAAGACGAACCCGAGACGGGCCATGCGCAGGAGCTGCGGCATGAGCTCCCTGTCGCGCGGCCCATAGACGATGGGCGGCCGGACGATGCTCGCCTCGACCCGCTCGGCCACGGCTCGCACGGCGCGCTCGCCGGCGAGCTTGCTCTCGCCGTAGTGGCTGACCGGCGCAGGCGCGTCGTCCTCCCGGCGCGGCCGGCCGTTCCTTGACGGGCCCGCCGCGGCGAGCGACGAGACGTAGACGAGCCGCGGCGGGTGGGCCGCGCCAGCGCACGCCTCGGCGACGCAGCGCGTGCCTTCGCCATTCGCCTGGTAGAACTCGCTCGCCCGGAGCACCTTCACCGCTCCGGCGACGTGCACCACCACCTGGCACCCATCCACGGCGGCAGCCAGCGCCGCTGGGTCGGCTACGTCCCCCAGCGTCAGCTCGGCGCCGAGTCGCTCCAGCGCCTCGGTGCGGGAGGTCGGCCGCACGAGTGCCCGCAGCCGGTCGCCACGCGCTGCCAGGCGCGCCGCGAGCGCCGTTCCGATGAACCCCGTGGCACCGGTGACGAGGACGCGCATGTGAACCTTTCGCCCGGGCAACCGGGGATCGTGCGCGAGCGCCCAGGTGAGGGACAAGCCCCCCACGAGAGTTGGCAGGGCGGATCACGGCGGGGGCGAGCCCCGCCTACGTTGGTGGAACGAGACCTCTATCCCGTCGGCCCCTCGTACATGCGGTACAGCTTGGTACGCGTGCAGCCGCACGACTCGATGGCGCGGTTGACGAGGTCGTTGTCCTCGAGCGTCCAGGAGACCTCGCCGCCGGCGTAGCCGAGCTCGCGGGTCCGTCGGATGGTCTCCACCACCAGCACCGCGTCGATCCCTCGACGCCGCCAGCCCGTCTTCACGCCCAGCGCCATGAGCCGGACGCGGTCGATCTTGCGCGCGTTCCAGAGGAGCTTGAGGAGCCCGATGGGGAGTCCGAACGTGGTGAGCCGCCCGTTCAGCTTTTTCAACGGCTGGTTGTAGTCCGGCACGGTGAGCGAGAAGGCGATGGGCTCGCCCTCGTGCTCGGCCATCAGGCACAGATCGGGGGCCACGAACTGCTTCAGATCCTTCGCCAGCTTGTTCATCTCCTCGTCCGTCATCGGGACGAAGCCCCAGTTCTGCTCCCAGGCCGCGTTGTAGACCTCCTTGATGCGCTCCACCTCGGCGTCGAAGTGGCGGAGGTTCACGCTGCGGATGGTGATGCCCTCGTGCTTGCGGATCTTGTCGGCGATGCGCGCGAAGCGCTCCGGGGGCGGCGTCGCCGCCGAGCGCTCCCAGGCGAACAGGTCCTTCGCCTTCTTGAGCCCGCACGACTCGAGCAGCTCGCCGTAGTAGCGCGGGTTGTACGTCATCTGGAGGTAGGGATCGGAGTCGAACCCCTCCACCAAGAGCCCCACCTCGTAGTTGGTGGAGAGGTTCATGGGGCCGAGGATGGTGTCGAGTCCGCGCCAGCGCGCCCAGTCCTTGGCCGCGGCGACGAGCGAAGCCACCACCTCCTTGTCGTTCACCGACTCGAACAGCCCGAAGTAGGCGGTCTTCGTCTTGTGGAACGCGTTGAAGTTGCGGTCCTCCACGGCGGCGATGCGGCCCACGATCTCGCTGCCGCGGCGCGCCAGGAAGAGCGCCACGTCCGCGTGCAGGTAGAAGGGGTTCTTGGCGGGGTCGAGGAACTCGTGGCGCTCCATGAGGAGCGGTGGGACCCAGTGCAGGTCGTCGCGGTAGATCCGCCACTGAAACTTGATGAAGCGGTCCTTCTCCATGGCGTCGAGGACGCGCGAGACCTCGACGTTCCTGCCCCTGATGGTCGGGGTGGAGCTGAGCGAGGCCGGCTGCACGACGTTCGTCATGTTCACAGTCCCCTCGGCCTAGTGGCGGCCCGTATCGTGGTGAGTCGGATCGTCGGCGTGGCGGTGGGTCTGGCGGCGGCTCACCCAGGTCATCCCGAGCGACACGAGCTTGTTCTTGATGCGGTGGCGCTGGGTCCAGAGCCTCTCCGGAAGCTGCGCGAGCTTGCGCACGTCCTCCGGGCCTGCGTTGAGGGCGCGCCAGGTGAGGAGCTCGGCCGCGTCCGAGAGGCGCTGCGGGAAGGGCTCGCTGCGGTTCAGGAGGATTGCTGCGACCTCCAGCCGTCCCTCACTCTCCCGCACGGCACCGGTGGCGCCCTCCTCGGCCGAGGAGATGAATCCGGTGGCGCCGGGCCGGGCCATCTTCACCTCGACACGCACGTGCGGCTTCTCGTAAGGGATGATGCCCACCTCGCGCCCGCAGCGCTGGAACATCTCGAGCGCGCGATCGACCTGCTCGTCGGTGTGCGTCGCCATGAAGACGGCGCGGACGAGGTCCCTTTCCACGGCCGGCTTCGTCACCGGCGAGACGAAGAGGCCGGCGTCGGTGAGCTTGCGCCAGAAGATGAAGTTGAGAGACTGGTCGCCGACGATGATGGGCACCACCGGCGTGACCGACGGCGTGGTGTCGAAGCCCATCAGCCGCAGCTCGCGATGGGCACGCTCCGAGATGTCCCACAGCCGCTC
>MEMX01000145.1:18413-22812 GCA_001768075.1 Anaeromyxobacter sp. RBG_16_69_14 | reverse complement strand
GGCCGCCGCGGGCGGCGTCATCGACGCCGAGAAGAGGAGCGCCCGCGCCTTGTGCTTCACCCAGTTGATGACGTCGGCTCGGCCGGCGATGACGCCACCGATGGAGGCGAGCGACTTCGAGAAGGTGGCCATGACCAGGTCCACCTCGTCCTGCACGCCGAGGTGCTCGCTCGCGCCGCGCCCCCGCGCGCCGAGGACGCCCAGACCGTGGGCTTCGTCCACCATGAGGCGAGCGTCGTACTTCTTCTTCAGCTCGGCGATCCTGGTGAGGTTCGCGAGGTCGCCCTCCATCGAGTACACGCCGTCCACCACGATGAGCTTCCCCATCTCGGGCGGCGCCGCGGCGAGGATCCGCTCGAGATCCTCCATGTTGTTGTGGCGGAAGCGCTTCGCCTCGCCGTAACAGGCGTGGATGCCCTCGACGAGCGAGGCGTGCACCATCCGGTCGGCGAAGATCGTGTCGTGCCGGAGCACGAGCGACGAGATGGTGCCCAGGTTCGTGCCGAAGCCGGTCGAGAAACTGACCGCCGCCTCTTTCCCGAGGAACCGGGCGAGGCGGCGATCGAGCTCGTCGTGGAGGGTCAGGGTGCCGTTCAGCACGCGCGAGCCGCACGTGGAGGCCCCCCACCTGCGCGCCGCCTCGGCGGCCGCCTCGCGCACGCGTGGGTCCTGGGCGAGCCCGAGGTAGTTGTTCGAGCACGCCATGATGAGCCGCTTGCCGCCGATCACGACCTCGGTGCCGCCGTCGTTCTGCTCGATGACGCGGTAGTAGGGGTAGTGGCCGGCCAGCTTGACGAGCTGGACCTCCTTCCACGCAGCGCACTTCTCGAAGATGTCAGCCATAGGATCCCGTCGGTCCCCCTTTTGTCCGGGGATGCTGCAGGCAGCTAGGTACTGGCCTGGGGGGCATCCCGTCAAGAAAACGCTTGCCTGTCGCCTCCCGGACGGGGGATGTGAGCTCGGCTGGCCGTGGCGGGGTCAGGAGCTAGGTCTCCGCCTCCGAGCCCTGCGGGCGCTTCCGGCGCAGGAGCCAGGCGGGCAGCGCGATCAGCGCAGCGGTGATACAGGCGAGCTCGCCCGCCGAGGCGAGGAGCCCGAATCCGCGCAGGGCGCGGTTGTCGGCGACGAGCAGCGATCCGTAACCGATGATGGTGGTGAGCGAGCACAGCGCCACTGCGCCCCCCGTCTCTCGCAGGACCCGATCGAGCGAGCCGGGCCCCTCGAACCGCCAGCGCTGCACGATGTTCACGGCGTAGTCCACGCCGATGCCGAAGGTGATGGGCAGGACCACGAAGTTGATGAAGTTGAGGCGCACCTGCGCCCAGGCGGCCGCCCCCACCAGCCCGGCCACTCCGAGGAGCAAGCTCCCCACCACCAGCGCGGTGGGATGGAGGCGGCGCAGCGCGATCGCCACCAGCGCCACCACGGCTGCGAACGCCAGCACGGTGGCCAGGGGGCCGTCGCGCGCGATGGCGTCCACGAGGTCGATGATGAGGAGGCCCTGGCCCACCGCCTGTGCCCTCGCCCCCGAGCGAGCGATCGCGCTCCGGATGAGATCGGCCATCTCCTGCGTCTCGCGCTGCGTGGTCCAGCCGATCTTCTTGGGAAAGGCGAGCGCGATGTTCCCGGCGGTGCCGTCGCGCTCCACGAGCGGCAGCCGGAACGTCTCCGGGAGGTCGTCCAGGGTCACCCGGCGCAGGTCCGCGGGCGGCCGCAGCTCGAGCACCTTCTTGCGCGTCTCGGGGTCCATCATCGCGATGCGCGCGTCGGTGAGCGTCTCGCGCAGCTTCGCGAGGCGCGGGAGCCTGTCGGCCTGGTCCGCCGGCACGACGCTCTCGAGCGTCCGCACCTCGCGCAGCGGGTCGGCCGGGCCGAGGGCCGCGCGCTTCCGATCGAGCTCGGCCACCACGCGGCTGAGCCCGGTGGGCGACTCCGCGTGGATGACGATGGGCGTGAGGTAGGTGCGGAAGACCTCGTCCACCTTGCTGCCCCAGAACTGGGCGCCGCTCTTCGCGCTCTTCGCGGCGCGCAGCTTCGAGAAGTCGTACTCGATGAGCGGGCCGCGGTAGGTGAGGACGCCGACCACGGAGGCCAGGAACAGCGCCACGGAAGCGAAGCGCACCGCCCTGCCGTGCCGGGCGTTGAGCCTGCTCACGACGGAGCCCACGAACGAGCGCCGCTCCAGCGCGAGCGCTCGCTTGCTGCGAGCGTCGAGGACCGCCAGGAGCGGCGGCAAGAGGAGGTAGGCGGTCGCCCAGCAGAGCGCCATGCCCAGCCCGCCGATGACGCCGAACTGGCTGAAGCCGCGGAAGTCGGTGACCGCGAGCGAAAGGTAGGCGAGACCGGCGCTGAAGGAGGCCACGAAGGTGGCGGCGAGCGTGCCCGACCACGCGGTCTGCACGGCCTCCTCGATGGTGCGGCCCCGCCGCCGCTCCTCCAGGAACCGCGCCACCACGATGATGGAGACGTTGATGCCGTTGCCCACCACGATGGAGCCGAGGAAGGCGGTGTTGGCGTTCAGGTAGCCGATGAGGAACCAAGCGAGGCCGAAGGTGAGCGAGCACCCGACCGCGAGGGCGCCGAAGATGGCCAGGATGGCCGTCCAGCGCCGGAAGTAGATCCAGAGCGAGAGCAGCACCAGCACCAGCACCACCACCGTCGACGAGACGAGGTCCGACACCAGCGCCGATTGCTCCTCGACCAGCGTCGCGACCTCGCCGTCGTAGCCCACGCGCGCGGAAGGGTCGTACCGGGTTAGCTGGAGGCCCTCGACCTCCTTCTTCACGGCGTCGAGGACCCGCTGGTTCGCCCCGAGGCTGGTCGCCGACTCGGGCGGGCGCACCAGGAGCACCAGCAGGTGACCGTCGGGGGTCTGGAAGTAGCCCTTGCGGAACTGCGAGAGCGCCCCGTTCACCGCGCCGTACTTCTGCTCGATGTCCGTGAAGTCGAGCGGCGGCGGGGGACCGACGTCGTCCTCCGCTGCGCCCTCGTCCCCGGGGCCATCGTCGAGGAGGTGGGTGAGCGGGTTGGCCTTCCTCTTCTCCCAGGCGATGCGCGCGTCGAGGCGCTGCTGGATGCTGTCGAGGTCCTTCACCGACAGGTAGAGACCCCCGAAGCGGCGCAGGAACGCCTCCTGCGCGTCGATCCGGTACTCGACCGACTCGACGAGGTCGTCCGGCAGCTTCCTGAGCCGCGCCGCCAGGTCGTCCGCGAACCGGCCGAGGGCGTCGCCGTCCTTTCCCTCCAGGACCACCGACAGGTGCGTGACATTGTGGAGCCTGGGCGCGATGGTGCGCGCGGCGGCGACGCTCGGCGCGCTGTCGGGGAGCAGCTCCTCGAATCCCGAGCGGAGGTTCGAGTAGAGCCTGGCGGAGAAGAAGGTGCCGACCATCCAGGCGAGCAGCGCGACGGCGAGGACGAGGCGCCGCTTCCGCACGAGCCAGGGCACGCAGGTCCGGCAGAACGGTCCGGGCTGGCCGGTGGCGTGGGTGTCCGGAGGCGGCGGCTCGAGAGGCAGCCCTCCTTCCGGGCGCTCCTTCCTGGCGCTTCGATCGTTCACGCTATTCGACCGTCCGCCCCGGGCGGAGCCCCCAGGGGCAGCTCGCGGCAACCCTCTCCCGCCGAGCGGTAGGCGGTGGTGATGATCTCGAGGCAGCGATACGCGTCCTGGGCCTCCTCGCCCGCGAAATCACCAGTCTCGATGGCCTGGAGGAACTTGTCGAACATGGCGTTGAACCAGCGAGTGTGGCTCGCGTCCATCCAATCGGACTCGATCGTGCGCCGCTCGACGTCCCACGTGACAGCGCCCTGGGCGACGTCCGCCCCGCCGGTCGCACGCATGGTGGCGAGCTGGAGCTCGTCGTCATCGACGGTGATGGCTCCGCGCTCGCCTTGCACCGTGTAGATGACCTTGCGCACGCCTGCCGTCCAGGTGAGGTGGACGTCGGCGAGCCCGCTCGGGAAGGTGAGCACGGCGGAGAAGTTGTCCTCCGTGTCCCACTTCTCCGGCTCCTGGTTCGCCATCTTGGCGGTGACCGCCGTCGGCCAGCCGCCCATCCACTCGAACGTGAGATAGAACGTGTGGCTGCCGTGGTCCATGGCGATTCCTCCGCCCGAGTAGCGGACCTTCCGGCGCCAGTGGGTGTTCCACTCCGTGACGCCCTTCGCGTGCGTGTTCCGGAAGGTCCCGAGCGTCACCGAGCGGACCTTGCCGATGCGGCCGGAGGCGATGATGCCGCGGATGGCGGTGACCACCGGGGCGTGCTTGTAGTTGTGGCAGGGGAACACCACCCGCCTCGCGCGCACCGCGTGCTCGAGGAGCGCGGCCGCGTCGGCGAGCCGCGTGGCGAGTGGCTTCTCGCAGAGCACGTGCAGCCCGAGGTCGAACGCCCGGTGGGCG
>MEMX01000145.1:12281-18358 GCA_001768075.1 Anaeromyxobacter sp. RBG_16_69_14 | reverse complement strand
CCTGTCCCGCTCGGCGGCGAGGAGCGCCTCGGCCGAGTCGTAGACGGCGGCCTGGGGCAAGAGCGCAGGCACGAGCGCGCGGCGGGCGGCACACCCATCCGCCACGGCCACCAGCTCCACGTCGCTCCTCTTGAGATACGCGGGCACATGGCCCTGTGCCCCGATGAACCCGTAGCCGATCAGCGCGCCGCGCAGGCGCCTCCCCGTCGTCGATCTCGTCATGGCTGCCTTTCTATTGGAGTCCGGAGGGAACGCGGCGGTTCATCGCCAGCGGCCGCTCTCTTCCAGGTTGCGGAAGACGTCGTCGAGGATCGCGAGCCCCTCGAGCGCGGTGTCCAGGTCGATCGTGAGCGCGGGCTGCAGCCGGATGTGCGGCGTGTAGGTCATGGCGAGGAGCCCGCGTCGCACGCAGTCCGCGTAGACCTGCTTCATCACGCTCGCGTGAAGCGGCTCCTTGGTCTGCCGGTCCTTCACGAGATCCATTCCAAGGAGGAGTCCCGCGCCGCGCACATCGCCGATGAAGGCGTAGCGCTCCTGCATCCGCCGCAGCTCGGCGAGCATGGCAGCGCCGACTCGTTCGGCGTTGTCCCACAGCCGCTCGACGCGAACGGTGCGGACCGAGGCGAGCGCCGCCGCCGAGGCGAAGGCGTTCCCACCATAGCTCGAGGATGCCCCGGACGGGTTAGACCAGGGTTTGGCCTGGGCGATGTCGGTCCGGGTGAGCACGCCCGCGATGGGGAACCCCGACCCGAACCCCTTCCCGATCGTGCAGATGTCGGGCGCCACCCCTGAATGATCGACTCCCCAGGGCTTTCCGGTCCGCCCGAAGCCCGTGATCATCTCGTCGGCGATGAAGACCGCTCCCACGTCGTGCGCGGCGTCCGCGATGGCGGTGATGAACTCCTTCGGAGGGATGACGTTCCCGGCGGTGCCCTGCATCGGCTCGGCGATGACGGCGGCCAAGGGGCCGGCCGGCTGCACCTTCATTGCCCTGCGCGCGAAGTCGGCGCACGCCAGGGCACACGATGGATAGGTGAGCTGGAACGGGCAGCGATAGCAGTCTGCGTAGGGGACGAGCGTCGTGCCCGTCGGAAGCGGCCCGAGCCCGTGGCGCGCCGGGGACCCCATGAGCGCCATCGCGCCCGCCGTCTTGCCGTGGAATCCGCCCCAGAAGCCGACGATCTCCTGGCGTCCAGTGGCGCAGCGCGCTAGCCGCAGCGCCGATTCGACGGCCTCGGCGCCCGAGGAATAGAGCTGGAGCCGATCCAGCCCGGCCGGGGCGAGCTCGCAGACCTCGTTCACCAGCTCGGCGCGCGGAGCGGAAGTGAAGCTCCCCACTGTGAGCTTCTGGACCTGCTCGGTCAGCGCCGCCACGTAGTTCGGGTGGCAATGACCGAGCGCGTTGACGCCGATGCCTCCGATGAGATCGACGTAGGTGTTCCCGTCCACGTCCGTGAGCGTGCTGCCCTGGCCGTGATCCATGGCGACGCCGGCCCAAAGGGCAAACCCTTGCAACCCAGGTGCAAGGTGCCGCTGCTCCTTCGCGACGACCTCCTGGGAGCGCGGCCCCGGGATAGGCGTGCGAATGACCACGTTTCGTTTCGTCATCCTGGCTTTCTTGCGAGCGCCCCCCGGTGCGCTAGTTACTTGAAAACCCAGCGCTTGCCAAGTAGCTTGGGGCGGCCAAGGCCGGCTGCGGCGTGACCGCCTACCGTCTGATTGTACGGGCGGCACCTACCCCGCGTAACCCGGGAGCGCCCCAAGAAAGGGTCGAATGCACGCAGCGCTGATCCTGATCCTGGGCCTCGCCGCCGGCAGCGGAGCCACCGAGGCGCTGCGCGCTCGCGACGCCGAGATCCGCGCCGCCCTTCCCCCATCCGGGGCCGAGGTGACTCCAGCCGCCCGCAGGCGCATCGAGGCCATCGTGACGCGGGCGGTGGACACCCAGGCCATCGTCCAGGCTGCGCTCGGGAACCGTTGGTCCCAGATCTCCGCGGCCCAGCGCCGCCGCCTCGTCGCCGCCTTCGAGAACCGGTTCCGCCGGGCGAGCGGCTCGGAGCTCGACGCCTACCGTTCGACGCAGATCGAGTACCTGCCCGAGGTCGAGGCGGACGGGGGCGTACTCCAAATCCCGACCAGGGTGGTGGTGAAGGGCGAGCCTACCGAGATCGCCTACGCCATGAAGCGGCAGCGGAGCGGCTGGCGCATCGTGGACATCGTCATAGACGGGGTCTCCACCGTCGCGAACTACCGCTCCTCTTTTGCGCGAATCATCTCGAAAGAAGGGGTAGAAGGGCTCATCAAGCGGCTCGAGCGGGGCGCCCCCGCAACCCAACCTGGTAACAAGCTCGGAAGCGAGCCCGAAAGCAAGCCCTGAATAACGATTCTTTACCGCGCATGCCAGGGACGGTAGAAGTAGGTGGCGTGCTGCACGACTACCTCGACGCCCCCGCGCTGCGCTGGGGGCCTCTCCTCCTGACCGGCCTCTTCCTGGCCGCGTTCGTCGGCTTCATCCTGAGGAGCGCGCTCCACGGGCGCCCGCACACGGCGCGCGTCGAGAAGGCAGGCGGTAGCGTCCTGCTCTCGAAGTACATGATGGAGTACGGGCTGTGGGTCTTCGGCCCGCTCACGCGAACGGCCATCCAGCTGGGCGTCCACCCGGACGTTTTCAGCTGGGCGTCGCTCGTCCTCCAGTTCGGCGCTGCGCTGCTCCTCGCGGCGGGGAGCTTCGGGCTCGGCGCTTGGGTGCTCGTCTTCGGGGCGTTCTGCGATGCGCTCGACGGCGCGGTGGCTCGCGCCCGCGGCGTCGCCTCCGACGCTGGCGAGGTGCTCGATGCCGCCATCGACCGCTGGGCCGAGATGGCGGTCTTCTTTGGGTATGCCTGGTATTTCCGGAACCTCTGGTGGGGGTTCTTCCTGGCCACGAGCGCGTGCGCCGGGGCGGTGATGGTGAGCTACGCGCGCGCGAAGGGCGAGTCGTTCGGCGTCGACGCGGCGATGGGCCTGATGCAGCGCCATGAGCGGGCGACCTGGCTCGCCCTGGCGACCCTGGGGTCTGCGATGTGGGAGGTGTGGCGGCCGACCCCGGCCGGGGAGTTCGTCTACCACACCCCGGTGCTGGTCGCGCTCGGGATGGTCGCGGTCTTCGCGAACTGGACCGGCTGGATCCGCACCCAGTACACGCGGCAGGAGCTTCGGAAGCGATGAGCCGCCGCGCCAGGCGCGGGCTCGCAACGGAGATCGGCCGCTTCGTCCGCGCCAACCTCTCCTCCAGCGTCGCGTCCGGGCTGGAGTACCTCCTGGTCACGGGGCTCGTGCTCGCTGGCGTGCACTACCTGGCTGCGGCGACGGCGGGGGCGGTGACCGGCGCCGTCACGGACTTCTCGCTGAAGCGGCACTGGGCCTTCCACCGTGCCGTGAAGGGGACCGTGCAACACGAAGGGCTCCGCTATCTCGCCGTGTCGAGCGCCTCGCTCGGCTTCAACCTCGCCCTCTCGTACGGGCTCGTCGACGGGTTGCTCCTCCCTGCGGTACCCGGCGTCATCGCCGCCTCGATCCTGGTGGGCTTGGCCTGGAACTACCCGCTGCACCGCTACTACGTCTTCCGGACGCGTCCCTCGCAGTCGCCGCCCAGCGTCGCAGCCCCTCCCGTCCCGAGCAGAGGCAGCCCGTGAAGAACGGGACGCCGTGGGCGGTGGTGTGCGACTTCGACGGTACGGCGACGGTGGAGGACACCGCGGACGCCCTTTCCATCGAGTACATCGGATACGACCGCTGGAAGAAGGCGAACGACGCCTTCCACGCCGGCGAGATCGCCTTCGAGGGGCTCTTGCGCGAGATCTTCGAGCCCGTCGCCGCGACGCCCGCGGAGGTGCGCGACTTCGCGCATGCACACGTGCGCTTTCGCCCCGGTTTCGAGCAGCTCCTCGCGATCTGTCGCGGTCGCGGCATTCCCTTCGTCCTGGCCTCGGGCGGGCTCGACATCTACATCAATCCGGCGCTGGAGAAGCTGCCGCACGCGCTCACCGACGGGCTGGAGGTCCGCGCCAACCACGCCGACTACGTCCCCGGCGGCCTCGCCCTCACCTTCCCCTATCGACACGCGCCTGGCGCCTGCGGAACCTGCGGCTCCTGCAAGGGCGCCGTCGTGAAGGAGCTACAGGCGAAGGGCCGCCAGGTAATCTCGGTCGGCGACGGCAACGCCGATCGCTGCATGGCGGGGATCGCCGACGTCCTCTTCGCTCGCGGCCGGCTGCTCGAGTGGTGCCGCGGCGCTGGAATCGCCTGCACCCCGTTCGAGACCCTCCACGTCGTGGTCGAGCGCGTCGGCTCTTCCTCGCCGACCGACCGGGCATGATTTCGATCAATCAACGAGCAAAGCGAGCCGCGCGCGCGTGGGCTCGACACTGCTCGCGCGCGCCAGTAGGGTCGCGCACGTGAAGAAGGCGAGGAGCTTTTCGATCGTCACCGTGCTCGTGGCGGCGCTATGTGCGCCGGTCGTCGCGAGCGCGACGACGTGGTTGCGCCCGCTCTTCCTCAAGCGCTCCACCTACGGTGAGTCGTTCACGTTCATCGCCGACCTCGACGACGGCAGCTATGTCCAGATCTCGATGTCGATCACGAACCTCGGCCTGGGCTCGACGAGGGGCCTGTGCCGCGCGCTCGTCATCCCACCCCAGGGTCCCCCGTGGAATGGGTCGGCGCACTTCGGACTCGCCGCGGTGAAGTGGACGGACGGGCAGGTGGAGCGCCTCACCATCGGGACGTGCTCGGCCTGGGTGGAGGGAGCCACCTCCGGCGCAGAGGTCCAGCTCGAGCGTGGGACCGTGCGGCTCGTCTTCGGCGAACGGATCCAGCTGTACTCGCCAAAGGACTCCATCGTCAGCGTCGGCGAGGGCCGATACCAGACCGAGGTACTGCTCTACCGGACACCGGTGTCGGCGGCTCTTTCGTTGCCGGGGGAGCCGCCGCGCGACCATTCGGGCGCGGGCTATCTCGACCACACCCGGAATACGGTCCCGCCGAGGGACCTGGCCAACCGCTGGATCCGCTTCCGCGCGCTGCGCGGGGAGAACAGCCTGCTCCTGCTCGGCCGCGACGGGCGAGACGGCCGCTTCGCGCCCCTCTGGGCCTGCCGGGGTGCGGGCCGCTGCCGCGAGTACCAGTCCTTCCGCCTCAAGCGCGACGGGCCCGACAAGGCACCGACCTTCCGCGTGAACGTCGTGGGCGCGGAGGAGGCGATCCAGATCCGTTCGGACCGGCTCCTGTACCGCGACGCGCCGATCGAGAGGCTCGGGGTCGCCGGCAAGCTCGTGACGCCGTTCACGGGATCGCCCGTGACGTACGTCTACCGCGCGACCGCGACGGAGGGCGCGAACCCGCCAGCAGACGGGATCCTCGAGGTCGAGCTGTCCGGCGAGTAGCTCGCGGATCTCGCCCTCCGCCCTACAGAGTGGGGGGCGCCTCCGCGCCGCGCCGCCTGCGCTCCAGCGCCACGTCGATGCCCCACGCGACCATCGTGTAGAGGACGCCGAGCAACACGTCGAGGATGTAGTGGTGGTTCAGGTAGATGGCCGCGAACGACACGAGGGCGAAGAGCCCGAAGCTGGCCGCGTCGAGCCAGCGCTTCGAGAGCTCGCGGCCGTACAGGAACGCGAGGAGCGGATAGGTCGGGTGCAGCGACGGGATGGCGCCGAACACGTCCGCACTCCGTCCGTAGAAACCCGCGAAGTACGGGATGCCCGTGAGTGCGTCCCACCGCGCGGCCCCCGCCGCCGAGGAGCGCGCCGACATGTCGGCCGGCCCGAAGCCGTAGTCGGCCGCGTACCACGGCGGCGCTGCCGGGTAGACGTAGTAAGTGGCGAAGCCGACGACGTTCATGATGAGGAAGGTCCACCCGAAGCGCGCCAGCAGCCGGCGACCGGCCTCGTCGCGCCGGAAGAGCGCGAGATAGGCGGCGAGCCCGATGGGCCAGTAGATGAAGATGATGTAGGCGAACCCGGTGACGAAGTCGACCGCCGCCCAGTGATGCCGCGCGAAGTACTCGTTCGGCGTGAGCACCTCCCCGGCCACCCGGA
>MEMX01000145.1:9458-12134 GCA_001768075.1 Anaeromyxobacter sp. RBG_16_69_14 | reverse complement strand
CGCTCCAGAACACGAGGGCGAAGGGCGCACAGAAGACGAGCTGCTCCATCCGGATGGCGCCCACCCCGAGCCGCATGGCCCCCAGGTAGGCCGCGATCCCACCCAGCGCGCCGAGGACGTAGCGCGGCGGCGTCTCGCGGACGCGCTGCGCGATGGCGGCGGCCGGCCTGCGGAAGAACGGCACGGGTCTGGCGGAGGCGACTTCTGTCGTCGGCAGCGGTTCCATGGGGCCTGGGCGTGGTAGTCCCGCCCTTCGCCGTCGTCAAGGACCTCGCGACGAACGGCCGCGCACAAGTCCCGGCCCCGCTCGTCACCGCCATGGCGCAACGCGTCCATCCCGTCATCACCCTGACGCTCCTCGCGCCCTGATCTCGCGCCCTTACGCCGCCGCGAGAAGGGCACGCAGCTTGCTCGGTGGATGCGAGGAAGGAAGGATCGCGCATGGCCGAAGCGGAAGCGAAGCCCGAGGCGAAACCAGGGAAACCCACCAGCGGCGGGGGCGGAGGCAAGCTCGTCCTCATCCTGCTCGCCGTCAACAGCGTCCTCCTGGCCTCGGTGCTGGCGGTGCTCGTCCTGAAGCCCGGCGGCGCCGCCGCGCACGGCAGCGGAGAGAAGGCCGAAGAGCACGCCGCGGCCGAAGGGCACGCCAAGGGCGACAAGGCCAAGGAGGGCAAGGAGGCGCTGCCCGGCCCGACCCTGCGGCTCCCGGACTTCGTCGTCCGCCTCCGCGACGGCGAGGCCGAGCGGTTCGCGCGCGTGTCGTTCGAGATCGAGGTCCCCGACGAGAAGGCCAAGGAAGCGGTGACCCTGCGCATGTCGCAGATTCGCGACGCCTTCCTGGTCTACCTCTCGGATCGGACCGCCGAGGACCTCCGGGGCGGCGACGCCATCACTCGCCTGAAGAGCGAGCTCACGCAGAAGATCGTCGAGGTCGCGCCGGGCACTCCGGTGCGCAGCCTGTACGTCACCGAGCTCATCGTCCAGTAAGGCACGTCATGCCGGCTACGCTCTCCCCAGAGGAAGTCAAGGCGCTGATGAGCGCCATCCAGGACGGCAAGGTCGCGACCGAGGGGACCGGCGGCCGTCGCGGCCCTGTCGCCAACTACGACCTCACCAGCCAGGACCGCATCATCCGCGGCCAGATGCCGACGCTGGACGCGATCAACGAGCAGATCGCGCAGCAGCTCGCCATCGGCCTCACCGGCCGCACCCGCCTGGCCATCCGCGTCGCTCCCGCGGCGGCGACGCTCCTCAAGTTCGCGGATCTCTCACCGCTCCTCGCGCCGCCCGCCTCGGTGTGCGTGCTGGGGCTGGGAAGCGGGTTCGGCTTCGGCCTGGCCGTGCTCGAGCCGGGAGTGGGCGATCAACTCCTCGCCGCGGCGCTCGGCGATCGCCGCTCGCGCCAGCCGGAAGCGATGGCAGAGAGCCGCCACGATCTGACCGCAGTCGAGCAGGGCGTGCTGAAGCGCCTCCTCACCGTCTTCACGGACGCGATCGCCGCCGCGTGGGAGCCGGTGATGCCGTTCCGGCCGGAGCCGCTGCGCTTCGAGCTCGATCCGCGGATGGCGAGCATCGCGCCGCCCTCCGACGTCGGCATCGTCTCCGGCTTCGAGCTGTCCGGGGGGATGGAGGGGCGCCTCCAGCTCGTCATCCCGTACGCCGTCGTCGAACCGGCCAAGCAGATCCTGAGCGCTCCGCGCCAGCTCTCGCAAGGCGCCGACCACCGCGCCGCGACGGCGATGATGCGGGAGATCGAGCAGGTGCGCGTGGACATCCGCGGCCTCCTCGGCCGCACGCGGATCACCCTGTCCAGGCTGCTCGAGCTCACGCCGGGCGAGGTGCTGCTCCTCGATCACGACGAGGCCTCCCCGCTCCCCATCTCGGTGCAGGGTCGGGAGAAGATGCTCGGCTCCCCCAGCATCTCCGGCGGCGCCATGGCGATGAAGATCGAGCACGCGCTCGGCGCGTTGCCCCGCCCAGGCGCACCGATTCGAAGTGCGCCCCGAGGTGAAAGATGAGCGATACCTTGACGCCCTCCGGCGACGGCCAGTCCCGCCGGCTCGACATGCTGCTCGACGTGCCTCTCGACGTCTCGGTCGAACTCGGCCGCTGCCGCATGACCATCCAAGATCTCCTGGGGCTCAGCCCCGGCTCCGTCATCGAGCTCGACAAGGTCGCAGGAGAGGCGCTCGACATCCTCATCAACGACCGCCTGGTGGCGCGCGGCGAGGCGGTGGTGGTGAACGACAAGTTCGGCGTGCGCATCACCGACATCGTGAGCCCGCAAGAGCGGATCGCGCGGCTGAGGTAGGTCATGGAGCCGACCGCCACCAGCCCGAGCCCGACCACGACGGCGACCTCCGGCGGGGGACAAGCCCCCGCCCTACGACGCGGGGCCCCAGAGAGCGACCTCCCGACCACGAAGCAGAACGCGGATGCGATCCCGACCGCGACCACAACCGAGATCACCATCCCGCCCGCGACGGGCACCTCGAGCCTCACCGCCATTCCGGCTCCCCTACCCTCGTCATCGACCTTCTCTCCGGGCCCCATTGCCGCCGGGCTCCTCCTGGCAGGTCTCGCCGCCGCCGCGCTGGTGACGGCGCGCCGCCGCGGCCGCGTGCCTCGTCTGGTGGAGATCGTCGAGTCGGCGAGCCTCGGACCGAGGCGCTCCCT
>MEMX01000145.1:7256-9416 GCA_001768075.1 Anaeromyxobacter sp. RBG_16_69_14 | reverse complement strand
CGAGATACTCCTCCTCGGCAGCTCCGAGGGCGGCGTCACGCTCCTCTCCACCCGGCCCGCCGCCGGCCTGGTCCGCACCCAGGCACCGCGGACCGAATCTACCTTTGGCGCCCCTCTCTTCGGCCCCTCCGACTCCGGTCCCCCCCTCCCGACAGGCAGGGTTTCGCAGCTCCTCGGCCTGCTCTCACGGCTGCGATCGCGGCTTGGGCTCCGGCCGCGGACCTCCTCCGCCCCCCTCTTCGACACCCTGCTGACCGAGAGCCAGGAGGACGTGGATCTGCGCCGGAAGCTCGCTGCCGGCCGAGCCGGTACAGCGGGGGCATCTACACCGCCGCGGAATCTCGCATGACCGGCGCCCTTGCCCTGAGCAGCATCCTGGGCTCGGCGGCCGCCGTCGCCGAGCCGGGGATCTCGCTCAGCGTGGGCGGGGGCGGCTCCGCTCCGGTGAAGCTGTTCCTCCTCTTCACGGCCCTCTCGTTCGCGAGCGCGCTCCTCGTCTCGGTCACCTCGTTCACGCGCATCGTGATCGTCCTCTCGTTCCTGCGCCAGGCTCTCGGCACGCCGCAGCTCCCGCCCAACCAGGTCGTGATCGGCCTCGCCCTCGTCCTCTCCGCCTTCGTGATGGCACCGACTGCGAACCGCGTCTGGAGCGACGGGCTCGGGCCCTACCTCGACGATCGCATCGAGCCCGCGACCGCCCTCGAGCGCGCGAGCGGCCCCATGCGCGAGTTCATGCTGAAGCAGACGCGCGAGCAGGACCTGCAGCTCTTCTACGAGATCTCGAGCCGCGCGCGCCCTGTCCGCGGCGACGAGATCCCCATGACGGTGGTGATGCCGGCCTTCATGGTCTCCGAGCTCACCACCGCCTTTCGCATGGGCCTGTTCCTCTACGTCCCGCTCCTGCTCATCGACGTGCTGGTGGCGGCGATGCTCATGTCGATGGGCATGATGATGGTGCCGCCCACGATGATCGCGTTGCCGCTCAAGATCGCCGTCTTCCTCATGGCCGATGGCTGGCGCCTCGTGGTGGCCAGCCTGGCGAGGTCCTTCTAGTGCTCCCACCCAGACATGCTGCCTACTGCGAGCGCCGATCCTCTCGCTGCGGCGAGCGGCCTCGTCGGTGCGCTGCTCGACGTAGCGCTGCTACGCCTCCGCTGCTCCCTCCTCGGGCGCCCGCCTCGCTTCGGTCTCGGCGCTCTCGTCACATCACCATGCCTGGGTCGGAGCACTAATGTCCCCAGAGCTCCCCTCTTCGCTCCTCCGCGAGGGGCTCGGGCTCCTCGTCACCACGGGCGCCCCGCTCTTCGCAGCGGCACTGGTGGTCGGCCTGCTGGTGGGCGTGCTGCAGGCGGCCACGCAGATCAACGACCCCGCCGCCGGCTTCCTCCCGCGCGCCGCCACTGCGGTGCTGGTCTGCTGGCTGGCGGGTCCGTGGATGGCCGACCGGCTGGCCGGCTTCCTCGCCAGCGCCATCACACGCATGTCGGGACACGGTTGATGGAGTTGCCGGTCGCGAGCGCCTGGGCCTGCGGCCTCCTCCTGTTCCGCACGGCCGGGCTCTTCGTCACCGCGCCGGTGCTCTCGGCCCGCGTCGTGCCGGCGCGGACGCGAATCGCCTTCGCCGTACTGATCGCCTGGGCCGCATGGACCGGCGCCGGCGCCCCCTCCGCGGCACCGCCCGAGCACCTGGGATCGCTCGCCGCCGCGGCAGCGGCGGAGACCGCGCTCGGGCTCCTGGCCGGACTGGCCGCGCGCTTCGTCCTGCAGGCGGCGCTCGCGGCGGGCCACCTCGCCAGCATGTCCATGGGCCTCGGCTTTGGCTCGCTCATCGACCCGACCAGCGGCGCGGAATCGAACTCCGTGGGAGAGCTCGTCTACATCGCCGCTCAGGCGGGCGCGGTCGCGCTCGGCATCCACCGCGAGGCGGTGGTGTGGCTGGCCCGCTCCGCCATCGCGTTCCCGCCTGGCGCCGATCTCTCGCTGCGCGAGCTCATGCTGAAGGTGATCTGGGAGGCCACCGGAGCGGCCGCCCTGGGCGCGCGGCTCGCCTTCCCCATGCTCTCGGCGGTCCTCCTCGGCCACGTCGTCATGGCCGGCGTCGGCCGCACCGCGCAGCAGCTCAACCTGGGCACCATCGGCTTCTCCATCGCCATCGTGGCA
>MEMX01000145.1:1459-7222 GCA_001768075.1 Anaeromyxobacter sp. RBG_16_69_14 | reverse complement strand
CGGCCGAGATGGCCGCCCGCGCCGCCGTCGCTGCCATGCGCAACGGGTGAGCCATGGCCGAGGACGAGGAGGGCCGAACAGAGCAGAGTGGCAAGCAGATCCAGAAGGCCTGGGAGGAGGGCCAGGTCCCGCTCGGCCGCGACGCGCCGCTGGTGGTGAGCCTGGCCGCGGGCATGGCCGCGCTGATCCTCGTCGGCGGGGCGCTGCGCACCGGCTTCGTGCACGCCATGCAGGAGGCGATGAGTGCGCTCGCGGGCACGCCGTTCCGCATCTTTCCGCGCCTGGCCGCGCTCCCGACCGCCGCGGCCGCCGCCATCTGCGTCGCCGCGGCGGCGGGCAGCGCCATCGTGACGCTCACGCAGACGAAGGGTACGTTCTGGCCCGACAGGTGGCTTCCGGACCTCGGGCGCCTCTTCAACCCCGGCCGCGTCACCCAGTTCTTCAGCAAGGACACCCTGCTCGAGCTCGCCCTGGCGGTCGTCAAGGTGGTGGCGCTCGGCTGGGCAGCGTGGACGAGCGTGGCCGGCGACTTCATGACGCTTCCGGGCCTGCTCGGCGCCACGCCCGCCGACCAGCTCACGCGAACCTTCGAGATTCTGCTGCGCGCCGGCTGGCGCATGTTGCTGGTGGCGGTGGTGATCGCGGGCGCGGACCTTGCACTCGTGCATTGGCGGTTCATGAAGAAGATGCGCGTCACGAAGGCAGACGCGAAGCGCGAAGCAAAGGAACAAGAGGGCGATCCTTTGATCAAGGGGAAGCGCAAGCAGAAGCATCGGGAGATCTCGCGCGGTCGAGCCCGCATCGAGATCCCGCGTGCCGACGCGCTGCTGGTGAACCCCACCCACATCGCCATCGCCCTGCGCTACCGCCGCGACGAGGGCCGCGCGCCGCGCGTCATCGCCAAGGGCAAGGGCGCTCTCGCCGAGTACATGCGCGACCTGGCGCGCGAGAACGCCATCCCGATCGTGGAGGACATCCCGCTGGCGCGGCTCCTCTACCGCAAGGTCAAGGTGGGTCGCGAGGTGCCGGCCAACACGTACAAGGCGGTCGCCGCCGTCCTCGCCTTCGTCTACCGCATCACCGGGCGTGCGCCCGGCGGCAAGGGGGTGGGCGCGTGATCTCACAGCGGCGACCAGTTGATGTGATTCTCCGGCGGCACCGCCGCCGCTGTGAGCTGATGTCCGGCGCCTTGCGGCGCCTCAAGCGGAGGGGAGAACTCTCCCCCCGCGCCCCCCATCTCGAGCGTCAGCTCATGTGGCATGCGCTATCAGGCCACGCAGTCGACACGGGGCCCGCCGATGGCTGAGGTGAGCACCAGCACGACGGCGCGCGCCGAGACGGTGCTCGCGGGCGCGGTCCTCGCGGTCGTCGTCATCCTGATCGTCCCGGTGCCGGCGCCGGCGCTGGACGTCCTGCTCGCCTTCTCGGTGGGCCTCTCGCTCCTCATGCTGCTCACCGCGCTCGGGCTCACCCGCGCCCTCGACTTCTCGGTCTTCCCGGCGCTGCTGCTCATCACCACCCTCTTCCGGCTCTCGCTGAACGTGGCCACCACCCGCCTCATCCTGCTGCACGGTGGAGAGGGCGCGGGCGCAGCCGGTCACCTCATCGAGACCTTCGGCCGGTTCGCGGTGGGCGGCAGCCTGGTGGTCGGCTTCGTCGTCTTCCTCATCCTGCTGGTGGTGAACTTCACCGTCATCACGAAGGGCGCCGGCCGCGTCTCCGAGGTCGCCGCGCGCTTCACCCTCGACGCCATGCCCGGCAAGCAGATGGCGATCGACGCCGATCTCGCCGCCGGCATCATCGACGACCGGGAGGCGAAGAGCCGCCGCAGCGTGCTGGAGAAGGAGGCGGAGTTCTTCGGCGCCATGGACGGCGCCTCCAAGTTCGTCCGCGGCGACGCCGTGGCCGGCCTCGCCATCACCGGCATCAACATCGTGGGCGGTCTCGTGGCGGGCCTCGTGCGCGACCACGTCTCGCTGGCGCAAGCGGCCGAGACCTACACGCTGCTCACGGTGGGCGACGGCCTCGTCTCGCAGATCCCTGCCCTGCTCGTCTCCACCAGCGCAGGCATCGTGGTGACCCGCGCCGGCGGCGACCACCTCGGCACGCAGATGGGCGCGCAGATCTTCGGCCGCCCCCGCGCGCTCTCCACGGCGGCGGTGGTGCTGGCGGCGCTGGGCCTGCTCCCCGGGATGCCGCTCCTCGCCTTCTGGGGCGTGGGCGGATCGCTGTGGCTGCTCTCCCGCCGCGCCACGCAGGCCGCGCGGATGAGCACCGCGCCGCGTGCGAAGCCGGCCTCGGAGAAGGCCCCGGAGAAGGTGCAGGACCTCCTCGCCGTGGAGGCGCTCGAGCTCGAGGTCGGTTTCGCGCTCGTTCCTCTCATCGACCTGGCCAAGGGCGCCGAGCTGCCGAGCCGAGTCACGGCGCTCCGCAAGCAGCTCGCCACCGACCTCGGCATCGTGCTGCCCTCGGTCCACCTTCGCGACAACCTGCGCCTCGACGCCAACTCCTACCGCGTGCTCCTGCGCGGCCTCGAGATCGGAAAGGGCGTCGCGCACCCCGAGCGGCTCATGGCGCTCGATCCTTCGGGTGCCGCGCCTGCCGCCGACGGCATCCGTGGTCACGATCCGGCCTTCGGCCTGCCCGCGGTGTGGATCCTCCCGGCCGATCGCGCCCGCGCCGAGGCGTCGGGCCTGACCCTCGTCGACGCTTCGTCCGTCCTCACCACGCACCTCGCCGAGCTGCTGCGCCGCAATGCGCACGAGCTGGTCGGGCGACAGGAGGCACAGGAGTTGCTCGGGATCGTCGGCAAGGAAGCGCCGAAGCTGGTGGAGGATGTGGTCCCGGGCACCGTGTCGCTGGGGGAGCTCGTCCGCGTGCTGCGCGGGCTCCTGCGCGAGGGCATCTCCATCCGCGACATGCGCACCATCCTCGAGGCGGTGGCCGACGCAGCGCCGCGCTCGAAAGAGACGTCCTGGCTCATGGAGCAGGCGCGCCGGCGGCTGGCGCGGCAGATCACCGCCCGCGTGGCGGGGCCGGACGGAGTGGTGAAGGCGCTCACGCTCGAGCGTGCCACCGAGGACGTGCTGCGCCAGAGCGTGGGCGCCTCCGACGGCGAGCCCGCGCTCGCGCCCGACGTGGAGACGGCGCGCCGCCTCATCGCCAGCCTGGAGGGCCACGCCACGCGTCTCGCCACCGCCGGCCAGCCCGTGGTGCTGCTCGCTCCCCCCGATCTGCGACGACCGCTCTTCGACTTCGGGGCGCGCTTCGTGCCGGATCTATGGGTAGTCGCCGCGCGCGAGCTCGTGCCCGGCACCACCGTCGAGCCCGCCGGCGTCGTCCAGGCGTCCCACCCCCAGCTCGAGAGCGCCGCCGCTTGAGGTAGGTCCCCAGAGGTAGGTTCACCATGAGCGCAACCGTCCACACCTTCCGCGCCGCAGATTCCACCTCCGCCCTCGCCGCCGTGAAGGCGGCCCTGGGCCCCGACGCCATCCTCATCTCCACGCGCAGCGTGCAGGGCGGACTCTTCCGCCGGGCGGAGATCGAGGTGACCGCCGCCAGTGGATCCGCCATGGAGGAACCGGCGGCACCACGAGCGCAGCGCTCCTCCTCGGGAGAGGGTCAGGGAGAGGATCGCCCTCCGGCAGGGAGCGAACGGGGCGCGCGAGCCTACTCCCAGGGAGCTCGGTCTCCTCTGGAACGGGGCCGTCCAGATGACGACCAGCTCGCCTCCGAGGTGAAGCTCCTGCGCCGCTCCGTCGAGGAAACCCGGCGAGCGCTCGCGACCGTGACGAGCGAGGCGCGCGGCGGGCGCGATCTACAGATCCCTCCCGCCGCCGCCGAGGTCCACGCGGGCCTGATCGGGCGCGGCGTCGAGCCGGTGCTCGCCGAGGAGCTGGTGCGGCAGGCCATGCAGCTCTCCGCCTCGCTCCTCCCCAGCAGCCTCACCAGCACGGTGCGCGACCTCGTCGGCGAGCGGCTCGTGCCCTGCCGCGCGCCCTGGCTGCACGGCGGACGCCACGTCATCGCGCTCATCGGTCCGACCGGCGTGGGCAAGACCACCACGCTCGCCAAGATCGCCGCTCGAGCCCTCCTGGAGGCGAAGAAGCGCGTCGCGCTGCTCACCATCGACACCTATCGCATCGGCGCCTGCGACCAGCTGGCCCGCTACGGCGAGATCATGGGCGTGCCGGTGCTGGTGGCGCGCGACCGAACCGAGCTCCTGCGCGCCTACGAGCGCGTGAAGGACGCGGATCTCGTGCTGGTGGACACGGCCGGCCGTTCGCTGGCCGAGGACGTGGTGCGCCAGGCCGACCTCGTGCGCGCCCTGCCGCGCGTCCAGCTCCACCTCGTCGTCTCGGCCGCCACGGGCGCGCTCGAGCTGGCCGCCATCGGCGAGCGTTACCGCGCGCTCCAGCCCGATCGCCTCCTCTTCTCCAAGCTGGACGAGGCGGCCGGCCCGGGGGCGGTGCTCTCGGTGGCGGTCCGCATCGGCAGGCCCGTCAGCTGCGTCACGGACGGCCAGCGCGTACCGGAGGACCTGCACGCGCTCACCGGCTCCGAGCTGACCGACCTGGTGCTCCCCGAGCAGCCCGCCTCGAAGAGAGGGTAGCCGTGACTCCTGATCGGACGAACCACCAAGACCGCAGGGCGGAGGCTCGTCCCCCGCCGCCGACCGTAGGGCGAGGGCTCGTCCCCCGCCGCTGTTGGAAGGAGTGACACACAGTGGATCAAGCTCAAAGCCTTCGCGAGCTGGTGAGCGATCGCAACGCCGGGCAGAAGCCGCTGCGCGTGATCGCGGTCACGAGCGGCAAGGGTGGCGTGGGCAAGACCCACGTCTCCTGCAACCTGGCGGTGCTGGCGGCGCGCGCCGGGCGTCGCGTGCTCGTGCTCGACGCCGACCTCGGGCTCGCCAACGCGGACATCGTGCTGGGGGTCGCACCGCACTACCACCTCGGGCACCTGCTCGAGGCGTCCGCCTCGCTCGACGACATCCTGGCCGAGGGACCCGAGGGCGTCCGCATTCTCGCCGCCTCCAGCGGCGTGCAGGAGCTGACTCACCTCGACGACGCCCAGAAGCTCCGGCTCGTCACCGCGCTCGATGCGATCGAGGATCGCTTCGACCTCGTCATCATCGACTGCGGCGCGGGCATCGGCGACAACGTGCTCTTCTTCGCCGGGGCGGCGCAGGAGGCGCTGCTCGTCATCACGCCGGAGCCGACCAGCCTCACCGACGCCTACGCGACCGTGAAGGTGCTCTCGCAGCAGGCCGGGGTCGAGCACTTCGCGGTCCTGGTGAACTCGGCGCCCACCGGGGCGCACGGGCGCGAGGTCTTCGGGAAACTCACCAGCGTCACCGACCGCTTCCTCACGGCGCGCCTCACCTTCCTCGGCCACATCCCGCGCGACGAGAACGTCCAGCGCGCGCTCATGGCACAGCGGCCGGTGGTGGAGCTCTTCCCGCGCTCCCCCTACAGCCGCGCCCTCCAGGACATCTCCCGCGATCTGCTGGGCCGCCCGTCCCCTCCCTCGCTGCAGGGAGGCCTGAAGTTCCTCTGGCAACGGCTGCAGCACGAGACCGTTCGCGCATGAGGTCATGATGCACCGCGCTCACGCCAAATACGCCACCGAAACCGAGAGCGACACCGCGCTCATCGAGCGCCACGCCGAGCTGATCGACCGCGCCGCGCGCCGGCTGGCGGCTCGCACGGCCGGTGCGGTCTCGGCCGACGACCTCTGGTCGGCGGGCGCGCTCGGCCTCGT
>MEMX01000145.1:0-1451 GCA_001768075.1 Anaeromyxobacter sp. RBG_16_69_14 | reverse complement strand
CTCGCCGGTTCGACCCGGCGCGCGACGTGCGCTTCGAGACGTTCGCGGAGCACCGCATCCGGGGGGCCATGCTCGACGAGATGCGGCGCATGGACCACCTGCCGCGGCGGCTGCGCGACCAGGCCGACCAGGTCGAGCGCGCGCGAACCCGGCTCGGCCAGGAGCTCCAGCGCGAGCCGACGGCGGAGGAGCTCTCGGCGGAGGCGGGCCTCGGTTCGGAAGAGCTGGCTTCCGTCGTCGCCGTCACCCAGCCGCACGCCCTCCTGTCTGACACCCTCGAGGCCCCCGTGGTCCCGAGCGACGAGCAGGTCGAGCGCCACGAGGCGGCGTGGGCGCTAGCACTTGCGGTGGAAGGTCTCCCGGAGCGGCTGCAGCTCGTGCTCTCGCTGCACTACGTGGAAGGCCTCACCTATCGCGAGATCGCCAAGATCCTCGACGTCTCGGAGCCGCGCGTCTGCCAGCTCCACGGCGAGGGGGTGGCCAAGCTGCGCTCGGTCTTGAAGGAGAGGTGACCCGGAATGGCGCCTCGCGTGTCGCTGTGCATGATCGTGCGGGACGAAGCGGCGATGCTGCCGGCCTTCCTGGAAGCCGTTCGCGGTTCATGGGACGAGCTCCTGGCGGTGGACACGGGGTCCACGGACGCGACTCCCGAGCTCCTGGCCGCTGCCGGCGCCACGGTGCTGCACCGCCCGTGGGACGACGACTTCGCGGCGGCCCGAAACTTCGGGCTCGAGCGTGCGAGCGGCGAGTGGGTACTCGTCCTCGACGCCGACGAACGCGTCGGCCCCGCCCTGGCGGCGGAGATCCGGCGTTCGGCCGAGGACGCGCGCTGCGGGGCGGCCTCGCTGCGCGTCGTAAACCAGCTGCCCCACGGCCACGTGCGCAGCTCTCGCCTCCTCCGGATGTTCCGGAACGACCGAAGCATCCGCTTTCGCCACGCCATCCACGAGGACGCCTCCGAGGGCGTCGCCGCCTTCCTGGTGCGCAGCGGCCTCCACCGCGCCGACCTCGAGGCGCCCCTCGTCCACCTCGGGTACACGCGCTCCCGCGCGGCGGCGAAACACAAGAAGGAGCGCGACGTCGGCATCCTGCGCGCGACCCTGGCGCGCGATCCGTCGGACCTCTACGCCCGCTTCAAGCTGCTCGAGCAGGCGCGCTTCTGGAGCGACCGCGCGCTGTGGGCGTCGGCGGCTGCCGAGACCGCGGCGGCGCTCGGGGAGGACGGCGCGCTTGCCCTTCGGTCCGCGCACTTCGCCGGTGAGCTGGTGACGCTGACAGCCGATGGCCTGCATGCCGATGCCGGGGCCGCGCTCCGCTACCTGGAATCCTTCGCCGGACGGATCCCCGCCTCCTCGGCCTACGAGCTCCGCCGCGGCGAGCTGCGGGAGGCGCTCGGCGACACCGCGGGCGCCCGGGCGGCGTATCTCCGCTGCCTCGCGCTGGAAGGTGTG
>MEMX01000144.1:17168-24414 GCA_001768075.1 Anaeromyxobacter sp. RBG_16_69_14 | reverse complement strand
GATGGGGGGCGCGGGGGGAGAGTTCTCCCCTCCGCTTGAGGCGCCGCAAGGCGCCGGACATCAACTCACAGCGGCGACGGTGACGCTGGAGAATCACATCGACTGGTCGCCGCGTACACCGGATAGCGCATGCCACATGAACTGACGCTCGAGATGGGGGGCGCGGGGGGAGAGTTCTCCCCTCCGCTTGAGGCGCCGCAAGGCGCCGGACATCAACTCACAGCGGCGACGGTGACGCTGGAGAATCAGATCGACTGGTCGCCGCTGTGAGAGTCAAGATCTGCGGCATCACGCGCCTCGAGGACGCGCTCCTCGCTGCCCGGCTCGGCGCCGACGCGCTCGGCTTCAACTTCTGGCCGGGCTCGAAGCGCTACGTCGATCCCGACGTCGCGCGGGCCATCATCGACGAGCTGCCTCCCTTCGTCGCCGCGGTGGGGCTGTTCGTGAACCAGCCGCCCACCCACGTGCTCGCCACCGCCGCGCGCTCGGGCATCGGCGCGGTGCAGCTGCACGGCGACGAGCCATACCAGGATTGCAACGGGTACCCCTTTCCAGCCATCAAGGCGCTCCGCGTGGCTGGGCCAGAGAGCCTCTCCGGCATGGACCGCTATCGGGTGAGGGCGTTCGTCCTGGACGCGCCCTGCGCCGGCTTCGGCGGCAGCGGCGGCACCTTCGACTGGGCGCTGGCGCGCGAGGCCGCGGCGCGCGCGACCGTCATCCTCGCCGGCGGGCTGACGCCGGAGAACGTCGCGGACGCCATCCGGACGGTTCGCCCCTGGGCGGTGGACGTGGCGAGCGGCGCCGAGTCCGCGCCCGGCGTGAAGGACCCGGACAAGCTCCGGCGCTTCATCGAGAACGCGAAGAAGGAGATCCCTTGGCCTCGATGACGACCCTCCCCGACGGCCGCGGCCGCTTCGGCGACTACGGCGGACGCTTCGTCCCCGAGACGCTCATCCCCGCCCTCGACGAGCTCGAGGCAGCCTGGCACACCGCACGGGCCGACGAGGTCTTCCAGCGCGAGCTCGAAGACCTCCTGCGCCGCTTCGCCGGCCGGCCGACGCCGCTCGGCGAGGCGCGCCGCATGAGCGCCGACGTGGGCGGTTGCCGCGTCGTGCTGAAGCGCGAGGACCTCTGCCACACCGGCGCACACAAGATCAACAACACGCTCGGTCAGGTGCTCCTCGCCCGGCGCATGGGCAAGAAGCGCATCATCGCCGAGACGGGTGCCGGTCAGCACGGCGTCGCCACCGCCACCGCCGCCGCGCTGTTCGGGCTCCCCTGCGACGTCTTCATGGGCGCGCTCGACGTGGAGCGGCAGGCGCTCAACGTCTTCCGCATGCAGCTCCTGGGCGCGCGCGTGATCCCGGTCTCGGCCGGCTCCCGCACCCTCAAGGACGCGATGAACGAGGCCATCCGCGACTGGGTCACGAACGTCCGCGACACCTACTACATCATCGGCTCGGTGGCCGGCCCCCACCCCTACCCGGCCCTCGTGCGCGACTTCCAGGCGGTGATCGGGAGCGAGGCGCGAGCGCAGGTGCAGGAGGTCGCTGGTCGATTTCCCGACGCGGTCGTCGCCTGCGTCGGCGGCGGCTCGAACGCGATGGGCGTCTTCAGCGGCTTCATCTCGGAACCAGGCGTGAAGCTGGTGGGAGTGGAGGCGGCGGGTCTCGGGCTCGCCACCGGCAAGCACGGCGCGGCGCTGGCGAAGGGCCGCCCCGGCGTGCTGCACGGCTCGAGGAGCTACGTGCTCCAGACGGACAAAGGGCAGATCGCAGAGGCGCACTCGATCAGCGCCGGCCTCGACTACCCCGGCGTCGGCCCCGAGCTCTCCTACCTGAAGGACGAGGGGCGGCTCACCCTCATGCAGGCGACGGACGCCGAGGCGCTGGAGGCCTTCCAGTACCTCGCCCGTCTCGAGGGCATCATCCCCGCCCTCGAGAGCGCGCACGCCATCGCTGCCGCGCGCAAGCTCGCCAGGGAGCTGGGCCCCAGCGGCCTCCTCCTCGTGAACGTGTCCGGCCGCGGCGACAAGGACATGGACCAGGCGCGCAAGGCACTCGACGCGCTCGAGGACGCGAAGAGGAAGCCGCGGAGGGCTCCCCCGCACCGGGCGACAGAGAGGGGCAAACCCCCGCCCAGCGGTGCTTCCGACCACAGGCGCGAGGTCCGCCCCGCCGGCCCGAAGCGTGCCGCCGGATCATCAAGCCCGTCCCGAAAGGCGAGCGCCGCGCGCAAGCGTCCCGCCCCCAGATCCACCCCCAGGAGGTCGCGATGACGGAGGCCCTGGCTGCGCCGAGCGTCGAGGATCGCCTCGCGTCGATGTTCGCCGCAGCGCGCGACCGGAAGGAGGCTGCGCTCATCGCGTATCTCATGGCGGGCGATCCCGACCTCGCCACCTCGAAGCTGGCGGCGGTTGCCTGCGCCCAGGCCGGCGCCGACCTCATCGAGATCGGGATGCCGTTTTCCGATCCGATCGCGGACGGGCCGACCATCCAGCGCGCGGCCGAGCGCGCGCTCGCCGTCGGCACCACCATCGCGGACGCTCTCGCGGTCGCCGCCCACGTGCGGGCGCGCTCGAGCGTGCGCCTCGCGCTCATGGGCTACGTGAATCCGGTACTCAGCTACGGGCTCGAGCGCTTCTTCCAGGACGCGGCGAGGGCGGGCGTCAACGCGGTCATCATCCCGGACTTGCCGCCCGAGGAAGCGGACGAGCTGCGCAGCTTCGCCGACGCCGTCGGCGTGAAGACGGTCTTCCTTTTGGCCCCGACCTCCACCGCCGCGCGCCGCCAGGCCGCCATGCAGGTGGCGACGGGCTTCCTCTACTTCGTGTCGGTCACCGGGGTCACCGGCGCACGCAAGGCGCTGCCCGAGGACCTCCCGGAGCAGCTCACCGCGGTGCGAGCCGCCTCGCCGGTGCCCGTCGTGGTCGGCTTCGGCGTCTCCACGGCCGCCCAGGCGCACGAGCTGGCGCAGGTGGCCGACGGCGTGGTGGTCGGCAGCGCCATCGTCTCGCGCCTCGCCGAGGAGGGCAGCCGGGCAGCGCGTGTGGAGCGAGTGAAGCGGTTCGTGAAGGGGCTCAAGCGCGCGATGAAGCGGTGAGGCCCTCAGGAAAGGGCACGACGCGAGTCAAACCAGGCGCACTGCGGCCGGGTAGCGCGCGAGAATCTGGTCGTTGGTCAGCAGCACGAGCGGCTCGGTCACCGCCTGAGCGACGAGCATCCGGTCGAACGGATCGCGGTGAACCTCGGGCAGACGCAAGAGCGCCACCGCGTGGAGCGCGCGTATGGGAAGCTCTGTGAGGCCGGTCTCCGGGAGCGCAGTGTGAAGCGCCTCGAGGTCGACCTGGAAGTCGGAGCTCCGTAACGCGGCCTTGATCGCGATCTCCCACAGGCTCGCGGCACTGTAGAAGATCTCGTTTCCGGGGTCTTCGATGAGCGCTCGGGCTCCCTTCGAGAGCCTGCGGCTGGATGCTACCGACCAGAGGAGCACGTGCGTGTCGAGCAGCACCCTCACCTGACGCGTCCGTGAAAGGCCGCCAGGACCTCGTCCGGCAGCGGGGCGTCGAAATCAGCGGGGATCTTGAACTTGCCGTCGAGCAGGCCGAGCCTCCGGCGCCGTCGCTTGCCGCGGATCGGCGAGAGCTTCGCCACCGGCTTCCCTGCCCTGGCGACGATGACCTCTCCGCCGGCCTCGACCTCCTCGATCAGCCGGGAGAGTTGCGTCTTGGCTTCGTGGATGTTGACTTGTTTCACGAATCGTACCTAGTTAGCTAACTGGACTAAGTTAGGGCACCGGGAGCGTCCACGTCAAGCCGCGCCTCCCCGGGAGGCGCGGTCGTCCCGAGCCCCATCCCGCGCCCGAGGCGCGCATGGGTGGCTCGGACCGTGCCGGACGGGCCCGCCGCCCAGCGCTGCCCTGGTTGGCGCACGGGCGCGCTTTCACCGTACCCTCACCGGATCCTTGGCCGCAAGAGAAGCGGCTGCGATATCATCGGGGTCCATGCCTTACAGAACCGACGATCTGAGGATCAGGGCCATCCACGAGCTCGCCCCGCCAGCCCACCTCATCCGCGAGTTCCCCTGCGCCGAGAAGGCCTCCGACGTGGTCCACGGAGCGCGCGAGGCGGTCCATCGCGTGCTGCACGGCATGGACGATCGGCTCGCCGTCGTCATCGGGCCGTGCTCGATCCACGACGTCCGCGCGGCCAGGGAATACGCCGGGCGGCTCCTGGAGCAGCGCAAGCGGCTCGCCGGCGAGCTCGAGATCGTGATGCGCGTGTACTTCGAGAAGCCGCGCACCACGGTCGGCTGGAAGGGGCTCATCAACGACCCCTCCCTCGACGGGAGCTGCGACATCAACCGCGGGCTAAGGCTTGCGCGCGAGCTCCTCCTCGAGATCAACGAGATGGGGATGCCAGCGGGTTGCGAGTACCTCGACATGATCACGCCGCAGTACATCGCCGACCTCGTATCGTGGGGGGCCATCGGCGCCCGCACCACGGAGAGCCAGGTCCACCGCGAGCTGGCGTCGGGGTTGTCCTGCCCGGTCGGTTTCAAGAACGGCACCGACGGCAACGTCCGCATCGCCGTCGACGCGATCAAGGCGGCGCAACAGCCTCACTTCTTCCTGTCGGTCACGAAGGGCGGGCACTCCGCCATCGTCGCCACGAACGGCAACGAGGACTGTCACGTCATCCTGCGCGGGGGAAAGACACCCAACTACGACGCGGCGAGCGTCGACGCCGCGTGCCACGAGATCGCGAAGGCGGGCCTCGCGCAGCGGCTCATGATCGACGCCAGCCACGCGAACGCCAGGAAGAAGCCGGAGAACCAGATCCCGGTGTGCGAGGCCATCGCCAGCCAGGTGGGGGGCGCCGCCGACGAGCGCATCATCGGCGTCATGGTCGAGAGCCACCTCGTCGCCGGACGCCAGGATCTCGTCGCCGGGAAGGAGCTGACCTACGGGCAGAGCATCACGGATGGCTGCCTCGGCTGGGAGGACAGCGTCCGCGCGCTCGACACCCTCGCAGAAAGCGTGCGGCGGCGCCGGCTCAAGGAAACAGGGTTCAACGGGAACGACCCCGGAGAAGCCGCCGGCCCCTGATAGCGCATGGTGTCCCTGAAGCGGCGGGCGCGGATGACGCGTTGAGTCAAGGCCGCTTCCATCGGCGCCGACCCTCGCGCGACCTCAGGTTCGCCTCCGATGGCGGCGTGAGTCGCGGGGCTGCTGGCCGCGGCTCCCCTCACGCTCGGTCCCTTGCCGCTCGGGATCTCCAGGGCGGCGAGCCTGCCCCCGTCCACGTCGAACTCGCCGTGAGGATCGAGGCGGCGGTTCGAGCGGGAGCTGAACCGGGCGCTCGGGCAGGACGCTCAGTCCAGCCCTATCTTTGGGTATGCGTCGACCTGTGCGGCGAGCGTCGATCGCTTCCCGGATGAGGCGCCTCAGCGGATGAACATCGCGTCGTCAGTCTCGCTCCTCTCGTTCGCGGTCGCACTCTATGTCGCGGCGCTGAGCAGGCGGGTCTCACACGCGCCAGGCTGGCGAGATCAACGCTACTTCGCCTTCGCGGCGATGATGGTGGCCGCGTACTCGGCCCTGAATGTCCCGACGACCCAGGCGCTCTCGGACCGCGCGGTGGTGCTGGCCTCGAGGGCCCAGGCGCTCCTCGCGGCCATGCACAGCATCGCCTGGCTGCGGTACTCGCGCGTCCACCTGGGCCTTCAGCCGACGCGCGTGGAGAAGGTGCTCACGGCCGCCCTCGTCGCCGCCGGCGCGCTGGCGTGCGCGACACCCCTGAGCTACCCAGGCGGCGTGTTTTCCGTGGCGATCCCGGCTCTTGGCATCACTTATCGCAATCCGGTGACCAAGCCGTTCGGCGAGGCCGCCGTCGCCCTCATCCTCGGCTCCCTGCTCGTACCCGTGGGCCGGTTCTTCGCGGCGTGGCACCGCGGCGTGCCGAACGCCGGTCTGCAATGCGTCGCGCTCTCCTTCCTCCTCGCCATGGGTGTCAACGACTACTTCGTCCTCGCTGGCCTCTACCGCATGCCGTACCTCGTCAACCTGGGTTTCCTCGTCCCCATCGGCGCGGTCGCCTACTCCGTCACGTCCCGCTTCGTCACCGACGCGGAGGCGCTTCACCTGCTGCGCCAGCACCTCGAGCGAGAGGTGGCGGAGCGCACCACCGATCTCTGGAAGGCACAGGAGGCGCTGCACCGCACCGAGAAGCTCGCCGCGCTCGGACAGTTCGCCGCTGGCGTGGCGCACGAGGTGAACAACCCGGCCGCCGTCGTGAACGCGAACCTCCACTATCTCGCGGAGGCCGAGGGTGAGGACCTGACCGATGACGGGCGCTCGGCCCTGCGCGACTCGATCAACTCGATGCAGCGCATCAACTCCATCGTGCGGCAGCTCCTCGATGCGGGGCGGATCGCGGCGCACGCGGAGAAGGCGGGGAGCATCGCCATGCGGCCGGTGGCGGAGGAGGCGGTCCGGATCACCCGGGCCCGCTTCGGCGATCGCGCGCAGATCACGAACGAGGTGCCGGACGAGATCCACGCGAGCGGGCAGGAGACGCTGCTCCTCCAGGTGCTCGCGAACCTGGTCGTGAACGCGGCACAGGCGATCCCGGAGAGCCAGCGTGGCCTCATCGCCATCCGCGGGGAGCGGCTCGGTGATCGCGTCCGGATCATCGTCGAGGACAATGGTGGCGGGATGGAGCCCGACGTGCTGCGGCGCGTGTTCGAGCCGTTCTTCACGACGAAGCCGTTCGGCAGCGGGACCGGGCTCGGACTTGCGGTGTCGCGCGGCCTCCTCGCGGGAGTGGGCGGTGACCTCCGCCTGGAGAGCAAGGTCGGCGTGGGGACGCGCGCCATCGTCGAGCTCTCGGCGGCCGAGGCGCCCAGGCAGTGCGTCGCCGTAGCGTCGACTCCGGAGAGGAAGATCGGGCTGGTCAAGACGGCGCCCAAGTTCCGGGTGCTCCTCGTCGACGACGAGCCCTCGGTGCTCACCTCGCACCGGCGCCTGCTCGAGCCACGATACGACGTCGAGCTGGCGGGCGACGTCGATGATGGCCTGGCCCGCCTCCAGGCGGAGCAATTCGACATCGTCCTTTGCGATCTCATGATGCCCGGTGGAGGAGGCGAGCGGCTCTACCGGATGCTCGAGGCGCGCTCACCTGCCGTAGCCAGGCGCGTCGTGTTCCTGACGGGCGGCGTCCCCACGGAGGGCGCGCGGCGGTTCCTCG
>MEMX01000144.1:14906-17141 GCA_001768075.1 Anaeromyxobacter sp. RBG_16_69_14 | reverse complement strand
TGTACAAGCCGATCGATCTCGAGTTGCTCGCCCGTGTCGCCGAGCGGCTGTAGCGCCGTCTTCGTCCCCTCGCGGGCGCTCTCCTGTCGTGCCCTCTTTCCGTCAAGAGGGAGCAGCTGTTGGCTTTTTCGCTCGCTCCCTCAGCAGGCAGCTTGGCGAGCGATCGATCGTTCGCCTGCCACCCTGACTGGTGCCGAGCGCCGGCGTCATGGCGTACCGTTTGGGTCCTACGCCCGGGGACCGACCCCAGGCAGGTCAGAGCGAGGAAGGCTGAATGGACGTCTTCGAGAAGTGCGCGAACGTGGGCCCGGTGCAGGACCTGATGGACGCAGGGTTCCATGCGTACTACCGGGAGATCGAATCAGGGCCCGACGCCGAGGTCACGCTGGACGGCCGGCGGATGATCATGCTCGGGTCGAACAACTACCTCGGGCTCGCCAGCCACCCGCGCGTGAAGGCCGCGGCGATGCACGCGCTCGAGACGTACGGTGCCGGGACGACCGGCTCGCGGTGCCTGAACGGCACGCTCGACATCCACGCGGAGCTGGAGCGGAGCCTGGCCCGCTTCTTCCACCGCGAGGAGGCCATCTACTACACCTCCGGTTACATGACGAACCTGGGCGTCATCTCGGGGCTCGCGCACCGTGGGGACTTCGTCGTCGTCGATCGGCGAGCGCACGCGAGCATCCTCGACGCTGCGCGCCTCTCCGAGGCCGAGGTGAAGCGGTTCCGCCACAACGACATGAAGGACCTCGCGCGCGTCCTGGCGACCTGCGGCAATTCCGGGAAGCTCGTCGCGATCGACGGCGTCTACTCCATGGACGGCGACATCGCGCCCCTGCAGCGCATCGTCCAGCTCTGTCGCGAGCACGGAGCGCGCCTGGTGCTGGACGACGCTCACGGGCTCGGTGTCCTGGGTGAGAGCGGGCGCGGCACGGCCGAGCACTTCGGGGTCGAGGATGGCGTGGACGTCCTCGTCGGGACCGCGAGCAAGTCGCTGCCAGGTCTCGGGGGCTTTGCGGTCGCCGAGCGGCGGGTGATCCACTACCTCCGCTACACGAGCCGCCCCTTCATCTTCGCGACGAGCCCAGCGCCGGCCGTGGTGGCCGCCGTCCGCGAGGCGCTCGCCGTGGTCGAGCAGGAACCGGCCCTGCGCCGGAAGCTCTGGGCGACCACTCACCGCGTGCTCCACGCCCTCCGGCTGATGGGCTTCGACACCGGCGGCTCGCAGACGCCGATCGTGCCGATCACCGTCGGAACCGTGGAGCGCACGTTCCACATGTGGAAGGCGCTCGGCGACGAGGGGATCTTCGTCAACGTGGTGCTGCCCCCGGCCGTTCCGGCCGGCAAGTGCATCATCCGAATGACCTTCATGGCGACACACACCGACGAGCAGATCGAGCGCGTCCTCGAGAAGCTCGAGCGCATCGGCGCCCGGCTCGGCGTCATCCCGGATCGCCTCGAGACCGCGAGGAAGACCGGGTGACCGGCGACGTCACCTGCAGCGCGGCGGTGTTCACATCGGCCGCCCGATCGCCCCCGCGATGACCCTCACCTGTTCCATGAGCGCGGCGAACTCGGGGATGGCGAGCGACTGGTGACCATCGGAGAGCGCCTTCTCCGGGCAGGGGTGCACCTCGACGATGAGGCCGTCGGCTCCTGCCGCGATGCCGGCCCTCGCCATGGCCGGCACGTGCTTGCGCAGGCCGATCCCGTGCGACGGGTCGACCACCACCGGCAGGTGCGTGAGCGATTTCAGCACCGGCACCGCGTTCAGATCGAGCGTGTTGCGCGTCATGGTCTCGAAGGTGCGGATCCCGCGCTCGCAGAGCGCCACCTGGTAGTTTCCGCCGGCGAGGACGTACTCCGCCGCCATGAGGAACTCCTTGATGGTGGCGGAGGGCCCGCGCTTGAGCAGGATCGGCTTCTTCAGCGCGCCGACCTTCCGGAGCAAGGAGAAGTTCTGCATGTTGCGCGCGCCCACCTGCAGCACGTCGGCGTACTCGGCGATCATGGCGAGGTCGTCCGCGTCCATGACCTCGGTGACCACCTTGAGGCCTGTCGCCTCCCGCGCCAGGGCGAGGAACTTCAGCGCCTGCTCGCCCAGTCCCTGGAACTCGTAGGGGCTCGTGCGCGGCTTGAAGGCGCCGCCTCGGAGGAAGGTCGCGCCGGAGCGCTTCACGGCGTGCGCCGCCTCGAGCACCTGCTCCTTCGACTCGACCGAGCACGGGCCGG
>MEMX01000144.1:8911-14723 GCA_001768075.1 Anaeromyxobacter sp. RBG_16_69_14 | reverse complement strand
GATGGCGACCCGCTGCGCGCCCGGGATGGCGTGCGGCGTGAGGCCGAGGCCGCGGATCTTCTCCACCACCGCCTCGATCTCGGCCTCCGAGGCGTGCGGCTTCATGACGACGAGCATCGGCTCCTCCCCTTTCGCGGGGGGAAGTCTACCCCCGGGCCGCCCGAGAACAAACCCAGGAGCGCGCCGGCCCGACGGCCTGCTCACGGGGTTGCGTGCGGTTTGCAACCTCCTCACAGCGGCGACCAGTTGATGTGATTCTCCAGCGGCACCGCCGCCGCTGTGAGCTGATGTCCGGCGCCTTGCGGCGCCTCAAGCGGAGGGGAGAACTCTCCCCCCGCGCCCCCCATCTCGAGCGTCAGTTCATGTGGCATGCGCTATCAGGAGGCGCCTTTCGCCAGGGCGCGTGTCCTCACTGGCCCCGCAGCCGCCAGCACGACGGCGCAGCTTGCGCTGGCGAGCGTGACCAGAGCCAGCGGCCGGGCCGTCCCATCCGCGAGCAGGCTCACCGCCGTCGCGGCCAGCGCGCCGCAGGTGGATTGCAGCACCCCCAGCACCGAGGAAGCGCTGCCCGCCTGTGCGCCGAAGTGCCCCATGGCCGCGGCGGTGGCGTTGGGTACGACGAGCCCGAACATTGACACGCCCAGGAAGAGCGGCGGCAGTATCGCCGCCAGCCCGCCGCCGAGCGCGATCGCCAAGTACAGCGCTCCGTACGCGAGGAAGGCGACGACGACGCTCGCCCGCAGCACCCGCTCTACGCCGAACCGGCGAACCAGGACGTGGTTGAGCTGTGAGACGCCGATGAGGCCGAAGGCGTTCGTGCCGAAGATGAGGCCGAAGCGCTCCGGCCGGACCCCGAGCAGCTCGATGAAGACGAAGGGCGCACCCGAGATGTAGGCGAACATGGCGGCCAGGATGGCGCCGCCCACGAGCGAGAGCCGCACGAACCGGCCGTGCGCGAGCGGTGCCGCGAAGGAGCGCAGCGCCTCCGCGAACCCGAAGCGGGGACGCGCGCCGGGCGGCAAGCTCTCGGGCAGCCCCAGGGCGATGACCGCGATGAGCGCGCCCGACGCCAGTGCGAGCAGGACGAAGACGGTGCGCCATCCGGCCAGCACCAGCACCTGTCCGCCCGCCAGCGGCGCCAGGATGGGCGCGGCCCCCATCACGAGCATGAGCGACGAGTACATGCGCGAGGACTCGCGCACGTCAAAGTGGTCGCGAATCACTGCGCGTGAGATCACGAGCCCGGCGCAGCCGCCCAGACCCTGGATGAACCGCGCCACGGCCAGGGCTGTGAGCGACGCCGCGGCCGCGCAGCCGATCGCCGAGACGAGGTAGAGAGCAAGGCCGGCCAGCAGTGGTCGCCGCCGTCCGAACCGATCGGCCAGCGGACCGTAGACCAGCTGACCCAGTGCGAAGCCCGCCAGATAGGTGGCGAGGGTGAGCTGCACCGCCGCCACGCTCGTCCCCAGCGAGCGGGCGACGCTGGGGAAGGCGGGCAGGTACATGTCGATGGAGAGCGGCCCCAGGGCGCTCAGCGCCCCCAGGACCAGGGTGAGCCGGAGGCGGCTTCGGGAGGTCATTGCGTCGGTTGTAGCAAGACCTCAAGCTCGCCGAGCTCGTGCGCTACAACTTGCGTGCCGTTCCGACAGGGACATGCGGCGCCGCTTCGGGGAAACCAGGTCCAGGCCGGTCTCCCGGATCGACGCGCTCCGGGAGTCGGACGGGGCGCGCGGCATGCCACGACCGCGACGTGGCCGGGCTTGCGAACGACGACGCGCTCCACCCCGGTGAGGTCTTCCATCCTCTCCTGACAGCACGCTGTCAGGAGGGGTGACCTACACCTTCCCCCGACGACGGCGCCCGCACGACGCGAGCCCGCAAACTGGAGGAAGAAACCATGGCAAGCCCCTTCATCTACGCCGAACTGCACTCGAACGATGTCCAGCGTGCACGGGAGTTCTACGCGCGCCTCTTCGACTGGAAGATCACTGAGCTCCCCGTGCCCGGCAAGTACTACGCCGAGATAGGTCCCGGGGAGGGCTTCCCGGGCGGCCTCACCGCGGCCCTGCCGGAGCACGAGAAGTTCACGGGCTGGCTCAGCTACGTGAAGGTGAAGGACCTCACCGCCGCGACCGAGCAGGCGCGGAAGCTCGGCGCCACCGTGGTGCGCGAGGACGTCCAGGTCCCGAACGAGGGCCGCTTCAGTTGGATCGTCGATCCGGCGGGGGCTCCACTCGGGCTCTGGGAGCCGATCGCGCGCTAGAGTCGTGGTCGTGCGGCGCGCCGACCGACTCTTCCGCATCATCATCCAGCGGCTCCGCCAGCGCGGGGTGCACACCGCCCGCGCGCTGGCAGAGGAGCTGGAGGTGTCGGAGCGCACCGTCTACCGCGACGTGCGGGACCTGATCCTTTCCGGCGTCCCCATCCTCGGAGAGGCCGGCGTCGGGTACGCGCTACCACGGGGCTTCGACTTGCCACCGCTCATGTTCACCGAGGAGGAGATCGAGGCGCTGGTGCTGGGTGCGCGCGTGGTGCAGAGCTGGGCCGACCCCGAGCTCGCCCGCGCCGCGTCGGACGTACTCACCAAGGTCGAGGCGGTGCTGCCGCCGCACCTCCGGGAGAGGCTGCTCGGCGCCGCGGTGTTCGCCCCGCCCTACGGGGTCCCGCGGGAGGTGGCCGCCGGCCTGGCAGAGCTGCGCACCGCCACCCGGGAACGGCGGAAGGTCCGCTTCGCCTACGTCGACAAGGACGGCGCCGCGACGGCGCGGACGATCTGGCCCCTCGGCCTCTTCTTCTGGGGCCGCACCTGGTCGCTGGCAGGCTACTGCGAGCTCCGCGAGGGCTTCCGGAACTTCCGGGCCGACCGCGTGCGCGAGCTGTGCGTGCTCGAGGAACGGTTCGATCGGATCGACGGGCGGCGCCTCGAGTATCTGCTGCGCCACTACCAGGAGGAGGAGCTGCCGCGCGGGCGAGGCGCGCGGTAGCCAGAGGCCACGCGGCCCCAGCAGGGGCGTTCGGGAGGTGTTGGGGCACGCCGGTCACACGCCTTGCGATTAGAACGCCGCGCTCAGCAGCGCCGCCAGGTCCGTCGGCTGGCACGGGCGCGGATTCGAGAGGTGGCTCGCGTCCTCGAACGCCCTCTGGGCCAGCACGGGAAGCTGGTCTTGCTTCACGCCCACATCACGCAGGCGCTCGGGGAGGCCCGCGTCGCGGGCCATCGCGCGCACGCGGTCCACCGCGCGCCGGGCCAGGCGGTCCTGGTCGTCCCCGTGTGGCTCCCCCAGGGCGGCAGCCGCCTCCGCCAGCTGCTCCGCGGCCGCCGAGAGGTTGAACTCCATGACGAAGGGCAGGACGATCGCGTTGGCGAGCCCGTGGTGCACCCCGGCGATGGGCGTGAGCGCGTGCGCCAGCGCGTGCGCCGCGCCCAGGCCCTTCTGGAAGGCCGCGGCGCCGGTGATGGCGGCGATCATCATCGACGCGCGGGCGTCCTCGTCGTGACCGTCGCGCACCGCGCGGACGAGCGCCCTGCCGCACAGCTCGATTCCCTTGCGCGCCAGCGCGTCCGCGAGCGGGTGGAAGCCCTTGGCGCAGAGCGCCTCGAGGTTGTGGGTGAAGGCGTCCATGCCGGTGGCGCCGGTGAGCCGCGGCGGCAGGTCGTAGGTGAGCTCCGGGTCGCATACCGCCACCGACGGCATGAGCGGCGGCGCGAAGATGACGGTCTTGCGGCCGGTCTCCTGGAGCGTCACGACGAAGCTCCGCCCCACCTCCGAGCCCGTCCCGGCGGTGGTGGGGATGGCGATCATGGGCGGCACCGGGTTCGTGACGAGGCGCCAGCCGTCCCTGGCGTCGTCGTACTGCGCGATGGGGAGCGGGTGGGTGGCGAGGAGCCGGACGCCCTTGGCCGCGTCGATGGGCGAGCCGCCACCGATGGCCACCACGCCATCGCAGCCCGCCTCGCGGTAGGCAGCCAGGCCGCGATCCACGGTGGCGCCGGTCGGGTTGGGATCGACACCGTCGAAGGCGCCGAACGGGACGTGCGCACCCTCGAGGACGGACGTGAGCCGCGCGAAGATCCCCGTCGCGACGACGCCGCCGTCCGTCACCAGGAGCGGCCGCTTCACGCCCAGGCGCGCCAGGTTGTTCGGCACCTCGCGAAGCGCACCCTTTCCGAAGACGATGCGGGTGGGAAACGACATCTCGGTGATCATGGCGGACCGCTCCTCTTCAATCGTGCGCGCATCCTGAGCGCGTGCTGCTATATGATCTCGAAGTACCGCTCCAGCTCCCAGGTGGTCACGGCGCGCTCGAACTGGCGCACCTCCCACTCGCGCGTACGGGCGAAGTGCTCCACGAACTCCGGGCCGAGGATCTCGCGCGCGGCCGCGCTCTCGCGCAGGCGCGCCGTGGCCTCGGAGAGCGAGTGAGGCAGCCGCGGCGCGCCCTTCGCCTGGTAGGCGTTGCCCTTCACGGGCGGCGGCGGCACGAGCCCGCGCTCGATCCCCCACAGCGCGGTCCCCACCGCCACCGCCATGGCGAGGTACGGGTTCATGTCGGCCGCCACCTGGCGATGCTCGATGCGCGTCACCTTGGCGCTCCCCGTGATCGCGCGCAGCGCGGTGGTGCGGTTCTCGATACCCCAGGTGGCCGTCGTCGGCGCCCATGCGCCCTCCACCATGCGCTTGTACGAATTCACCGTTGGTCCTATAACAGCGGTGAGCTCGGGCATGAGCGCCAGCTGGCCTGCGATGGCCTGCTCCATCTGCAGCGTCATGCCGCCAACGCCGTCCGAGAAAGCGTTCCTCTGCCCGTCCCACAGCGAGAGGTGCACGTGCCCTGAGCAGCCCGGGAGCTTCTCGTTCCACTTCGCCATGAAGCAGGGCATCAGTCCGTGGCGGTGCGCGATCTCCTTGACCGCCGTCTTGAAGAGGGCCGCCTTGTCGGCCGCGCGCAGCCCAGCGTCGACCGCGATGGCGCCCTCGAACACGCCCGGACCGGTCTCGGTGTGGAAGCCCTCCACCTGGAGGTCGAAGGCGGCCAGCTGGTCCTGGATCTCGTGGACGAGCTCCTTCGACTCACCGGCGCGGAGCCACGAGTAGCCGAACATGCCGGGCGAGAGGGGCGTGAGCCCGTTGAAGCCCTTCGCACGCACCGACTCGGGCGTCTCCTTGAAGAGGAAGAACTCGTACTCGGCGGCGAGCCTGGGCTCGAACCCCAGGCGCGCGGCGCGCGAGAGCACGCGCTGCAACACCTGCCGAGGCGAGATGGCGAGCGGCTTGCCGTCGCTGTCGCAGAAGTCGAGCAGGAAGGCCGCGGTGCCCGGTTCCCACGGGATCATGCGGAACGTGGAGAGGTCGATGGTGGCGAGCGCGTCGGGGTAGCCGGTGTGCCAGCCGGTCACCTGCGCGTTGTCGTACAGCTGGTCGGCGAGATCCCACCCGAAGATGACGTCGCAGAAACCGAGACCGCCTTGCGCGGCGCTGAAGAACTTCTCGAGCGAGACGTACTTCCCGCGCAGGACGCCGTCGATGTCGAAGCCGCCGAGCTTCACCTTCGAGACCTTTCGCTCCTCGAAGACGAGACGAAGCCTGTCGAGATCGAGGGACTCGGCGCGTATCATGGGCACCTCACTTGCAAGGTCTTGGGGGAGCTGCGAGGGAGCGGCCAGATCGGCACGGAACGGCCGAGGCGGTCGAAGGTCGGTCCTGAGCATAAGAGCGGCCACCGTATGCAGGCGAGGGTGGACCCCAGATGAGGCGAGTACTCATCCTACAGGCGGGTTCGGCGGACCCGGCGGTGCGCGCGCGGTTCGGCG
>MEMX01000144.1:0-8893 GCA_001768075.1 Anaeromyxobacter sp. RBG_16_69_14 | reverse complement strand
CGACTGGTTCGCGCGCCTCCTGGCGCCGCGCGTCGGCCTGCGAGTGATCCGTCCGTACGAGGAGAAGATCCCGCCGCTGGTGCCCTTCCACGGCGTCCTCATGACGGGCTCGTCCCACAGCGTCACCACCCCCGAGCCGTGGATGGACGAGGCCGCCACCTACATGCTCGACGCGGCGCGTACCCGGCCCGTGCTCGGCGTCTGCTTCGGCCACCAGCTCCTGGCGCGTGCGCTGGGAGGGCGGGTGGAGCGAAACCCGTGGGGTCGGGAGGCGGGCACCGTGGAGGTGCAGCTCACCGAGGCAGGCGCGCAGGACGCGCTCTTCGCCGGGGCACCGACGACGTTTCCGGTGCAAGAGACCCACGAGGACCACGTCCCGGGGCTCCCGCAAGGCGCGATGCTGCTCGCCCGGAACGACTCCGCACCGGTACAGGCCTACGGCGTGGGCGAATCCATCCGCTGCGTGCAGTTCCACCCCGAGATGGACGCGGCGCGCTCCCGCCTCGTCAACGAGCTGCGGCGCGACCTGCTCGACGCCAAGACGCCGGGAGGGGCGCGCGCCGTCCTCGCCTCCATCCGCGCCACGCCGATCTCGGAGCGCGTCCTCACGAACTGGGTGGAGCGGTTCGTGGGCGCGAGCCCGCCATGACGGAGGCGCGGATGAGGGACTTCTTGCGCAAGCTCGGCCGGCAGATCCAATACCTCTCCGGCTACGTGGACTTCTCCCCGGACGCGGCGGTACCGCGCGTGACGGACTTCGCGAGCTGTCAACGCCCGGTGCTCTTGCTCTACGGCTTCTTCGCCACCCGCCGGACGTTCGAGGTGCTGGAGCGCCGCCTCCGCCGGGACGGGTATTGCGTCTTCTCCCTCAACCTGGGCGGAATCACCAGGAGCTTCAACACGCGCGGTATCGACGATCTCGCCGACTACGTGCGCGCCAAGGTGGAGCGCATCTACGGCCGGAACCCCGGCATGGGCCCGCTGACCATCATCGGGCACTCGAAGGGCGGCCTCATCGGTGCGTACTACGTGAAGAAGCTGGGCGGCTGGCGGCGCACCCGCGCGCTCCTGACCCTGGGCACCCCACACCACGGCACGGCCGCAGCCTACGCCGCATTGCCGCTCGCGATCCTCGCCCGCTCGGTCTGGCAGATGACGCCGATGAGCCCGTTCATCCGCCGCCTGCAGCGCGGCGCCTGGCCGCCCGGGGTGCGCTTCACCTCGCTCTACTCGAGAGAGGACCGAGTCGCGCCCTATCCTTCCACGCTCATCGAGACCTTCGGCCTCCCTTACCTCAGGAACGTCGAGGTGCAGGCGAAGGGCCACCGCGAGTTCCTGTACAAGAAGCGCGTCTACGACGCGCTCGTCGCCGAGATCCGGGCCGGCGAGACGTCGGCGCTGGTGAAGCTCGGCAAGCTCACCATCGTCTGTCCCTGATCACGTCGCCTTGGTCCGAACCCCGCCCTACTTGGGAACCTTCTCCCAGTCGGCCAGGAACTTCTTCAGGCCGGACTCCGTCAGCGGGTGCTTCGCCAGCTGCTCGATCACGTTGAAGGGGATGGTCGCCACATCGGCGCCGAGCCTGGCAGCCTGCAGGACGTGGATGGGGTGCCGCACGCTCGCCACCAGCACCTTGGTGGCGAAGTCGTAGTTGCGGAAGATCTCCAGGATCTGCGCGATGAGCGCCATTCCGTCCTCGGAGATGTCGTCGAGGCGGCCCACGAACGGCGAGACGTAGGTGGCGCCGGCCTTGGCGGCGAGGAGGGCCTGCACCGCCGAGAAGCAGAGCGTGACGTTGGTGCGGATGCCCTCGACGGTGAGGTCGCGCACGGCGTGCAGGCCCTCGACGATGAGCGGCACCTTGACGACGATGTTCTCCGCCACCTTCGCGTACTGGCGGCCCTCCTTCATCATCCCCTCGTAGTCCACCGCGGTGACCTCGGCCGAGACCGGGCCCGGGACGATCGCGGTGATCTCCTTCAGGACCTCGGAGAACTTGCGGCCGGTCTTGGCGACGAGCGACGGATTCGTCGTGACCCCGTCGCACAGGCCCATGGCGAGCGCCTTCTTGATCTCACCCACGTCCGCGGTATCGATGAAGAACTGCATGGTGTCCTCCGGTGCCGTTCAGATGGTGCGGGTATAACGGAGGACACCGACCCACCGCAAGGGCGGCACACGCCGTGCAAGGCGGTAGCGGGCTGTGCGCCCCGCCGTGGTGTGGTAAATCGGGCGCGCATGGCGAGCCGGAAGACCGCCCGCGTCGTGAAGCTCCCCCGCGGCCAGACCACCAGGGCCAAGCGCCTCGCGCGCGAGCTCATCGACTATGGCAAGACCGTCGTCGCGGCGGAGGCGGCGGCGCTGGGCTGCCTCGTCCTCGAGGAGAGCTTCGCGACCGCCGTGGAGTGGATCCTGGGTTGCCGCGGCAGGGTGGTGGTGACCGGAATCGGCAAGCCCGGCTTCGTGGCGCAGAAGATCAGCGCGACGCTGGCCTCCACCGGCACCCCCTCCCACTATCTCCATCCAGCCGAGGCGGCGCACGGGGATCTCGGCCGCGTCGCGCGCGAGGACCTCGTGCTGGCGCTCTCGAACTCGGGCGAGACGGAGGAGATCCTGCGGCTCCTACCGGCGCTGAAGAAGATCGGCGCACGGGTGGTGGCCCTCACCCGCGATCAGGCAAACCCGCTCGCGCGCGGCGCCGACCTCGTCATCCGCATCGGCGCCATCGAGGAGGCCTGCCCCATGGGGCTAGCCCCCACGGCCTCCACCGCCGCCCTCCTCGCCCTCGGCGATGCGCTGGCCATGACCGTGCTCAAGAACCGGCCGTTCGACCGCGAGGAGTACGCGCTCTACCACCCCGGCGGGAAGCTCGGGCGCGGGTTCATGAAGGTGCGCGAGGTCATGCGCTCTGGCGAAGCGAACCCGCTCGTGCGCGAGACGGCGCCGCTCTCCGGAGCGGTCGCGGTCATGACGCGGACACCAGGGCGGCCGGGCGCCTGTACCGTCGTGGACGCGGACGGCAAGCTGGTGGGCGTGTTCACCGATGGCGATCTGCGGCGCCTCGTCGAGCAGGGGAAGGTGCGGTTCACCGTGCCGGTCGGCAAGGTCATGTCGAGGAATCCGCGCACGGTGCGGCCGGAGGCGCTGGTCGCCGACGCCGCGCGCGTGCTGCGACAGGCGCGGATCGACCAGGTGCCGGTGGTGGACGAGGCCGGCCGGCCGCTCGGCCTGCTCGACGTGCAGGATCTCCTCGCCGCGCGGGTGCTCTAGACTAGGGCTTGGCCGGCGACGGCGCATAGCGCTCGAACGATCGAAGGTGCAGCGCGGTGGTCCGGGTCAGTTCCTCCGCCCGAGGAGTCGGGCCAGCTCCACCGCCGACCGAATGCCCATCTTCTCGAAGATGCGCGCGCGGTGCACCTCGACGGTCCGGATGGCGATGCCGAGCGCGTCCGCGATCGACTTGTTGTAATCGCCGGCGAGGACGCGCTCCATCACCTGCCGCTCCCGGGGAGTGAGCTGGGCCAGGCAGGCCGCGACGCTGGCCTCGGCCTCGAGCTCCTGGCGCTTCGCCTCGTGCGAGCGCATCGCCTCGATCACCCGATCCACCAGCTGGTTGTCGTTGAAGGGCTTCTCGATGAAGTCGAAGGCGCCCTTCTTGAGGGCCGCCACCGCCTGCGGCACGTCCCCGTGGCCGGTGAGGAAGATCACGGGCACCCGGCAGCCGCGGCCGAGCAGCTGATCGTGGACCTCGAAGCCACTCATCCCGTCCATGCGGACGTCGAGCACGATGCAGCCCCCCGTCGACTGCGAGAACCCCGCCAGGAACGCCTCGCCGGATTCCCAGGCCCTGACGGACACGTCGCGGGAGCGGAGGAGCCAGGAGAGGGCGTCCCGTATGGCCTCGTCGTCGTCCACGATGTGCGCGGTCGCCTGGGTCATGGGCTCTCCACGGGCAGCGAGAAGAAGAACGCCGTCCCCCCGTCCGGGCTGGGCTCGGCCCACACCCGCCCGCGGTGCAGCTCCATGATCGAGCGGCAGATGTTGAGGCCCATGCCCATCCCCTCGGCCTTCGTGGAGAAGAACGGCTCGAACAGCTGTTCCTGCACTTCGGGGGACAGCCCGCAGCCACGGTCGACCACCCCCACGGTCACCGTCGACCCCGACCGCTCGGTGGTGACGAGGAGCTCGCGTCGCTCCGGGGGCGTGTCCGCCATAGCATCCATGCCGTTGCGCAGGAGGTTCAGGAGCACCTGCTGGAGGAGCAGGGGGTCGGCGTGGAGCTCGGGGTCCTCCCGCGACAGCCGCGAGCGGATCTTCACCCGGCGCTCGTGCGCATGGGCTTCCGCGAAGCCCACCGCCTCCTCGACCGCGGCGTTGATCCGCACCGCGCTCCGCGTGGGCTCGCTCTTGCGCACGAACTCGTGGACGCGCCGGATGATGTGGCCGGCCCGCCGCGCCTGCTGCGCGGTCTTCTGGAGCGCTCCCTTGATCTCGCCCGGCGAGGACGTGCCCGCCTCGAGGATGTTCAAGCACCCCGTGACGTAGCTGGCGATGGCGGCCAGCGGCTGGTTCAGCTCGTGGGCGATGGCGGAGGCCATCTCGCCCATCGTGACGAGGCGTGCCGTGGCGGCCAGCTTCTCCTCGTGGTGTCGGGCCCGCTCCCTGGCCTGCTTGCGCTCGGTGATGTCCAGGATCGAGGCCATCCAGCCGGTCTGCCGGCCGCGGGCGTCGATGAGCGGCGCCTCGTACAGCAGGATGTCGATGCGCTGGCCGTTCCGGTGCATGAGCACGAGCTCGACGCCGGCCCGAGGCGCGCCCGCGGCCCGCTCGGCGCTCAGGGCCGCCTGGATATGCTCCTGCTCCTCGGGCGGCCAGTACGGCTGGGGCGGCGCGTGTCCGATGATCTCGCCCTCGGAGCAGCCCAGCATCTTGCAGAAGGCCGGGTTCACGTACACGATCCGCCCCTCGAGGTCCACGGCCCGCATGCCTGTCTCGAGCGAGTCCTCCATGGCCTTGCGAAAGGCGTGCTCCTCCCGCAACGCGTCCTCGGTGGCCAGGCGCCGCTGGATGTGGCGCCGCAAGGACCAGAGGCTGAAGAAGACTGCCCCTGCCAGGCTCAGGATCATGACCGCCAGGAGGTTTCGCAGGAGCCGCGTCTCGGAGCCGTAGGATTCCAGGTGCAGCAGGAGCCCGTGACCGGGCGGATCGAGCGGGATCTGCTGGGCGAGCTCGGGCCGGCCGCCGGCCTCGACCTGGGACTTCGCTGCGACGACGTTTCCGCTGTTGTCTCGGATGGTGACCCGGTGCTTCTGGGCGAGCCACCAGGGGACGAGGCCGGCGAGGATGGACCTGAGGCTGTACACGCCGACCACGGTGCCCGCGAACGCGCCCTCGCGGTAGTAGGGGACGAAGACGTTGAACTGATGGTCACCGTCCGAGAGGTGCAGGGGCGCGTAGGCGGGCTTTCCGGTGCTGCGGGCGAGGCGGTACGCGGGGTCGCTGTCGGACTCGACCCAGGGTCGCACTGGCGGGGCCGGACTCGCCGCCGGGGCGCTTGCCCTGAGCACGCCCTCGCGGTCGAGCAGGACCACCCGGAGCAGGCCGGGGCTGCTCGGCAGCATGTGCCTGGCGCGCAGGTCGAGCTGGCGCTCGTCGAGATCCGCGACCCGGGAGTCCTGGGCGAGCTGCCGCATCTGCTCGACGTCGCGGTCCAGGCTGAATGCGACGTTCTGCTCGACCCAGAGGATGTCCCGGACGAGGCTGCTTCGGTTCTCCTCCAGGTCCTGCCGGTGCAGGATCCACAGCGACCCCAGGAGCGCCACCACGAAGAGTCCGATGGCCACGCGGGGCGCATACCAGTGCCAGCTGTGGGCCGCGTCGGATCGGTCGCCGGGCTCGACGGGAGGAGGTACCCGGTCGCCCATCTCGCTGGCCGCGATCACCGGAGCGCGGGTCTCGGGGCGGAGGGGTTCCTGGAGACCCTCGGATCGCGCCAGCGCCCTCGCCCCGTTTGAACCCTGCGAGCCCGGCACCTGCGCTGGCACTCCGGCTGCGGTGCGGGTGTGGCCGTTGCCTTTCAGTGGGGATCCCCGCTACAGCGCGTCCGGATCGAAGGACGTCGCCTGGTAGATGGACTGGATGAGCTGCTTCCCGATGCGGCCCTGCATGTGCCCGTGGACCGGGATCAGCGCCTTCTTCAGGGCGAGGCGCTCCTCCCTGGTGAGCGCGTACACCTCGGTCGTGCCAGCGGCCTTGAGCCTGGCGAGGTCCTGGTCGTTCTTCTCCATCGCGAGCCTGTTGGCGTACGCGGTCGCTTCCCGCATGGCCTGCTCCAGCTCGCCGCGGACATCCGTCGGCAGGCCGTCCCAGAACCTCTTGTTCACGACGATCGCGTAACCGAGATAGCCGTGCCAGGTGAGCGCGATGTGCTTCTGCACCTCGTGCATCCGCTGCGTGAAGATGTTGGAGATGGGGTTCTCGGCGGCTTCCACGACGCCCGCCTCCAGCGCCGGATACACCTCCGAGAAGGCCATCACCTGCGGCAGCGCCCCCAGGGCGCGCATCTGGGCGTCGAGCACCGCCGAGCACTGGATCCGGATCTTCAGCCCCCGATAGTCCTCGAGCTTCCGCAGGGGCTTGCTGGCCGAGAAAGCCTTGAACCCGTTGTCCCAGAATGCGAGCCCGCGGAGGCCCTTCGACTCGAGCTTCTGGAGCAGGCTCTTTCCGACCGGCCCCTCGGTCACCTTCCTGAGATCATCGTAGTCGGAGAAGATGAAGGGCAGGTCGAAAACCTCGAACTCGTTCACGCCCACCGGGCCGAACTTGGAGAGGGAGGGCGCCAGCATCTGCACCGCGCCGAGCTGCAGCGCTTCGATCTCTTCCTTGTCCCTGTACAGCGTGCTGTCGGGGTACACCTCCACCTCGACCCGGCCCCCCGTGAGCTCCCGGGCGCGCCTCTGGAAGAACTCCGCCGCCCTTCCCTTGGGCGTATCCACCGCCACGACGTGGCTGAACTTGATGACGATGGGCCGCTGCGGCGCGGCGGTGGCCGCGGACGCGCCAGCCATGACCGCGAGGAAGAACCGCAGCCTCATACGCGCTCCTCCGGGTAACCGCCCCGCTGGCCCGGCGAGGGCGCCTCGGCGAGGGCGAGCTCCGGCCCAGCTCTCCATCTCGACAGGGCAGGATGAATGGAACGAATGTAGGATACACCCTGACGCGCCTGTAATTTTCCCCCATCAAGGCCCGCGCCGCCATTGTGGTGATCCACAATGCGTCAGAACATCTGGCCGAGGCGCTGCAGGACGTGCAGGGTGCACAGCCGCGCTCGTCGTCACTGTTCCCTGACCCCGAGATCGCGCAGGCGCCTGCGCACATCTCACGAAACAGGCGTCGAGCGGAGGCGCGGCCTGGTCGGCTTGGCCGCGCCGGCCCCGCACGCGACGCGGCGGTCGAGGAGATCCTTCATCGTCCTTCCGAGGAGGTGCGGATCGTCACAGACCGTGATGCCGGCGGCGCGCATCGCGTCCAGCTTCGCGTCGGCGGTTCCGCTCCCGCCCGAGATGACCGCCCCGGCATGGCCCATGCGCTTGCCCGGAGGGGCGGTGCGGCCGGCGATGAAGCCCACCACGGGTTTCGACATGCGCTCCTTCACGAAGGCGGCAGCCTTCTCCTCCTCGTTTCCGCCGATCTCGCCGATCATGACGACGGCGTCGGTACCCGGATCGTCCTCGAAGCGCGAGAGGCAGTCGATGAAGTCGGTCCCGTGGACCGGGTCGCCCCCGATGCCCACCGCGGTGGACTGGCCGAGCCCGAGATCGGTGAGCTGGTGCACCGCCTCGTAGGTGAGCGTTCCGGAGCGCGACACCACGCCGACGCGGCCGGCCTCGTGGATGTGTCCGGGCATGATGCCGATCTTGCACTCCCCGGGGGTGATGAGGCCGGGGCAGTTGGGCCCGAGCAGGCGGATCTGCGGCTTGTCCTGCAGGTAGCGGCGCACCTTCACCATGTCGAGGACGGGAATGCCCTCGGTGATGCAGACGACGAGCGCCACGCCCGCGTCGGCTGCCTCGATGACGGCGTCAGCGGCGAAGGGCGGTGGGACGAAGATGGCCGCGGCGTCGGCGCCGGTCTCGAGCACCGCCTGCCAGACCGACTGGAAGATCGGGACCACTCCCTGGAACTTGGTTCCCCCTCGACCCGGGGTCACGCCGGCCACGAGCATCGTCCCGTAGGCGAGCATCCGCTCGGCGTGGAACGAGCCGGCCGAGCCGGTGATCCCCTGCACCAAGACCCGCGTTCTGCTGTTCACGAAGATGCTCATGTGGTCCTCCCCAGGTTCAGGCCCTGGCCGCGGCGGCAGCCTTGCGCGCGGCGTCACCGAGGTCGTCAGCGGAGATGATCTTGAGTTTGCTGTGCGCCAGGATCTCCTTGCCCAGCGCCACGTTCGTGCCTCCAGCCGCCCCACCAGCGATACCGAGAGGCCCACCTGCCTGTCAGACCGGCCCCGAGGCCGGAGGGGTGGCGGCATCATGAAGTGCGACGTCATCGCGAACGGCATCGTCGCAGCGGCACTCTTTCGCTTGGTACTCGTGGATCCTCACGGTCTCACGCTCCCCGGATTGCGAGGACTCCGAAGCTCCTCGCTCGGCTACCGCCACCTCCCTGCCGCGGAGGCACCCATCCTCGTCCACGACGGTACCCATCCTCGTCCACTCCGGGTCGGTCGTCTATTGTGGAAAACCAGGACAGCTATTGTGGGAAGCCGCGATTGTGGAACACCGCAATTGAAGACCGCATGCGGACGCAATTAGACTCGAGCGATAAACGGGCGCGGCCTCTTCTCGGCGTCCACTGATAGCGCTGCTCAGTTGAAGTGACGCTTGGGATGGGG
>MEMX01000143.1:25125-26037 GCA_001768075.1 Anaeromyxobacter sp. RBG_16_69_14 | reverse complement strand
CCCACTGAAGCCCCTCTTCACGAGGGCGAGTCACGAAACAGCGAACCGGCGGCCGGGCTCCGCATGGGAGAGATCCGGCTCGGCGTTCGCTCCGTACTTGCCCGCGTAGTTACCCAGAGGAGGCTAGCACATGTGGAGACGGAGGCGAAGAGGAGTGTGGACCCTCGCGGCGGTGATCCTGATTGGAGCCTGCGGGAAGGGAAGCGAGGCGGGGAGCGGGCCGTCGAGTGATGCGCTCGGCGACCCGGAGGAAGCGTGGATGGACCAGGCGGAGGTGCGGGTGACCGAGGACCTCTGCACGGGGGTGGACACGGTCGAGCTGGTCGCCGTCGGGACCGAAATGCGATCGGTCGAGTACAGCGACTCGTTCGCGCCCGACGGCAGCGCGTGCAACCAGGCGCAGGGTCCGTCGGCGCCGTCTACCGCAGTCTCGCTGTGAAACCAAAAACGAAAGCAAGGAGCAGACCCATGAACTCGAAGTGTCGTCGATATTCACTGTTAGTGCCCATGGCGCTGGCCGTTCTCGCGTCCGGGCGGGCCGAGGCCTCGAGCCACCGCGAGGCGCCGGCCATCAGCAACGATCCCGCAGCGGACAACACCGACGTCTACGCCTGGGTAACCCCGGGCACCCACGACAAGCTGTACGTCATCGCCAACTGGATCCCGCTGGAGGAGCCGTCCGGCGGACCCAACTTCCACAAGTTCGCCGACGACGCGCTCTACGAGATTCACCTCACCCGGGGCGACTCCCTCGACGACGTGGTCACCTATCAGTTCCTCTTCCACACCGCCCCCGTGAAGCGCGTGGACCCGGCGGATCTCAGCCTCGGGCCGGGCGGCGGAAAGGAGTTCTTCATCCAGCTCACCGGCGCGCTCAACCAGACGTACGACGTGACGAGGATCACCTACGGC
>MEMX01000143.1:0-25113 GCA_001768075.1 Anaeromyxobacter sp. RBG_16_69_14 | reverse complement strand
CGCCGCAAGGACAGCCAGGTGATCGCCAAGGACGTCCCGGTGGCGCCGCCGCGCATCGGCCCGCGGACCCAGGCGGTCGCCAACGCCCTCGGCCTCCCGCCCTACACGTCCGCCACGTACGACGACGCCTTCGCCGCGACCTTCATTCGCCCGCTTGGCAAGGACGGCGCCAGCGGCCGCGTCTTCGCGGGGCCGCGCGACGACGGCTTCTACGTGGACCTGGGAGGCATCTTCGACCTCGTGAACTTGCGGCCGAAGGGCGTCGCCCAGGACGGGGTCGCCGGATTCAACACGCACGCGATCGCCCTCGAGATCCCGACCACGGAGCTGACGGTGAACGGGCAGGCGCCGGGGAACACCCCCAGCGACGACACCACGATCGGCGTGTGGTCCTCCACCAGCCGCCGCAAGGTGAGCATCCTCAGGCGCGACGGCTCGTCGCGCGCCGAGGGTCCCTGGGTCCAGGTCTCCCGGCTCGGCCTGCCGCTCGTGAACGAGGCGATCATCGGCTACCAGGACAAGGACTACTACAACCGCACCAGGCCCAGGGACGACGTGGCCAACTTCGGGGCCTACTTCCTCAATCCCGTGAGCGTCCGCGACGCCGAGGCGGTCGGCATCTACGCGACTCTCGGCATCGACCCGACCCCCTTCAAGTCGAACCGCACCGACATCCTCGACGTCATCAACCTGAAGGACATCCCCACGCCAGGGGCGCACAGCATCCCGCTCTCGGCCACCGGCGACGTGCTGCGGCTCGACATGGCGACCGACTCGGCCTTCCCCAACGGCCGTCCCATCGTCCCGGGCACCAACCGCGAGCAGGCCGACGTCACCGACGTCATCCTCTCGCTCCTCCTCACCAAGTTCCAAGTGCCGATCTCGGACGGTGTCGACAACAACGACGCGACCTTCCTCAACGAGTTCCCGTTCCTGGCCCTGCCCTGGCAAGGGTTCGACCAGGGTCACGGAAAGCCCACGCCGTAGGACGTGGGATCGGAGGTCGTCTCGACGAGGAGCGCGCCATGAGGCCCGAAAGATCCATCGCGGCGCTGCTCCTCGCTCTCGTCCCCTTGCTGGCACGCGGGCACGACGCCGGCATCTCCTACGGCGAGCTGGTGATCCGGGGCGACCGTGTCGAGGCCTCGCTCCGGATCTCCGCGGCCGAGCTGGCGGCCTCGCTGCCGCGAGATGCCGGGGGCACGCTCGCGAGGCGGGCGCTCGTTCCCGGGGGAACGACCGGATCGCCGCCCGAGCTCGGCCCGGAGGTCGTCCGCGAGAGCCTCGGGACCTTCTCGATCGCGCAGGGCGGTGTCCCGTGCCGTTTCGATCCCGGCGCGGTTCGGCCAGAGCCGCCCGACGGAATGCGGGTGACGGGGGCCTTCCTCTGCGAGCGCCCGGGCGAGCCCCTCGGCGTGCAGGTCGGCCTCCTCGAACGGATGCCACGGGGCCACACGCACCTCGCCAAGGTCACCGTCGGAACCCGCGTCGAGGAGCACGTGGTCCGTGCCGGCCGCGCCACCTTCGAGGTGGAGGCGCCTCGGTCCTGGTGGGCGGGAGCAGCGCGCTTCCTACGGCTCGGTCTGGAGCACATCTTCACGGGGTACGACCACATCGCCTTCCTGCTCGGGCTCCTCTTGCTCGGCGGCACGCTGGGGAGCCTCGCCCGCGTGGTGACGAGCTTCACCGCCGCCCATTCCGTCACGCTGGCGCTCGCGTCGCTGGGGATCGTGAGCCTCCCCTCGCGCCTGGTGGAACCGCTCATCGCGGCCAGCATCGTCTGGGTGGCCGTCGAGAACCTGCTCCGGCTCGCCTTTCCATCGCCGCAGAGTGAAGCCCGGAGGTGGCGCCTCGGGTTCGCCTTCGGTCTCGTGCACGGGTTCGGCTTTGCCGGCGCCCTGAGCGAGCTGCATCTCTCGAGAGCTGACCTGGCCACTGCCCTTCTCTCGTTCAACGTCGGCGTGGAGGTGGGCCAGGCGGCCATCGTGGCCGTGGCGTTCCCGCTGCTGGGCTTGCTCCGCCGGCGCCCCGCGCTGGCCCGAGTGGGCCTCCGGGTCGGGTCCCTCGCCATCGGCGCAGCCGGCGTGGTGTGGTTGGCAGAGCGCCTTCCATAGCCCCCGCTATACGACGGCCCGCTTCACGACTCGAGGCTCAGCAGGGAGCCGAGGGTCTCGTCCGCCGTGCGCAGGGTCGCGAGGTTCGCCCGGAACGACGCGGCCGCGAGCGTCTGGTTGACGGTCTCTTTCACGAGATCGGTCCCCGAGAGGCCGATGATGGCCCGGTCGATCCGCGATTCGACCTGGGGGTCGTTCTCCTTCGCCACCTGGCCGACGACGCCGCCCTCGCGGACCTCCTGGGCCTCCACGCGGCCGGGGACGAATCCGTCGGTGCTGGCGTTCGCGACGTTGTTCGCGGAGGCGGCGAGGCGCATCGACTCGATCTGCAGGCCGGACCGAGCGATGCCAGAGACGGAATTCATCGGTGCCTCCCGGGCGACAAGAGCTGCTGCCCCCTCATCGGCACGCGAACGCCGGCCGATAAGTCCGGGGGTCCGGAGGGGCCAAGGCAACCTGTACGGATGGCGGATCGCGTGTGGGCGGGCGGCGGCCCAGGTGGGCTGCCGCAGGCATTCGAGCTGGGCCTGCGGGTGTGGCTGAAGCAGGACAGGAAGAGAACGGCGCGAAAGCTAGCGCTTTACAGCCGTGGGTGATGTGGTGGAGGGATTCCGGCCGCCCGGCACCCTCACAGGAGACGTCCACCATGACCCGTACTCGACGCGCGATCGCTGCACTGGCCGTGGCGCTCCTGGCCGGGGCTGCACGGGGCGCCGAGGTGAACGTCGGCGTCACCGTCTCGGCCACGGGGCCAGCCGCCTCGATCGGGATCCCGAGCCGCAAGGCGATCGCCTTGCTCCCGACGACGATCGACGGGGTCAAGGTCAACTACATCGTCCTCGACGACGCGACGGACAGCACGACCGCGGTCAAGAACGTCCGCAAGCTGACGAGCGAGAACGAGGTCGACGCGCTGCTGGGATCGAACAGCACGCCTGCCTCGCTCGCCATGGTCGACGTCGCCGCGGAGACGGAGACGCCGCTCATCTCCCTGGCCGCCGGGAGCCGCATCATCGAGCCCATGGACGAGAAGAGGCGCTGGGTCTTCAAGACGCCGCAGAACGATCAGCTCATGGCGACCGCCATCGCCCAGCACATGGTCGATCGGGGAGTGAAAAAGGCCGCGTTCATCGGCTTCGCGGACGCGTACGGCGACGGCTGGTTGACTGCCTTCTCCAAGGCGGCGGAGCGCCGCAACCTCAAGATCGTGGCGCGCGAGCGCTACAACCGCCTCGATACGTCCGTGACCGGACAGGTGCTCAAGATCCTGTCGGCGAAGCCCGACGCGGTCCTGGTCGGCGCATCCGGCACCCCGGCCGTGCTGCCCCAGAAGACCCTGGTCGAGCGCGGCTACAAGGGAGCGGTTTACCAGACGCACGGTGTGGCCAACCCGGACTTCCTGCGCGTCGGCGGTAAGGGAGTCGAGGGCGCCTTCCTGCCCACGGGGCCCGTGGTGGTCGCGAACCAGTTGCCGGATGACCACCCGTCGAAGAAGGCGGCGCTCGAGTTCGTCCGCCGCTACGAAGTCGCGAACGGACCGGGTACCGCCTCGTCGTTCGGTGCCCATGCCTGGGATGCGGGCCTGCTGCTGAAGGCGGCCGTCCCTGTCGCGCTCGAGCAGGCCCGGCCCGGCACGCGTCAGTTCCGGATCGCGCTTCGGAGGGCGCTGGAGCACGTGCACGACCTCCGCGGTGCCCATGGCGTGTTCAACATGACCTCGACGGACCACGGGGGACTGGATTTGCGGGCGCGCGTCATGGTCCAGATCCGCAACGGCACCTGGCAGCTCATCCCCTAGGGCAACGGTCTTCGTCGCTCGCTCGGGGCGCCAGAGTTCGTTCATGAGCATCGATATTGCCCTCCTGCTGGGCCAGGACGGCGTGGTCAACGGTGCCATCTACGCGCTCCTGGCGCTCGCCCTCGTGCTCGTCTTCTCGGTCACCCGGGTCATCTTCATTCCGCAGGGCGAGTTCGTCGCCTATGGCGGGCTGACCCTCGCGGCGCTCCAGGAGGGGAGGGGGCCGGGTACGTTCTGGCTCCTCTGCGCGGTGCGCGTCGCGGTCGCGCTGGCCGACGGAATCGCCGCGCTCCGCGCCGGCTCGGGCCGAAGTTTGCGGTGGGCACTGGCCGGTGACCTCGGGTACCTGACCCTCCTGGCCGCGGTCCTGTACCTCGCGCCCTTCGCGTCCTGGCCTGCCTGGGTCCAGATCCCGCTGGCGCTCGCGCTGGTGGTGCCGCTCGGCCCCGCCGTCTACCGCCTCGCCTACCAGCCCCTCGCCGGCGCGTCCATCCTGGTCCTCCTCATCGTCTCGGTCGCGGTCCACGTCGCGCTCGTGAGCCTCGGGCTCTTGTTCTTCGGCGCCGAGGGGTCGCAGACGCGCGCGTTCTCGGACGCACGGCTCGAGCTCGGTCGCGTCGAGGTCGGCGCTCAGGCCCTGTGCGTCGTGCTCTTCTCGGTGGCGCTGATGGCCGCGCTCCACGCGTTCTTCGAGCGCACCTCGTACGGCAAGGCCCTGAGGGCCAGCGCCATGAATCGCGTCGGTGCACGGCTGGTGGGTATTCCCGTCGGCCTCTCGGGCAGGTTGAGCTTCGCGCTCGCCGCGCTCATCGGCGCCCTCTCCGGGATCCTGATCGCGCCGATCACCACGCTCTACTACGACACCGGATTCCTGATGGGTCTGAAGGGGTTCGTGGGCGCGATCATCGGAGGGCTCGCGAGCTACCCGGTGGCGGTGGGCGGCGCGCTTCTGGTGGGCCTCATCGAGGCGCTCGCGTCCTTCTGGGCCAGCGCTTACAAGGAGGTGATCGTCTTCGCGCTGGTCGTCCCGGTGCTCGTCTGGCGCTCGCTCAGGACCCACCACCTCGAGGACGACGAGTGAGCGCGCGCGCCGTCCAGATTGCGTTCCTCGCGGCGCTCGCCCTGGCGCCCGTCCTGGCCAGCGACTACCAGGTGCTCCTGCTGTGCTACATCGGCCTGAACGCGCTGGTCGCGCTGGGGCTGGTGCTGCTCACCGGCGTGGGTGGCCTGACCTCGTTCGGTCAGGCCGCGTTCGTGGGCCTCGGGGCCTACACCACGGCCGTCTGGACCACCGCCCGCAGTTTCCCCCCAGGGCTCGGCGCGTGGGCCCATTCGCCCTGGGTGTCGCTCGCGCTCGCCTTCCTGCTGGCCGGTGCCGTCGCGGTGCTCCTGGGCTCCATCACCCTCAGGTTATCCGGGCACTACCTCCCGCTCTGCACCATCGCGTGGGGCATCGCCTTCTACTTCCTGTTCGGAAACCTGGAGCTCCTCGGTGGTCACACCGGGACGGGCGGGATCCCGGCTGTCGGCCTGTTCGGCTGGCGGCTCGACACGCCGCGAAAGGTCTACGGGCTCGTCTGGCTCGCGCTGATGGCGGCGGTCCTCACGACCCGGAACCTGCTCGATTCGAGGGTAGGCCGGGCCATCCGGGCGCTCAAGGGCGGCCGGACGATGGCCGAGTCGATGGGCGTCGACACCTCTCGCGCCCGCATGCTCGTCTTCCTGATCGCCGCCCTGCAGGCAGCAGCTTCGGGCTGGATGTATGCGCACTTCCAGCGCTTCGTGAACCCGACGCCCTTCAGCCTGCACGCGGGGATCGAGTACCTCTTCATGGGCGTGGTGGGCGGGATCGGTCAGGTATGGGGTGCCCTGCTCGGTGCGGGGATCGTGACGCTCGTCATGCAGTGGCTGCAGGACGCGCTGCCCCGGCTCCTCGGACAGGCGGGCGATTTCGAGCTCATCGCCTTCGGGGTGGTGATGGTTGGGCTCCTGCAGAAGGCTCCCGAGGGGCTCTGGCCCGCGCTCACGCGGTGGCTGCCGGTTCGCCCTGGGGGGCGGGTAGTGCGCGAGCTCGCCCGCCGGCGGCAGGCCATCGGCGAGACCGCGAGGTCCCTCGCGTGCCGGGACATGCCGCCGAGGGGCGAGCTCCTCCTCGAGGTCTCGCGCGTGACCAAGCGCTTCGGCGGGCTCGTCGCCGCCGACGCGATGAGCCTCTCGGTCAAGGCCGGGGAGCTGGTCGCGCTCATCGGCCCGAACGGCGCCGGCAAGAGCACGATGTTCGACCTCATCTCGGGCGTGGCGGATCCCGGCGAAGGCGAGATCCGGTTGCGCGGCGAGGCCATCCAGGGGCGGCCACAGAGGGACATCGCGGCCATGGGACTCTGCCGCACGTTCCAGCACGTGAAGCTCCTGCCCGATATGAGCGTCGTCGAGAATGCGGCGATCGGGGCTCACCTGCGCGGCTGCCGGGGCGTGACGTCGGCGAGCTTCAGGTTCGATCGGAGCGAGGAGTCGCAGCTCCTCGCGGAGGCGGCTCGCCAGGTGGAGCGGGTTGGCCTCGGCGAGCACCTGCTAGAGCCCGCCGGCAGCCTGCCCCTCGGTAAGCAGAGGATCCTGGAGGTGGCGCGCGCTCTCTGCGCCGACCCATGCCTGCTCCTGCTCGACGAGCCCGCTGCCGGCCTGCGCCACCTCGAGAAGAAGTCGCTGGCGGAGCTCCTTTGCACCCTGCGCGCGCAGGGCATGTCGATCCTGCTGGTCGAGCACGACGTTGCTTTCGTCATGGGGCTCGTCGATCGGGTGGTGGTGATGGACTTCGGCCAGAAGATCGCCGAGGGCCTGCCCGGGGACGTCCAGCGGGATGCGCGCGTCCTGGAAGCCTACCTGGGTGCGGTTTGATGAGCGAGCACGCGGAACAGCGAACGACGAGTCCGAGCGCGGAGATCCTGCTGGAGGTGCACGGCCTCGGCGTCCGGTACGGGAAGGTCGAGGCGTTGCGGGATGTCCACATACGCGTGGGCCGCGGCCGGATCGCGGCAGTGATCGGCCCCAACGGCGCAGGAAAGACGACGCTCCTGTCGGCCATCGCCGGCCTCCTGCCGTGTGCCGCGGGGCAGGTCTGGCTCGACGGGGTGCAGATCGCCGGCGCTGCGGTCGAGGACAACGTCGCGAGAGGGCTGTCGCTCGTGCCCGAGACCCGGGAGCTCTTCGCCCGCATGACCGTGCAGGACAACCTGGAGCTGGGCGCGTTCTCGCTCCGGCGCGCCGGCCGCCGCGAACGGGACGCGCTGCTCGCCGAGGCGTTCCGGATCTTCCCGCGCCTGGAGGAGCGGCGCGATCAGCTGGCGGGCACGCTGTCGGGAGGCGAGCGGCAGATGCTCGCGCTGGGCCGCGCCCTCATGTCGAGGCCGCGGCTGCTCCTGCTCGACGAGCCGTCGCTCGGGCTCGCCCCGCTCATCGTGCGGGAGATCTTCCAGGTTGTCGTCGGGTTGCGCCGGCGGGGTGTGTCGGTCCTCCTCGTCGAACAGAACGCGCGGGCCGCCCTGCAGATCGCGGACGACGCTTACCTGCTCGAGACCGGGGAGGTGTCTCTCGCCGGAACGGCCCAGGCGCTGGCCAGCGACCCGCGGGTGATCGAGAGCTACCTGGGGCTCGGCCGGCGGGGTGACCCCGGCGTCTAGAGTTGCCGCTGGTCCACCTCTCCGCCTCGTTCACGCCCACCGGGCCGAACTTGGAGAGGCTATGCTGACCCCAATGACTATCCCTCTGGCCCTCGCCTCCGCGAACGGCGCGCAGCACCTCGGGCACGTCCTTCCGCTGTGGAGCGTTGCTCCCTTCGGCCTCTTCCTGCTCTGCATCGCCGTGCTCCCGCTCGTCGCCGGCCATTTCTGGGATCACAACCGCAACAAGGCGCTGCTCGGCGTCCTGGCAGGCGCGCCGGTGGTGATCTGGATTGCCTACCTCGAGCCCATGGTGCTCGCCCATACCGCGCACGAGTACGCAGCGTTCATCATCCTGCTCGGGGCGCTGTTCGTGATCTCGGGCGGCGTGGTGGTGCGCGGCACGCTGGCCGGGACGCCCGGGCTCAACACGGCGTTGCTCGGCATCGGCGCCCTGCTCGCGTCGCTCATCGGTACCACCGGCGCGTCGATGGTGCTCATCCGACCGCTCCTGCGCGCGAACTCGGTGCGGCAGCGGAAGGCGCACGTCGTCATCTTCTTCATCTTCGTGGTGAGCAACGTCGGCGGCCTGCTCACGCCGCTCGGCGACCCGCCGCTCTTTCTCGGCTTCCTGCGAGGGGTGCCCTTCCTCTGGACGCTCAGGCTCTGGCCACAGTGGCTCTTCGTGAACGGCATCCTGCTCGCGCTGTTCTTCGTCGTCGACTCGACCATCTTCCGGCGCGAGGACCTCGCGACGCCGGGCGACCTCGACGAGATCGCGGTGGAGCACCAGGTCCCCCTCCACATCGCCGGCAAGCGAAACTTCCTCTTCCTGGCGGGCGTGGTGGCGGTGCTCCTGGCCTCGGGCACCTGGGGCCTGCCAGCGGGGGTGCAGGAGGTCGGCATGCTGCTCATGGCGGCGCTCTCCTGGTTCTGGACGCCCATGCCGCTGCGCAAGGAAAACGGCTTCAGCTTTGCTCCCATCGTGGAGGTGGCGGTGGTCTTCGCCGGCATCTTCGCCACGATGGTGCCGGCGCTGCAGATCCTGAACGCCCGCGGCGCCGAGTTCGGCCTCACCGAGCCCTGGCACTTCTACTGGGCGACAGGCTCGCTCTCCTCGTTCCTCGACAACGCGCCGACCTACCTCACCTTCACCGCCGCGGCGAGCGGTCTTCTCGGCACCGACGCCACCAACCTGAGCCAGCTCCTGGTGAGCGAGCGCGGCATCGCGCTGCTGGGCGCCGTCTCGTCCGGTTCGGTGATGATGGGGGCCAACACCTACATCGGTAACGGCCCCAACTTCATGGTGAGGGCCATCGCCGAGCAGGGCGGCGTGCGCATGCCGAGCTTCTTCGGCTACATGGCGTGGAGCGGCGCCATCCTGCTGCCCATCTTCGGCGCAGTGACCTGGATTTTCCTACGGTGAATGAGTCTATGAGTCTAGGCCGCGCTGGCTATCTCTTGCGGTGCATGCGGGGCCACCGGCCGCGCGGCCAGCCATTGCGGCGCGCCCTCGAGTAGGCCGCGGGCATGGCGGAAGACGCGGACGCACCCGAGCTTGGAGCTCGAGCCGGCATTGTAGACCCCGATGGGACGGGAGCCGTTGGCGACCTCGTGACGCTCGCGCGGCACGTGCCGATACCGTGGAGCAGGAGGTCGCAGCGCCCCAGGATGCGCCGGAGCAGGCGCTGACCTCCTGAAAGCTCGTCGCACCAGGGCCAGCCGAGCCACGAGACGAGGTCCTCGTGGAAGAAGTCGCCCGGGAGCGGGTGCACGTGGTGGTGCAGGGCCACCACCACCAGGGCCCTGGGCGGAGCCGCATCGAGCGCGCGCACCACCGCGGCCATGTCCTGCTCGTCGAGGTGCCCGTGTGCCGTGAGCAGCGAGCGGTTGTGCGGCGCCGTCGAGTCCACGCGCACCATGAAGAGGCCCTCGTGCTCGGCGACTTGCACGCGCTGGTCCGGCATGATGATCGAGGCCACGTCCTCGTCGGCGCGGTCGTGATTGCCCGGCACCAGCGTCACCCGGCCCGCCTCGAGGAGCGGCGCGAACGCCCGCTGGAACTGCTCCCACTCACGGGTTCGCCCCCTCTGCGTGACGTCTCCGGTCACCATCACATGGTCCACGCCGGCCTCGACCAGGGACTCGCAGACGCTGGCCGTGGCGCGCTCTGCTCCCGGCACTCCGAGGTGGAGATCCGAGACGTGGGCCAGCGTCAGCGTCCTCATGGCCTGGCAAGGCTAGGCTATCTCGTTCGTCCCCCGCGTGAACGCTCGGTGCCGAACAGGGAGAACCGCATCGCGCGCGCGTGTCGGCGACGTGACGATCTTCACGGGCGTGACTCGGCGGAGACCGTCTGATAGCGCATGCCACATGAACTGACGCTCGAGATGGGGGGCGCGGGGGGAGAGTTCTCCCCTCCTCGCCCACCCCTCGGAGCGTCGAGCCGATGCTCGTCCAACCAGGTGAGCGCTCGCAGGCGCGCTGGCCACTTCACACTTCTTCATGCGCAGGAAACACCGGGCCCTGCGAGCCCTGCTACGGTGCCTGGATTCGCGCGCCGGAGCGGCTGTTGACGCGCTTGCTCGGCGGCATTACTTGCCAAAGCAACTCATATGCGAACGCCGGCCAGCATCGAGTCCTCCAGTGAACAACATGGCAAGCCACGCAGCGAGCAGCGTGAGACGGGTCCCGAGCCCAGCGGGCACAGGGGCGTCATGACCCGGCGCCGCTGGTACACCCTCGCCGCGCTCCTCGTGCTCGTCGCCGCGGGAGCAGGCGTCTGGCGCTGGCGTGCCAGCGCGGGCAGGCCCGGGCCGCAGCTCGAGACCACGCAGGTCGACCGCGGGCGCGTCGTCGCCAAGGTGACCGCCACCGGCACGCTGTCCGCCATCGTCACGGTGCAGGTGGGCAGCCAGGTGTCGGGGCGTATCCAGGCGCTCCTCGCCGACTTCAACTCGGTGGTGAAGAAGGGTCAGCTCATCGCCCGGATCGATCCTCAGCTGTTCCAGGCGTCGGTCGAGCAGGCGCGGGCGAACTTCGTCGCCGCGCGGGCAAACCTCGCCAAGTCGAAGGCACAGGCTCTCGACGGCCGGCGGCAATACGCCCGGAGCAAGGCCCTGGCCGAGCAGAAGCTCATCGCCCAGGCCGACCTCGACACGGCAGAGGCGAACGCCAGCGTCGCCGACGCGCAGGTGAATGCCTCCGAAGGCGCGGTCGAGCAGGCGCGCGCCGCGCTCCATTCGGCGGAGGTCAACCTCGCATACACCAGCATCGTCTCGCCGACGAACGGCGTCGTCATCTCGCGAAACGTCGACGTGGGGCAGACGGTTGCCGCGTCGCTGCAGGCGCCGACGCTCTTCGTCATCGCCGAGGACCTCTCGAAGATGCAGGTCGACACGAGCGTCGCCGAATCGGATGTGGGCCGGCTGCAGCCGGCGATGGGCGTGGCGTTCACCGTCGACGCGTATCCGTCGGAGATCTTCCAGGGTCGGGTCCGCCAGATCCGGAATGCGCCCCAGACCGTCCAGAACGTCGTCACCTACGACGCGGTGATCGACGTCGCCAACCCGGAGCTCAAGCTGAGACCGGGCATGACCGCCAACGTGACCTTCGTGTACGCGGAGAAGGACGATGTGCTGCGCGTGCCCAACGCCGGCCTGCGCTTCAGGCCGCCCGCGGACATGCTGGCGTCGTCCTCCACCGCGCAAGGCGCGGCCCCGAGCCAGCGCGCTCCTGGCTCGGGCAAGCGAGATGGCGCCGCTGCCCCCGCGGTGGGGACGCCAGACCAGCGCACGGTCTGGGTGGTGCGCGAGGGTGGCCCCGTCCCCGTGCGCGTCAGGATCGGTATCTCGGACGGTACATTCACGGAGATCGCCGAGGGCGCCGTGGAAGCCGGCGACCAGGTGGTCACCGATGCGTCGGGCACCAGCCGACCTGCCGGGATGGCCGCGAGCCTGCGACGCCCGTTCTAGCGGATACCCGTTTCAGCGAGGCGGCGTGCGGAACACGAGCCAGCGGAGCGCGAATCATGGAGCACCACCCGATGGAGCATGACCCGGAGGAGCGCGGATCGACTCCGCTCATCCGTCTCGAGGACGTCGCGAAGACGTACCGGATGGGCGACGTCGAGGTGCACGCGCTCCGCGGCGTGACGCTCTCGATCGAGCGGGGTGAATTCACCGCCGTGATGGGCGCCTCCGGCTCGGGCAAGTCGACGCTCATGAACATCCTCGGCTGCCTCGACCGGCCCACGCGCGGCCGATATCTCCTGGAGGGAAAGGAGGTCTCCCGGTTCTCCGCGGACCGCCTGGCCGAGGTCCGCAACAGGACCGTCGGTTTCGTCTTCCAGAACTTCAACCTGCTCTCTCGCACGAGCGCTCTGGAGAACGTCGAGCTACCCCTGCTCTACGCAGGCGTCCCCACCGCCGAACGGCACAGGCGAGCGATCGAGGCGCTGGCGCGCGTTGGCCTCGGAGATCGCGCCGACCACCATCCCAACCAGATGTCGGGTGGTCAGCAGCAGCGGGTGGCCATCGCGCGCGCCCTCGTGAACCAGCCCCAGGTCATCCTCGCCGACGAGCCCACCGGAAACCTCGACTCTCGCACCAGCACCGAGGTGATGGCGCTCTTCCAGGAGCTCGGGCGCGCGGGGATCACCGTGGTCCTGGTCACCCACGAGCCGGACATCTCGGAGTACGCGGCGCGGATCGTGGTGACGCGCGACGGGCGGATCCTCTCCGACCAGCGCCGCACGCCGAAGCGCGCGGAGCGCTCCCCGTGGGAGCCCGTCGCCGTGGGGGAGGTGGCGCCATGAGCTGGCTACAGACCCTGCGGGTGGCGCTGCGCGCGCTGGCGCGCAACAAGATGCGCTCGTTCCTCACCACGCTCGGCATGGTGATCGGTGTCTGTGCGGTGATCGCCATGGTGGCCATCGGCGACGGTGCGAAGGCGCGGGTCGAGCAGGCGTTCGCGTCGATGGGCTCGAACATGCTCATCGTCCTGCCCGGCACCACCACCGCCGGCGGCGCCATGGGCGGATTCGGTTCGCAGCCCACGCTCACCTGGGACGACCTGAAGGCCATCCAGACCGAGGTGCCCGCGGTCCGGTGGGCGGCCCCCGCGCTGCGCGCCAACGCCCAGGTGCTCTCGGAAGATCAGAACTGGACCACCTCGGTCAGCGGGACGACCCCGGACTACTTCCGGATCCGCAGCTGGGCCCTGGGGCAGGGCAGCTCGATCGGTGAGTCGGACGTGGACGGCGGAACGAAGGTGGCGGTGCTCGGCCAGACCGTCGTGGACAAGCTCTTCGGTCCCGGTGCCAACCCGGTCGGTCAGGTCATCCGCGTGAAGAACGTCCCGTTCAACGTGGTGGGCGTGCTCACAAAGAAGGGCCAGTCGCCCATGGGCCAGGACTACGACGACGGGATCTTCATCCCGGTCAGCACGTTCCAGCAGAAGATCCAGGGCGGCCTCAAGAACTACCTCGCGGGGCCGATGATCGTGAGCGCGACGAGCGCGGGGACCACGGACCGGGCCCAGCGCCAGATCGAGGCCTTGCTGCGAGACCGGCATCGCCTGCAGCCTGGGAGCGACGACGACTTCTCCATCCGGAACCTGAGCGAGCTGGCGGCCGCGCAGCAGGAAGGCACGCGCACGCTCACCACGCTCCTCGCGGCCATCGCCGCGGTCTCGCTGCTCGTGGGCGGCATCGGGATCATGAACATCATGCTCGTCTCCGTCACCGAGCGGACGCGCGAGATCGGCGTGCGCATGGCGGTCGGCGCGAAGGCGGGCGACATCCGGTTGCAGTTCCTGGTGGAGGCGCTCTCGCTCGCGGTGGCGGGCGGGTTCATCGGCATCGCGCTGGGGATGGGATTGGCCTGGCGCCTCGCCGCGAGCTTCGGCTGGCCGGTGCTCTTCCGTCCCGACGTCATCGTGGTGGCGGTCGCCTTCAGCGGCGTCATCGGCGTCGGCTTCGGGCTCTACCCCGCGCACAAGGCTTCGCAGCTCGATCCCATCCAGGCGCTCAGGTTCGAATGAAAGGTGTCGCGACGCGGGTCGCGCTCACGGCCTGGCGTTGACGCTGGGCAGCGGCGTTGGTTGCGTATGCAAGAATCAGTGGGGCTCCTCATCGCGTCGGCCCGCCGCCGCATCAAGCAGGCGGTGCTGGCCCGCACGGCGGCTCACCGGCTGGCGGTGCAGCAGTTCTGGTTCCTCGTCGCGCTGCGGGAGCGCCCTGGAATCTCGCAGGTGGAGCTCGCCGAACGGGTCCGGTCGGACGCCCCGACGACCTCCCGCGTCGTCGCGAGCCTGACGCGCCGGCGTCTCGTACGCACCGATCCCGATCCGCACGATCGCCGGCGGGCCCGCCTGGCCCTGACGCCGGAGGGACGGCGCCTCGCAGAGGAGCTGTCCAGCACGGCCCAGGAGATCCGGGCCGCCGTGATTCACGGAATGACCGAAGCCGAGCTGGACGCGCTCCGCCACGGACTGCGGCGCGTGATCGCGAACCTCGATCGCCTCGAAGCCAGGCCTTCGCGCCGCGTGGCCAGGGCAGTCCGAGGCGGAGGAAAGTCATGACACCCGTCATCTTCGCATGGATTCTCGGGGTAACAGCCGTGGCACCAGCGACACGGGCTCGAGCGGCACCGGCTGCCCAGGTGCAGGAGCCAGCCGGCGGGCTTGCCGCACCGTCCCCTCCGGCACGGGCTCCCACGCTGGCGCCACCGCCGCCGCCGTCCCGGGTGCTCACGCTCGCGGAGGCTCTCCGCGCCGCGCTCGCGAGGCAGCCACAGCTCCTGCAGGCGCAGGCGGGGACGAGGGCCGCCACAGCCAGGGCGGACGAGTCGCGCGCCCCACTCCTGCCGCAGCTGTCGGGTTCCGCGTCCTACCAGCGCACGACGTCGAACTTCACGCCGCGTCCAGGTTCGACGTTCTCGACGGGCCAGCTCCCATCGTCGAGCTGGAAGACGACCGACTACTACTCGTTCGGCGCGACCCTGTCGCAGCTCATCTACGACTTCGGACAGACCTCCGGGCGCTGGCGCGCGGCACAGGCGAGCGCGGCCGCGCTGCGAGACACCGAGAGCTACACGGTGGTCCAGGTCACGCTCGGTGTAGAGAGCGCCTACTTCACCGCGCGCGCGGGCAAGGATCTGGTGACCGTGGCTCGCGACAACCTCGCCAACCAGGACGCGCACCTGCGCCAGACCGAGGGGTTCGTGCGCGCGGGGACGCGTCCGGAGATCGACCTGGCCCAGGCCAGGACCGATCGCGCCAACGCGCTGGTGCAGCTCATCAACGCCGAGAACGCCTACGAGACGGAGAAGGCACAGCTCAACCAGGCGATGGGCCTAGAGGGACCGACGGACTATGACGTGGCGAACGACACCCTGCCGCCGGTCGAAGGTGAGGACCTGGCCATCGACCCGCTGCTCGCCGAAGCCCTGAAGCACCGGCAGGACGTCGCGTCGCTCGAGCAGCAGGCGAGGGCGCAGGAGCTCACGCTGCGCGCCGTGAGGGGCGCCTACTGGCCGGCGCTCGGAGTCTCGACGGGCCTCGACAATGCCGGCGTCTCGCTCGACTCGACGGTGTGGAACTGGAACGCCACGGCGACCCTGAGCTGGAACGTCTTCCAGGGCGGGCTGACGCGGGCCCAGGCGCAGGAGGCGCGGGCCAACCTGGACAGCGTGCAGGCCCAGGCGTCGGCGCTCCGCCAGCAGGTGCGCGTGGACGTGGAGCAGGCGCGGCTCGCGGTGCGGGCGTCGAGGCAGTCGCTCGCGGCGACGGAGGAGGCGCTCGTCAACGCGCGCGAACGGCTGCGCCTGGCCGAGGGCCGGTACCAGGCGGGTGCGGGCAGCGCCATCGAGCTGGGCGACGCGCAGGTCGCCCTCACCACCGCCGCCGCGCAGCGCGTCCAGGCCGAATACAACCTGTCCACCTCGCGCGCGCAGCTGCTCCGCGCCCTGGGGAGGGAGGTGCCGCGTACCTGACTTCGAGCCGCTCACTGATCCGACACCCCACCGCCTGGTGCGTCACGTGAACTGGACGCGGCCCCCGGTGTCCAAGCGGTTTGTCCCTTCTACGCGCGCGCAAGACATGTCACTCTCCGGCCCGTGAGCTCGCGAGCTCATGACCGTGGCCCATGCGCCTGCAGAGACCGTCTGCCAGCGGGCTCGGCCTCGATCACAAGTAGCTCACCGGGGAGGAGTGGATGAACGAACGGGAGAGGCGCGTCGTCGGCCTGCTGTTTGACTGGGACTTCACGAGCTTCATCACCAAGAAGCTGGTGAGGCTCTTGTACATGGTCGGAGTGGCCGCTGCGGGTCTGATGGCCCTCAGCGTCATGGTCTCGGGCTTCTCGCTCGGAGCGGGATCGGGCCTGCTCGCCCTCATCCTGTCACCGATCCTCTTCCTCGTCGCCGTGGCCGTGATGCGCATCCAGCTCGAGCTCGTGATCGTCCTCTTCAGGATCGAGGAGAACACACGGGGCGCGCGCGGGCCCCGGATCGACGAACCGGTGAGCGCCGGCGGCCACGGAAGTTGACCCAGCGCCGCCGAGTGTCGGGCGATTCCAGGTGCGTGGTGACATGGCGCTCGAGTAGGCGTTCACCGGTGGGCATGGCAGGTGCGTCACGTACTCGAATCAGGCCCCCGGCTTGCAGGTCCGCGCTTGCGCGCGTGTCTCCATATCCACTACAATCGTGTCGTGCCTCGCCTGAATCTGACACTCGATCGCGACACCGCAGCGCGGCTCGATGCGCACGCGTCGCGAGCGGGCGTCCGGCGGGCTGCCGTGGCGCGAACGCTGCTCCGCGAGGCGCTCGACCGCCGAGAGGTCGCCGAGCGTCGGCGTAAGCTCGCAGCCGACTACGCCGCCGAACGCGGGAGCGCGCGCGAGCTGCTGCGCGACCTGGAACGTGGCGAGCTGGATCTGCTGGATTGAGTCATTCCGAGAAGCGCGTGCGTCCCGCGACAGCGGAACCGACAGGCATCCGCCGCGGTGACGTCCTCTGGATCAACTGTGATCCGTCCGTAGGGGTCGAACCCCGGAAGACGCGCACCTGCGTCGTCGTGTCGAACGACATTGCCAACGAGTTCGGCGCAGCGATCACCGTCGTGCCCACGCAGGCGTTCAGCGCCGAGCGCCGCTCCCGCAGCTACATGGTGGATCTGCGAAGGCCCCGCTCCACGCTGGACGAGCCCCGCGTGGCCAACGCGTCGATGATCATGACCTACGACCGGGCGCGCGTCGTCTCGCGCGCTGGTCGCCTTCACACCGACGCCTTGCGCGCGCTCGACCGAGCGCTCTCGCTCCACCTCGGCCTCGCTCCGCCCTGAGGGCAGCAGACGGGGCCCATATCCCTGGCGTCGTTTCGGGCGCAGCTCGAGAAGGAATGCCGCGCGGTATTATGTCGCCGCGGCCTCGTACCTCTCCACTCTGCTCGAGGGCAACGGGTAAGACACGATCGCAGCCAAGGACCGGGCGCAGGCGCTCGTCCTCAAGGCACGTGGGCTGGCGATGGGGGAGCCAATGGACCACACGAGAGAACGGGTAGCCATCACCCTGCTGCTGGGCAGCGAGACCGGGTTCGGCCAGACCGCCGCGAGCGCACTGGAGGGACGCGGCTTCAGGGTGACGCATGCCGTTGGCAGCGAGCGTGCGCTGGCCTTGGTCCGCGAGTCCCCGCCGCAGGCAGTGGTGCTCGACGTCGGCACGGACAGCGGTTCCGCGCTCGCCCTCCTGGCAAGGATCCGAGCCACCGATCCAGGCTTGCCGGTGATCCTGCTCACGGAGGAGGGCGACACCGACGTCGCCATGTTCGGCCTCGAGCTGGGCGCCGCCGACGTCCTGCGCAAGCCCGCCGACGTCGATCGCCTCGGTAGCCGCCTTCGCGACATCGTGGCGAGCGGCTCCGCGGCTCCGCGCGAGAAGAACATCGCCGATCTCATGATTCCGGCGTCCGAGTACCGGCGCGTCTACGAGGACGACTCGGTGCAGCGGGTCATCGAGGTGCTGACCAGGTCGCTCTTCCGTGCCGGACAGGGACATCGCACCGTAATCGTGTGCAGCCGGGAGGGAGACTTTCTCGGCTGCATTCGCTTGCACGACATCCTCGACCTTCTCACCCCGGCGCCGGGCAAGCAGTCGTCGGTGCCCTCCGAGACCGGAATGTTCGTGGCGCGGTGCAAGCTGTTCGGGGGCACTGCGGGGGAGATGATCGGAGAGCAGCGCTTCGTGGACATCGAGGCGCCCTTGATAGAGGCGGCCGAGCTGATGGCGGTCGACAATCTCATCAACATCCCGGTGCTCAAGGAAGGCGAGCTGGTGGGGATGCTGACCGATCGGAACCTGCTGCTGGAGATGTGTAACCTCGCCACCGGAGGAGGCCCGCGATGGATCCGGACCGGATCCTCGGAGAAGCCTCCGTCAGGTGCGGTGAGGACAGGCCCCCGGCGCCGGAGCCCCCGGCGTCTTGCGTTCTGTCCGTGAGGTGCGGTTCTGCCCAGGCTTCGTCCCTCCGGGCAGGACACTGACCGAAGCTCGCTCCCGCTCGCAGTCACCGCTGTCACAGCGGCGACCAGTTGATGTGATTCTCCAGCGGCACCGCCGCCGCTGTGAGCTGATGTCCGGCGCCTTGCGGCGCCTCAAGCGGAGGGGAGAACTCTCCCCCCGCGCCCCCCATCTCGAGCGTCAGTTCATGTGGCATGCGCTATCAGTCACCTCGTCGGGGGATATGAAGCGAACGGCCGTTCCGTTATAACGGACGCGTTCCGCGTTGGCACGAGAGACCGCGTACAATCTCTCTGCTCACCTGCCAGGTCGATCGTGTCGATCCGAGCAGGCGTTTCAACGCGAAAGACGGAGCGGTGCCCCATGAGCGCGGAGAGACCATCGGAGAGGTACTCGCGCCAGGCGATGTTCTGGGCGATTGGACCGGCGGGACAGGAGCGCCTGCGCACGGGGAGCGCGGCCGTCATCGGCTGCGGGGCGCTCGGCTCGGCGACCGTGGAGTTGCTCGCGCGGTCGGGCGTCGGCAGGATCACCGTGGTGGACCGCGACTTCGTCGAGCTGAGCAATCTCCAGCGGCAGGTGCTCTTCGACGAGGCCGACGCCGCCGCCGGGGTGCCCAAGGCGATCGCCGCCGCCCAGGCCGTGAAGCGGATCAACTCCGAGGTCGCGGTTCAGCCCCTCGTGGCCGACGTGACGCCCGACAACGTCGAGCACATCGTCTCCGAGGTGGACGTGGTGCTCGACGGCACGGACAACTTCGAGACCCGCTACCTCGTGAACGACGCCTGCGTGAAGCTCGGTGTCCCGTGGATCTATGGCGGCGCGATCGGCGCCACCGGGATGTCGATGACGATCCGGCCCGGCGAGAGCCCGTGCTTCCGCTGCATGTTCCCCGTGAGCCCGGAGCCGGGCACCATGGCGACCTGCGACACCGCGGGCGTGCTGGCCTCGACCGTCGTGGCGGTGGCGGCCATCCAGTGGACGGAGGCCGTCAAGATCCTGGTGGGTGACCGCGAGCACCTCAACCCCGGGCTGGTCGGCTTCGACCTGTGGTCGAACGACCACCTGGTCACGAAGAGTTCGCGTGCGCCCGAATGCCCGTGCTGTGTGCAGAAGCGCTTCGAGTACCTGGAGGCCCAGGTGACCAGCCGGGCCGCCTCGCTGTGCGGGCGGAACGCCATCCAGGTGAGCCCCGGCCACGACTTGAAGCTCGACCTGGCCGCGATGGGCCGGCGCCTCGCGTCGGTCGGTCCAGTGACCTCCAGTGATTTCCTGGTGCGCTTCACCGTGGGCAAGCACGAGCTGACGATCTTCGCCGACGGCCGAGCCATCGTGAAGGGCACGAGCGACAAGAGTGTGGCCCGGACGCTGTACGCCCGGTACGTCGGGACCTGACGTGATCTACTTGGACAACGCCGCGACCTCCTTCCCGAAGCCTCCGGCGGTCGCGGAGGCCATCTCCACGTTCCTCGCGACCGGCGCCGGCAACCCCGGCCGATCCGGGCATCGCCTCGCGCTCGCAGCCCAGCGGGCCGTCTCCGAGACGAGGCGGCTGCTCGCCTCCTGCTTCGGCGTGGCCGACCCGGCGCGCGTCGCCTTCGCTCTCAATGCCACCGAAGCCCTGAACCAGGCGCTCTGGGGGCTCCTGCGGCCCGGCGACCGCGTCGTGACGACGAGCATCGAACACAACGCGGTGGCGCGGCCGCTGAACGCGCTCGCCGATCGGGGGGTCGCGGTCGCTCGCGTCCCCTGCGGCCCGGACGGCGCGCTCGACCTCGACGATCTGGCCCGAGCGCTCGAGGCCGGTCCGACGAGGCTTGTCGCGATGACCCACGCAAGCAACGTTTCCGGCACCGTCCTGCCAGCTCGCGACGCGGCGAGGCTCGCCCATGATCACGGGGCGCTCTTCCTCCTGGACGCGGCGCAGACCGCGGGCGTCTTGCCCATCGACGTCCGGGAAATGGGGCTCGACCTGCTGGCGTTCCCGGGGCACAAAGGTCTGCTGGGACCGACCGGCACGGGCGGTCTCTACGTCGCGCCGCACGTGAGGCTCGCTCCGATGCGGCAGGGCGGGACGGGGACGCGATCGGAGGAGGAGAGGCAACCCGAACACATGCCGGAGGCGCTCGAGTCGGGCACGGTCAACACCGTGGGTATCGCCGGGCTGGGCGCGGCCCTCCGTTATTTGATGGAGCGCGGGGTGGTGAACGTCGCGGCCCACGAGGCAGCGCTGACCGCGCGCCTGCTGGCGGGGCTGAAGGAAATACCGGGCCTGCGGATCCACGGCACGGCTGACCATCGGCGCCAGGTGGCGTCCGTCTCGATCACACTCGAGGGCTGGGAGCCGGTCGACATGGGCGCGGTGCTGGACAGCTCCTTTGGCATCGCGGTGCGGCCGGGGCTGCACTGCGCGCCGGCCGCGCACCGCACGCTCGGTACCTATCCCCAGGGCACGGTCCGGCTCTCTCCGGGCTGCTTCACGAGCGACGAAGACGTGGACCGCACGCTCGCGGCCCTGCGTGGGCTGGCCGGAGCGGGGAACTAGGGAACTGCCTGCCGCGCTGGAGCCGGCCCGACGCCTCGCCCACGAGGAGCGCATCGACGACGTGGTGGAGCACGCCCCCGGTGACCTGCGGAGAGACGAACTCGGCTCCGGCACCGACGTGATCCTGCTCGCCAACATCCTTCACCACGTATCCCCGGACGAGATCCTGGACCTGCTCCGGCTGGGACCCCTCGAGTGGGACCTGAGAGGGCTCGAAGAGGGTGGCCGGCACCGACACGTACCGCGCGAGTTCCGAGATCAGACCGCCGAGCGCCTTCTCGGAGCGGCTCTCGAACAGCCTTTTCCAGATCGTTGGCCGTCAGGCGCCGGTCCTTCGAGCGGTCCGTCACCACGGGTGCATTCACGATGCCCTGATCCAGAGACCTGCGCGTGATGATGGCGAGGCCGGCTCGACATGCGGCCGCCTACCGCGTTTCCTCGCCGCCGTGGCCGAGATCCCGAAGCGCGCGCCCCTCGAGCCCTGGCTCCAGCGGCATTGCAGCGATCTCGCCGCAGCGGAGGGGATCGTCGTCGTCCACCCGAACTCCGGCCCGATCAGAAGCGGCGTCCAAGGCCGTGCTACGCCTGCACGTTCCCGCGCCGCCCGATCAGAGCCCGAACAACTCCCTCGGCTTGGGCGTGCACCCCGGTCGGCCGGCTGTCAGACCCACGCGTACAATATCCGCCGAATTCAAGATGGCACGGCCCATGAAAAAGGCAAAGCAGGGCGAGCTCGAGTTTCGATCCTGGGGCGGGAGACGCGCGGGCGCGGGTCGGCCCCGGAAGCTGGAGGCGGGCGTGTCGCATGCGCCGCGGCCCGATGTGGCGCGCTGCCCCGTGCACGTCACGCTCCGGGTCCGCGACCGCGTGTGGAACCTGCGCAGCCACCGCTCGTTGCATGTCGTCGAGCAGGCGCTCTCCGGCGTCCTTGCCCGGCCGGGTTTTCGCGTCGTGCACTTCTCGCTGCAAGGAGATCACGTTCACTTGATCGTCGAGGCGGACGGCGCGAGGGAGCTCGCGTGCGGCATGAAGGCCCTCTCCATTCGCCTGTCGAAGGGAATGAACCGCATGATGGGATCCGCCGGGCCGGTGCTCGAGGACCGCTACCACGCGCACGTGCTCCGCACGCCGCGCGCGGTCCGGAACGCGCTCGCCTACGTGCTGCTCAATCACCGCAGCCATCTCGCGCGGAACGGCGAGCGCGTCGGGTCCGGGGGCCCCGACCCGTTCTCGTCGTCGTCGGCTTTCGACGGGTGGAGGACGCCCGTGGTGCCCGCCGCGAGGACGTCGATGGTCACCGACGTTCCGCGGTCGTGGCTGCTCGTGGTGGGCTGGCGCAGGCACGGTCTGATCTCGCCAGATGAGATCCCCGCGCTTCGCTGACGAACAGGCGCGACGCCCTGGAGATCGGTCACGCGGCGTGTCTCTTCATCATCTCGCCGATACGCTCGCGCGGCAGCGCCGCGCGATGCAGCCGGGTGCTCACCTTGTCCGGGTCGAAGACGCCCCCGCCGGATCGCGTCCGGCGCCAGCAGCTCACATGCCCACAACGGGGCCGCGGCCCCAGCGTGCGCCAAGAAGGCTACCCGAAGGGGTCTCGCGCATCCATGGATTCAAGGGGTTACGTGCTCCAGCAAAGATGGCCGAAACGGTCCGTGGAGCCTGGGATTTCCGCGTGCGAGAACGGAGCGGAGCGGGTGCGCGCCTGGTGCCCCCTTATGGGCTCAGGCGCAGGCCACCAGCTCGAGGAAGGTGCTCGGCTTGCTGCTCAAGGCGGCACGGAGACAGCGGAGGTAGCAGCGCGGACCCCACAGCCGGCAGATGGTCACCGAGTGCCTGAGAACGTCCTTGCCCGTGATGACGCCGCGCATGCCGGAAAGACGGCGCGGCGACGCGAATCTGACAGTGGTAGTCGGCCTGGAGACTCCAAACGACTTACCGGGGATGCGACGCATCTGCTGCGACGTCGCAGTAACCGAGCGACCCCCATCCAGGCATCCAGGCACGCGCCGCTGCCGGTCGGAGTCGCGCGTCGGCCCTCTCGTGAGGCGCAATCTATCCAGCACCTGGATGGTAGCGTCCTGAGGGGCAGTAGCGAGCTGGTGGCCAGGGGTGGGCCTGGCAACTGGACGAAGATAGACGGTGCGGTCAAGGACAGGAGAGCGGATGGCTATTGCATCCAGGCCGTTGGCAAGTGGTTCTCCGGTGGAAAGCTCATCGATACCGACTACTCGCGCCTAGCTTGCCCCAAGGGCAACATCGACAGGTACACGATGACTCCAGGTGACGGAGCGAGCAAGAAGGCAGACCGCTTCGAGGTCTCGTTGAGACAGCAAAAGGCTCGGGGGGGCTAACCTCGCGACCGGCAGAAGGCCGCGCCGGCACCGCGCCGCCTCGCGAAGCGAGCGGCGCGGTGCCGACCGATGCCGTCAGGCACGTAAGTGCGCATCGCCTACTCGGGCACTACACGAGCGCGCACGGCTACGCTACGCTGGTGCCACCCAAGGCCCGTTCGACCTTGCGGTTCCCGCGGGATCCGCGGAACTGGTCCCTCCTGCCTGCAACTGTCACACTTCTGGCCCGGCGTGTGTCCAAGCGCCGAGCGCGGGGCTCTTCGCCCGTGCGACGCGCCGGGGCATGCCGAACCATGTGCCTCCGGTCCCACGAGGGGCGAGGAGCGGAGCGGTCGAGCGCGATGAAGAGTCGAAAAGAGACACTGGCTGAACGGGATGACGGCGATGGCGCCGACCGGGACCTCGTGCGAATGGCGCTCGCGGGGGGCAGCGACGCGCTCGACACGCTGGTACGACGCCACCAGGGTTTCATCTACGGCATCGCCGTTCGCATGCTCTGGGATCCGCGCGACGCGGAGGATGTGACGCAGGAGGTCCTCATCCGGATCGTGACAGGCCTCTCCTCTTTTCGCGGCGACAGCGCCTTCCGCACCTGGGCATACCGCGTCGCCGTCAATCACGTGTTGAACTGCAGGCGCAGCCTGGCGGAAGCGGTGGCCGCCGACCCCAAGCTCCTCGGGGGGAAGAAGACGAGCGATCCAGCGGACCTGGATGTCGCGGATGAGGCGGCGACCGATGCAGAGAAGCGCCTTCTCGCTGAGGAGACCAGGATCGCTTGCCTTTCCGGCATGCTCCTGTGCCTGGATCGCGCGCAGCGGCTGACCTTCATCCTGGGAGAGATCTTCGAGGTCGGCGATGTCCTCGGCGGCGAGATCCTGGGCATCACGCGGGAGAACTATCGCCAGCGGCTCGCACGCGCCCGGCAGCAACTCTACGGGTTCATGGGCGGCAAGTGCGGTCTCGCCGACCCGGCCAATCCTTGCCGCTGCGCCCGCAAGACACGGGGATTCATACGCGCAGGGATCGTCGATCCCAGGAATCTCAGATTTATCGGGTCCCGTGTCGCGCAAATCGAACGTTCCGCAGAGGAACGTTCGCACGCCCTCGAGCGCGTCATCTGCGCGGGGTACGCCCATCTCTTCCGGGACCAGGACCGCCGAGAGCCTCCGGACCTGGTCGCCGGTCTCCGTACTCTCCTCTCCGACCAGCGCTTCCGTGGGGCGCTGGATCTGGACGGCGAGGTTTCCGTGCCGACGAGTCACCACCCACGAGAACAGAGGGGACGATCGATGGCAACCGTTGAAGACTACACGTCCGGCAGACTCCACGCGGAAGCGAAAGCGCTTCTCTCCTTGCTCAAGGATTCAGAAGAGTCGCTGGCGGGATCACCCGTGGGGAAGGCAATTCTGGAGAAGGTGGAGGGGTTCGACCCCGTGCTCCTCGAGCCGGAGGAAGCGGCCCGGGTGATCTTCGCCTCGACCCGCTGTGCCGTCGCAGAGAGGATGTGCCTCGGGATCTACCCGCACGCCGAGTTCAGCGAATCGATCTTGCTGGACGACCTGGCCGACGCCCTGGTCGCGGCCGGCAAGGCGAGGAGCACGACCAAGGAAGAGGCCGTCGCCACGCTCGAGAAGTACAAGCGCAGTCCCAAGGTTCTGAGCAAGGTGTCGGGCAAGCCCGGGGAGCTGTGCTGCACGTTGCCCGAAGTGTGCATCTACTGGAACATGGAGAGGCGCGGCTTGCCGTGCATCCGCCGCAACTCGTCGGACGAGGACGTCCGTCGGGGCGAGTGACCAGGACGCGCGCACGGGACCTTGTCTGGATCGTACTTCTCGAACCCTCAGGGCCAGGCCCGCGGGCCTTCCGCCCGGTGTTCTGGATACGGAATGCGGCTGGCGGGAGGGTCGTCTCGATCACCGCCGCCTCATGTACCATGACCGCACATGTTCGAGATCGTCGGTGCGCTTCGCGAGGTCGAGACCATCGCGAGCGGGCATGGGGTCCGCGAACTCTGAAGCGTCTGCGAAAAGCGTACGGCGAGGGGCGATGGCGGAAGCGGAAGGGGGTTGCTACACTTCGCCTTCAAGATGGCAGCCTTCGCAAAGCAGAGGTCCACTGGTACGAAGCGCA
>MEMX01000142.1:12818-12987 GCA_001768075.1 Anaeromyxobacter sp. RBG_16_69_14 | reverse complement strand
GGCGGCTCCCGGACTCCGCAGGATACCTCATCGACACCGGATCCTCCTGCGTCCCAACGTCACATGCTCCTCCGACGGCTCAGCGGTTCAGGTGGTGTGAGGCCAGAGTAGGTGCGCATGTGACACGCTCGCAAACCCCCTGATGGAGCGTGAGCGGACTCCGGGAGCG
>MEMX01000142.1:11225-12689 GCA_001768075.1 Anaeromyxobacter sp. RBG_16_69_14 | reverse complement strand
CGGCTTCTTCGCCGGCGCGGAGATCGCGGTCATCGCGCTCCGCAAGACGAGACTCCGGCAGCTGATCCAGGAAGGCCACAGCGCGGCGCGCGCCGTGGTGGCCCTGCGCGACAAGCCGGAGCAGTTCCTCGCCACGGTCCAGATCGGCATCACCGTCATCGGCGCCACCGCGGCGGCGTTCAGCGGTGCCACCATCGCGGCGCGCCTCGCGCCGGTCGTGGCCCGATCGTCCGCGCTCGCGCCATACGCCGAGCAGATCGCCCTCGGCGTGGTGATCGCCCTCGTCTCCTTCCTGTCCATCGTGATGGGCGAGCTCGTACCGAAGTCGCTCGCGCTGCGCGCCTCCGAGCCCTACGCGCTCTTCGCCGGCCGGCTCCTGCTCGGCCTCTCCTGGCTGGCGCGGCCCGTGGTGCAGCTCCTCACCGGCGCCTCGAACTTCGTGCTCGCGCCCTTCGGCGACCGCACGACCTTCACCGAGGCGCGCCTGTCGGCCGACGAGCTGTCACAGCTGGTGGAGGAGGCCACGCGCACCGGCGCACTCGACGCGCAGGCGGGAGAGATCGCGTCGCGCGCCATCGACTTCGCCGGGCTCACCGCCGCCGACGTGATGGTGCCGCGCGGGCGCGTGGTGGCGTTGCGGCGCAGCGCCTCGGAAGAGGAGCTTCGGCGCGTGCTGCTCGAGGAGGGGCACGCGCGGGTCCCGGTCTTCGACCGGACGCTGGACGAGATCGTCGGCTACCTCGTGGCGCGCGAGGCGCTGGCGCTCGTATGGGAGAAGAGCCTCATCGTCCTCGACGATCTGATTCGCCCGGTGCTCTTCGTCCCGGAGACCGCGCGCGCGGTGCAGGTGCTGCGGGATCTGCAGGCGCGGAGGACGCATGTCGCCATCGTGGTGGACGAGCACGGAGGAGTTGCGGGCCTCTTGACGCTGGAGGACCTCGTCGAGGAGCTGGTGGGCGAGATCCTGGGCGAGGCGGAGGAAGTGGTGCCGTGGGTGGTCCGCGAGCCCTCGGGGAGCGCAGCGGTTCGCGGCGACGCGCCCATCCGGGAGGTGAACCGCGAGCTCGGGCTCGCCCTGCCGGAGGGCAGGGACTACTCGACCGTGGGGGGGCTGTGCATCGCACTGTCGGGCGGCATTCCTGTATCCAGCGCGCACCTCACCGCGCCCGACGGCTCGGCCATCGAGGTGCTGGAGGCGACCCCGCGGCAGGTGCGACTGGTGAGGCTCACGCCGCCGAAGCAGGCCCCGGCCTGACTCGTGTTTCGCTCTTCTCGCAGCGTCAGCTCGGCCCTCCGGGGCCACAGAATCGCGCCACGGTCTGGAGGAGCTCCGCGAGGTCGAACGGCTTCGGCAGGACCGCCTGCGCCGAGATCGCGGCCGGCTCCCTTTGTATGGCGGCGGTCATGAGCACGACCGGCACGCTCGCCAGCACGGGGTTTCTGCGCATGCGGACGAGCAGCTCG
>MEMX01000142.1:8849-11217 GCA_001768075.1 Anaeromyxobacter sp. RBG_16_69_14 | reverse complement strand
CGGCACCCGTCATGACCGGCATGATCATGTCGAGGAGCACGACCGCGGGTCGGTCGGTGCGCTCGAGCCAGTCGAGCGCCTCGGCACCGTTGACGGCGAGCGCCACGTTGTAGCCCTCGAGGGCCAGGCACTCCGACACGCTCTCGCGGATGGCGTCGTCGTCCTCGACGAGCAGGATGGTGCTGACTGGACTCTCGGCGCGCGCGCTCACGGGGTTCCTTCATGTAACCCTGGTGAGCAATCGGCGCCTGGGATCTCGAATCCTTCACGCTCGGAACCTCCGCTCGATCCTCTTGCGCACCACGTCGAGGAGCTCCCGCACGTTCATCCCCGCCTCGGACAGCGCCACCACAGAGACCGACGCGCCCTCTGGTACCCGCGCACCCGGCGCCAGCCGCGCGCGACCCGCGCGCAGCTCCAGCGCACCGCGAGGGAGGTCAAGTCCATGGGGCTCGAGGCAGAGCCCACGGAAGCGGCGCAGGAGCGCACGCCCGGTGAGCCGGGCGCGCTCCGCAGGGAGCATCTGGAACGCGAGCCTGACGCCGCCGAAGCGCACCGGCTGTTCGGCGACGAGTCCGATCTCCACCGCCAGGGCCGAGAGCGCCTCGAGCCCCTGCGGCTCGCCGTAGCGCAGGAAGCTCCTCAGCACGGCCGCGCAGCGGGGACAGGCGAGGCCGTGGACCTCGTCGAGGCCGTGCACGCGCAGCAGGTGAACCGCGTACACCTCGCCACCGCACTCGCCGCAGCGCTCCCGGGGACCGAGCGCCGCCATCACCCGCTGCGCGAGGCCCCTCGCCGTCTCGTGCCCCAGCGCTGCTCGGACGCCCGCCGCCAGGTCCGCCGAGGCGAGCTGAAGGCCCGCCTCCACCTCGTCCTCACAGAGGCGCAGCCCGATCTCGAGGTGGCCTGGCAGCACGGCCAGCGCGCGGCCGAGATCTGGCGCCCCGGGCCAGCCGGCGCGGAGCGCGTCCCACCGCTCGGCGAGCTCGTCCCACGACGCCAGAGGCTCCGGCAGGCAGCCCACCTCCTCGCCTAGAAAGGCCAGCAAGGTCAGCGCTGCCTCCCAGGGCGCGGCGCTTCCGGCCTGCTTTTCGAGTGCGCGGGAGAGAGCGCTCGCGGCCGGAGTCGGGCGGCGCGCGCCTCGCCGCGCCAGCTGGCGACGCAGGACCGGGCTCTGCGCGACGGGGTCCCATGCGCGGCGCACCCCTCGCCGCCCTGCAGCTGCCAGCTTCGCCGCGGTGGTCCGCCGCGCCATACCGAGCGCGCGGGCCTCCACAACCAGCTTGCCGAGGCGCGCAAGGGCCTCCCCCCGCGCAGCGCTCCCTCCCTCCTCGGCCGCCGCCCGAGCCTCGGCCAGGACATTCCCGCCGGCGCGGCGAGGCACCTCGGCACGCAAGCGCGCCGCTCGTGACACGGCCAGCCGGGCGTGCTGGGCGGCGAGCCTCGTCCGAGCCGCCTCGACCGCGGCGATGCGCTTCACGAGATGGACGAGGCGCTCGGCCTCCGAGACGTCGCCGCTGCCGGCCGCCCCCACGCGCTCTGCGAGGAGCTCCAGCGCCGCGCGATCGCCGCGCCTGTAGCCGTCGTTGGCGCTCGCCATGAGCTCCGAGCGCCGCGTGCGCTCGGCCTCGTCACCCCGCACCAGGTCCGGGTGCAGGAAACGCGCGAGCCGCCGATAGAGCGCCTTGAGACCCGAGTCGCCTCCGCCCAGGAGATCGATCTCCTCGTCGTCGAGTCCAGGAGGAGCGCCATCCCTCACCGTCGACCTCTCCCCCGCGGGAGAGCGAGATGAACTCGAGCGGCGCGCCGCGGCCGCGGTCTTCACCCGAGGCGCGCTCCGCGCCTCCTCCGGCGGCCCGCGCCGCAGGAGGTCCTGCAGCCGCGCCACCTCGTCCGCCACACGGCGCACTCGACGCACGAGCCTCTCTGCCCGGTCGAGCTCCGCGAAGGCCTCGCCGGTCACCTCGAGGTAGCGCGCCTCGAAGGCGGCCAGCTCGCGCGCCAGGGTCTCCACCTCGGCCTCGAGCGTCGCCAGTTCGTCGAGCAGCCCGGCGAGCCTGAGCTCCGCCGCGAAGATCTGTAGTGAGGGCGGGTCCCTCCGGCGGAGGACGATGGCGTACGAGCGCGGAGACATGGCCGCCACGTTCTAGCTCGAAACTCCGGCGCCGCTCCAGCCGGCCCCTAGATCGTCGCGCGACTCGACGATTCTCGCAGGTGGTAGATCACGCTTCTTCCTTCTTCTTGAGCTGCCAGGCTCCGTACGCCCAGAGTCCGAAGCAGAAGTACTGCGCGGGGGTGAGCCCGAGGTAGCGCGCGTCCGCGTACGGTACGTCGGAGGCGCGCAGGAAGTCGAACAGGAAGCGGCTCG
>MEMX01000142.1:2154-8835 GCA_001768075.1 Anaeromyxobacter sp. RBG_16_69_14 | reverse complement strand
GCGAGGATCGCGAGCAGGCGACCCCGCAGGAGACCACGCCGGTCGAGCACGAAGAGCAAGACGGCGAACGAGAAGAGGGCGAGCGCGTCGTAGAGCCCGAGGTCGTGGCGCGCGCCCGAGAAGCCGAGCGTGCGCGCCGCGCTGGCCGGGAACTCCACCGCGAGCGGGAAGCTCGTCCTCACTCCTGGATGATCGTGGATCACGAAGCACCCGACCCGGGCGATGCCCCAGCCTGGTGCGACACCCAGCGCGAGGGCGTCGGCGTAGTTGGCGAAGCGGATGGTGCGGCGACGGAAGAAGACGACGGCGGCGACCACGCCGCCGAGCAGGCCGCCGAAAGACGACAGCCCCTCCCAGAAAGACAGCGCCCGGCGCCAGTCGGACAGCTCCTCCGGGTGATACAGGAACAGGTGCACCAGGTGGCCGAAGACGACGCCGCTCGCCACGCCCCACAGCGCGAAGTCGGAGAGAGGCCTGGGATCGAGCCCGCGCCGCGACGCCTCGCGCGCCGCGATCCGCGCTGCCGCGTAAACACCGAGGGCGGCGAAGAGACCGAACGCCTGCAGCGTGAACGGGCCGAGGTGGAGCGAGGGTAGCTCGAAGTAGGGGATCACGATCGCCCGGAGTATAGCGTGAGGGCGCCGGCGGTCACTCGCCGGAGGGCGCTCCGCCGCATGAACAAGCATCGCGACCGTTCTCGCTCCTGATTCAGGCAAGTCGCGGTCGCTGCCAAGTGCTGCACGATCTCATCGGCGGGGGCGGGAAAGATCGGGCACGGGCTGGGGCACGGGCACAGGCACAGGCTCGGGCTCGGGCTCGATAGCGGAGGATGAGGGGATACCTCAGGGCCGCCCCAGCATCTCGGTCAGCTCGTCCAGCTCGGGCGGCTTCGGAATATGCGCGTCGAAGCCTGCCTCCTTCGCGCGCTTCTTGTCTTCCGGCCGCGCGTACCCGCTCAGCGCGATGAGGCGCGTCGAGTTGAGCGCCTCGTCTGCGCGCAGCATCCGGGCGACCTCGTACCCGTCGATGTCGGGCAAGCCGATGTCGCACAGCACCACGTCCGGCCTGAGGTCGCGAGCCGTCGCGATTCCCGTCTTGCCGTCGCAGGCCGTGCGGACTCGCTGGCCGTTCAGCTCCAGGGCGATCTTGAGGGACTGGCCGGTGTCGAAGTCGTCGTCGATGATGAGCACGAGGCGCCCCCCGGCACTCCCTGCCGTCCTGGGCGCTACCTCGCCAACCACCGGGCCAGGGGCGAGCGGGAGCAGCATGCAGAACTCCGATCCGCGCCCGGGGCCATCGCTGCAGGCTTGGAGGGTCCCGCCGTGCAGCTCCACGAGACCCTTCGAGAGAGCCAGGCCGAGACCGAGACCGCCCTGAGTCCGAGCGAGGCCCTGGTCAGCCTGCGCGAACGGCTCGAACATGTGCTCGAGCTCCTCGGCGCGCATGCCCACGCCCGTATCGCGGACGCGCAGCTCGGCGGCCCCATCACGGACCGCGACCTTCACCGTGACGACTCCGGAGGCGGGCGTGAACCTCGCAGCATTCTGGAGCAGGTTCCCGAGCACCTGCGAGATGCGCGTCCCGTCCGCGTCGATCCACACCGTGCTGGCCGGCAGGTCGTGGCGTAGCTCGACCTGCCCCTGCTCGAACAGCGCACGGTGGTCCTCGCCCGACCGGAGGACCACGTCGCGCAGGTCGATGCGCTTGCGCCGTAACTCCACCCTGCCGCGCGAGATGCGCGTGACGTCGAGCAGGTCATCCACGATGCGCGCGAGGTGCTCCGTCTGACGCTGGATGGTCTCCTTCGCGCTCGCCGCGTGCGGGCTGTCGGCCGGAACGCGGTCGAGGACGTAGATGCTGTTGCGGATCGGGGTGAGCGGGTTGCGCAGCTCGTGCGAGAGGACGCCGAGGAACTCGTTCTTGCGCCGATCGGCGTCGCGCAGCGCCTCCTCGGCGCGCTTGCAGGCGGTGATGTCCAGCACCATGCCCGCCATCCTCAGCGGGCTGCCGCCGGCGTCGTAGATCCCCCGCCCCTTCGAACAGACCCAGCGCACGGTGCCGTCGGGTAAAGGCACGCGCATCTCCACGTCGTAATCCGCCCGGGACGCGAGCGCGTCCTTCACGGCGCGGTCGATGCGGTCGCGGTCCTCCGGGTGAACGGTACCCAGGAATCGATCGTAGGTCACGAACGCGTCGGGCGCGAGCCCGAACAGGTCCTTGGAGCGATCCGAGGCCACGATCTCGCCGGTCTTCAAGTTCAAGTCCCAGGAGCCCATCTTCGCGGCGTCCTGCGCCAGCCTCAGCTGCTGCTCGGCTGCGCGCAGCGCGTCCTGGGTGAGGTCATTCTCGACCGAGGCGCGCCGACCGCGGGCCTGATGGTAGACGGCCGCGACGACGTTCATGAACACGCCCATCCCCGAGAACATCACGAGGCCCACCGCGTCGGGACGGCTCACGGGGAAGAGCCCGCCGGTCGGCGGGAGAATCCACACCCAGGCGAGGAGGCTCGATGCTGCCGTCGCGGCGAGTCCCGGCCCGAGCCCGGAGAGCGTCGCCGTGAGCATCACCGCCGGGTAAAACGTGATGTACGGGAGCCCGGCGCCGAGGGAGCCGGACAGTCCGAGCCGGAGCGAGAAGGCCACGCCGACCGCCGCGATGGCGACCAGGTATCGTTCGAGCGGACGGTTCGAGACAAGCAGGCCCGGCAACCGCGCTCCTGAAGCTGGAGCTCGGAGGGCGCCCATCACGTCCGAGCCGCCGTGGCCTTCAACTCGCGCGCCCGTACCCGCCGGCTGTCTGGTCACCGAGGCTCGAAATCCGGACATGGCTCGCTCTCGCGTTCGGGGGCGAAGTGCATACCGGCCCCATCGGGACCCCTCCACTGACACTCCGAGGACAACTTGGGGTGGCACCTACCGACCGACGCCTCGGTGGCCCGGCAGTTCCGCGAGGTTTCCCAGATCAGGCGGCCGTCCGCGCTGCCGGGGACCAGACGAGGCGGAAGCTCTGTCGCGAGAGCCCCGCCGCCCTGTCGAAGACCGTGCCCCGCAGCTCGGCGAGCACGAAGCGCGCCCGGGCCAGCTTCGCTCGCGTGAAGTCCGCGCCGGGCAGGCGCGAGAGCGCGAAGCTGGCGCCTTCGGCGCGCACGCCGACGAGCTTCGCCTCCGACAGCGAGCAGAGGAGGAAGCTCGCCTCGTGGAGGTTGGCGCCGTCGAGGTCGGCCCGGGCGAGCGACACGGCCACGAAGCTCCCCTCCTTCAGATCGGCGCGGCGAAGCTGCGCCTCCACCAGCGCGCACCCGGCCCAGCTCGCCTCCTCGAGCTGGGCACCGTCGAGCTCCGCTCCTCGGAGGTCGCACAGCACCACGCGCGCGTCGGGGAGCTTCGCGCCACCGAGGCGGGCCCCGCGCAGATCGCAGGCGAGGAGCACCGAGCCAGAGAGGTCCGCGCCGGTGAGGTCGGCGCCGCGCAGGTTGCAGCCGCGCAGCGACATGCCGGCCAGATCCGCCCCCGCCAGGTTCGCGCCCGGCAAGCTGCGTTCGCCCTCCACGAGGGCGAGGCGGGCCACCTCACTCGCCGGCACGATCTCGGAGCGCGATCGACGCGCCGCGCGCGGGCGGCTCGCCGCAACGTGATGGCTCTTCGAGATCGAGCGCTTCGGCGACTTGGGTTTCGACGACTTGGGGTTCGTAGGTGCCAACTCGAATCTCCGGTCCTGTGCGGTCGGTCCTGGCGGCCGCAGGAATGGTCATCATCCACCATGTGAGAAGGGAACGCCCGCGCCTACCGGCTCCCGCCCCGACGAGGTCAGAACCGGCCCCCGTTGGAGGGCCACTGCTATACTCGTCCGTGATGTCCGCCCTCGACCCGATCGCCTTCCTGCGCGCGACACCGCCCTTCGGCGACCTGTCACCACCGCTCTTCGAGCGCGCCGCGCGCTCGCTCGACATCGGCTTCTTCCCCGCGGGTACACGCCTGGTCGAGAGCGGCGGAACGCCACTCCAGCACATCTACGTCATCCGCAAGGGCGCAGTGCGGCTGGAGCGCGGCGGGCAGACTTTGCAGCTCCTCGAGGAGGGCGAGGTGTTCGGGTACACCTCGCTCCTCGCCAAGAAGGCGACGCTCGACGCCATCGTCGAGGAGGATCTCCTCGCCTATCGCATCCCGGGCGCCGAGTTCGAGCAACTGCTCGCCGACGCCCGGTTCGCGCGCCACTTCGCGGCCGGGCTCGCCGAGCGCCTCAAGCACAGCCTGGAGCGCACGCACGTCGCGACCTTCCAGTCCGACCACCTGGGACTGGCCATCGAGACCCTGATCCGCCGGCCCCCCGTGCGCGTCCCGGCCGGAGCCACGGTCGGCGACGCGGCGCGCGCCATGCGCGATCACCGCGTCTCCTCCGTGCTGGTGGACACCTCGCCGCCGGGCATCGTCACTGATCGTGACTTCCGCAACATGCTGGCCGAGGGCCTCGGGCCCGCGACGCCGGTCACCGCCATCTACTCGGCGCCGCTCAAGACGGTGCCCGGCCGGACCGCCATCTACGAAGCGTGGCAGGCGGTGCTCGAGCAGGGCATTCACCACCTGCCCATCGCGCGCGGCGACGAGATCGTGGGCGTCCTGAGCTCCAGCGACCTGCTCAAGACGACCGCACAAGGGCCCCCGGCGATGCTGCGGAATCTTGAGAAGCTCGCCTCGCGCGACGCTCTCCCGGGCTACGGCGCGCGGGTGAGCGAGATGGCCTCCTCACTCCTGGCGGGCGGCCTCGACGCGACGGTCATCGCCGGTTTCGTGGCCCGTCTCAACGACGCCCTGCTGGTCAGGATCCTGCGCTGGGCGGAGGCAGATCTCGGGTCGCCTCCGGCGCCCTACGCGTGGATCGCCTTCGGCTCCGAGGGGCGCATGGAGCAGACGCTCCTCACCGACCAGGACAACGCCCTCGTCCACGGCGGCGGCGCGGCCGAGGACGAGTATTTCGGCGCGCTGGCGGAGCGCGCCAACACGGACCTGGAATCGGCCGGTTACCCGCGCTGCGCTGGCGGCTACATGGCCCGCAGCTGGCGGGGGCCGCTCGCAGAGTGGGAAGACCGCTTCAACGGCTGGGTCGACAACCCGAAGCCGCAGGCGCTCTTGTGGGCTGCCATCTTCTTCGACTTCCGCAAGGTGCACGGCGCGCTCGACCTGGCCCCGCTCGAGGCCGTCATCGCCAGGGCGGCGAAGGCGCGCGTCTTCCTCTCCTGCATGGCGCAGGCCGCTCTCGAGTTCCGGCCACCACCGTCGCTCTTCTTGCGCCTGCAAGGCGGGCAGATCGACCTCAAGCTGCAGGGCATCTCCCCGATCGTCTTCCTGGCCAGGCCCTACGCGCTTGAGGTGGGCTCGACGGCGCGCAACACGCTCGAGCGCTTCGACGCCGCGGTGGCGGGCGGCCTCATGAGCGCGAACGTGCGCGCGACCCTGCGCGAGGCCTATCGCTTCCTGCTCGGGCTAAGGCTGCGCGAGCAGCTGCGGATGATCTCGGAGGGCGAGCTGCCCGTGAACACAGTCGCCTTGAGCGGGCTCTCTTCCATCGAGCGAAGCCGGCTCAAGGATTCGCTGCGCCACGTCCGCGACTGGCAGGACAAGGCGGCGTATCACTACCGGACCGGGCTGTACTAGCGATCACCGCGCTTGATCATCTCCTGCCGCCCCGTCACGCCGTCGGCTTCCTCTTCGTCGTCAACGCCGGTTCCGATGAGTTGTCGTCGTTTCGCGTCGACCCGGCCAGCCCGCGAGATCCCGACGAGGAGACGCGCTAGAGTCGCGCCATGTCCCAGCAGACCTGGCCGCCGAAGAAGTCCGAGAGCGCCCTGGCAGCCCCGGTGGTGGGCACGATGAACTTCGGCAAGCGTACGCCCGAGCCGGAGGCGGCGCGCATCGTCGCCCGCGCCCTCGAGCGCGGCGCCACCTGGTTCGACGTCGCCAACGCCTATGGCGAAGGCGAGTCGGAGCGCATCCTCGGGCGCGCGCTCGAGGGCCACAGGTCCGAGGTGAAGGTGGCCACCAAGGTGGGCATCGGCACCATGAAGGGGCCGAAGGAGGGGCTCGCGCCCGAGCGGATCACCGCGGCCCTCGATGAGAGCCTGACGCGGCTGGGCGTGGAGCGGATCGATCTTTACTACCTGCACGCGCCCGATTCGAAGACGCGCATCGAGGACACCCTGGGCGCGGTGGAGCGGGCGCTGGTGGCGGGCAAGATCGGCGCCTGGGGGGTCTCCAACTATTCCTCCTGGCAGATCGTCGAGATCGTCGGCCTCTGCGAGGCGCGCGGGATGCCTCCGCCGCAGGCCTCGCAGGTGCTCTACAACTTGATGGTGCGGCAGCTCGACGTCGAGTACTTCGCCTTCTCGCGCCGATATCACCTGCATACCACCGTGTACAATCCGCTCGCGGGCGGACTCCTGGCCGGAAGATGCCTCGACGGACGAATCGAGCCAGGCTCGCGCTTCGACTCCAATCCGGTCTACCAGCGGCGCTACCTGAGCGATCGCTTCCTCGAGCTGGCCCGCGCCTGTGCCGCGCTGGCGGCCAAAGTGGGGCTGACGCCGGCGCAGCTAGCATACGCCTGGGTCACGCAGCGGCCCGGCGTCGACTCGGTCTTGCTCGGGCCCGCCTCGGTGGATCACCTCGACGCCGGCATCGACGGCTG
>MEMX01000142.1:0-2112 GCA_001768075.1 Anaeromyxobacter sp. RBG_16_69_14 | reverse complement strand
ACCGGACCTACGCCGGTACCGACGTCACCTACACCCGCTTCTGATGCTGCTGCCCGGCACCGAGACGCTCCCGCTGGAGGCGCCGCTCGCGCACTACCGCGCCTTCGGCTGGGCGCGGCTGGGGCCGATCGCCACGCCCCAGGCGTTGGAGGCGCTGCGCAGGCGGGCCGAGCAGCTGATGCTCGGCGAGGTCGTCCACCCGGGGATCTTCTTCCAGCACGACTCCAAGACGGGCCTCTACGACGACGTGCCGCGCGGCCAGGGCTGGCAGGGTCCGTCGCTGCGCTACCGCAAGCTGGAGAAGCTGGAGCGCGATCCGATCTTCGCCGCGTTCATCGGCAACCCGCTCTTCGCGCGCATCACCCGCGCGGTGATCGGGCCCGACGTGTCACTCTGCCGCGCGGTGCTCTTCAGCAAGGCCGCGCAGGGCGGCACCGAGCTGCCCTGGCACCAGGACGGCGGCTCGTTCTGGGGGCTCAGCCGCGATCCCGAGCTGCAGATATGGACAGCGCTCGACGACGCGTCGGCCGAATCTGGCTGCGTGGAGCTGGTGCCGGCGACGCACCTCGCGGGCCTGGCCACGCCGCTCGGCGGCGTAATTCCCGACGACGTGGCCGCGCGCAGCGGCAACGCGACGAGATCGATCCTGGTGCCGGCGCGCGCGGGCGAGGCGCTGCTCCTTCACAACTACTGCTGGCACCGCTCGGGCCGGAACGCCACAGGCGCGCACCGCCGCGCGCTCACCGTCTGCCTGATGGACGCGGCCACGCACTGCACGCGGCGGCGCTCGCCGCGGCAGTTCCAGCGGCTCTTCGATGGCTGAAGCGGAGCGCTTGAGCGGCTCCTTCCTCACCCCGTCGCTGAGCCCCTTCGCGCCGTGGAGCTTCGGCCGTCCACCGTCACGCAGGCGAACGTCGTGCCCCGCGCCGTTCACCGCGCGCCCGCGCCTTCTCGCGCTCGCGCTTACGCGTCCTCACCGAGGTGCGCGCGTGGAGCGAGCCGAGGAGTCGGCGCGTGGTCGCGGCGACCTCCCCGACCGCCCTCTCGAAGGTCACGACGTCGATGGCTGGCGGCTTGGCGAGGCCGCTGACCTTGCGCACGTACTGGACAGCCGCGGCGCGGATCTCGTCCTCGGTCGTGGGCGGCTCGAAGTTGTAGAGCACGCGGATGTTGCGGCACATGGTGTGGCGATCGTAGGTCCAGCGCCCTTCCCCGTCCAGGCCCGGATCGCCCGGGACATCTGCCTTGAGAGGGTCCGCGAGAACGCGGAACAAACGGACGCCAGCCTTGCCCGGTGCGGCCGTACGCCCATCGAGACGCTGCGGGCGCACCGGCCTCCTCGACGTCGACCTCCTCATCGCGCACGGTACCGGGAGCGCGTGGGAGAGCCCGTCAGGCGCTCGATCACGCGACCGTCACCATCGCCCGAGGGCGCGGGCGTGCTCTCGACCCAGACCGAGGAGTGCGCCCCGGCGGCGTCGCGCCCGCGCGTCTCCCGCCCAGATCGGAACTCGAGCTCGCTCTGCTTCGCTTGCGGCATGAGTCGTTCCATCTTGAATTCGGCGGATATTGGACAGGCGGTGCCGGCGCCAACGCGCAACACCGGCAACGTCAGCCGCTGCCGGAGTCCGAGGCCGCGCCCCGGCGATAGAAGCGGTCGAAGACCCGCGCGCGCTCGTCTTCGGGGATGCCAGGGCCGTTGTCCGCGACCTCGAGGGAGGGCGACCGCCCTCGAGCGCATGGCGGATCGCGTTCTCCACGAGGTTCGCTAGCAGCGCGCGCAACACCGCGGGGTCACCCGCGATCGCGTCCTCGGCGAGCTCCTTCGCGCCCAGATCGACTCGCCCGCCTCAGCGAGGAGCGCGTGGTCGGCCACGGCCTGGGCCACGAAGTCGGCGAGCCTGACGGGGCTCGTCGGCCAGCGCAATTGGCCCCATCCGGATCGGCGCGGGCAAGGGTGAGGAGCTGGTGTAGACGGCGCCATTCTTCCGGCCCGGCGAGGCGCTCGACGGCTTCCTCGAGCGGTGTCTCGAGGCCGGCGTGCTGCTCACCCCCGGTCCGGCCTCGGGCCGAGACTTCGAGAGCTGGGTGCGGCTCTGCTTCACCGCGGTG
>MEMX01000141.1:415-14608 GCA_001768075.1 Anaeromyxobacter sp. RBG_16_69_14 | reverse complement strand
AACGATTTCACCTGGTCGAAGTCCCGGCACGAGAAGTTCAAGGAGTGCCTGCGGGCCTATTACTACCAGTACTACGGCAGCTGGGGAGGGTGGGAGGCGCCGGCCGGCTCTCCGGTGCGCGAGCTGTACGTCCTGAAGAAGCTCTCGTCGCGGTGGCAGTGGGCCGGCTCGGTGGTCCACGATGCGCTGAAGCAGCTCCTGGGCCGGGCCCGCCGCACCGGTCAGTTCCGGACGCTCGACGAGGTGCTGGCGAGCACGCGGGATCGCGCTCGCAGGCAGTGGTCCGTCTCGCGGGAGAAGAGCTACTGGCGCGAGGCGTCCCAGATCACCGGCCTCGTCGAGCACGAATACGCGGAGCCGGTGGCGAACGAGGAGTGGAAGCGCATCTGGGACGAGGTGATCGAGGGGTCGCTCCGGGCCTTCTACGCCAGCGAGACCCTTGACCTGATCCGGCAGGCACCGCGCGAGAAGTGGCTCACCGTGGACGAGCTCGATTCGTGGCTCTTCGAGGGCACCAAGACCTGGGTGGCGGTGGACTTCGCCTTCACGGACGCCGACGGGGTCATCCACATCCTCGACTGGAAGACCGGCAGGGAGCGCGCGGTCGACCACACGCAGGTCGGCATCTACGCGCTATACGCGCAACAGAAGTGGGGCGCGGCACTGCAGGGGGTGATGGGCGGCCTCGTCTACCTCTCGACGCCCACCGGCGATCGCGTCAGCGTGAGTGCCGATCCGGCCGCGCTCGAAGCCTGCAAGGACGCCATGCGCGGTTCCATCTCGGCCATGCAGGAGCGCCTGTGCGACGCTGCCCGCAACATCGCCCGCCTGGAGCAGTTCCCGCAGCTCCCCGAGCGCGAGGTCTGCCGCCGCTGCCCGTTCCGGCGGCCCTGCGGACGGATGTGATCCGCGGGGAGCGCCGCTCCCCCCCGGGGCCTCCAGGCGACTGCAGGCGCGCCCAGCCGCAGTAGGCGGAGGGGAGAACTCTCCCCCCGCGCCCCCCATCTCGAGCGTCAGTTCATGTGGCATGCGCTATCAGTTCGGCCCCGGCGGCCTCGGCGAGCAGTAGCGGGAGGCCAAACCCAGGATCTCCTCTACGTCGAACGGCTTGGCGAGGAAGCCCTGCGACTCGGCGGCGACCGGTCGGGCGGCCGAGCCGAAGGCAGTGACCAGGATGACTGGCACCGAGCGCAGCCGGGCGTCGGTGCGGACGAGTCCGAGGAGCTCGGTGCCGTTCATCTCGGGCATCATGAGGTCGAGGAGGATGAGCGCGGGGAGAGGCCCGGACTGCAGCCGTTCCCAGGCTTCGCGCCCGTTGGCCGCCAGCGCGACGTGATAGCCCTCGGGCTCGAGCGCGTTCCTGAGGGCGCAGCGGAGATCGGCGTCGTCGTCGACGACCAGGACGTCCGAGCGGGCCTCGAGCCTCACCGCGGGCTGGACGCGCTCCTCGCTGCGGAGCTCGGGGTGGTGGGCTGGCTCGCGATCCGGGGGGCGCGCACCCGGGGCGCCGTTGCCTTGCACCGCCTCCTGGGCGACCTGGCGGTGTGGGCGCTCCTCGCCATGCTCGTGCTCGACGCCGGACGCCGGCGTGGAGAGCTCGCCGGTCGCCATCAGCGGTAGTCCCTTCGCCTTCGGCAGGAGGACCCGAAACTCGCTCCCCTCCCCCGGGGCGCTCCGCAACCACACGGACCCGCCCTGGGCCTCCGCGAGCACCCGGGCCACGTACAGGCCGAGGCCAACGCCTTCCTTGGCTCCCGAGCTGCTGCCCCTGAAGAGGCGGTTGAAGACCCTTTTCTGGTCCTCGACCGGAATGCCAGGTCCATGATCCACGACCGCGACCGCGATCTCCGCCCCTTCCCGCTCGGCGCGCACGAACACGGGCGCGTCTGCCGGCGAGTACTTCAAGGCATTCGTGAGCAGGTTCGTGAGGATGCGCTCGAGGTGGTAGGGGTCGGCGCGGACGCGCGTCTCCTCCGGCACCTCCACGTGGATTCTCGCCAGGTCCCTGTCGAGGAACAGGCGCCGCACCATGTCACGTACGAAGCCGCGCAGCGGCACGTCCTCGGGCCTGGCGCGCAGCTCACCGGCGGCGAGGCGCGCCGTCTCGAGCACGTCGTTGATGGCCGCGCTCATGCGGGTCGTGTTCCCGATGATGGACCTCGCTGCAGCCCGGGCACGCTCGGGGCCACCGGTACGGCGCTCGATGATCGCGGCGTTCAACAAGATGGACTGGAGGGGTGTCCGCACGTCGTGGGCGACGGCGCGCAATAGATCTTCGCGCTGCTGCTGGACCTGGTGGAGGCGCGTCACGTCCGCGAACGTCGAGACGATGCCGAGCGTCTCGCCCGCGTCGCCCAGGACGGGCGCGGCGCTCACTGACAGTATGCGCTGCGGTGCGTCCGGCTCCGCCGGCGCCACCTCGACCGTCATGGGCTCCCGGGCCTCACCACGCAGCGCGCGCGCGACGCTGCTGTCGTCGGGGGAGATGGCGCGGCCATCCAGAAAGCGCGCCTTCAGCACCGCCAGGAGGACGCGCTCGCGGACCTGGCGCTCGCGGTCGGCGTCGGAGAGCGGGATGAGCCGCTCGGCCGCCTCGTTCATCGTGCGGAGCCGCCCCTCCACGTCGTAGACGACGACACCGGTGGTCATCGAGTCGAGGACCGCCTTCAGCTCGGCCGAGCGCAGCCGGTGCTCCTCCAGGAGCCGATCGCGGGCCCGTTCCTCCTCGACGCGGGGGGTGACCTCCCGGGCGACTCCCTCGATGGCGACGGCGTGGCCAGTCCTGTCGCGCAGGATGGTGTCGTGCTGCTCCATCCAGATGACCCTCCCGTCCCGCGTGCGCCAGCGCAGGACGAGAGGCGCGGCGGTGGCTCTGGTCGCGGCCGCGCGCGCGCCGAGCAGCTTCCGGAAGTCCTCCGGGAGGATGAGCTTCAGGTGCAGATCGGGGTCGGCGCAAAACTCCTCCGAGGCGTACCCCGTGAGGCCCGTGCACGACGGGCTGACGTACTCGAACCGCTTCTCCGGCCGGAGGGCATACCGGTACACGATGTCCGGCACGTGCTCGGCCAGCGTTCGAAACCGGGCTTCGCTCTCCTCGACCCGCGCCAGCGACCGCGCGCGTTCCGTGGCTTCGCGTTGCCACTCGCGGCGCCTGCGGCGGAAGCGACCGCTGACGAGGGCAACCGGGACGGAGACGGCGACGAAGACGCCGATTCGGTACCAGTCGCTCGGGTCCGCCAGCTGGAGCGATCCGACGGGCGCGAAGAAGAAGGCTGCGAACGCGAGCGCGAAAGCGGGGATCGAGGCGAGCGCGACGGGCGTCCCCGCAAATACCACGATCACCAGCACGCCCAGGACCGCCGGAAACATGAAGGGCCACCCCAGCCAGAGATGGACGACGTGAGAGAGGGACAGCGACGCGATGAACGCCACGGCCGAGACAGCGTACGGGAAGGAGCGCAGCAATGAGGTTCTCTCTTCGGCAACGGATCAATCGACGGCTCTTGACCTTCAGGAGGCGCTGGCCGCCGCCCGCCCCTCGTGCCCGATGTGAATTCGGGCACTTCACCCCACCCCGCCGCCCCGCTCGCCAGGGGCCCCGCCTGAGAGGTCGCCGAATCCCTCGACGACCTCTCACAGCGCCGCCCTGTCTAATCGTCACTATGTATCGGGTGGGCTCCAATGCGGGGTCATACGAACTGGGGGGCTCATCGCCAGGAAGGCGAGAGGGGCAGCTGGCGAGCGGTCGGTTCCAGGCGCGCGAAGGGCCGGCGGCCCCCACACCCTGGTCAGGAGTGCGCCGCCACCTGACGAAGGATGTCGAGCTCCTCGAGCGCCTTGCCCGCGCCGATGACCACCGCGCTGAGCGGGTCCTCGGCCAGAAAGACCGGCAAGCCCGTCTCTTCGCGCAGGAGCGTGTCGAGGTTCTTGAGCAGCGCACCTCCGCCGGCGAGGACGATGCCGCGGTCGGCGATGTCGCCGGCGAGCTCGGGCGGCGTGCGCTCGAGCGTCACCTTCACGGCTTCGACGATACCGTTGATGGGCTCGCTGAGCGCCTCGCGGATTTCACTGGATGTCACCGTGAGCGTGCGGGGGACGCCCGCCACCAGGTCGCGTCCCTTGATGTCCATCGTCAGCTCCTCCTCGGTCGGATAGGCGGTCCCGATGCCCATCTTGATGAGCTCGGCGGTGCGCTCGCCGATGAGGAGGTTGTACTTCCGCTTGATGTGCTGGATGATCGCCTCGTCCATCTTGTCGCCGGCAACTCGCACCGATCGGCTATAGACGATTCCCCCCAGGGAGATGACCGCGACGTCGGAGGTCCCGCCGCCGATGTCGACGATCATGTTGCCGGACGGCTCGGTTATGGGGAGGCCAGCGCCGATGGCGGCTGCCATGGGCTGCTCGATGAGGTAGACCTCCCGAGCACCCGCGCTCTCGGCCGCCTCGCGCACGGCCCGCTTCTCCACCTCGGTGATGCCCGATGGGATCCCGATGATGATGCGTGGCCGGACGAACTTCTTCCGGTTGTGGGCGCTGTTGATGAAGTACTTCAGCATGGCCGCGGTGATCTCGAAGTCGGCGATGACGCCGTCCTTCATCGGCCGGATGGCGACGATGTTGCCCGGGGTTCGCCCGAGCATCTCCTTCGCCTCCTTGCCTACCGCGAGCACGCGACGACCACCGCGCGCGTCCTGCTGGACCGCCACCACGCTGGGTTCGTTCGAGACGATGCCCATGCCGCGGATGTAGATGAGGGTGTTCGCCGTTCCCAGGTCGATCGCGAGATCGCGGGACAGTACGTTATGGAGCCAGTCGAGCACGTTTTTCCAGTCCCACGTTTTCCAGTCCGGGGCGGGCGTGGGAGCGACGGCGGGATATGAACGAGCCCCGGCGGTGATTTCAAGGGTTTTCGGGGTTTGAGTCTACCCTCAGTGCGAACCGCCTGTGCGTGGTCCCTCCATTTCGGTGCTCCGACCTGCGCGGCGGGGGGTCCTGCCCCCGCCGTGCAGGGGTGCTAGCCCGTCTCGGCCTCCACCTTCACCTTGGCCTTGCCGATCACCTCGCGGTGGAGCTTGACCGGGACCTCGAAGTCGCCCACGGTCTTGAGCGGCTCGGCGAGATCGATGGTGCGGCGGTCGAGATTGAGGCCCCGGGCAGCGAGCGCCTCGACGATGTCGAGGGCGGTCACCGACCCGTAGAGCTTGTCCTGCTCCCCCACCTTGCGCTTCAGCGTCACGGGAGTGTCGGCGAGCCGTCTCGACACCGCCTCGGCGCTGGCCTTGAGCTTGGTAGCCTTGGCCTCGGCGATCTTCCTCTGATGATCGAGCTCGCGGACGTTCTTCGGATTCGCAGCGACTGCCAGCCCGCGCGGGAGGAGGTAGTTCCGCCCGTAGCCCGGCTTCACCTCGACGAGCTCGCCACCCTTGCCCAGGTGTTCCACGTCTTCACGGAGGATGAGCTTCATGGCGATCTCCTTACGCGCTCGCGACCGTGTACGGCAGGATCGCCAGCATGCGGGCGCGCTTGATGGCGGTTGCCACCTGGCGCTGGTGAAGCGCGCAGTTGCCGCTGATGCGGCGCGGGATGATCTTGCCGCGCTCGGTGAGGAAGTACTTGAGCTGTCCCTGGTCCTTGTAGTCGACCTTCAGCGTCTTGTCGGCGCAGAAGCGGCACACCTTGCGCCGGCCGAAACCGCGCCGGCCACCAGCTTCCTCGCCGCGCTCGCCGCGGTCTTCGCGTCCGCCCCCGCGACCGAAGCCGCCGCCGGAGCTGCCGTGGCCGCCACTGCCACCGCCGCCGTAGCCGCCTCCGCCACCGCCACCGTAGCCGCCTCCGCCGTAACCACCACCACCGAACTTGCCGCCACCTTCACCGGGACGTGCCATGGCTCACTCCTCCCCCAGCTCGGCGGGCTCGCCGAACGGTTCCTCGACGCGCTCGCCGAACTCGGCGCGCGGACGACCTTCTTCCTCGACCGGCGCCACCTTGACGTCCTGCTCGACCTGGCGCGCGTCGAAGTCCACACCCTCGGCAACCCGGATCGACTGGTACTTGGCGACCGCGTCGATCATCTTGAGGTTGCGCTCGACCTCACCCACGAGGCCGGGATTGCCCACGTACAGGCAGTGCATGAAGACCGCCTTCGGGTTCTTCGCGATGGGGAATGCGGTCTTCCGCTTGCCCTGATTGATGAATCGGATGACCTTGCCCCCCTCGCGCGTCACCACCGCGCGGAACCGCTCCTTGATCTCTTCCACCTGATCGTCGGGCGTGTCCCCCTTCATCAAGTAGATGGTCTCGTACTCGCGCACCAGGCGCTTCTGCGCTTCCGCCATGTCACTCCCCTTGGATCGTGAGCGGCGGTTCACCCGCCGCGAGGAGCATCGTCCTCTCCACACCAAAGGCACCATGCCCGTGGCGCGGTCCTGCCTCCCAGCTCTACCACTGCGGACGGGGACAAGCCCCCGCCCTACGACGGCGCGCTGCGCCGGTTGAACTGATTCATCGCCTTCACGGCACCCAGCTCGACGACCATGCGCGCGGCCTCGACGGCCCAGCCGACGCACTCCTCCACGGGCTTCTCTTCGCTCCTGGCAAACCGACCCAGGACGTAGTCGGCCGAGTCCATCCTGGCTGGCGGCCGGCCCACGCCGACGCGCACGCGGACGTAGTCCGCGCCACCGACGTGCGCGTTCAGGCTCTTGAGGCCGTTGTGCCCTCCGTGGCCCCCACCCACCTTCACTTGCACCCGGAAGGGGTCGAGCTCCAGATCGTCGTGCACCACCACCAGATCCCCGAGGCCCAGCTTCCAGAACCGCAGCGCGGAACCGACGGCCTCGCCCGAGTGGTTCATGTAGGTCTGGGGCTTCACGATCCAGACTCGCTCCCGGCCGACGCTCGCCTCCGCGATCTCGGCCCCGAACTTCCGCGTCGAGAAGACCGCCCCGCAGGCGCGCGCCAGGCCGTCGGCCACCAGGAACCCGACGTTGTGGCGTGTGCGCGCGTAGTCTTCGCCGGGATTGCCGAGGCCGACGACGAGCTTCACGGGGCCTTACTTCTTGCCACCCTTGGCGTCCGCCTTGGGAGCGGCCCCCTTCCCTGCCGTGCCCGCAGCCGAAGCCGCGCCCGCCGGCGCGGCCCCTCCTGCAACCGCAACCGCGGGGGCACCCTCCACCGGGACCGCGCCCGGAACCGCTGCGGCGACAGGAGCGACGACCTCCTCCTTCTCGGGAGCGGTCACGACGGCGACGGTGAAGTTGGTCGCGTACTTGACCTTGACGCCCTCCGGCGCCTTCACATCGGCGATGTGGATCGAGCCGCCGATCTTGAGCGGTGTGACGTCCACCTCGATCGCAACGGGGATTCGATCGGGCAGCGCCTCGACCACGATCTGGTGCGCCGACACGTTGAGGATGCCGCCTGCGACCACGCCCTCGGCCTTGCCGGTGGTGACGATGGGTACCTCCACCTTGACCGCCTTGCTCATGTCCACCTCGAGGAAGTCGGCGTGGAGAAGGCGGCGCGAGACCGGATCGACCTCGTATTCCCTGAAGAGGACGCGCTTCTCCGCACCGTCCAGCTGGAGCGTGAGAAGCGTGTTGAGCTTGTGCGCGGTGGCGATGGCCTTCTGGATCGCGGCCGGATCGACCGCGATGTGGGTCGGCTCGCGCTTCTGACCGTAGACGACGGCAGGGATGAGACCGGCGGCGCGGAGGCGGCGTGCGGGGCCCTTGCCCTTGTCGCTGCGTGCCCGTGCGTTGAGGACGTTCGTGGACTGCGCCATGGGTTTCCTCCCAGTGGACTCGCCGACACCGCGGTCGAGGGGCCGGTGCAAGACAGCTCAGGCCCTGGGGATTCCAGAAAAGATGCGGGCTTTTAGCGGAAAGGAGGCGCCGGGTCAAGCACGGCTGCCCTTGTGTGTCGAATGGTGTGTCGAACGGAATCGATGACGCGCTGCGGCGAATCCCTTCTAAACGAACAGGCTCGAGAGCGAGTCGGCGCTGTGAATCCGCTTCACCGCCTCCGCGAAGAGCCTGGCCGTGGAGAGCTGCTTCACCTTGGCGCAGCTCCGCGCGGCGGGCGAGAGAGGGATCGTATCCGTCACCACCACCTCCTCGACTGCGCACTTCTGGATGCGCTCCACGGCCGGGCCGGAGAGCACGGCGTGGGTGGCATAGGCGAAGACACGCAGGGCGCCGTTGTCCACGAGCGCGTTCGCCGCCTGCGTGAGCGTGCCGGCGGTGTCGATCATGTCGTCGAGGATGATGGCGACCTTCCCCGAGACGTCTCCAATGACGTTCAGCACCTCGGCCACGTTCGGCCTGGTGCGGCGCTTGTCGACGATGCCCAGAGCGGCGTCGAGCCGCTTCGAGTAGGCGCGGGCGCGCTCCACGCCGCCCGCGTCGGGCGACACGACCACCAGCTCATCCGACTGACCGGCAAACTTGCGCTTCATGTCGTCGAGCAGCACCGGCGCCGCGTACAGGTGGTCGAAGGGGATGTTGAAGAAGCCCTGGATCTGACCGGCGTGCATGTCCATCGAGACGACGCGGGTCGCTCCGGCCGCCTCGATGAGGTCGGCGACGAGCTTGGCGGTGATGGGTGTGCGCGGCGCCACCTTCCGGTCCTGGCGCGCGTAGCCATAGTAGGGGATCACGGCCACGATGGAATCGGCCGACGCGCGCTTCAGCGCGTCGATCATGATGAGCAGCTCCATCAGGTTCTGGTTGGCGTCGCAGCAAGTAGACTGGATGACGAAGGTGTCCGCCCCGCGGACGTTCTCGCCGATCTCAACCTGGATCTCTCCGTCGGAGAAGCGGCCCACCGTCGCCCTGGAGAGCGGGCGTTCGAGCTGCGCGCAGACCGCCCGAGTGAGGAGGACGTTCGAGTTTCCGGAGAAGACCTTGTAGCCGTTCGCGTTGACAGCCATGGCGACGACCTCCGGTGGCGAGACCTTCGAGGCCTCGCGCGTGCGTGTACCTTGGTACTTCAGTACTTCGTCCTGCCGCGAGACACCCGTGGACTGGCGAGAGACCTCACGACGAGCGAGACCACGCTAGTCGATCGTGCCCGTCGCGACACCCGCCCCGTTGTCCGTGGCGCGGACCACCGCGCCCTTCTTCGCCTCTCGCTCGTACTCCGCGAGGATCACCTTCTCCATCCGTTCTCGCGTCTCGGAGTTGAGCGGGTGCGCGATGTCCTTGAACGTACCGTCCTTGCGGCGCTTGGCGGGCATGGCGACGAAGAGGCCCGTGTTGCCGTGAATGACCTTGAGGTCGCGCACCACGAAGCAGTGATCCAGCGTGATCGTCACGTACGCCTTGAGCTTTTCTTCGCTGACGGGGAAGACTCGAACCTCGGTGATTTCCATCTGGAGACCCCCGGATGTCGCTGCAAGGTGCGGACGACGTGGACCTCGATGCCGAAACCCGCCTCCCGCGCTCCGACCGCAGCGTGACCCGCTGCCGCACGATCGGGAAAGATCCCGAACACGGTTGGACCGCTGCCGGACATTATAGCCGTGGTGGCACCCAGGCCTACAAGCTGCCCCGCAACGGTCCTGAGAAATGGATGCCGCTCGAAACACGGCCCTTGCAGGTCGTTTCGGGCCATTGACTCTCGCCAGCGCCCTCGGGAGGGCAGAGGAAGTCCGGCCGTCCCGCTCGATTCCTGCCGCGCTGCGTCGAGCCACCGGTAGGCGTCGCCAGCCCGGATCGCCAGCGCCGCATCGCGGGGATAGGCGAGGACGACGTCGAGCGTCGGTACCCGAACGGGAGTGAGCACCTCCCCTCTTCCTGTCGCCCAGGCGGGTCCGCGTCCGAGGAAGAACGGGACGTCCGAACCCACCTCGAGCGCTGCTGCTGCCAGGGCGCGAGAGTCGCGGACCCCGTAGGCGTGGGCCAGGGCGCGGAGCACCGCCGCTGCGTCCGAGCTGCCGCCGCCGAGCCCCGCCGTGACCGGAATGCGCTTCTCGACCACGAGGTCGAGGCCGTCCACCACGTCGAAGCGGCTGCGGAACGCCTCGGCCGCGCGGGCGGCCAGGTTGGCGGGCCCGTCGAGCTCGGGCCGGTTCGGGGCGTGGCACACGACCGGCCCGCGGCGACCGCGAACGAGGTGCACCCGGATCTCGTCCGCGAGGTCGAGGGGCACCATGAGCGTCTCGAGATCGTGATAGCCGTCGGGGCGCAACGGACCGACGCGGAGCACGAGGTTCACCTTGGCCGGCGCGCGGGCGCGCAGGAGGACCTCCGCTGGACCCACGGTGGCTCGCCTCCCTCGCCCCACAGGGTTCTCGGGCATGCGTCGCCTCTATCACGGAGACGCCGCCGGATGCCCGATCACGATTTCGACCCGATCCGGCGCGCCCGGGTCGGCTTGCCGCGCCCGGAGGCTGGTGGCAGGATGCGCCGCCGTGCCCGACCGACTCTACGAGAGGATCCCATTCCGTCATTCCGAGATCGAGCACCGCTACGGTCCCAGTGTCCACATCCTGGCGAACCCCTATCTGCTCTCGCAGCTCGGCCAGCTCTGCGCCAAGGAGACCATCCAACCCGCCATCAACCGCCTGGTGGTGGACATCTACAGCCGGCTGCTCGAGGACGTGATGAACGCAGAGTTCCCGCGCGTCGTCGTCGACATCCCCACCCGCATGATCGACGTGACGCCGGCGGGCGTGTACCGCGGCGAAGTACTCGACCGCTCCGCGCGGGCGGTGACCGTGAACATCGCCCGCGCCGGAGCGATCCCGTCGCAGACGGTCTTCGATCTGCTCAACGTGGCCCTCGACCCGCACCGGGTACGGCAGGACCACATCATCATGAGCCGCATGCTGGGCGAGCACGAGGAGGTCGTGGGCGCCGGCATCGGGGGCATGAAGATCGGCGGCGACGTCGAGGACGCGTTCCTCATGTTCCCCGACCCGATGGGCGCCACGGGCTCGTCGCTCTCCGAGGCCATTCAGACCTACAAGAGGAAGGTGCCCGGAAGGCCGCGCCGCACCATCAACCTGCACCTCGTCGTCACGCCCGAGTACCTGCGCCGGATGACGAGGGACCACCCGGACGTGGTCGTCTACGCGGTGCGCCTCGACCGCGGGCTCTCCGCACCCGAGGTGATGGAGACCGTGCCGGGCACGCGCTGGGACGAGGAACGCGGGCTCACCGATCGTCAGTACATCGTGCCGGGTGGCGGCGGCTTCGGCGAGATCATGAACAACGCCTATGTCTAAGAATCAGTCCAAGCTGGAGGGCAAGGCGGTCGAGGTGCTCCTCTCGGAGGAGCAGATCCGCGCTCGCATCGCGGAGATGGGCACCGCCATCACGCACGACTACGCGGGCAAGCCGCTCAAGCTGGTGGGCGTGCTCAAGGGGAGCTTCATGTTCATGGCCGACCTGGCGCGCGCCATCGACCTGCCCCTCAAGGTCGACTTCATCGGGACGAGCTCGTACCAGGGCACGAAATCGAGCGGTGTCGTACGCATCACCAGCGATCTTTCCCGGCCGATCGAGGGCGAGCACGTCCTGCTCGTCGAGGACATCGTGGACACCGGCCTCACCATGAAGTACCTCCTCGAGAACCTCGAGACGCGCCGGCCGGACAGCGTCAAGGTCTGCGCGCTACTGCACAAGCCGTCACGGACGCAGGTGAAGGTCCCGATCGACTACAAAGGGTTCGAGATCCCGGACGCCTTCGTGGTGGGCTACGGGCTCGACTGGGATGGCCGCCTCCGGAACCTGCCCTACATCGGCGCCGTGAGGAGATGAGATGGCCGAGGACGAACAGAGATGGGGGAAGCCGGCGAGCGCCCGGGCCGCGGTGCTGACCCTCGCGGTCCTCCTGCTCATCGGGCTCGTGGCCTGGCTGCTCGCGGAGCGAAACGCTCGCCACTGGGCCCTCGTGGTCGAAGACGGGATGCTCTCGGTGAAGAAAGGCATCCTGTTCCCGATCGGCCGGCAATCCTTCAAGACCGACGACCCGCTGCTGGCCCAGGCGTACGCACCGCTGAAGCCGCCCTCCTCGGCCAAGCTCGAGGAAGAGCGCAGCTTCGACGACCGGGCCGGTCTGGATCAGGCCCTCTACGATCTCCTCGCCTCGTGGGCGCGCGCCGACATTGCGACCGAGCGGCCGGAGATGGCGGAGCGCGCGCTCTCCTGGCTCGCGCGCGCCGACAAGCTCGCCATGCTCTCGTCGGCGCAGCGCGAAGATCTAAAGGCCCTGCGTGCCGAGTCGGGCTTCTTCGAGGCGCGGCAGCTCCTCGACAAGGGCGCGGACGCTCTCCGGCAGGCTCGCGAACGGCTGCGGCTCACAGCCGCGTCCTCGTCGTCGCATGCGGGGGAGGCGGGCGAGGTGCTCCTGCGCATCGATCCGGTCGTGGACGAGGTCTATCGCGCGGGGCGGCTCCTCGGCCCCCCCACCGGGCCCAAGTCGGCGGAGACGGCCACGCCGCAGGCGGCCCCGGAGCCGCCGCCAGCGTCGGCGCCAGCAGCGCCAGCGCCTTCCCCCGACGGTGGGAAGCCCTGACTCGCGTATCCCACCTTCGGGTGGTCGTCCCGCCCACACACACCGCCGCCGGCCAGGCGGGCGAACAGGTGTGCCGCCGGTGTAACATCGCGGGGACATGACCTCTTTCTTCGCCCCCCACGGCACGGGTGACCTACTCTCCCGTTACAGCTTCATCGAACCGCTCCTCGCCGGTCGCCGCGTCCTCGAGATCGGCGCTGCACGCGGGACGGACGGCGCGTCCGCGGTCGCCCTCGCCGAGCGCGGCGCGGCGACTGTGCTGTCGGTGGAGGACGACGGAGGCGGTCTGGGACGGGCTGCCGAGCTGGCGGGCCATCCATTCGTGCAGTTCCGAGGCGCCGCGCTGGAGGAGCTGCCCCAGCGCGCGTTCGACCTCGTCTTGGTCGCGGACGGTGCACCACTCGCCGTGAATCCGGAGCGCCTGGCCGCGCTGGCGGCGCTCCTCTCGCCGAAGGGCTACCTCGTCACCGCGCTGGCTGCGGCCGGAGGGCGCGGACTGGCCGCCCTGGCGGGCGAGGAGTTTCCCACCGAGGTCCCTTCGTACGAGAGCTTCGCTGGTTCGCTGGAGGCCCAGTTCGAAGTCGTCGAGATCGCGACCCAGTCGGCGGCGGTGGGCTGGGTGATCGCGACCTCGGCGCAGGGCGACAAGGAGCCGGAGCTGGGCGTGGACGGCACGCTCGGGGGATCCCCCGAGGCGGCATTCTACATCGCCATCTGCGGAGCTCATCCCTCGAGGCTGGCCGGGATGATGCTCGTCACGCTCCCGCATACCCCCCTCGCCGAGTCGGCTATGGCGGCGGCCGAGGCGCTCCGGACGCACGAGGGCTGCGCGGAGATGGCGGCCGGGCAGGGCACCGAGATCGCACGACTGGCCGCCGAGCTGACCGACGCCGACGGCCGCATCGCCGCCCGCGACGGCGCCCTGGCGGGCGTGCGCGAGGAGCTCGAGGCAGAACGCGCGCGTGTGCGCGCTCTCGCCGAGGTGGCCGAGAGCGAGCGCCAGGCCCTGCTTGAAGCCAGATCGACGCTGGAGCGGACTGGCGCCGACCTCGGCGCACGGGCCGCCGAGCTGGAATCAGCGCGGGTGGAGCTGGCGGCGCGCGACGCCGACCTGCGCGAGGCCGCGGCCGCAGCACGCCGGTGCGACGAACGCCTGCTCTCCCTCGACGCGGCAGCGCGCGAGCGCGCCGTCGAGGCCGAGCTGGCGCGCGCCGACGCGGCACGGGCCGGCGAGGAGCGCGCCTCGGCCCGCCGTGAGGCCGAGGAATCGCGGAGCGCTGCCGAGGCCGCCCGGACCGAGGCGGCGGCGGCTCAGGCCGAGGCGAAGCACGCAGCCGGCGCGCCGACACCGCGCGCGCCGACGCCAATGCCGCGCGCGAGGGCCTGGAAGCCGCGCGCGCCGACGCCGATCAAGCGCGCGCCGACGCTCGCAACGAGGCCCGAGCGGCCCTCGCCGAGATCGAGGTGGCGCGCGCCGAGGTCGAGGCCGCCCGCGCCCGGATGGCGGCCATCGGCGACGAGCTGGCCGAGGCGCGCGCCCAGCGCGACGTCCGGCTGGCCGAGGCGAACGAGCTGACCTCCGCGCTCGCAGTGTCGCGCGCAGCTGACGAGGCGGCACAGGTCGAGGTGATCGCTGCGCGCGGTGAAGCAGAAGCGGCTCGTGGCGAGGCC
>MEMX01000141.1:0-348 GCA_001768075.1 Anaeromyxobacter sp. RBG_16_69_14 | reverse complement strand
GGGCCGACGCTGCGCGGGCGGAGATCGAGATCGCGCGCGCCCGCCTGGCGACGGTCGAGGACGAGCTGATGGAGGCGCGCGCCCAGCGCGACGCTCGACTGGTCGAGGCGAGCGAGCTGGCCGAGGCGCTGGCGGCGTCGCACACCGCGAGCGAGGCGGCGCAGGGCGAGGCTCAGGACGCGCGCGCCGAGGCCGACGCCGCGCAGGTGGAGATCCAGGCCGTGCGCGCGCGGATGGCGACAGTCGAGGACCAGCTAGGGAAGGCCCGCGCCGAGCGCGACGCCCGACTGGCCGAGGTGAGCGAGCTCGCCGCCGCGTGCGAGGCAGCGCAGGGGGAGGCGCTCGCCG
>MEMX01000140.1:9546-12975 GCA_001768075.1 Anaeromyxobacter sp. RBG_16_69_14 | reverse complement strand
CCGAGGCCCCACAACGAACGGAACCCAGGAAGCGAAGAGATTCCAGACATCGACACCGGTGTTGGAGAAGAACCGGTCGACCTGCTTGATCGCGTGCTTGGGATTGCGGTTCTTCGCGACCGCCAGTGCCCGACCGATCGTGGCGACCCCAAGCCGCGCGCCCAGCAGCGCGCCCAACGACCGCGCTGCCCAGCGAACCCACGCGCTTGGCGTGGAGGTCGTCATCGAAGATAGAGGAGACAAGGTTCTGCACGCGGCTGGGGCGGATGGTTTGGGTGCGCATGGGCCCGCACAATGATCCCAAGCTCGCGGAACGTCTACAGATTAGCCCATCCCATGATCGTGGGAATGAGGGGATCGTTCAGGTGTCGGCCACGTTGATGATCTTGGTTGCCGGGGGTCCACCCGCGGCCCAAGCCGTCCCGTACAGACCCACGGCCACGGCAAGCCCAACTCTCACCGTAAGAAGGAGACGTATCAGTAAACCACGTTGGCGGGCTCTCTTCTCGCCGTGGCTAGTCTTGACCTCGAGAGCAACGCTTGCTGTTTCCATTGCCATGTTCCGAGCGTTCATTCTTGCCTCCCCGGACACGAGTCGCGCCTCGCTGAGCTACGGACTTCACTACGGTGACAGGATCGGCGATGTGCCCTGGGATGCAACCGCTGTTCCCCAGGCGTCCCTTCGATAACCTCTGACTACTTTCGACCTGGCCATGCCTGGGGACATGCTCACGAGCCGCGAGGGTGGCGGCGTACCTCGGCATCCACGAGAAGCACGTCTATCGACTGCTGCGACAGGGACACCTTCCCGGGACCGCGCGTGACGGGCGCTGGATCTTCTCGCGGAGGCTCGTGACGGAGTGGAGCGAGGCGTCCTCGCGTTAGGCCGTGAAGCAGAGGACGAGGACGATCTCCGTCGAATTGCATCATTCCGCCATTGCCGGGAGCGATGACCTGCTCCTCCAGATCCTGGTGCGGGAACTCAACTCAACCGCCGGCATGCAGGGCTGCGGTTGGCCGCGCGTCCACCCGCATAGGGTTGCGGTCTCGTGGGATTCTCTTCACTCGACCAGGGCGTCGTCATGCGACATTCTGCGATCTCTTGAGCGGGGCAGGTCCAGAAGACGCGCGCGACCTCGACGCCGAGCTCATGGCCCGCGCGGGCGAGGGGGATCGCGCCGCCTGGAAGGCACTCTACGTCCGGCACCGAGACCGCGTCTTCCGAACCGCGCTCCGGTTCCTGGCGGAAGAGCCCGCGGCCCGCGACGTGACACAGGAGGTCTTCCTGGCCCTGTTCGCGCACGCGAAGTCCTACCGGCCCACCGGCACCTTCCTGAACTACCTCCGGCGCGTGACAGTGAACCGGTGCATGAACGTACGCGCGAGTGCGCACGAAACGCACCGAGTGCAGCCGGCTGACGCGGTTCTCCGCGACGTTGCAGACCAGGCCCCCGATCCGGAGTCGCGACTCGAACGCGACCAGACCGCCGCCGCGGTGCGAGCCGCGATCGCAGCACTTCCGGCCCGCCAGCGCATGGCCGTGATCCTCTCCCGGTTCGAGGGCCTCTCCTACGGGGAGATCGCGGCCGCGCTCGAGTGCTCGATTTCCTCAGTCGAATCGCTGCTCTTTCGCGCGCGACAGGGTCTCGCTCGGGCGCTGTCCGGGGCGTAGAGCGCAAGTTTTCCGGGACTGCCCGGTTTGGAGAGAGGGAGGCGCAGGCATGCGATGTCGAAGAGCCCAGAAGCTGCTTTCCCGTCGCGTGGACGGGGCGGTGTCGAGCGTCGATGCGGCGGCGCTCGATTCCCACCTCGTGGGCTGCGCCGCATGCCGGCTCGCCGCCGCACGGCTGGAGCAAGCATGGCATGCGCTCGGCGCTCTCGAGGAGGGCATCAGCGCCCCCGATGACTGGGCGAGGATCGAAGCCGCTGCGGAGGCGAGGAGGTGGCGCTGGACGCCGTTCTGGCTGGGTTGGCAGCTCGCTCCAGTCAAGCCTGCCGCGGCGGGCGTGCTCGCCGCCATGGTCGCGCTCGGCACGACGGGGGGTGTTCTCCTCTCCCGGGCCGCACTTGCTCCACAGCGCGCGGGTTCGATCGAATCCAGGATCTTCGCCGAGACGCTGGGCGAGCTCCCCTGGGGATCGCCTGCCGCCGGACTCGCCGGCGTCCTCGACAACAGCACAGCGCTGGAGGAGCACCGATGAAGCGACTTGCCTTGTGGGCGCTCCTGGCCGCCTCGCTGTCGGCGAACCTCGCCGTCGCCGCGGTCGCCATGCGACAGCAGACGGCTTCCTCGAGTGAGCCGCACCTGTTCTCCAGGGTGGCGCTGGACGCCGATCAGCGCGCCCGCGTCTCGGAGTTGCGGTCCCAGATCATGGCCAGGCGAGACGAGCACGCGCGCCGCATCGCGAGGCTGCGCAAAGAGCTCGCCAGCGCGATCATGCAGGAGCCGGAGAGTCACGCGCGCGTCGAGTCCATCCTCCGCGGCATCGTGGAGTCGCAGGCTGGGCTCCAGCAGGCTGTCGTGAAGCATGTCATCGCGATGCGGGACGTGCTGCGGCCGGACCAGCGGCCAGCATTCGAACAGATGGTGGCCGAGCACATGACCTCCGGAGGCCCGATGCAATGCGGGCTGGGCTCGGCGGCTGGAGAGCGGTGAATCGATGCCTTCGCTGGGGGACGAATGAGCGGTGGGCCAGCCGACAAGAGTTGCGCAACGAGGGGCATCGGCACCCTCACCGCGACGATGCTCGTCGTGGCGAGCATGGTCGGCACGGGCATCTTCACCACCACCGGGTTCCTGGTCGATGCACTGCGCTCGCCCGTGGTCGTCCTGGCCGCCTGGGCGGTGGGCGGGCTCCTCGCGCTGTCCGGCGCCCTCTCGTATGCGGAGCTTTCAGCGGCGCTGCCTCGGAACGGAGGCGAGTACCACCTCCTCGGCCGCGTCTACCACCCGGCCGTGGGCTTCGCCGCGGGGATCATCTCGCTCGTGGTCGGCTTCGCTGCGCCGATCGCGGCCTCGGCGCTCGCCTTCGGGCATTACCTTGCGGCGGCACTCCCCGGTATCCCGCCCGTTCCCGCGGCGGTGGTCGTCGTCCTGCTGTTCGCGCTCCTGCACGGCATCGACGTCACATGGGGAAGCCGCTTCCAGAGTGGAGTGACGGCCGCGCAGCTCGTGCTGATCGCGGGGATGGCCGCGGCCGGGCTCGCGCTGGGCCACCCGTCGCGGCTGCTCACGCCGGCACCCCACTCCGGGCTCGTGACTATCCTCTCCCCGGAGTTCGCCGTCGCGCTCGTCTTCGTCTCCTTCGCGTACAGCGGCTGGAACGGCGCCGCCTACGTCGCGGGGGAGGTGCGCGCGCCGTCGCGGACGCTTCCGCTGGCGCTCCTGGTCGGGACCGTTCTCGTGATGGGGCTCTACATGGGGTTGAA
>MEMX01000140.1:0-9523 GCA_001768075.1 Anaeromyxobacter sp. RBG_16_69_14 | reverse complement strand
CGCCGTCAGATCTGGCGGGCGTCGTCGAGGTCGCGAACGTCGCGGCCCAGCGGCTCGTCGGCGCCCCGGCGGGGCGGGTGCTCTCCGGTCTCATCGCGCTCGTGCTCGCGTCGTCCGTCGGCGCGATGACCATGGTCGGTTCGCGCGTGTACGAGGCGATGGGGTGCGATCACCGGGCGCTATCGCTGCTCGCCCGGCGCAGCGCGCGTGGAGCGCCCACCGTGGCCGTCGCCATGCAGGCGGCTCTGGCCCTCGCGATGGTCGCCACCTCCAGCTTCGGCACGCTGCTAGGCTTCATCGGCTTCACGCTGTCCGTGAGCGCCGGCCTGACCGTGCTCGGAGTGTTCGTCCTGCGCTTGCGCGAGCCGCGGCTCGCCCGCCCGTATCGGACCCTGGGTTATCCGGTGACGCCGCTCCTCTTCCTGGCGCTGTCGATCTGGATGATCAGGCACTCGCTCGTCGAGCGCCCCGTATCCTCCATCGCGGGCGTCGTGACCATCGCGGCCGCCCTCGCGCTCTACGTGCTCGTCGCCCGCGCTGAAGACCCGGAGCCGAGCTCTGCTCTCACAGAAGTAGAAGGAGATCCATGATGCATCGCCGACCCATCCTCGCCGTCGCCGTGCTCGCCCTGTCGTTCGTCGCTCTCGCCAGAGCCGCGGAGTCCGCACCCGCCGGCTCACCCGCGCCTGCCGCGCACGATCCGGCCAACCCGCCCATCGACTGCCCGCTCCACCAGAGGGGCGTGAATACGGACACCCTCCGCCCGTTCGCCGAGACCGAGAAGTACATCGAGTTCCTGGAGCGGGCCGATCGAGCGGCGTGGCAGAAGCCGGACGCGGTGGTGGCGGCGCTCCACCTCGCCGGCTCCGAGACGCTCGTCGACGTCGGGGCCGGCTCCGGCTACTTCACCTTCCGGTTTGCCAAGGCGCTGCCGAAGGGCAAGGTCATCGCGACCGACATCGACCCCGAGATGATCCGGCATATCCACCACAAAGTGCTGACCGACGGCATCGCCAACGTGAAGGTCGTGCTCACCGACCCGAAGGACCCTCGCGTCGATCCGGCCGCCGACGTGGTGTTCGTATGCGACGTCGTCCACCACGTCGACGGGCGTGAGGCGTGGCTGCGGAAGCTCTCATCGGAGATGAAGCCCGGCGCGAAGCTGGTGGTCATCGAGTTCAAGGAAGGGAAGTTGCCGGAGGGTCCGCCGGAGGCCGTGAAGATCCCCAAGGCGAAGCTCGTGTCCTTGCTCGAGAGCGCCGGCTTCTCGCTCCAGTCCGATCGGCCGGAGTTGTTGCCCTATCAGACCTTCCTCACGTTCACGAAGCCGGCGAAGTCGGCGGCGAGATGAGCATCGACGCCTCGTTGGCACCTCGCCAGGACGAAGGGCGACCATGCGCGCCTTCCATGAGTGAGAAATCGCCAAGGGCCGCCGAGTTGTTCCTTTCCTTCCTCCGCCTCGGCGCGACCGCTTTCGGCGGCCCTGCCATGGTGGCGTACATCCGCGAGCTTGCGATCCGCCGCGCGTGGGTGTCCGGGGAGGAGTTCGCGGAGGGCGTGGCGCTGTGCCAGTCGATCCCGGGCGCAACCGCCATGCAGAGCGCAGCCTTCGTGGGGTTACGTGCCGCAGGCGTTCGCGGCGCGATCGCCGCGTACGCGGGGTTTGGCCTGCCTGCGGTCATCCTCATGATCGCGGTATCGGCCGCCTACCGTCAGGCGGTGAACCTGCCGCCGGTGCAGGCGGCCTTCCAGGGCTTCCGCGTCATGATCGTCGCCCTCGTCGCGAACGCTGCCCTGGGCTTCGCGCGGGCGAACGTGCGCTCCTTGCCCGACGTCATCGTCGCCCTGGCGTGCGCGCTGGCGCTCCACGCGAAGATGAGCCCGGTTGCGCTGATCGCCTGCGCGGTCCTGCTCGAGGTTGCGCTTCGACGGCGAGCACCTTCGACCTCGCCCGTGGAACCCCGGAGGACCTGGCCGCCGGGCATCACTCGCACCGTTCCGGGCCTGCTCGCGGCCGCGCTGGTCATCTTCCTCTTGCTCCTGCATTTCGCGCCGCGCCTGGGGGCGCTCGCCGGCGTATGCATGAAGGTCGACGTGCTCGCGTTCGGGGGCGGCTTCGCGTCCGTGCCGCTCATGTTCCGCGAGATGGTGGAGTCCCGTGCGTGGCTCGATGCGAAGACGTTCATGGACGGGATCGCGCTGGGGCAGGTGACGCCGGGCCCGATCGTCGTGACGGCGACGTTCGTTGGCTATCAGCTGGCCGGGCTCTCGGGTGCGCTGGTGGCGACGGTTGCCGTCTTCTTTCCCTCGTTCGCGATCGTCGTCGCTGCCGCGCCCTGGTTTGGCCGGCTGCGTGGCCGAGCGTGGTTCGGGCCCGCGCTGCACGGCGCGATGCTCTCATTCGTGGGCCTGCTCGTGTTCGTGACAGGCCAGTTCGGGACGGCAGTGGTCTGGAGCCCGGCCTCCGTCGCGCTGGCCGTCGCTGCGCTCGTGGCTCTTCGCGCCAAGGTGGACGTACTCTGGGTCGTCCTCGGAAGCGGCGCGGTTGGCGCCCTCTTGTAGGTTCGGAAACAGTTCAAGTCGGCGAGGCGAACCGCGCCGGCGCGCGGATCGCAGGGCGCTGGCTGCAGTTGCAGCATCAGCACGCGACCGGGGATTCTTCAGTCGAATCGCTGCTCTCCCATACGCGATGAACTTGTCTCGGGCATGAGCGCAAGTTTTCGAGGCGTGTCCGGTTCTTCATGGGAATGCGAGGCCGCCCTTCTCGAACGGCCACGCGGATCACGCGAAGACGTCATCGCGGACCAGGACTCACGGATCGAAGTGAACTGACCATGTGGATCGTTCGACTCGCGCTTCGGCGGCCCTACACCTTCGTCGTGGCGGCGCTCGTCCTCCTGCTGCTGACACCGTTCGTGCTGCTTCGCACGCCGACCGACATCTTCCCGACCATCAACATCCCGGTTGTCAGCGCGGTGTGGGTCTACAACGGCCTGAGCGCGCAGGAGGTGGAGGAGCGCATCGTCTACAACCACGAGCGCATGATCAGCGCCCAGGTCGGGGACATCGAGCACATCGAGTCGACCACGTACGACGGCGCGGGAGTGATCAAGGTCTTCCTACAGCCGGGCGCCTCGGTGGCCGACGGGGTGGCGCAGATCACGGCCAGCGCACAAGCGGTGCTGCGGCTGCTCCCGCCGGGCACGACCCCTCCGTACATCATCCGCTACAACGCCTCGACGGTCCCGATCCTCCAATACAGCTTCGCCAGCAAGACGCTGCCTGAGCAGGAGATCCAGGACCTCGCGCAGAATCAGGTCCGCGTCGGGCTCTCGAGTGGCGCCACGGTCCGCATCGCCGCGGCCGTCGCGGCGGACCGGGTCCGATGACGGCAATGCGGCGGCGGGGTCGCCTCGAGGCGGAGGCGCAGCTAGCGGTCGCCGCGGTCGCCTCGCTAACACTGGCCTGCGCCGTCGGACCGAACTACCAGCGCCCCGAGACGACCACCGTCCCCGCCACCTACGCCAATCCATCCGGGGAATGGAAGGTCGCGACGCCTAGGGACCACGTTCCCAAGGGTAGCTGGTGGAAGGTCTTTGCCGATGCGGAGCTCGATCTCCTGGAGGCCGACGCCGCCACAGCCAACCAGGAGCTCAAGGCCGCCGCGGCTCGCTTCGAGCAAGCCCGCGCGGCCACGGACGTCGCGCGGTCCGGGCTGTTCCCCAGCGTCGGCGCCTCGTTCTAGCCGACGCTGCAGCACGACTCAGCCAACAGGCCGGTCGGTGGCAAGCAGGGGAAGACGTACGGGAGCATCATCGTACCGCTCGACCTCGGGTACGAGATCGATCTGTGGGGACGCGTGAGGCGAGCTCTGGAAGGCGCCACGGCGCAGGTGGAAGCTGGGGCCGCGGATCTAGAGTCGGCGAGGCTGGCCGTCCAGGCGGAGGTGGCCGTCGACTACTTCACGATTCGTGCGCTAGACGCGGAGAGGGCGCTCCTGCTCTCGAGCATCGAGGTCTACCGAAGATCGCTCGAGTTGACCCGGAATCGCCGCGCGGGCGGCCTCGGCTCCGACCTGGACGTGGCACAGGCTGAGACCGTGTTGAAGACCGCTGAAGCTCAAGTAGTGGACACGGCTCTGCAGCGCGCCAGGTTTCAGAATGCCCTGGCGGTGCTGACGGGGAAGGTCGCGTCCGTGTTCCGCGTCCTTGAGCGGCCGCTCGACCAGACCGCGTTCGTCGTCCCCGCCGGGTTGCCATCGGAGCTGCTCGAACGCCGACCGGACATCGCTGCAGCCGAGCGCCGGATGGCCGCTGCCAACGCCACCATCGGTGTCCCGACCATCCGCCTGGGCGTCTCGGCTGGCTACTAAAGTGGCGGATTCGACACGCTGTTCAGCTGGCCGAGCCGGTTCTGGGCGGTAGGGCCATCCCTCTCGCTGCCGCTGTTCCAGGGCGGCCGGCTCCGCGCGAATCTCCGCCAGGCGCAGGCGGTGTACGAGGAAGGCGTCGCGCGCTACCGGCAGACCGTTCTCGCTGCCTTCGCGGAAGTCGAGAATAACCTCGCGGCCGAGCGTCTCCTGGCGGACGAGACCGAGCATGAGAACGCCGCGCTTCTGGCGGCGAGGAGGCAGCTGGAGATCGCGAACAACCGGTATCGCTCCGGGCTCGTAACGTACCTCGAGGTGGCGACGGCTCAAAACACGGCGCTGGCGATCGAGCGCGCCTGCACGCGTCTGCGCGGCCAGCAAGTCGTGACCTCGGTGGCCCTCATCAAGTCGCTCGGAGGCGGCTGGGAGATGCCCGCCGGATAGCGGAGCTTGGAGAGCACGGCGAACCCGTACCGGGGCGGCCGAATTTACGCGCTCGTCCTCCGGCGGGGTCGGCGCTGGGGACCGTCGATACAGGTGATGTGCTGGCGGAGGCGCTCCCCGAGATCCTGCAACTCAATGGTGGCCAACGTGGTTCGCGATGCGAACGGGCACGCTCTCGTAGTCGTCGCCGAGGAACCGGCCGTACCGGCGCAGCGTGCAGAGCTGGAGCGCGAAGCTGAAGCGCATGTCGTCGCCCCGGCAGCGCTAGACCTGCACCAGGTCGTCCTCGAAGAGGGAAACCGGGAAGAGCCGCGCCCATGCGAGCGCGTGACGCCTCCAGGGAGAGGCAGCGGAGCACGAGACCTTCGTCCGTCCACAGTTGTCGGCTGTCGCGTAGCTTCGTGATCCACCGGCACCTTCGACCCGGTCTCGGCCGCCAACGCGCTACCGGAAACGGTGGGCACCGCGGTCAATCGCGTCGGCCGGAAACTTCCCCACCGCCTGCCTGCGGGAGACCCTGCCGGCGCACCGGGCATGGGGCCCGGCACGGAGAAGAAAATGGCCCGCCACCGTTCGCGCGGTGCGGGCCCCGGCCGGTGCAACTTCGGCTCGCCACCGGGCTCACCATCCGCGTCGTGATATCCATGATTTACGCGAATTCCGCCTCATGTGCGACGGGCGAGCGTTTCGCCCCGTGCGCGGCCCTGCAGGGCCGCGTAAAGGGCGAAACGCGGTCAGAAGTACATGACGGCGTCGGACTCCCCGACGAGGGCGTTCAGAGTGCAAGCGCCGATCATCTTGGCTCCGTCGATGAAGCCGTCCTGGAGATCGATGCCGAGCATTCGCGCGCTCTCCTCACATACGAGGAATGAGACGCCGGCAGCGGCGGCTTGCTCGATCGCAGCCTTCAACGATCCGAAGGGCTGGGGCAACTCGACTTTGTCGGCCTGGCCCCTCTGGAGGATGGTGACCCCCTTTATCCCGAAGAAGACCGAAGCGTCCATTCCCCTTGCCCTCGCGGCGGCACTGAGGATGAATGGGGCGTACGTCCGCTCCGGCGTTTCCACGCCGCTGGTTTGAACGTAGAGGTACTTCCCTTTTTCGTTCATGAGAGTGAGCTCGTTTCCGTCTGTATTGTCTTGATGTGCATCTGCATTCCTTCTTTCGAACCCGGGCGGTTGCTCGTTCGTCACCGCTTCGCCAGATCGGCGATGCGCCTCTCGACCTCGGCGGCCTCCCGAAGGAGATCCTGCCGGTAGGCATTCAGCCGCTCCGTCTGCTCTTCCCGGCTCAGGAATCGCCGCCCGGTCGAGACGGGCATCTCGCAGCCGCAGCCGCACCCTCCAGCCTGGGCAGCAGGGACCACACTCGCTTGCGTATTGCAGCACATCGTCGTTGCCTCCTTTCGTTTCGAACGAACTTCGCCTGGTCCATCACTCTTCGTCGAGCCGGGACACGCAGTCGCACGACTCCTTCCCGCATCGCTCCAGGACGCACCGGGTCGTGTGCTCGCTCCTCCCGGAACACGCACAGAGCTCCGCGACCTTCTCGAGGAGCAGAGCCTTCAGCTGCGCGCGCCCCTCGTGCAATCGGCTCCGTACCGTCTGCACGGCCAGATTGCACAGCTTGCCGATTTCCCGGTAGTCGTAGCCACCCAGGTAATGGAGCGCGAGCACCTCCCGGCTGCGCTCCGTGACCCGCGAGAGCGCCTCGTGGAGCAGATTCTGGAGCTCCAGGGAGCGGACCGCGCTCGTGCTCCCTCGGGAAGGCGCCTCCTCGTCGGGCAACTCCAGCGTTGCCATCCCGGCCCGGCGTCTGTGCATCCTGGAGAGATTCCGGGCGATGCCCTGGAGCCAGCCCGCGATCTTCTCGGGCTCCCGGATGGAGGCGAGCCCTCCGTGGGCCGCGAGGAAGACCTCCTGCGTCAGCTCCTCGCTGTCCGGGAAGCTCCCGGTCTGCTGGAAGCACACGGCGAACACGAGTCCCCGGTACTGGCGCACCAGGTCGGCAAAGGCGCCGTCGTCCCCGGCCTGCGCCAGGACGACGAGTTCCCGTGGTCTCATCGTGTCGCGCTCATCGGTAGTCTCGGTCATCGCCCCTATAGTGGCGCTGGCGGCAGAAAAGGTTGGGTGGCTGGTTTGTTTCCGGCCGTGGCGGGCTTCTCCAGGGCTAGAAACGTCTGATATGGCAGCAGCTTAGGCTGGGCCGAGCAGAACCCGAAAGCGCCCTGCGCGTCTTCCGGATGCAACGGCTGTGCCGGCTCGCGTAGATCGCGGCCAGGTGAGGCCCGCTGTCCCGAGTTGATGGCGGGGTTCGTGGCGTTGGGCGTTGGGGTTCCCCGACGTGATTGCGGAACGACGCTGACGAGGGCCGAGGTAGTGCTCAAGTCACGGTTGCGCCGGTGGGCGTCCACGGCAGGTGGAACCAGCAGAGCGAGGTTGAAGCGCCGACGGGGCTGAGGCACTTCGAGGTTGCGAGACTCCGGAGGCCTCATGGACCCAGGACGGGCCGCCCCGCCGGCGGCAGAGAGATGCCTTGTCTTGAGCTACGCGTCGAGGGGGCAGAAGGGCGGCACGCTCATCGACGAGTCGGTAGTGGACTTCGCCGAGCATGAAGCCCGGATGCGCGACCCGGCGTCGTACCGGCCCAAGTGTGGAACTCCGAGGCGGCGGACATGAAGCTCAAGCAGCGGATCGTTCGCACGGTCATCCAGGAGATCGTCGCCGATCTCGACGAGCGCGCGAACGAGATCGTGCTCTTGATCCACTGGGTCGGAGGCCGATACACGGAGGTGCGCACACCGAAGGTCAAGCCAGGTCAGCACCGGAGGGTCACAGGAGGCGACGCCCTGGAGGTGGTCCGCCGAATGGCGGGACGCTGGCCGGACGAGCAGATCGCCGCGACGCTGAATCGAATCCGCCTGCGAACCGGCGCTGGCAACACCTGGAGTGAGTCGCGGGTCGCCTCGCTGCGTCAGCGCCTCGGGTTACCAGCCCACGCTCCCGCGGTGAATGGACCCTTGACGCTCACGCTGGACCAGGCATGCAAGCATCTCGGCGTGAGCAACACGCCTCTCCGGAAGATCATCAAGAGCATGGAACTACCTGCAGTGCAGGCCGCGCCCGGGGCACCTTGGGAGATCCCGGCAAACGTACTCGAGACGAAGTGGTTCCGGCAGGCCATCGAGCGTATTCGCGCCGGGCGGTCGCTCTGGAAACAGCGAGCCGCAGATCGGTGGACGCTGAAGCTTCCGAACACCGAGCGCGCCGGAGAGTAGTCCGGGGGCCTGCTGCTGGTCCCGGCCCGGCGCGATGCGAGCCAGGCGGTGGCCGGTGGTGGGGCGCGAACTTCACGCGGCGAAGAGGCTCGTCGCGATCGGCGCGTCGAGGTTAGTGAGGTCCTCGACCGTGTGGACTTCGCTGCACCATGGGGTGAGTGCGTCGAGCGAAACGCCGATGCCAAGTCCAAGCAGGGTCACGTTGAGTCGCTCCGCGGCCTGGCGGAGTGCGGGTGCGGTGGTCGGGTCGCTGCCACCATCAGTGACGAGAACAACGTCGCTCTTGCGAAGGGCACCGGGGTGGGTCTCGATGATCTTCAGCGCGCGGGTAAGTGCGGCGTCGATGCTGGTCCCGCCTCCGCAGCCCTGGCAAAGGGCGGCTTCGGGGAGCGGCTCTGTCGGCTTGACGATGACCTCGTACTTCACGCCGGCATCGAAGAGAAGAAGAGCAAACATGCGATTCTCACGCTGGGCTTGAAGAGGGCCTCAAGTTCCCTGCCCTCCGGCAGCTCGTTCGACGCGCCGAAGAGTGTGACGAGCGGGCACGGTGTCGGCTGGCCATCGTTGTGAAAGAGCCTCTCGTTCATCACCGTGAGTAGGGTATTGAGGATGGCCGAATTGGCCTTGAACGTCTCGTCGATGACACAGATCTCGGCCTCCGGCAACTTGTCGGTGATGATGCGAGTATAGCGGTCGTTCTCGAGAGCCTTCAGGCTCACCGGGCCGAAGATCTCTTCTGGCGTCGAGAATTTGGTGAGGAGGCGCTCGAAGTAGCGAGCACCAAAAGTCTGTGCGACAGCGCGCGCGAGCGAGCTCTTACCCGTGCCAGGAGGGCCGAGCAAGAGGATGTGATCGCTGCAAAGCAGGGCGTAGAGAGTTCCCTCGATCAGCTCGCGGCGCTCAGGGAACTGGGCGGCGAGATTCTGTCGGAGCTGCTGAAGCTGCTGAATGGGTGTGCCCATCGCGTCTCCCTGGTGGTTGGGCGGCAAGCGCGCCGCTCGTAGAGCGGGCGGCGCGCGCGGCGCCGGGAGGTGCCGTCGATTGACGGCAAGGATTCCGTGCGGTTACGCTTTCGTTACAGCAACACCCTGTTGCTCCACGGGCTGGACAGCGATGCATCTCGATGAGCTCAAATCGTCCGACTGCTCCGGCTGGGGACATCAGATGGCTGCATACAGCGAGTGGGTCGAGTCCCAAGCGAAGACGATTGTCGAATCTGGCACCGCCAGTCTTCCCTCACCAGCAGCCGGAGTGCCCGCCCTCTCGCGATCACCCCAAAGTGGATTGCAGTCGCTGAAGCACGGCCTCAAGATCCTGCCAGCTCGTGCTCCGCCCGAGGCTGAACCGCACGGCGCCCATTCCGTGCTCGGGCGGCACGCCCATCGCGGCTAGCCTGGATTTCCATGGAGAGGAGTTCGCCTAACGCACCTACC
>MEMX01000139.1:21931-32187 GCA_001768075.1 Anaeromyxobacter sp. RBG_16_69_14 | reverse complement strand
GAAGGCAAGGGCGTCGCCCGCATGGGCGACCTCATGCTCGGAAACAAGGCCGGGACGGTGAACACGCCACCCGTGCCGGAGCAACAGGCCGCGCTGGGCGCTCAGGCGAAGGCGTCCGCCAAGCTCGTGCCCGACTCCATGGTGGTGGTGGTCACCGACGACGCCGACAAGCCGCTCGCCGGCGTCCGGTACCTGCTCCGTACACCGGAGGGCGACGAGCTGGAGGGGAAGACCGATGCCTCCGGGAGGATCACCGTGCAGGAGACGATATGGGGCCTCGGGCGCATCGTCTTCCCCGAGCTGGAGCCGAGGAATCACGTCGAGTCGGACGAGTAGGGATGGCGCAGATGGAGGAGCACGGGATGGCGAAGAAGGACGCGATGGCGACGGCACGCGGGAGCAAGCTCGTGACGGCTCTGGCGGCTGCCTTTGCGATCCTCGTCGCGTCGCATGGTGCCGCGGCGTGCACCAAGGGCACGACGGGAAACAGGACCGCCGACGGCAAGGCGGCTGACAAGGAAGCGGGAGGACCCATGGCGGAGCTGAGCGTGAAGCGGCTCGGGACGGTGGAAACGGGCACAGTCGAGGCCAACCCCACCACAGAGGAGCGCATCGACCCTAGGCCGGTGGTGCTCTGGGCCGGGGACCAGCCAGCGGCGGTGATCACCTACCGCGCAAAGCTCAACATGGTCCTCAGGTACGCGAGCCAGAGCTTCGACCGGGTCGAGGGTCACGGCGGCCCCTTCCCGATAACCGATCACTTCCAGTTCCTCCTCGACGACAAGGGCCCCGCCGGATCCGGATACAGCTCCGACATCTACACCGCCGACATCGACGGCGACGGCGTGGACGAGCTCGTCCTCCTCCGCGAGCAGGGCGGCGTAGAGGTCCACGGTCTCAAGAAGACGCTCTTCAAGCACAGCATCAGCAAGCACTTCCGTCCGACCACCGTCCACCGGGCCCGCGCCGGCGGCCGCGACGTCCTCTACGTCCTGTTCGAGCTCGACGACGACGAGGGGGCGAAGGAGCGCACCGCCGTGCTGCGCGTCGACGCCGGCGGCATCACGCGCCTGCCCCTGGGCGATGCGGTGCTCCGCGAGAGCGACGTGCTGGCCATCGGTGCCGTGAATCTGCCCGGGTCGCAGGCGCTCGACGAGCTGCTGGTCTTCTCGAAGCGCAAGGACGAGGTCTTCCTGTCGCGGCACAGACCGGACGGCCGTCCCATCGACACCCCTCGCAAGGTCTACGTCGCGTTCTCAGACCTCGGCCTCATCGAGTTCTCCTTCCTGCCGCAGAGCAGGCGAGCAGTGGTCTTCCACCACGGCAGCGAAGAGTGCCATTTCGTCCAGGCCGACAAGCCGGTCAACTGGATCAGGCTGGTGGACCTGGCGGGGCGCCGTCCCAAGTTCCTGCAGGTCGTGGACGTCGCCACCGACCCCAAGGTGATCTTCCTTGCCGAGAAGGCGCTCTATGCCGTGAATCAGGAGGGCACCTACTTCACCTGGAACGGCAGCTTCGTCCCCTCCGAGAAGATGGAGCCGTTCCTACGCATCACGCCGCCGGGGCCGGAGTTCGGAATTCCCCGCGTGTTCGCCCAGGACGGTGGGGGCGAGGAGATACTCATCGTTCATTCGCGCAAGCACCAGCTGCGCCACCCTCCGTTCGAGGAGGTGCTCAAGGCCGCCGAGAGGTTCCTCAACCCGAAGTTCGTCGCTCGCAAGAAGCGCAGGCTGGAGCCGACGCTCGATGAGCCATCACTGGTGCGCGACGGCGAAATCGAGGAGGAACAGCAGAAGAAGGGAATCGAGCAGAGACCCAAGACAGTGGAGGAATGGAAGACGACCCTCCCGGAGTCCTACGCCGTAGCGGTGGCCGACGCGAGGAGCAGCTTCACCAGCGATACGATCGTGGACATGCAGCTGGCCCTCGACCGCGACGGAATTCGCCAGGCGCAGCACCCGGACGAGCTCAAGGCATGGCTCACAGCACTGGACGTGCCCGCCACGACCACCTTCGACCTCTACCGGCGTGGTGCGAAGCTCGGTTCCTTCCAGGCCCCTGGCTTCCTTGACCACGAGGCAGGTGTCGCCTTTCGCGCTCGTCGCACCCTTACCACCGTGGTTGCGTCCTTGAGGCCGACCGGTGAGTCACCCGGCGAGCGAGCGCCGATCTACCTCGTGCGCTGGAACGGGGACCGTTGATGCCGAACTTCAACACCCACTGGCTTATGGCCCTGAAGGCGATCGGCGCTGCGCCAGATTGGATCCAGGATGGAAGCAAGATTTACACGGACGCTGGGTTGAAGCTCTCCAGGGACGCTCGCGAGGCGATGGCCGATGTGACGACGGTGAAGGACGCGGCGAGTTTCGGAAAGACGGTCGAGGCACTGGCAAAGAAGGTCCATAGCGATCTGATGAAGTCAGACGACGCCACCTGCTTCTCCGCGTACATGTGCGGCGCCTGCGGCCCGGATTTCTGGACGCTTCCCCAGTTGTGGCAGCCCGTCACGCTCGGCGAGCACCACTTCGATCTCGGCCACTACAACCGCACGCACAGGCAGTTCTTCGTCTCGGTGGACAGGCTCAAGGGAACCGACAAGAGCAAGCTCCAGGCGAAGGTGGAGATGGCCTACTTTCTGGGCATGGCCACGCACGTGGCCGCCGATCTGGTCATCCACCAGCTCGTCAACCGCTCGGCAGGCGCCTACAACCTGCTCGAGAAGAACTGGATGAACGAGCAGGGACACAGCCCTGCTCCCATTTGGAGCACGCACAACAAAGTGGAGCACTACTGGGACAGCTACGTTCGGCTCCGCTACCTGGGCGACTTCGGGCCGGTCTTCGCGGAAGAGAAGGGCGACAAGCCCAGGAGGAGGCCCGGCAAGCTCGACCAGCGAATCGCTCCGCTGAACCTCCCCGTCATCGAGAAGCTCCAGGAGAGCGTTCGCGATCCCGCGTTCCGGAAAGGATTCCTGGAACGTGTCAAGGAAGCCGGGCTGGAAGCCGCGGGCACCATGTCGCTGCGCGCGTTCGCCATGGCGAACCAGCGCGCCACCGAGGTCCTCGCCGCTCTGGAGGACGCGCTCGCGGAGGAGGAAACGCGCATCGCTCTGGAGAGACCGCTCACTCGTATCGCTCAGGGCGCTCGCGAGTGCAACTCCCGATATCCGCAGCGGGTATTCCGCCTACCGGACTGCAAGTCTCGCTTTCGCTGATTCGGTGCGGTCCGCGCTGCGACGGGTAGACGACGAGAACGCCGCACGGGAGTTCGCTCAGAAGATCATCGACAAGAGGGATTCCTGGATAGCCGACGTCCTCACGGGAGAGGATCGCGACAACATCGCCTGCTTCTCCGCCTACATGCTAGGGGCATGCGGGCCCGACTTCTGGACCCTGCCCTCGGTGCCGGAAGGGTTGCTGCCAGTCCCCGACGTCGCGACCGCCCACTTCGATCTCGGCCACTACAATCGAACACACCGGCAATTCGAGGTGTCCGTTCAGCGCGTGGGGAAGAAGGACGACCTCAAGTCGCGGCTCGAACAAGCCTACTTCCACGGAATGGCGACGCACTTCGCGGCCGACCTGGTCGTCCACCAGCTCGTGAACGTCTCGGCCGGCGCCTACAACCTGCTCCAGAAGAACTGGCACCACGAGCAGGCGCGCAACCAGGGGTTAATCGACCGGACGGCCGCAGACGTGGTCGCGTTGTGGAGCACCCACAACAAGGTCGAGCACTACTGGGACAGCTACGTGCGGTACTGCTGGCTCGGGGACTACGGGCCTCTCTGGGAGTCGGACGGAACGTGCACTCCAGAAAACGCCGGTGGATGGGCCAAGCTCGAACCGCTCGGGCTGCCGACCATCGACACCTTGAAGCGGGAGGTCGCCGCGATCAAGAAAGAGGCGGTGCGCGCGAAGCTCGAGGAGGTGCTGGCTCGTAATGACGTGAAGTGGGCCCTCGAGAGGCCGCTCAACTTCCCGTGGGTCTTCTGCGATCGGGTCCTGATCAAGGACCAGCAGAACCCCAGCCATCTCGAGCCCTTCATCCACAACGTGGTCGTGGACGAGAAGGAGGGCGCCTACCCGTCGAACGACGTGTGCAAGTCGGTCAGAGAAGAGAAGTCCAGCTTCCAGATGGACGACCCGTACATGCCCCACGGGAAGAGTGAACGGCGGAAGCTCCTCTTCTTCTCGAGCCACGCCAACGGCGCTCCAGGGCTTCTGACGACACACACCGCGTATGTCTTGGGGACCACCACCGAAAAACGCGATCTGCCGGATTTCGTCGGCGACGAGCGCACCACCTGGAACTACCTCACCTACACGGTCTGCCCGGATCTGGACAAGGTGAAGAAGTACGGCCGCGATGTCTTCTATCACCTGGACGCGCTGGGCGCTTTCGTTCACAGCGCGGCAGACCTGGCCAAGGTCTTCATGGGAGGACTCGCCTCCGCCTACAAAGTCGCCAATCCGACCGTGCTCGGCCCTCTTTCGCGCTTCTGGAACCTCGACACGGGCCTCGGCCTCGCGATCCAGAAGGTCGCTTCCGACACCTCCAAGGAGGCGATCACCCGGCTCGACTTCGTCCACGCCTTCACGCTGGTGAACAAGCCCGCGTACGATCGAGAGGCACCCTACCTCGAGTCGATGCAGCCGATGACGTACGCCATCGAGGACACGCGTGCATTCCCCATCAGGAAGGCCGCCGGGGAGTTCGAGAACTTCCGCTCCATCTCGGAACCCGACGAAGAGGCCTTCCTCGACCGGATCCGCCTCACCGATGAGGCGCGAGGCCGGGGGAGGTGGCCCGCGCACGTCGCCTTCGACAGGAAGACCTTCTTCGACGGAAGGGCGACGCCGGCGGAGGCGGACTGGATCCCAGTGACGACCACCTCGCTCAAGAAGCCGAACAAGATCGTCATCCTCGACGTGAAGCACCGCCTCACCCTCGACCTGCGGGTGCCCGTCGCGGACCTCGGGGAGGTTGGTGGTGCGCCCGTCTGCGCGCCGGACGGTGAGGTTGGTGTCTGCGCGCCGGAGAAGCTCTGCCTGTTCTTCGCGGGCGACGGGGCGAACGGTCTTCGAAACGCCTGCACGAAGGAAGCGAAGGAGTGGCTGGAGAGGAGCGCCAAGCCGCTCGACCACTCCGAGGAGCCCGACGAGACCAAGCATGGGCTCCAGTACTTCTCGACGCGACTATTCGTCAACTTCGAGACCGAGAAGAACCTCGCCCGGAAGGTGCAGCAGGGGGTGTGGAACAACGTGGTCCCCTTCAGGGCCCACGAGGCTCACTACGGCCGGAACTTCGCCGTCGGCACGGGACGGTGCAAGGTGCTCCACCCCACCGTCCAGGCGACCGAGTCGATCATCATGACCGGCAAGAAGCGCGGCTTCCAGTTCGACCCCGAGACCCAGTTCGCCTACTACGACAACCTCTCGCCCACCGAGCAGGTGTTCTTCACGCTCTACCCGCTGGTCAAGGAGCCCGACGGCCACGTCTACGACATGCTGAGCAAGGAGCGGGTGAACGACAAGCAATTCGACGACCTGAAGCGGATCGACGCGGTCGGCTTCGTGAAGATCGTCCTCCTCTACCAGCTCGCCCCTCGAGGCGCCCTGCAGCTCGACAGGTGCTACGTCGATGGTCTCGAGGTTCCGGTCGAGAGCGTCCGCGAGAAACGGTAGGCGGTCACAAACCATGCGGATCCACGAGAAGCTCAACTTCACCCCCTTCCTGGCCGACCTGGGGTTCTGCCAGGACCGCGACGGGCGGGACCTGGTGGTGGCCATCCTCAAGGCCACCTACCGGTTCACCGAGCGCGGGGCGCTCTCGCCTGCCGAGCCCGAGGCGGCACTGCCCGTCTTCCGGGCCGACGTGCACCACGGCGACCCGGCGACGACGAGCGTCCGGTACGCCAGCGACATCGTGCCGGCGAAGCCAGGTACCGACGTGGCCCTGAACGGCCACGCCTACGCGCGCGGCCGCAAGGAGGTGGAGGCCGGAATCCGGATCGGAGCGGTGGAGAAGACCCTCACGGTCTTTGGTCCGAGGCGCTGGGCCGGCGGCTGGCCGGTCGTGGTGGCAGGCCCCGTGGCCTTCGACCGCGTGCCGCTGTGCTACGAGAACGCCTTCGGCGGTTCGTACCAGGACGGTCCCAGGGGATCGGTGGTCTTCCTGGAGAACCCGGCCGGCGTCGGTTTCGACAAGGCGGTCCAGGATCTAGCGCCCCTGCCGAACCTGGACTGGAAGAGGCCCAGGTTCAAGTCGGTCAAGGATCGGCCGCCGCCTGCGAGCCTGGGGTTCATCCCGCCCGGCTGGAAGCAGCGGGCGCGGTTCGCGGGGACCTTCGACGCCGCATGGCACAAGACGCGGCGCCCTCTCCTGCCGCTCGACCTCGACGAGCGCTTCTACAACGCCGTTCCCCAGGACCAGGTGCTGAGGCCGAAGCTGACGGGCGGCGAGCGGCTCCAGCTCCGAAACGTGCACCCGACAGCGGAGGCGATCGTCATCGAGATCCCGAAGGCAGAGTTCGTCGCCACCTTCCGGGTGAAGGACCGGAGCGAGGCGGTGCCCATGGTGGCCGACACCCTGCTCGTCGAGCCGGACGAGCACCGGATCGCCATCTCGTATCGGGCGACCTGCGTCCTCGGGAACGACTTCCGGTATCTACGGAGCGTCGCGTTCGAGGCCGCAGAGGCCGAGCCGGCCACCCACCGAGAAGGTGCGCGGGTTACCACGTCGCGGCTCTCACATGCCTGAGCACCTTCTGGAAGGGCGGCGCGACGACGGACAGGGAGGTGGGCGGCTGCGGAGCGGACGGGACGATCCGCGTGGCCTATCGGGCGGATCGCTTTTCCGAAGGCGCCAGGCGCGACGCTCGAGATCTCGGACTGGCAGGAGACGGCGCGTGAGGACCCTCTTCGTAACCTGCACCCTCTGGACGGCAATGGCGGCAATGGCATCGGACAACGGAGACGAAGCAGCGCACTCGGAAAATCGTGACGCAGAGCTGGAGCTCGCCATCGGAGATCGGCAAGACCCCACGGCTGTGATCCGTCTTCTCTATGCAGCAGGCCGGCCTCCGCCAACCCGTGCACGGTTGGAGCAGGCGGCCGTCCTAGCGGTACGGCACGGGCGTACCGACCTCCTCCGCGAACTCGTCAAGCGCGGCCTTGACGTTCACCGGGCCGAGGCGCCGTTGATCGCGGAAGCGCTCGGATCTCCAGAGGACGACCTTCACCAGCAGAGACTCGATGCGGCGATTTTTCTGATCGAGGCCGGAGCGGATGTGAACCGCGGGGGTCCGATTGCGCCGTTCGAGATGCTTCGTTGGCATGCGGGCACTCTCGGGACGCGGGAGCGACGGGTGGCGCAGCTTTTGCTCGAGCACGGCGTCGATCCCAATCATCGCTCTGTTCAGCGGTTACTCGGGATGGCCGTGGAGAAGGATGACCCAGAGCTTGTGAGAGTGCTGCTCAAGGCAGGGGTCCGGGCTGACACGACGGGTCTCCTCGATCGCACCCTCCTGCACGAGGCACAGTCAAGCACGGTGGCCCGGGAGCTCATCAAGCGGGGCATCCCGTTGAACGCGCGTGACTCCATAGATGGCATGACCGCGCTGCACGTCGCGGCCCGCCACGACCGCGGCGACGTAGTGCGCGAGCTCATCCGGGCGCACGCAGATATCGATGCCAGGGACAGGAACGGGGACTCGCCCCTCCACCTTGCGGTCCAGCGCTGCAATCAACAGAGCACGGAGCTTCTCCTTCGAGCTCACGCGAGCGTCGCGGCTGCGAACAGTAGCGGAAGGACGCCCCTGTTCGAGGCATCCCGATCGGGGAGGAGCGATATCATGGGCCTCCTCATCGCGTCGGGCGCCGAGGCGAAGGCCAGGGACAGGAACCAGGCTACACCACTTCACTATTCGGCTCAGTCCCGCAATCCCGAAACCGTGAGGCTGCTTCTGCAATCGGGAGCCGATGCCAATTCACGCGACGAGCTTGGTCGGACTCCTCTGCACTGGCTCGCTCGCGAGTTGCGGGAAATGATGGCTGACGAGTGCGTCAAAGAACCCCACGACCTGGCCTCCCGACAGGGCGACATCGCACGCATGCTCGTCGTGTCAGGCGCCGACGTGAGCGCCACAGACGGCGACAGCGCCACGCCACTCCACTACTCGGTCGATTCGTGCGTACCCGCGGTTGCAGAGGTGCTTATCCGATCGGGTGCTGACCCGAACACACGCGATGGTCAGGGGCGAACGCCTCTGCACTGGGCTGCTCGTGGATGGAAAACGGAGACCGTGAGCCTGCTCATTGCCAGCAGTGCTGATGTCAACGCCAGGGATTCGAACGGCTACACGCCGCTCCACGCTGCCCTCTGCGAGTATTACAAGGCGCAGAAGGACGACTCGCGCGCGAAGGCTGGCGAGCCGGCGGTGCTGGAGCTTCTGCGAGGCGGGGGCGCACGGCTCAGCACCAAGGAGCAGGGGGAGATAACGAGGCTGCGCAAGCAGGCGCTCTGGAGGGAACGTCGCAATCGGCTAAGCCATGGCTTCATGGGCTGGATCGTAGAGGAAACCGTTCCCGCGCTCATCTGCATCGTCCTTCCGCTACTGTACGTGGTTGCGGCTGTGTTCCTCCGGCTGTGGCTTGCTCACGCCCAGCCGAGCTCGGCGGTCCTCGTGACCTGGGGGATGGTGGGTTACGGCTGCCTTGGGCTCCTGGCAGGCGGCTGGGTCGCGTTCACGATCTTTCTCGTCCAGCTGGGACGCAGTCGTGGCTATGCCTTCGGGGGGGGGAGCCTGACGTCGATCATCACCCCAGGCTGTTTCCTTGGCGTCCCTATTGGACTCAGCCTGGGCTACATCCTCGGACGACCCGCATACGCCTCTTCGGTCTGGTATTACACGCCGGTCGCAACATTGGGAGCGCTGCTGCTGGCGATCGCCATTCCGACCGTCCGTGCTCTGCTGCTGTGAAGCGGGGATCGCTTGAGAAGCCGTGACAGACGCGTGACGCGCGAGGAGGATGATGAAACATGACCTCGTTCTCCTCGCTTCGCCCCCGCGTGAAGCCGCTGCTGCGCGGCGTCTCGCACGAGATCGCAGCCTTCATCGCCGCCGCTGGCGCGATCGCACTCGTCGTCGGCGCACCTACCCCGCGCGCGGTGGTGGCAGCCGGCGTCTACGGCGGGACGCTCACCACCCTCTTCACCGTGAGCGCGCTCTACCACCGCCGCTCGTGGTCGGCGCGGGCGTATGCGCTCATGCGCCGGTTCGACCACTCGGCCATCTTCCTCCTCATCGCCGGTACCTGTACCCCGCTCTGCCTCCTCCTCCGCTCGCGCCTCTCGCTCGTCATGCTCGCCGTGGTGTGGTCGGGCGCTGTGCTCGGCATCCTCAAGTCCGTGTTCTGGACGAACGCGCCGAGGCCGCTCCTCGCGATCCTGGCAGTCGGCCTGAGCTGGATCTTCGTTCCGGTGATGCCCGAGCTGCGCGCCTCGGCGGGAAACGCTGCGCTCGCTCTCCTGCTCGCCGGCGGGCTCGCCTACACGGTCGGTGCCGCGGTGTACGCCTTGCGCCGTCCCGACCCGGCCCCGGCCGTGTTTGGCTACCACGAGATCTTCCACGCGCTCGTCGTGGTCGCCGCCGGGTGCCACTACGCGGTGGTGTCCAGCGCCGTGGCGGCTATCCGGTGACGTTCGATCGGGGGAGCGACCGCCGCTCCCCCCAACGCCCCACCGAAGGCCCGCCGTGCAACCAAATGGTGCACCGCGAGTCAAAACGCCCCGCGGCGCAGGATGGCGCGGATCGAGATGGAGCCCAGCAGGCGGTTGCGCTGGTCCACCACCGGCAGGCGCTCGAGATCGGTGTTGGCAAAGCGCGCCGCGACCTCGGCGAGCGACATCGAGGCGGTGATCACGGGGGGCCTCCTGTCCATGACGTCCGCGGCCAGGATCATGGAGAGGTTCGCCGCGTCGGGGATGGTTCCCTTGAGGTCGTCGAGCACCACCGCCCCGAGCAGCTCCCGGTCCGGGGTGCAAACGTAGAGGTCGTGACCTCGCGGCAAGGCGAGGAGCTGCTTCATGAGCTCCTGGAAGGGCGTCGTCGGAGAGACGCAGGCGGCGTCCTCGGACATGAGGGCCGCGACCGACGTCGATCGGAGCCAGTGCGGGCGAGGCATCGCGGGCAGGCGCACACCGCGCCTCCGCAATGGAGCTGTGTAGAGCGAGTCTCGCTCGAGGGCGCGACTCGT
>MEMX01000139.1:17290-21912 GCA_001768075.1 Anaeromyxobacter sp. RBG_16_69_14 | reverse complement strand
CGCCGAGAGCATGAGCGGGAGGATGACGCCGTAGTCTCCGGTGAGTTCGAAGATGATGAGCACCGCGGACACGGGCGCATGGGTCGTCCCCGCGAGTACCCCGACCATCCCGACGAGCGCATACGCACCCGGTGGTCCGGCTGCAGGCCAGATCCGGCCGATGGCATTCCCGAACGCTCCCCCGATGAGCGCACCGTAGAACAGGGAAGGCGTGAAGAGCCCGCCTGGCACCCCTGCTCCGGCGCTCAGGGCCGTGGCGACCAGCTTCAAGACCGGGAGGGCCACCAGCAGCACGAGCGGGACGTCTCCGAACAGGGCCGAGTTCACGGTGTCGTAGCCGTTTCCCAGCAGCTCCGGAAAACGGATGGCGGCTGCGCCCACCAGCGCGAGCGCGAGCGGCGCGAGGAACGGCCGCAGCCAGCCCGGCAGAAGGTGCAGCCGGACTTCGGCCCACCCGAGGACCCGGACGTAGATGGCCGAGGCCAGGCCGAGAACGGGCGCCACCGCGAGACCGAGGAGCACTTGTGGCGGTCGCAGGAGGACGTACTGCGGGATGAGGTAGGTCGCATCTCCGGACACGAACGTGCGCGAGACGATCGTCGCCACCACGCAGCTCACCACGATGGGCCCGAGCAGATCCATGGCGAAGCTGCCGAGGATCACCTCGAGACCGAAGACAGCCCCTCCGATGGGCACGTTGTAGGCGGCGGCGATGCCGGACGCGGTGCCACAGGCGACCAGGAGCCGCGCCTGGCTCGCGGTGAGGCCAAAGGTGCGCGCCAGCCACGAGCCGGCTGCTGCTCCGGTCTGCAAGAGCGCCCCTTCCCTCCCCAGCGGGGCGCCCATCCCCACGGCCATGATCGAGAGCGCGCCGCGCGCCAGCGCCCGTCCGAGCGGCAGCCGGCCCCGTCGCAGCCAGACGGCCTCGAGGATACCCGACGTCCCGTGACCCCCGACGGGCCACCGGGCGAGGAGCGAGACCACGGAGATGAGCAGCCCCGCCAGAGCAGGCACCAGCACGCGCCGCAGCGGCGAGGCGCTCTGCACCGCACCCAGGAAGGTCGCGGCCGCTGGCCAGGCGTGCCTCTCCACGGCGCCGAGCAGGGCGAAGAGCACGATCGCGCCCAGGCCGCCGATCGCACCGGTCGCGAAGACCAGCAGCCAGAAGCGCTGCGCCTGGCCCGGGAGCTGACGCAGGAACTCGCGGAGAGAGCGGTAGAACACCCACGGCGGGCTTCGGGTGACCTCCGGTTCTCTGGTTCGCGGCATCTCTGACTCGCCTCTCACCGCATTTCGTGCTTGTGAGCCAAGGACGAGAGGGGCCGGCGCTGGGAGGCGGCAGGGCAGCCGGTTGGCATACCACACGCCGGCTGCCGACCCGATTCTGCCACCCACTCGGCCTCTCGGCCACACACCCTCTGGGTAGATCTGCGCGTAAACTTCTGCGCGGGACCTCGTTGCGCGTACACTCGAGGCGACTTCAGCTCGGCGGACGACGACGATGGCCTTGATCACAATCGCGCGCGGGACCCTCAGCGCGGCGACCGAGCTCGCCGGTCGCCTGGCGAGCACACTCGGCTATCGCGTGGTGTCCCGGGAGGACGTGTACGAGGCCGCCAAGGCCTACGGCATCAAGCAGACCGGGCTCGGGGACCTCGGATTCCTCGACCAGCGACCGCCCTCGCTCTGGTATCCGTTCTACGACAAGCGTCGCTGGTACCTCGCCTGCTTCCAGGCGGCGCTGATGGACGCCGCGCTCTCGGGCGACCTCGTCTACGTCGGGCACCTGGGGCAGCTGCTCTTCTCGACCTACCGGCGTGTACTGCGGGTACGCCTGGCAGCTCCAGATCGCTATCGAGTCGAGGCGCTCGCGCGCGAGCGCGGCATGACCGAGGCGCAGGCCCAGAGCTACATCCGCGACATGGACGAGCGGCGGCTGCGCTGGAGCCAGTTCCTCTACGGCCTCGACTGGCGCGATCCGGAGCTGTACGACCTCGTCCTCAACCCCGAGAGGCTGCGCGTCGAGACCATGACCGAAGCGGTCGCGCGCATCGCCAGGAGCGCGGAGCTGCAGCCCACCTCGCTCGACCGCGAACGGCTGCGGAATCTTCGTCTCGTGGCCGTCGGTCGCGCGGCACTGCTTCGATCGGCGCGCACGCGCCTCCTCGACGTGACCCTCGAGGCCGACGCGACGAGGGGCCGCCTCCGCGTGTACGGGGTCGCGTCCAGCATGTCCATCGAGACGGGCGAGCGGGACCTCCGGAGCGTCCTGGCGCGCATCCCCGACCTCAACGGCATCGACGTCATGCTCGAAGAGGACCCATTTCGGTGAGCAGCACCTCCTTCTAGAACCTCCCGTGCTTGAGCACGTCCCGCTTCGACACCGCGCCCACCAGGCGATATCGATCGTCCACCACCGGCAGCCGCTCCTGATCGGCCTCCGCGAACCGCGCGGCCACGTCGGACAACGTCATCGACGTGAGGATGGGCTTCAGGTCCTCGTCCATCACGTCCGCTGCGACGATCATGGAGAGGAGCGCCTCGTCGGGGATCGTGCCTTTCAGCGCGTCGAGCGCGATGGTGCCGAGGAGCTCGCCGGTCGGCTTCACCACGTACAGGTCGTGGCCGGCCGGCAACGCGAGCAGCCGCGGGAGGAACACCTTGAACGGCGTCTCCGGCTCGCAGTGCTCCACCTCGTGCGAGAGGAGCGCGGAGACCGGCGTCACCCTCAGCCACTCGGGCCTCGGTAGCTCCGGCAGCTTCACGCCCCGGCGATGGAGCGGCGCCGTGTAGAGCGAGTCGGGCTCGATGGCCCGGCTGACGGCGGCGGCGATGGCGGAGGAGATCATGAGCGGCAGGATGACCCCGTAGTCGCCGGTGAGCTCGAAGATGATGAGGACCGCGGAGACCGCCGCGTGCGTCGTACCGGCGAGCACGGCCGCCATCCCGACCAGCGCGAACGCCCCTGGGGGCGCGGCGAGCGAAGGGACGAAGTGCCCGAGGATCCCGCCGAGGCCGCCACCGAGGAGCGCACCGAAGAACAGCGACGGCGTGAATAGACCGCCTGGCACGCCAGCGCCGGCACAGAGCGCGGTGGCGCCGAGCTTCAGGAACGGCAGGGCGAGCAGGAGCGCGAGCGGAATCTGCCCGAGCAACGACGCCTTGATCGTGTCGTAGCCGTTCCCCAGCAACTGTGGGAACCGCATGGCGACCAGGCCCACCAGCGCCATTCCGAGCGGCGGCAGGAAACGCGCCATGCCGCGCGGCACGCGGTAGAGCTGCACCTCGACGTAGCCCATCACCCTCACGTAGAACGCCGACGCGATCCCAAGCGCCGGAGCCAAGGCAATGCTGGCCAGGAGCTCCCCGGGGCGCATCAGCTCATGGGCGGGCACGGCGTAGCTCGGAGCGTCGCCGGCCACCACGCGGGCGATGATGGTCGCGGTCACGCAGCTCACGACCACAGGCCCGAAGAGCTCGAGCGCGAAGCTCCCCAGCAGCACCTCCAGGCCAAAGAGCGCGCCGCCGATGGGGGCGTTGTAGGCCGCAGCGATACCGGAGGCCGCCCCGCAGGCGACGAGGAGGCGAGCCTGGCGCCGCGTCACGCGGAAACGATCGGCGAGCCACGAGCCCGAGGCGGCGCCGGTCTGGATGAGCGCGCCCTCGCGACCGAGCGAGGCGCCCATGGCGACCGCCACCACCGATACGACGCCGCGCAGGAAGGCGCGGCCAGCCTGGAGGCGCCCCTGGTGCACCCAGATGGCCTCGATGATGCCGGCCGTCCCGTGTCCACCGAGGCGCCGCCTCACGATCAGCATGGCTCCCGTGACGAGCAGCCCGCCGGCCGCTGGCACGGCCACCCGGTGCAACGGCGAAGCCCTCGTGAACGCGGCGAGGAGCGTCTCGCCTCCTCCCCATGCGAGCCCGTTCACGAACGAGAGCAAGGCGAGGAGCAGCACCGAACCGAGGCCGGAGACGACTCCGGTCGCGACGACGAGCACCCAGAACCGCTGCGAGACGCCGGGCAGCTGCGTCAGGAACTCGTGGAACGAGCGGTAGAAGACCTGGGGCGGCGCCGCCGACTCCCGGGTCGCGACTCCTCGAGGATTGGGATTCGGGCGGAGCACCGATGGCAGCGCGGGCGCGCGGCGAGGGACGTGACGCGCTCGCCTGCGATCGTAAGCCTCGCACCGTGGCGGCGCGCCTCCCATTCGTGAAGGAGGAGGCACGCCGCCAGCTTCACGTAACTGGGGGTAGCGCTATCAGCCCCCGCGGCCCTCGAGCCACTTACCCACGGCCGGCTCCGCGCGTTCCCAGAGCGCCACGTCCTGCCGCATGCGCTCCAGCGTCTGGGCGATTGCCTGCGTGGCGGCGGGGATGGGGTGAGCGGCAAAGAAGGCGTTCGCCTCGTCCAGTTGACGGCGCTCGGGGAGCTGCCCCACCGCCTCCACGACCCTGCGAAGTAGCATGGGCGCGCCTCCGATCCGCTTCTGCACCGCGGCCCAGCGGTCGCGCAGCGTGCGCCAGAACGGCTCGCGAGCGGTGCGGTTCGCGAGGAGCGCTCCCATGAAGGAGGCGGCGTCCTGGAGCGGCACCTCCTCGCCCAGCGCCAAGTCCTGGGC
>MEMX01000139.1:15128-17283 GCA_001768075.1 Anaeromyxobacter sp. RBG_16_69_14 | reverse complement strand
GCGAGCGCCACGTCCTCGAACTGCGCCAGCCCGACCAGGTAGCGGCGCTGGAAGGCCGGGTCTGGCTCGACCGGAAAGCGCGCCCGCAGCGCCTCGAAGCGCCGGGCGTCGCCGGCGCGCGCGGCCATCACCACGGCCGCCTCGTGCAGGTTCACCTCGAGCGAGCCGAGGTCGCCGGCCATGAACCGATCCAGCCGCGCGCTGCCCTCGACGACCATCCGCGGCTCGCGAGCCACGAGCCCGAGCGCCCTCACCAGCGCGGCGCGCCTGAGCCGCGCCGGATCACCCTCGGCTGGACGCGCGTCCCAGCCGGCGGCGTCGGCAGCTGGGCCGAGCAGCCCGGCCACGAAGCGCTGGAAGCGGGCGCGCACGCCCGGGTCGAGGAGCCGCGCCTCGATGCCCCCGAGCCGCCCCACCAGCTCGTCGACCACCGCGTAGTCCTGCTCACCTCCGAACGCGGCCGCGAGCTCCAGGAAGCCGGGCACCTCGCGCACGCCGGCGCGCACCAGCGCCCACTCGTCGGCGAGGAGCCCGACGCGCTCCGAGGGGGCGAGACGACCCAGGTGCCGCGTCAGCGCCGCCACCCCGGCGGCATCGTACGCGACGCGATAGAAACCGTTCGATCCGGCGTTGGCGCAGAGCCACGCGACGTCGCCTGTGCCGTCGAGCGCCACCTCGGCGGTCGCGCCGGTCAAGAGGTGCCGCTGTTCCCTCACTCCACCAGCCTCCTCGTAGCGGAGGACGAGCGGCACCGGCCAGACCTCGGTTGCGTCACCGGCCGCGCCGGGTTCGGAGAAGAAGCGCCGCTGCGCGAGCCGGACCTTTCGGCCGTCGCAACGCACCTCGACGAGCGGGTGCCCCGCCTTGCCAATCCAGGCGTTGGCGAGCTCCACCACCGGCTGCCGCGACGCCTCGGCCAGCGCGCCCCACAGGTCGTCGGCCACCGCGTTCGCCTTGCCGTGGCGGCGCATGTAGAGGCGGATGCCGTCGCGGAACGGCGCCTCGCCGAGATAGCCCTCGATCATGCGCAGCACCGAGCCGCCCTTCTCGTAGGTGATGAGGTCGAAGCTCTCCGTCATCTCCTCGGGGTTCTTCACCTCCGCGCGAATGGGGTGCGTCGAGCGGAGGGCGTCGAGCTGCAGCGCGGCGGCCTTGCCCGCGTCGAAGTCGAGCCAGACGCGCCAGTCGGGCTTCCAGCCGTCCACGATCTTGAACGACATCCAGGTGGCGAAGGACTCGTTGAGCCAGAGGTCGTCCCACCACTGCATGGTCACCCAGTTACCGAACCACTGGTGCGCCAGCTCGTGGGTCACCACCTCGGCGATGCGCTTCTTCACATTCAGCGCGGCAGTGGCCGGGTCGAGGAGCAGCGCTGCTTCACGAAATGTGACCAGGCCGGCGTTCTCCATGGCCCCCGCCTCGAAATCGGGGATGCCCACCTGATCGAGCTTGCCGAAGCCGTAGGGGAGCCCGAAGTAGTCCTCGAGCCTCGGCAGGACCTCGACCGCCACCTCCTGCCCGAACGCGGTGAGCATGACCTTGTCCGGCACGGCCCAGGTGCGCACCTGCACCCCCCGCACCGCGATGGCGTCCTTCGCCTCGAGACGCCCGCAGGCGAGCGCGACGAGGTAGGTCGGGAGCGGCGGCGTCTCCCGGAAGGTCACGCGCTGGCGGCCGGCTTCCTCGCCTGCGGGCGCCGGAGCTCCGTTGGAGAGGAGCACCAGCCCCGCCGGCGCCTCGAGGGTGAGCGCCCACGTCGCCTTGAACGCCGGCTCGTCGAAGCACGGGAAGACGCGGCGGGCGTCGGCGGCCTCGAACTGCGTCACCGTCACCTCGCCCGCGCGGTAGAGACCACGCAGCCCGGTGCTCATCTGGCCGGTCCACGAGACCTCGAGCGTGGCGGAACCGGCCGGCGCGGGCGTCTCGAGCACGAGGCGCACCGTCTGGCTCGGAATCGCCACCTCGATGCGGGACACCGGGCGCACGCCCTGCGCGGTTCGCAGCGCGGCGCTCGATATGGTCAGCTCCAGGGCGTGCAGGACGATCTCGTCCGCGGGGGCAGAGAGCTCGAGGGCGATGGTGGCCCGCCCGGAGAAGCTGCGCCGGACGAGGTCGAGCGCGAGGGCCGCCTGGTAGCGGGTGGGGCGGGGGGTCG
>MEMX01000139.1:2347-15119 GCA_001768075.1 Anaeromyxobacter sp. RBG_16_69_14 | reverse complement strand
GGGGAGGCGGTAGTTGCGGTCCTCGGTGGGGTGCGCCACGCTCAGGCTCCTTCCATATTCACATCGGACCGTGGGTCCTACCACGACTCCGCGTCCGTCTCGCACGCGCGATGAGAACCATCATGGGGCGTCAGCCCCGGGCGCCGCTCACGATTCTCGGAGGCCCTGGATCAGCCTGTCTTGCCGCGCTTTCCGTACTCTTTGTCGAGGTAGAGCGCCGAGCCGGGACGGTCGCCGACCATGCGCAGCTTGTCCAGGATCTCGGTCGCGGCGTTCTCCTCCTCGACCTGCTCGCCGATGAACCACTGCAGGAAGACCTGCGCCGCCGTGTCCTTCTCGGCGACCGCGGTCGCGTACAGGGCGTGGATACGCTCGGTCACCCGCCGCTCGTGGTTGAGCACGGCCTCGAACACCTGGGTGATCGTGCCGAACTCCCGCGATGGCGCCGGGATGGCGCCCAGCGAAGTCTGCCCGCCTCGCGCGACGACGTAGTCGAGCACCTTGCGCGCGTGCTCCAGCTCCTCGCCGTGCTGCACGCGCAGCCAGCGGCCGAAGCCCTTGTAGGCCTTCGCCTCGCAGTACGCGCCCATCGCCAGGTACAGGTAGGCGGAGTACATCTCCTGCTCCACGTGCGCACAGAGCGCGTCCTGCATCTTCGGCGTGATCATGGGGATCCTCGTCCGACTTGGGCCTTCGAGCGTTGCTTCGACGATACGTGGTTTCGGTCATAGCGCGGCCGAACGGCGACGGCACGCCTACCCGCTCGTGAAGTACTGGACGCTGAACCAGGCGCGCTCGTCGGTCCAGGTGGCCTCGCAGCGCCAGCCCGCCAGCGCGGCCAGCGTCGCGAATTCGCGCATCCCGTACTTGTAGGACGACTCGGTCCAGATGCTCTCGCCCTCCGAGAAGCGAAACGTCTCGCCGCCCACCACGACGCGCTGGCTCACGGTGGAGACGAGGTGCATCTCGACGCGCCCGTGCCGCTCGTCGAAGCGCGCCTCGTGGCGGAAGCGATCGCACAGGAAGTTCGCGTCGAGCTCGCGGTTGGCCCGGACGAGGACGTTCAGGTCGAAGGAGGCCGTCACTCCGAGCGCGTCGTCGTAGGCGCGCTCCAGCACCGCTCGCTCCTTGCGCAGGTCCACCCCGATGAGGAGCCCCCCGCCCGGGCCACACTGCCGCGCGACCCCGCGCAGGAAGGTCACCACCTCCGGCTTGTGGAAGTTCCCGATGGTGGAACCGGGGAAGTACACGGCGCGGCGGAGCGCGGCGATGCCTGCCAGCGGCAGCTCGAGCCGCGCGGTGAAGTCGGCGCAGACGGGCAGAACGCGGAGCGTGGGGAATACCCGTGCCAGGCGCGTGCTGGCGGCGGCCAGCGCCGGCGCCGAGATGTCGACGGGGACGTAAGCGGCCGGCCGTGCGAGGTGGTCGAGCAGGAGGCGAGTCTTGATGCTCGAGCCGGAGCCGTACTCGACGAGCGCACAGCCCGGGCCGAGCAGCGCCGCCATGGCGCGCGCGTGCGCCTCCATGATCCCGAGCTCGGTGCGCGTGGGGTAGTACTCGTCGAGCTCACAGATCCGCTCGAAGAGGTGCGAGCCGCGAGCGTCGTAGAGCCACTTGCACGAGATCTCCTTCTGCGGCCGCGCGAGCCCGGTGAGCACGTCCGCCAGGAACTCGGCACGGCTGTCGGGCGCGAGCGGGCGCGCCTCGAGCAAGGGATCGGCTCCGTCCAGCATCTCAGGCCTCCCGGGCAAGGCGGATGCCCGAGAACTGCCAGCGGGCCTCCGGGTAGAAGAAGTTGCGGTAGGTCCCTCGCACGTGGCCCGCCGGCGTGGCGCAGGAGCCCCCGCGCAGCACGAACTGGTTGCACATGAACTTGCCGTTATACTCGCCGAGCGCGCCCGCGGCCGGTCGGAAGCGCGGATATGGGGCGTACGCGCTGCGCGTCCACTCCCAGACGTCCCCGAAGAGCTGAGCGACACCCTGCCTGGCTCGCCCCGTGTCTGCCACCGCCGGGTGGAAGCGACCCCCGTCGGCGGTATCGGCGGAATCATCGTCGGCGCCCGCCGCCACCTCCCACTCCTCCTCGGTGGGGAGGCGGGCGCCGGTCCACCGCGCGTAGGCATCCGCCTCGTAGAGGCTCACGTGGGCGACCGGCTCCTCGAGATCGAGCGGCCGCGGGCCGTGCAGCGTGAAGAGGGTCCACCCCGAGGGGTGGCGCTCCCAGTAGAGCGGTGCCTCCCAGCCGTTGGCCCGCGCCGCGGCGAACCCGTCGAAGAGCCACAGCTCGGGCCGGCGGTAGCCGCCGTCTTCCATGAAGGCCACGTATTCGCCATTGGTCACGGGCCGGGTGGCGAGGGCGAACGGCTCCAGCCACACCCGGTGGCGTGGGCACTCGTTGTCGAAAGCAAAGCCGGGGCCGGCGTGCCCGACCTCGTGCAGCCCGCCCGCGTGCGCGACGAAGCCGAGCGGCGGCGCGCGGCGCAGCGCGGCCGCGGGCGGCGGGGCGTAGGCGGGCCGGAGCGGGTTCGAGTAGAGCGCGTGCTTGACGTCGGTGAGGAGCAGCTCCTGGTGCTGTTGCTCGTGGTTGAGGCCGAGCTCGAGCACCGCCTTCCCCCGGGCGTCGAGCTGGCGCGCCAGGAGAGCCGCGACGCGCGCGTCCACCTGCGCGCGGTAGGCGCGGATCTCCTCCAGGAGTGGCCGCGTCAGGAGCCCCCGGCTCGCCCTCGCGTGCCGCGGACCCACCGCGTCATAGTAGGAGTTGAAGAGATATCCGTACCTGGGGTGAAACAGGGTGAAGCCCGGCTCCCGCGGTCCCCCCTCACCAGTCCCTCCAGCCGCCCCCGCGCCCGTCCCCAGGAAGAACGTCTCGAAGAACCACGTCGTGTGCGCGAGGTGCCACTTGGCCGGGCTCGCGTCGGGCATCGACTGGACGACCATGTCCTCCGCCGAGAGCGGCGCGCAGAGCGACTCGGTGAGGGCGCGCACGGCACGGAAGCGCTGGGCGAGGTCGTCCCCGAGGGAGCGCTCCGTGCGAACGGGCGAGGAGCCGGGCGGCTTGGGGACGAGGCGCATGCGGTTCCGGGAAGCTGACCTCAGGCCCGGGGTATCGCAACCGCAGTTTCGTCCATGCGGGGTGTAGAACCCAAAACGGACCGTCCTAACTGCCCCTTGGAGTCGACTCCGGGGACGCAACCCAAGCGGCACCACCGCAGCCCCAATAGAGGGGACTTGGCAGGCAGTGACACTCGGTAAAGTGCTGACGGACAGGGAGGAGCTGTTCACGGCGCCGTCGGGCTGCGGTTCTTCGTGGGCACACACCAGCAGGAGACATCCATGAGCGTGAAGAAGGCACTTCTCGTGATCGTCGCAGCGGTTGTTGCCCTGGCTGCGAACGGAGCGTCGGCGGTCGAGCTCGCTGGCTATTTGCGATCCGGAATCGGAGGAAACGGCAAGGGAGGCGGGCAGGTCTGCTTCCAGAACAAGAACGTGGACTACAAGTTCCGCCTCGGCAACGAATGCGAGACCTACGCCGAGCTCGAGTTCCAGCAGAGCCTCTACAAGGACGAGAGCGGCCTGGAGTTCAAGTACGTCGGCATGCTGGCGTACGTCAGCAACCAGGCCCAGGACTACGAGAGCCTCAGGTTCGACTCCAACGGCACGAACAATGACATCGCCCTGCGCCAGAACTGGATCGGGGTCAAAGGTATCCCGGGCCTGGGCGGAATCACCGTGTGGGGCGGCAAGCGCTACTACCATCGCAACGACGTCCACATCATCGACTACTACTACTGGGATCCGTCCGGGCCCGGCGTCGGTATCGAGGACATCGACCTGGGCTTTGGCAAGCTCGCCGTCGCCGTGTTCCAGAACAAGGTCGGCGACACCCGGCAGATGTGGCGCCCCGACATCCGCGTCTATGGCATCCCCGTGAATCCGAACGGCACGCTCGAGGTCGGCGTGGACCTGTTCATCGACTCTTCTTCGGACTCACCCCAGACCCCCCCCGCGGTCCCCAACCCCGATCGCCAGAAGGTCAGCCCCTGGTTCACCATCCAGCACGTCCAGAAGCCCTTCCTGGGCGGCCTGAACAAGCTCGCGCTCCAGTTCGCGATGGGGTCGGCGGCCCCCGGGAACCAGGTCCCACAGTTCGACAACACGAGCGACAGCAAGCAGTGGCGGATCGTCGAGATGCTGCAATGGCAGCCCGTCTCGGTGTTCTCCGGCATGCTCGTCTTCACGTACCAGAACAACACCAAACGTTTCGGCACCGACGACGCGCGCAGCAGCAACACGACGTGGGGGCTCGGCGCTCGCCCGGTCTACCACTTCAACGACTACCTCAAGCTGCAGGCGGAGGTCGGCTTCGAGTCCCTCACCCCCAAGAACGGCAACACCGACACGCGGAACCTCTTCAAGGCGACCCTGGCGCCCACCCTCGTCGCCGGCGGTACCTTCTTCTCCCGCCCCGAGCTTCGCGCGTTCGTCACCTATGCGAACTGGAACAGCGCCGCGCAGGTGGACGGTTCCATGGGCCAGGGCGCCTGCGCTACCAGCGGCACCAGCGGCAGCGTCTACGCTTGCGACCAGAACGGTGTGACCTTCGGTGCGCAGATCGAGACCTGGTGGTGACCTTGGGCGCGCACCGCGCCCATACGCCGAGCCGGGAGGATCTCCTCCCGGCTTCGCGCCGTCACCTCCACAGGAAGCGATGCAGGCAGGGAATGCAGCCAGCGATGACCTCGAGTAAACCAGATGTCGGGAGGCACACCATGAAGAGGTTGCCAGCGGTTTTTCTTGCGGTGATTTCGTCGTTTCTCGTGGCGCCGCCGCTCGCCCAGGCCAAGGGCGTGAAGATCGGCCTCTCGCTCCCGACGCAGCGCGAAGAGCGCTGGGTCAAGGATCGCCAGACGATGGAGGCCGAGGCGAAGAAGAGGGGAGTCGATCTCCGTGTCCAGGTCACCGACAACGACGCCTCGAAGCAGGTCGCCCAGTGCGAGAACCTGATCTCGCAGGGCATCAAGGTCCTCGTCCTCGCGCCCCACGACGCATCGAGCGCCTCCGTCATCATCGACAAGGCGAGCAAGGCGGGCATCAAGGTCATCAGCTATGACCGGCTCGTCCTCGATTCCCCCCTCGACTACTACTACCTGTCGTTCGACAACCTGAAGGTGGGCGAGCTGCAGGGGCAGTTCATCACCAGCAAGGTGAGCAAGGGGACCTACGTCGTCCTCGCCGGCTCCCCGACCGACAACAATGCCAAGCTCTTCCGCGAAGGCGCGATGAAGTACATCAAGCCCCTCGCCGACAAGGGGGACATCAAGATCGTCATGGATCAGTTCGTGAAGGACTGGCAGCCGTCCGAGGCCCAGAAGCTGATGGAGCAGGCCCTGACCGCGAACAGCAACAAGATCGACGCCGTCCTGGCCCCCAACGACGGCACGGCCGGCGGAGCCATCCAGGCGCTCGCAGCGCAGGGGCTCGCCGGCAAGGTCCCCATCACCGGCCAGGACGCCGAGCTCTCGGGCGCCATCCGCGTCGCGCAGGGCACGCAGAGCATGACGGTCTTCAAGGACACCCGCGAGCTCGGGAAGAGGGCCATCGAGATGGCGATCGACCTCGCCGACGGCAAGCCCATCGACACCCAGGGGAGGACGGTCTTCAACAACAAGAAGCCGATCCCTTCCGTGCTCCTGGAGCCCGTCATCGTCACCAAGGACAACCTCGACGACGTCCTCGTCAAGAGCGGCTATCTCAAGAAGGGGCAGGTGTACAGAAAGTAAAGAGCGCCGGGCGAGGGACAGGGGAAGCGCAATGGACGACTTCATTCTGGAGATGAAGGGCATCAGCAAGGAGTTCCCGGGCGTCAAGGCGCTCCAGAACGTGACCTTCCAGGTCAGGAGGGGCGAGATCCACGCGCTCGTCGGCGAGAACGGCGCGGGGAAGTCTACCCTCATGAAGATCCTGAGCGGCCTCTATCCCTACGGCACCTATGGCGGCGACGTCGTCTTCGACGGACAGGTCCAGAAGTTCACCGAGACGCGCGACAGCGAGAAGGCGGGCATCGCGATCATCTACCAGGAGCTCGCCCTGGTGAAGCACATGACCATCGCCGAGAACATCTACCTCGGGGACGAGATCTGCGGGAACGCGGGCTGGATAGACTGGAACGAGACCTATCAGCGGACGGCCAAGGTCCTCAGAGAGGTGGGGCTGAAGCTCTCACCGGCCGCGCGCGTCATCGACATCGGGGTGGGGTCCCAGCAACTCGTGGAGATCGCGAAGGCCCTCTCCAAGGACGCGAGGCTCTTGATCCTCGACGAGCCCACGGCGGCGCTCACCGAGACCGAGACGGACAACCTCCTCAAGATCCTCGGGTCTCTCCAGCAGAAGGGCGTCACCTGCATCTACATCTCGCACCGGCTGAACGAGGTCATGAGTATCGCCGACAGGATCACGGTCCTCCGCGACGGGCGGACGATCTGCACCGACGAGAAGGTGAGCATGACCGTGGACAGGATGATCCACAACATGGTGGGGCGCGAACTCACCAACATGTACCCGAGGAAGGAGCGCCCGGTCGGCGACACGGTCCTCGAGGTGAAGAACTGGACCGTCCGAGATCCCGTGACCGACGACGTCGTCTGCGACGACATGTCGTTCAGGGCGCGCAAGGGCGAGATCCTCGGGATTGCAGGCCTCATGGGAGCCGGGCGCACCGAGCTCGTCATGAGCCTCTTCGGCGTATGGGGGAAGAGACAGTCGGGGGAGGTGTGGCTCGAGGGGAAGAAGCTCGCGAACCGCAGCGCCATCGACGCCATCAGCGCGGGGATCAGCCTCGTGTCGGAGGATCGGAAGCGCTACGGACTCGTCCTCGGCATGGACGTCAAGGAGAACTCCACCCTGGCGAGCCTCGACCGGATCTCGAAACTGGGCATCATCAACAAGAACGAGGAGATCAAGAGCGCCGGACAGTACGTGAAGGAGCTCAGGACGAAGACCCCGTCCCTCGAGCAGCCGGTGCGGAACCTCTCCGGAGGCAACCAGCAGAAGGTCGTCATCGCCAAGTGGCTGCTCACCCGGCCCAAGGTGCTCTTCCTGGACGAGCCGACGCGCGGCATCGACGTCGGCGCGAAGGTCGAGATCTACAACATCATGAACGGCCTGGTCGATCAGGGGGTGTGCGTGATCATGATCTCCTCCGAGCTCCCCGAGGTGCTCGGCATGAGCGACCGGATACTGGTCGTCCACGAGGGGCGCATCACCGGAGATCTCCCGCGCGCCGAAGCCACCGAGGAGAAGGTGATGCATTGCGCGACGAGCGGCTCATGACGTGCACGGTATAGCCCTCGCCGGGCGGGGCGGGCGAGAGGACGGCGAGGCCTCAAGGCCGGGAGGACGGGATGAACGAGGCGGTGAAGGGCACGCCGAGCGTGAAGGAGGGCGGTGTCAAGGACCTGATCGTCGACTCCATCAAGCACAACACCAAGCAGTACACGATGTTCATCGCGCTCATCGCGATCTGGGTCATCTTCACGTTCCTGACGGACAGCGTCTTCCTGACGGCCAGGAACCTCTCGAACCTGTTCGTGCAGACGGTGACGACGGCGATCCTGGCCATCGGCATGGTGCTCATCATCGTCGCGGGTCATATCGACCTCTCGGTCGGGTCGGTGCTCGGCTTCGCGGGCGCCGTCTGCGCGATGTTCATGATCAAGCTCGAGTGGGGCGTCGTCCCCTCGGTGCTGGCCACCCTCCTCGTCGGGCTCGCGATCGGTACCTGGCACGGGTTCTGGGTGGCCTACCGGAAGGTCCCGGCGTTCATCGTCTCGCTGGCGTCGATGCTCGCCTTCAGGGGGCTCATCATAGGGATCACGGGCGGCCAGACGCAGGGGCTCGAAATGGCTCCCGAGGCCGCCGCCAATTCCTTCAAGCTCATCGGCCAGGGCTATCTTCCTACCATCGCGGCGGCCGCCGAAGGGCACGTGCACGACACGAGCCTCTACTGCTCGGTCGCGGTGATCGCGCTCTTCGTCGCGTCCGGCTTGCGCAAGCGCGCGGCGCGCATGAAGTACGGCTTCACCGTCCTCCCCCTCAATCTCGAGATCCTGCGGCTCGCGTTCCTCTCCGCCATCATCGGCACGTTCGCGATGATCATGGTGATGTACCTCGGCATCCCGTGGTCCGTGGTCCTCGTGCTGGCGCTGGCCGTGCTGTTCTCCTTCATCGCCGGCAACACGAGGTTCGGGAGACACCTCTACGCGATCGGCGGTAATCCGGAGGCGGCCAAGCTGTCCGGCATCGACATCCCGCGCAGGACGCTCGCGTTGTGGATGATCATGGGCGTGATGACCGCGGTCGCGGGCATCGTCTACACGGCTCGGCTCAACGCGGCCACCACCTCGGCGGGTCAGAATGCAGAGCTCGACGCCATCGCCGCGGCCGTCATCGGAGGCACGTCGCTCCTGGGAGGGGAGGGAACGATCTTCGGCGCCGTCATCGGCGCGCTCGTGATGGCCTCGCTCGACAACGGGATGAGCCTCATGAACCTCGACATCACGTTCCAGTACGTCATCAAGGGGCTCATCCTCCTCCTCGCGGTATGGGTCGACATGGCCCAGCGGAAGAAGTGATCGTCAGCCGCCTTTGGGACCGCTCGGCGCCGCCAGGCCCGCCTCGATACGATCGGCCGCCTCGCGATCCACGCGGCGGGCGAGCTCCAGCTCCAGCTCGAGGTCCCGGCGGCGACTGCCATCGCGGTGTTCCGTCTCGTCCGCGTCAATGGCCGTGAAGATCACACGGCACCCCGAGCCTTCCTTGACTCCGTCCGCGCGGTACCGATCCCGGTGCTTCCGCCAGCCGGTCTCCAGGGACTGCGCGCGCTCCTCGGCGTCCCGGTCTCGCGCGACCACGCCCAGGAGCTGAAGGAGCGAACCGGGGTCGCCGTGATGCGTCTCCTTGGCGGGCGAGAGCAGGCGCTGAGCCCAGCCCATCTCCTTCTGGCCGACGGCCTTGGCGTCCTTTCCCGCGAGAGGGTAGCCCTTGTCGGCGAGCAGGCGCTGAACCTCGGGCCAGACCTCCTCCATCGGCTTCGTGTACCGGAGGGCGTCGAGCTGGGTCTTGAGGTACGCGCTCCGCGCGCGGCTCGCCCGCGTCGACGCGCATCCCGCGGTGACGGCGACGAGGCCGGCGGCCATCCATGCAGCAGCGCGATTCATCTCATTTTCTCCAATTCGGCCTGGTGAACTCTACCCCACTTCTCGGACCGTTCCTCACCCGGAGACTGGCTTCGCGAGCAGCGTCGTCCGCTACCCAGGAGGTCTTGGACATCGTCGCCGAGACGGCGGCATCGTCGAAGGAGCGGGCCCAGGTCATCCAGTCGGCTTATCACCGACCACCTGCGTCGTGGAGGTCGCTCGCCTCCGCGCGAGCGACCTCGCGCAATCGAGCGATGTCTTCGACGTCGTCGAGGTCGGCGCGTTCGCCGTCGGCGTCGGCCCACTCCAAACTCTCGTGGGCGAGCAGGTTCGCGAGCGCCACCACCGCGGCTATGTCGGTTCCCGCCTGACCCGGCGCCCGGACGTGATGCAGCGCCACCGGCTCCACGATCGAATGGGGTAAGTCCCAGAGGCCGAGGAGGTAGGCGCCCACCTCCGCGTGGGTCGCACCGAGGACCCCCGCCTCCGCGGTCTGGAGCGGGATGTTGCGTCGGCGAGCGGTCTCGATCGCCGACGCGAACGGCTCGGCCCTGCTGCTCATCAGGACGAGCTTGCCCACGTCGTGCAGGAGGCCCGCCGCGAAGCCGATGTCCGCCTGCTCGCGCCCGCTGGCGAGCTTGCGCGCGATCCGCGCCGTCAGCAGGGAGTGCCGCTCGAGCCGCTCGAACGAGGCTGCGGCCCGTCCTCCACCCCACGCGCCGAGGACCTCGAAGGTCAGCGCGAGGTGGCGCACCGCGCTGGTCCCCAGCCGAACCACGGCAGCCTGGATGGTGGAGATGCGCTGCGCGGATCCGAAGTACGCCGAGTTGGCGAACTTCAACACCCGGCTCGACATGCCCACGTCCTGCTCGACGATGCCGGCGATCCTCTTCGCGTCGGCGTTGGGATCCGCGAACGCAGTCGTGAGCGCCTGGTACATGCGAGGCGCGGAGGGCAGCGTGCCGGAGCTGCACACGATCTGTCTGAGCGTGTCGTTGACGAGGAGCGACTGGACCCGGAGGGCGCGGTCCACGACGTTGCGTAGCGCCTCGGCCTCGCAGGGCTTCGTCAACGTCTGGTGCGCGACCGTGCTCGCCTCGGCGGCTCGATCGAGATCGGTCGAGCCCGACAGGACGACGCGGGCGAGCTGTGGATGGCTCTGGCGCACCTGCCGCAGCAGATCGAGCCCATTCATTCCAGGCATTCGCAAGTCGGTGACGATCACGTCGAACTGCTCCGCCGCCAGCAGCTCGAGCGCTGCCTTGCCGCTGTCGACGAATGTCATGGCCCATCGTTTGCGTTCGCCCCGGAGCACGTTCTTCAGGCCTTCCAGAATCGGGACTTCGTCGTCGACGAACAGAATCCGGTTCATGAAGGCAGGTTCCCAGCGGATGATCTGCACAGGGGCTGCAGGTATCGCTGCAAGAAACTCGTGGTCGGGCGCCACGAGGCCCCCGGCGGGGCCCGTTCGAGGGCTCGTCGCCCGCCGTCGCGACGTCCTTCGGGTGGTCCGCCAGGCGCTGCAGCGCCCTGGCGTACCGCCTCTTGCCAGCCTGCCTGACCGGCGCGCGTCACCCCACGCCTTGGACGTCAACGCGTCCTGCGTGGGCGTGGACGTCTCGCCGCCTTGACTCCCCGCGCGAGGTGGTAGCCGAAGATGCGCTCGACGAAGCTCTCGAGCAGCGGGCGATCGTGGAGCCGTCCTTCCTCCTCGACCGGCAGGAGCGGAAGCCGCGCGAGGAGCACCCTCGCGAAGGCACCGCGGCCCGTGCGCGTGGACGTCCCCTCCCCCCACACGCGTACGCGCTCCATGCCACAGGACGGCGAGGCGCTCTTGAGGACGTAGCCGGAGAGGTCCATCCGCTCGAGTTCCCTCACCCGCCTCTCGGCGTAGAGGCGCATCGACTCGGTGTGGTCCTCACCGCTCTCCGGCGCGACGAGGTGTACCCTACCGCCGTGGCGCTCCAGCCGGATGGTCTCGCGCGGCGTGCCAAGGCCCAGTTCCACCTCGGGGCAGACCGGGACGAGCGTCACGAATCGCGCCAGGAGCCCCGTGACGAGCTCGTCCTTCTTGTGGCCGCCATCGTACCGGACGTTCTGGCCGAGCAGACAGGAGGAGATACCCACGCGGATCTCCTCCTTCGGCGCCGGCCCGCGGATCGTCTTGCCACCCGTCATCCCGACCGTCATCGGTGACGTCCGCCGAAGAGCGACCCCGGCACGGCGCGCACGAGCTCGCGAACGGGCCATCGCCGGTTCCTCCTCTCCCTTTCTTAGCGCGCCCATCGCGACACGGCGCGGGTTACGCTTCAGGCGCAGCGGTACCGCAACCAAGCGCGGATCGCCTTCCTCGGTGGTCTGAACACAAGGGGACCCACGCCGCTTCGGCTCCCCCCAGTGCCCCACAGACGAAATCGGGCGGCTCGACGACTCTCGGAGGTAGTAGATCAACATGCCCGAGCAGCGGCAGGAAGAGCGGCACGAGCCGCAGCGCGGTGAGCTCCACGATGAGCGTCGTGGCGCGGCGGTCGAACCGCGCGCGGTCCTCGTGGAGCGCCTCGGGGCGCGCAAGGCCGCGGTGGCGGCGCTGGAGCGGCGCGACGGGCGCATCGCGCTCTGCCGCCTGGCCACCTTCGCCGCGCTGGTCGCAACCGGCGTGGCCGCGTTCGGGCTGCACCGCGTCGGCGCCGCCTGGATTGCTGCGCCGGTCGCCACCTTCCTGGTGCTCCTGACCGTGCACGACCGGGCGCTGCGCGCCCTCGCCCGCGGTCGCCGCGCCGTCGCCTTCCACGAGATGGCCCTCGCGCGGCTCGACGAGAAGTGGGCGGGCACGGGAGACCAGGGCGAGCGGTACGCGTCGGACGACCACCCCTTCGCGCGCGATCTCGACCTCTTCGGCAAGGGCTCCCTCTTCGAGCTCCTCTGCACGACGCGGACGCGCCCCGGCGCAGACACGCTGGCGCGCTGGCTCCTCGAACCTGCCGCCGCGGACGAGGTGCGCTCGCGACAGCGCGCGGTCGCCGAGCTCGCGCCTCGGCTCGACCTGCGCGAGGACCTGTCGGTGCTGGGCGAGGACGTGCGGGCGGAGGTTCACCCGGAGCGCCTCGCCTCCTGGGCCGAGGCGCCCCGGGCGCTGCCCGCGTCGTTGGTCATACCGGCGTTCGCGCTGGCCGCCGCCACCGTCGCCGCGCTGGTTCTTTGGCTGACCGGGGACAGGCCCCCGTCCCACGGGATCGGCCCCATACCCTTCGTGTTGGCCGCGGCGGTCGAGTGGGCGCTCCTGCGCGCGGTGCGCGATCGCCTGCGCGCCGTGCTCGGCGGCGTCGAGCGGCCCGGAGCCGAGCTCGCGGTGCTGGCGCAGCTCCTCGCTCGCCTGGAGCGTGAACCCTTCCGGGATGAGCGCCTGTGCGCGCTGCGCGCTGCCCTGGGTCTGGGCCGGGAGGCGGCCTCGGTGCGCATCGGCGCGCTCGGGCGCGTGGTCGAGCGCGCGGGCTGGGCCGACAACCAGCTCTTCGCGCCGATCGCGTTCCTCCTCCTGTGGCGGCTCCAGGCGGGCCTCGCGGTGGAGCGCTGGCGAG
>MEMX01000139.1:0-2341 GCA_001768075.1 Anaeromyxobacter sp. RBG_16_69_14 | reverse complement strand
CGCGCCATCCGCGCCTGGCTCGCCGCCGCTGCCGAGCTGGAGGCGCTCTCCTCGCTCGCCGCACACGCCTTTCTCCACCCGAGCGATCCCTTCCCGGAGGTGCTGGACGCCGGCCAGTCCGGCGCGCTCGGCGCCGTCTACGAGGGCGAGGCCCTCGGCCACCCGCTGCTCCCAGGGGATCGCTGCGTCCCCAACGACGTCCGCCTCGGCTCGGGCGCTGGCGCACGCCTCCTCGTCGTCTCCGGCTCCAACATGTCCGGGAAGAGCACCCTCCTGCGCACCGTCGGCGCGAATGCGGTGCTGGCCCTCGCCGGCGCTCCTGTGCGGGCGCGGCGGCTCCGGCTCTCACCCCTGCAGGCCGGCGCCACGCTGCGCATCCAGGACTCTCTCACCGAGGGCCGCTCACGCTTCTGGGCAGAGATCACCCGCCTGCGCGCGCTGATGGATCTCGCTGCCCGTCAGCCTCCCCTGCTGTTCCTGCTCGACGAGCTCCTGGCCGGCACGAACTCGCGCGATCGTCGCGCCGGCGCCGAGGCCGTGCTGCGCGCCCTCCTCGCCCGCGGCGCGGTCGGACTCGTGACCACCCACGACCTGGCGCTCTCGGAGATCGCCGTTGCCCTGGGCGACGCGGGAAACGCCCACTTCGAGGACGAGGTGCGCGGCGACCAGGTGATCTTCGACTACCACCTGCGGCCAGGCGTGGTGACGCACTCGAACGCGCTCGCCCTCATGCGCGCGGTGGGGCTGGACGTCTAAGCCAAGTGCTGTCCCGCAGTGACGGCACCTTCTTGCCGCCCGAGCGGTATAGCGATCCCGCCACCCTAGCCTTTCGCACGGCGGGGGCCGCTACCCCTGCTAACGGTTCCAAATCGGCTGAGAACCTGGCCGTGCTGCCGGGCCGCGCGAGGATTGGGTCGGCGAATGACGCGGGAGCGGCTCGAGGAGGCGCGCGACCTCACTGGGTCACCAGGTGCCGGACGGCGATCTGGCCGGGTACGCGGCCGAGGCGGACTACGGTGCCGAGGTGGTGGCGCGGCGCATCGCCGAGGCGCGCCAGAGCAGGCGAGCACGAGCACTCGCCCCGGGGACAGTGCCGGCGCCCGAGCTGTTCGACGCGATGAAATTGCGCAGCTGATTCGCTGCAGGGCGCGAGCCACGCGTTGCTGCACCACGCCTTCGGGCCAGGAACAAAATCGACCTCGGCCAGGGAACGCTCCTCTGCGCCTACGCGGGCTGGCGCGGCTGGGCGCTCGGCGCGTGGAAGAGCCCGACGGAGCGCGCCGACGCCATCCTGCCCAGGCTCCTGAAGCGCGCGCTCCATCGCCGCGCGCACGGGGGGAGCCGCTTCCGCGAGCGCCTCGAGCACCAGCGGTACCCCCTCCGCCCGCGCAGGCAGGACGAAGGCCGCCGCAAACGCCTTGCCCTCGTCGTCGCCGCGCAGCGCCGGCACGAGAAGGCGCTCCGCGGCCAGCCCGCCCCCGCCACCGCCAGCGCATCGAGCTGCGCGAGGAGCAGCTCCTCCGGCCCGCACGCCACGTCCGCGAGCGCCACCGTGGGGGAGCGCAGGGCGGACTCCCATCGCCGGTACAGAAACGCCGCCTCGTCGAGGTGCTCCTCGACGATCTCCAGGCGCAAGTCCGGTCTCATGACGTCAGTTCAGCTTGACCGTGCTGCCCTTGATGCGGTTCGTCCCTCGTCATGCCGAGCGGGGCATATGCCCGCGGCTCGTACCCGTCGGCGCGACCCGCTGATATACGACCGTCCGCAGCTCCCGGGGGTCCTCGAGCGCCTTGCCGGCGCGGAAGGTGATGGCGAATCGGCCGTCGTCCGGCTCGACCAGGAGCGTGTCGGCCACCATCTCGACGTCCTCGTCGCCGCCTTCCGCGTGAAAGCTGGCCACCATGCGGAGCCGCGGCATTTCCAGAATGACCTCCTCGGCCGCGGGGTGGAGGCGCAAGAGCATGAGGCGCTCGCCGCCCTGCAGCTTCGGCGAGAGGACCTGGTCCTGCGGCACGGCGTTGTAGAAGCGCTCGTCGAGGTCCTCGGGGAGGAGCGGCCGCCGATGCTCCGACCAGGCGGCGTCGAAGGTGCCCGCGAAGCGCGCGCGTTGCCTCCAGCCGGCCGGGATGAAGCCGAGCGCCGCCGGTGGTGGCCGATGCTTCACCCTGCGGTATCGCGGCGGCACCCAGTCCAGGTCGGGGAGCCGCGCCTTGTCGCGCACCGTCCGCGCGAAGCCCACCCCGACCGGGTTCTCCAGGCACACCACCTCGCCCTGCGCACCGTCCTCGTACTTGCCGCCGAAAGCGTGCTCGTACATGAGCGGCATGCGCTCGAACGCGAC
>MEMX01000138.1:3254-12548 GCA_001768075.1 Anaeromyxobacter sp. RBG_16_69_14 | reverse complement strand
GGGTCTCGCAGCCCTCGAACAGCCAGCGCCAGGGGCGCCGAATTGCGCGCTGCAGTGCCGCGAGCACGGTTCCCTCGGGCGCGGCGACGTGCTCGATGCACCAGTACCGGCCCCCCGGGCGGAGCACGCGTCGGACCTCTGCCAGCGCGCGGGCCGGATCCGGCACGGTGCAGAGCACCAGGCTCGAGATCACCGCGTCCACGGTCCGGTCGGCGAGCGGGAGGGCCTCGGCCGTCGCCGCGCGAACGTCGACGTGAATTCCGTGCCGCGCCGCCCTCGCCCGCAGCCAGCGATGCATGTGCACGTTTGGCTCGATGGCGATGACGCGCGTGCCCGGGGCCAGGTAACGGAAGTTCGCGCCGTCGCCCGCCCCGAGATCCACCACCGTGCGCGGTAGCCCGCCGAACATCTCCCGCTTCAGTGCGCCATATTTCCGGTGCTGGTAGCCATCCAGGACCTCGAGCAGCCAGGCGTTGAACCGCCCCCGAACTGCGTGGGCGTGCTGCCCGCCCACAGATTCCCGATCGGTCTGCAACATGCCATCCTCCGGTCCGCGCCAGGCGTGGCGCGTGAGCTCGGGTGTTGCCTGTCTCGGTCGCCCGGCGGTGTCCTGACCGAACTCTGATCCCGCCTGGCCGCGGCCACCGCGCGCTCGGCGCCGGGCGAAGGGCTGACCGTTGCCTGATCCCGCCTGGCGCGGGGTGGACGCGCACCGGGCGCATCCCCAGCCTCCGCGGGAGGAGGTGGCGAATGGCCCAGGTCGTGAACGGGGGAATCCGGATCCACTACGAGGTCGAGGGGAGCGGCACGCCGCTGGTGCTGCTGCACGGGCTCGCGGACACCATGGACGGGTGGCGCGACGCCGGCTGGGTCGGGGCGCTCCGGGATCGCCATCAGCTCGTGCTCGTCGACGCGCGCGGGCACGGCGGGAGCGATCGGCCGCGCCGCCCCGAGGCGTACGCGGCGGAGGCGTACGTGCGGGACGTCGTCGCCGTGCTCGATGCGCTGGCGATCGCACAAGCGCACGTGGCCGGCTACTCGCTCGGCGGAGTGGTCGCATTCGCGCTCGCGCACCTCGCGCCGGCGCGCCTCCGCTCGCTCGTGGTCGGGGGCGCGCACCCCTACGCCGAGGACCTGGGCGCGTTCCGGGCTCTCCTCGCGGGGAGCGCCGACGACCTGGTGCGGTTTGTGGAAGGGCGGCTCGGGGCCTTGCCTGGGCACATGCGACGCCGGCTGGAGGGAAACGACCTCGAGGCGCTCCGGCTGGTGGTGGCGGCCGATCGGCGCGATGTGTCCACCGGCCTCGCGGAGCGGGTGCGGGCGTGGCTCTTGTTCGGAGGAGAGGCCGACCCACGCCTCGCAGGGATGCGCCGGCTCGCCTGCGAGATCGGTGCGGCGCTAGTGGCGTTGCCGGGCCTCGACCACTTCCAAGCGTTTCAGCGAAGCGCAGCCGCGATCGTGGCCGTGCGGGACTTCCTCGCCCGGGTGGACTCCGCAGCCCGTTCTTGAGCGCGTCGCGCTCCTCGCCCCGCCGCGCGGTCTCGTTGCGGAGGCGGGCCGGCTTCTGTTTCTCCTCAGCTCAGTCGTGAGCCCGTCGCTGCGGCGGCCGGGGAGACCGACACCGGGCGACTAGAGCGGTGCGTGTTCGACGCCGTGCCCGTCCGCCTGCAAGGATAAACGCGCGCCGGATCGGCGGCGCCGCTACTGGAAGTTGCCGTGCGAGCGGATGCCCGCGTTCGGGTCGAAGGTGCCGAGACCGGGGATGGCGTCCTCCAGCGCCTGGCCGTCGATCGACGTCACCCGTAGAGAGAAGCCCCCCGAGAAGTCGGCGCCCGACGCCTGCCACGCCCCGTCGCCTTGCCAGTCCGGGGTGGCCCAGGACCCTGTGCCAAGCCGGTACTCGACCTTCGCAACCGGGACGCGCGCGTTGCGCACCCAGACGCGGAAGAACCAGATGTTCGACCACTGACGTCCATCGAAGGTATAGACGATGGGGTCGATCGTCGGGCAGGTGACGAAGCGCCAGGTGGCGGTGCGACCAGCGGCAGCGTCTAGGGCGTTGTCAATCTGCGGGCTCACGTCGATGTCGTTGGGCCCTGTCTCCTGGCCGAAGGTCACGACGTGGGCCACCAAGCTCTTGCCGTTGGCCGAGAGCTCGACGCAGGTGTCGCACAGTTGGCCGCTCCCCGCGGGGAGCCCCTGCAGCGTCACCTCGTTGGCGAGCCCCATGATGTAGTCGCCGTACAGCTGTTGGATACCCGCGGGGTACCTCACGCTGGGCGCGCAGGCGTTGTGCCACTGCGTCTCCGCATAGTCCACTGGACCGAGCCAGAAGTTGCCGGTGTGCAGGTCGCCGAAGGACGCGCCGCGCCCGCTTGTCGAGCCACCGCTCGTCGAGCCGCCACCGTCGGTGGAGCTCGCGCGGCCACAGGCCGCGAGGACCAGGAGAGCTAAGAGTGATTTGCGCGTGGTGTAGCCCTCCGCCGGCCCATGGATCTCCCGGGCCGAACGCTCGCCCTGGAGCGCCCTGTCCCGCGGTCCCCATCCAAACGCATTCTACTTTCGGGCGCGCTCCAACCTTCCTTCACGCGCCGCCCACCCTGGCGCCGCCCTGGCTACCGTTGCTCACGGTGACGCACACTGGCGGCATCTCCCCTGGCGAGGCCGGCTCCCTGTGCCAGGCCGTTCTCGAAGGCCTTCGCCCGAGTGGGCGCCCCCTCTCCACCGACGAGCTTGCGACCTGCTCAAGGTCCGCAAGGCGAACCTCCTCGAGGCTCTCAGCGAGCTGGCGCCAGCCGCCTCGTAAAGCGCACAGATCAGGGCTGGGTCTTGGCGGGGGCGCCGCACCAGCTTTCCCTCGACGAGTAGCACCACGCTGCCGCAGGCGCTTCGCAGCCAAGAGCGCTCCGGCCCAGGCCGCCATATGCTGGTTCCCGAGTCTCCGGAGCGGCGAACGGCCCGGAACCGCGCTGGCGCTCGCAACATGCGCAATAGGTACGTGATGGCCGGGAGATGCGTGCGGTACCTATGGGCGACGCTCGACGTGGACGGGAGCCCGGCTTATCCCGTCGGCCGCAGCGGCTCAACCGGCATCGCGCCGCCCAAGGCGTCCTGGAGCGCGCTTCGGATGTGTTCGGTCGCGGCGCCCCGGCGCAGCTCGAACTGCTCGGCATAGCGGGCCGGATCGCTCTGATAGAGAATGTGCGCCCCGGAGGGTGTGGGCCCGTCGACGGCGATCTCGTCGTGGTGCGGGAGCAGCATGCGGATTCCGGGGCGGTCGAGGTACTCGGGCGTCGGGCAGATACGCTCCAAGAGCGACCTCGAGTCTCCGTGCTGGCAGTACCGCCCGGTGATGAGCTTGCCTCCCCAGATCGCCGTTCGCTTCGTGGCGTCGCCTTTGAATGCGCCGCTCACGCTGAAGCGCGACAGTGCGTAAACACCCGCGCCGTACAGGATTCCGCCCGGAGTCGCGGCGTAGGGCACGAGCTTGCCGCCGCGGCGAGGACCGAACTCCCCGTACGAGGAATGTGCATAGAAGTCGGCGATCCCGTGCGCGGCCCAGGCGAACGCGTCGAGGTTCCGCTGCGGGTCGAGCTTGAAGCTCGCGAGCCGCTCGCTCACGCGCGCCCACCCCTCGGCGATGAACGCGTTGTCGAAGTGGTCGTAGCAGTCGTAGCCGTTCGTCACGAAGTTGTCCGGCTCGTCGACGACGGCGCCGAAGTACGACGTGAAGTGGCGCGTCAGCCCCTCGCGCAGCCAGGGAGGGCAGCGCGGCAGGCCGGCGAGAGCGTCGGAGACGATGCTCCGGTGGATCTCACCGGCGAACTCCGGGTCGATACGGCGCCAGCGGCGGCTGAGCGCCATCTCCTGGAAGCTCTTCTTGCTCCCGGGTTGCACGACTTCCCAGAGGTGCGCGTCGTTGAAGAGGTAGTAGGGCACGTACTCCGCGGCGACGGGAACCCTGGCGCGCCGTGCCTTGCCGGGGCGCTTGCCTGCGGCTTGCCTGGAGTGAGGCTCAAGGACTGTCCAGCGTCCGGCTTCTGTCTTGTACATGACCCACGCGTGGTCGTGCCGCTCGACCCGGCCCGCCTCGTCCGTCGTGTGGAGCTTGCCGATGGCGACGCGCACGTTGAAGTTGCTGATCCCCGAGGCGACGAGGAGCGAGGCGATGAGCAGGGCCCTGTCCTCGCAGTCGCCCGACCCGATGAAGAGGGTCTCGTCGGGGAACTGCCACCAGTCGCCCCGTTTCGCGGTGTAGTGGATCGCGCTGGCGACGTAAGCGCTGACCACCGTGGCCCGGCGATCGAAGGCTCCCTCCGTCCGGGCATCGAGCTGCTCCGGTGCGATGCCGTGGTCTGCGGCAAACTGGGGCACGGCCTCCCGGATCACCTTGCGCATCACCTCGTTGCGCTCCGTCACGAGGAACTCGCGGACGTCGATGTCGTACTCGTTCCGCTTCCCGGTCCGGCCGACCACGGGACGGGACGACGGTACGATGCACCGGTGGACTATCCGGTCACCGTCCCAGTTCCAACGGTGCAGGTTCGCGAGCGGCGAGAGCGTGAGGCACATGGCGACCTCCTGGGCTGGAACGGGTCGGCCACGGCCGTCACGCGGCCCGCGGCCAAGCGCACCGTCAGGGCTAGCGCCGCGCCGAGCCCGAACCTCGACTGCCTCATGGCGACCCCTCCCGCTCCGCCAGCGCGTCGGGCACACCGCGCCACCTTGTGCCGGCACACCCTTCCCGTGAGCAATGGATCCTTGCGTGCGAGAGCGCCCAGTGGGGCTCCACGTGACCATTTCACTTGGGGCGCCCCTGTGAGGTTGACCCTCTGGATGGGTACCGACGGACGTTCGGACGCGAGCGCAGGGGAGCGAGGTGTGGTCGTTCGCCCTGAACGCAGCCGTCATCAAGGTGGCCACCGCGCTCTCCACCGACGCCGACCTCGGCGCCCGCGTAGTGGCGGGTGCGGTCGACGCGTTCCGGCGAGGGCCTGCGCCCCGGTCGGCCTGCACGGCTGCCTCACCCTGGCGCAGGCGCCCGGCGAAGCTCGACGTCCAGCCCGCCGGGCCCGCCGACGCCGGCGGGGCCGCCGACAAGCCACGCCGGCGGCCTCGCCCGCGCCCGGCACCCCGGCCTCCGTGGTCGCAGGCGCCGCGCTGGAGGCGAGAGGCGGATTGCGTATTGGCGAGGCAGGATGAGAACAGAGGCATGTCGTTAGCGCGTCTGCGGGAACCCGGGCGGGATCCAAGAGGCAGTGCGTCTATATGCGGAAGCGGGCGCATACGTATTCGAGGCTAGAATGCACGATGCGCAGCAGGCACCTGGACCAGCTGTCACCTGACCAGCGGTGACATCGGAGGCCGCCCGATGAGCCTTGTCATTGCCGGCCGCATCATCCCCCTGAGTCTCGATACCAAGGTCGCGCCGAAGGAGTCTTCCAGCTTCCGGGGGAAGGTCTGGATCGGCGACGACGGCCTCATCGCGGCCGTGACCGAGGGCACGAAGGCAGGTCCGGGCGGGTTCGAGGCTGCGTCGGTCGTGGACGTGGGCTCCCATCTCGTCGTCCCGGGGTTCATCGACCTTCACAGCCATCTCGCCTACGCAACGCTACCGCTATGGGCGGAGCCGAACCGCACCGTTCCTTTCGCTCACCATAACATCTGGCCGACCCGTCCGACCTATGCGGACTGCGTGACCTGGCCGGCGTATGCGTTCATCGAAAGCAGCTCCGGCCGAGCTTCTTGCATATGCCGAGGTGCGTGCTCTCGTCGGGGGGACGACGAGTATCCAGGGCTCGCCGCCGAGCAATCGCCCTCTGGACGGGTGGCTGGTCCGGAACGTCGAGGACGAGAGGTTCGGCGGGGCGCTGGGCGAGGACCAGGTGCTCGCGTCCACGCTGACAATGAAAGCCGAGCAGCTCGGCGAGCGGGCGGACAAGATGCGCCGAGGATCGACTTTCATCTACCACTGCGCGGAGGGCCAGCCCGGATCGATCGTCGCGCGCGAGTACGTGGCGGTCCAGCAGGCCGGTTGCTTGCAGGGCCGACTCGTCCACACCAACGCCCTCGACCCGAGCGCGTACGGGGCGTGGAGCGATCCGGGCTCGGTGGTGTGGTCGCCGTTCTCGAATCTGTGGCTGTACGGCGCGACGACCGACGTCCGTGCTGCGGTCAGCCGCGGCATCAACGTCTGCATCGGCTCCGACTGGGGGCCGTCCGGAACACGAAACGTCCTCGGTGAGGTGAAGGTCGCCGCGCTGGCCAGCAAGGCGAAGGGCTGGAACCTGACGGCGTTCGAGCTCGTGAAGATGATCACCGCCAACCCGGGCGCCGCCCTGGCGAAGGCGTGGAACCGGCAGGCGGGCCGCCTGCAACAGAAGGCACTTGGAGACCTGGTCGTGATCGCCGCTGCGAAAGGAGCCGATCCTTTCAAGACCATCCTGGCGGCGACCGAAGACCACGTGCAACTCGTCGTCATCGGAGGTCGCCCGATCTATGGGACCGCCGGCCGCATGCAGGAGGCGCGCGCTACGCAGACGAGCGCGGTGATGATGAACGGCCAGCCCCGACAGCTCGCGCTCACGCGGCTCGACGGCGCGGGAGCGCCGTGGTCGTTCCACCTCGCCATCACCTCGATCGTGACGGGTCTGCGCGACGCCCACACACGCTACTCGGGACCGAAGATGCTGCAAGGAGCTGTGGCCACGCTGCCGTTCCTCGTCGAGCAGTACGGGCCGCACGACGGCCCGACGTTCGTCGTCTCGAAGGTGTCCGCACCCGAGCTCATCTCGGACGGGACGTTCAAGAAGGGGGTCGAGCTGACCAGCTGGAACGGGATCCCGTTCGCTCGGGCGGTGGACATCTATTCGGAGCGGGAGACCGGCGGCCGGCCCGATGCCCGCCGCGCGCGCGCGCTCGAGTCGCTCACCTTCCGCGCGCTCGAGTATGGTCCGCCCCCGGATGAGATGTGGGTGTGGATCGGTTACCGACCAGCCCGCGGCGCGGAACGCCAGGTGCAGCTTCCCTGGCGCGTTGTCCTTCCCAACCGAGGGCGGGCTCCGGAACCCGGAGTCCGGGCCTCACGCTTCGTCGCGGCGGACCCGGCCGCGGAGCAGGTCCGGCGGGCTAAGAAGCTCCTGTTCTCGGGCAAGCTCTGGGAGGCGGAGGGAACGGGCGCTGCCGTGCCCCGCTCGCGGAAATGGGTCCCCACGCCCATGCAGGACGTGCTGGCGGCCCGAAAGGTGAGGCACCGGACGCTCGGCGACCTCGGATACCTGCGGATCTGGAGCTTCGACGTGGCGGACGACGACGCCTTCATCGCAGAGGTGGTGCGGCTACTCGACCAGCTCCCAGGGACGGGCCTGATCCTCGATCTGCGTGGCAACCCCGGGGGGTTGATCTGGGCTGCCGAGCGGCTCCTCCAGTTGTTCACGCCGAATCCGATCACGCCGACGAGGTTCAGCCTCGTCGCGACGCCACTCACGCGCGCCATGGCGCGTAGCCCCTTCAATCGCTTGGAGCTGGAACCGTGGCTCTCGTCCCTGGAGACGGCGATCGAGACGGGTGAACCGTATTCACAGCCCTTGCCACTCACCGATCCAGCGTGGTGCAACGACATCGGCCAGCTCTATGGCGGACCCGTTGTCTGCGTCGTCGATCCCAACACCTACTCGGCGGGCGACCTCTTCGCAGCAGGCTTCGTCGACAACGAGATCGGTCCGCTCGTCTCCGTGGGCGAGGCCACGGGGGCGGGCGGGGCGAACGTCTGGACGCACCACGACGTCGGGAAGCACTGGCCGAAACAGAGTTCGAGCTGTCAGAGCTACCAAGAGATGTGGGCTACACCATAGCCATCCGACGGGCGGTGCGGAGTGTCGCGGCTGACGGTGTCCCCATCGAAGACCTGGGCATCGCGGGCGTTCACTACGCGATGACCAACGCCGATCTTGTCGGCTCGAACGAGGACCTGGTCAACTTCTGTGGCGAGCTGCTCTCCGGCGCGGACAGCACCGCCATGAAGGTGACCGCGCGGAAGGCGGTCCTAGTGGTGACGACCGAGGGGCTCGACGAGCTCGAAGTCTACGTCGACGGGCGCGCGCACGAGACGCGACGGATCACGCACCGCGATGAAGAACTGCCCCGCCCGAAGGCGGCGACGATCGAGTTCGTCGGTCGCCGGGGAGGCGAGATCCGGCAGCGGCGCAGGGTTCCCCTCGACTGATCGGGTCAGGGGATGACGCCGTCCGGGACGGTGACGGTTATGTTCCGCCGCTTGTCCAGAACGGTGGCGCCGGTGCGCCGCGTCCATCCGTCGTTGTCGTACATCCAGCGCGGGATACCGGCCGGCAGGTCCGCCGACGGAATGTCCACCTTGTCCGTTTCGACAAAGGCGTCGCCGTAGAGGACGAGCGAGTCGGGCGCGTCCTTGTGCGTGATTGCGGGATGCAGGACCTGGAGCGCCCCATTCCACTGCTTCAGCATCTTCCTGGTGTTCGCCTGCCGTTCCGCCTTCGTGCCACCTGCCGACTCCGGGAAGGTCGGGTGGGTGAGATGCTGAACGGGTAAGCCGCTTGGGGGGGAGTGAACGTTCGCGTAGCCGGCCCACGCCTTCTCTGCCATGCCTCCGAAGGTGACCACCGCCTCGACGTTACCGGAGGAAATCACCGCGTCAATCCACAGGTTGCGGTAGTCCTGTACTTTCGGCTTGGAGACGTACCTGGCGCCTTTCGCCCCGTAGACGCTGTAGAGGAGCGCATTCAGCAAGACGTAGCTGCGCGTGATGCCGATCTTGGCGAGGAACCCCTGTGCCCTTCTCCCTGCCTCGCCGACCAGGATGCGACGAAGGATGTTCTCGTGCGGGCCGGGGTCCTGGCCGATGACGAGTACGCGCGCGCTGCCGTCGAGCCTGCCCCGATGGAAGATGGGCCCCCATTCAGTCCTGAAATCGGCGAACGGATAGGCGCTCTCGTCCGGGAAGGCAGCTGCGAGCGCGTCGAACGGCGCGTGGACATAGCCAGGGCAGAATTCGGACATGTGTCCCCCTCGAGCATCAACCCCTTTGCGCGACGATTGCGCGGGTGGTGCCGGGACTATTGCACGCATGGTGACCCGACTTGTCAAGTGTCACCAGCGGCCAGGTTGAGCCCCCTTTCCACCGGGAATCGCCGGTACCTGGCCGCACTCTCGAACCTGTCGTCCCCCCCGGCACGCACCCACGCGGACTGCGAGACGGAGGCCGATGCCACCGCGCACGCGCACGTCGTGCTGGCCGCGCTCGGGCTGCCGTCGCGG
>MEMX01000138.1:0-3240 GCA_001768075.1 Anaeromyxobacter sp. RBG_16_69_14 | reverse complement strand
GCCTACATCGCCTGGCAGGGCGGCACGGGGCTCGATGTGCTGCTCCATGTGCTGCGTTCGATGACAGGGCCGCCTCGGCGCGGAGACGGGTCCGCGGCGGCTCGAGCCTCATCGCGCTCGACCTCGGCCGCGGTGAGCCGCGAGCGCGTGACCTCCGCCGTCACGGACGCCTCCGCGCGTGACGCGTGCAAGGAGGCACCAGGTACCGGCCGCAGGTACGTCGCTGGACGTTCGGCGGTCGGGGCTTCTGCCGTGGCGACGATCGTCGCGAGAACGTTCGTGACGGTGGCCCGCCGGAGCGCGGCCACGACGCGCGCGTCGGTTGGATCCGGGGCTCCGCCGAGCGTGAGCGCAGCGTCGTCGTCGCCCCCGTCTTCCGTCGCGTGTCCCGGCGGCGAGCCGTTGCCGGAAACGGCGCTCTTGCGCCACCGCGGCCCGAGGTCGATGCCCGCCTGCTTCAGCGTCGCGTTCGCGGCAGCCTTCACAAGGAGGGCGTGCGGGGTGCCGTGGCAGTCGACCGCCAGGGTGACTTGGGGGAGAACTCGCCGAGCAGCTGCCTCCACGTGCGACGCTCAGGATCGTCGGAGTACGCGTCATCGACGTCGATGAAGTGGCTGTTCCAGGAGAGCTGGCTGCTGCCCTTGTAGGTGTCGTTCGACTCGTGCTCGGTGAGAAGCACGTAGCCCACGTTCCGAGCCCGAAGAGGTCCGGGATTACGGACCCTTAGGTGGTTCAACCGGCACTCCCCCGTGCCGGGGATGAAGCCGAGAATGAAGGTGTGCTGGCCCCGTTCGGGATTGACGCATCACTATGACATAGCTATGTTGCTAGGCGATGAAGCTGGTCGCCGATCCAGACACCGCCGCCTGGCTGGGGGCGCGTCCTGCGCTGGAGTGGGACGCCGGGAACAGCACGAAGAGCCAGACGAAGCACGGGTTCAGCACGGCGGACGTGGAATCCCTCCTCGATGCACCGGTGCTGTTCGCCGGTCGCATCGTCGAGCCGACGCACGAGGAGGCGCGCTACCTGCTCCTCGGGGTAACGGCGGGTGGTCGCCGCGCGGCCTTGGTCTTCGCGCGGCGCGGCGAGAAGCTCCGCCCGATCAGCTGTCGCGCGATGCGGAAGAGGGAGAAGGAGGAGTACGATGCAGCGACGTAAGAAGTCCACCGGTGAACGGAAGATGAAGAACGCGGCGACTCGCCGCGACGCGACGTTGCGCGAGTTCGAGAAGCAGGATCTTGGTGATGACATCGTGTCAGCAGGGGCGGCCGTCGTCGTCCATCCTCAGCGGCCGACGTCCATCCTGCTCAGCGACGAGCTGAAGGAGGCGCTTCGGCGGCGGGGCCGGGAGCTGGGAGTGGGGTATCAGACAGCCGCCAAGATGATCCTGGCCAAGTACGTCAACGCAAAGTTGTAGCGGAGCTCGCGGATGATGGCGCTCGCCGGCGGGATCGCATGTCGTCCCGGAGTTGCGCCGGCATACAGGTCAGGGACGTGAGGTTCGGGCGCGTCGAACGCCCTTCATGGTAGATGACTCCGGTGACCTACCGAGACTTCAAGCGAGCATGGGTGGCTGCACTCCGCGACTCGGGTCTACGGAAGATCGGGATCGATGACGTGACGGAGTCTCTCGACCTCGGCTCGATGCGCCGCACCTGCACGTCCGGGGTCGAGCCCATGGGCCAGGACATCGAGCCCTTCCATGTCACCGGCACGCTCGAGTGGCACTGGCACTCGCTCCACGACGCCCGCACGGCGACCACCGAGGAGGACTTGCTCACGGAGCTCCTCGGTAAGGACGACGTTCGCCGGGTCCGCACCGAGCGCCCCTGGATCCGCGTCGACGTCACGCTGCGTGCGACGACGCTGTGGGGCAAGGAGGTCGCGATGCCTGGGCCGTCGACCTGGACGGCGTGGGCGCGCGAAGCGTTCGCACGCCTCGAATCCATCGAGCCCATCGTGCCCCCGGAGACGGTGCGCGAGGGTCGCGGCGGCCGGCTCGAGATCCTCGCGTGGCAGGGCGAACCCGAAGCCCACGTCCTGTGCGGACGCGAGGGCGACCTTCGCCTGCGCAGCGTCGAGGTCGCGGCCTGGCAGGCTATCGAGCTCGCACGCACGTGGGACGACCCGAGGCGAACCCCTGACACCGGAACCGAGCAACAACTCGGTGGGTTGTTCGCACGTGTCCGGGCGGCGCTCCAGGCATGGGTCGAAGCGACGGACTACCTGCGCCACGTCGGGTGATCCCTCCGCAGCCGCCCGGGAAGCCGTGATGATCGCGCGACGAGCCATCCGTTCGGTGAGCTGTGAGGCCCGAGAACGCCGAACCGTGCGTACCGCCACCTGTCCGAAAACCCCGTCGCCAGCCGTCGAAAACGCCCCTGCTCTCGGGCGCGCGAACGAACCGCGGGAGCGTCTCAGTACCGATCGGTTCTAGCCGTTCTAGCCTCAGGCTGCCCCGCTGACGCGTAGAATCATGCGCGCATGCCGTTCGGCCGTTCGCTCAGCGCCACCGCCGGCGCGCAGGAGCCATTCCCGTGTGGTTCCCGCTCGCGTTCATTTGCATGTGGCTCGTCGTGAGCACAGTGCTCGCGCTCATCGCCGGCCACATGGCCCTACTTTCGCGCTTCCCACCCGTGAGCATGTCGGCCCAGGAGCGCTTCTTGTTCGCATCGGGGAGTGTCCGTGGCGTCTCGTTCCGGAGCGCCTCGCCTGGCCGCGATCTACGCGAGTCGGCACACCTCGCACCGAACTGGCTGTTCCGGCCGATCACCCACCGCGGGATCCCGTGCATCCCGTGGGGCGACCTCCGATGCACCAGGGCACAAGCGGGCCGCGGGGGATGGATTCCGCGTGCATCGCGATTCGAGATCCCGCGCATCGGACTGCGCTTTGAACTCTACGGCAAGCCTGGCCGCGCGGTGGAAGCAGCGCTCCAGCGAACTCGTGCAGCCCCAGCCTCGTTTCGGTGACCCGCGTCGGTGAGGTGCCAACCGGGTCCCGACGTGCCGATCGCTGGCGGACCAGCCAGGCTTGAGGCCGAGGGCCGGCCCTGGGGACGTCCTCCGTCTCGTGATCATGACGACGAAGCTCTGGCGGGTGGTTCGGAACCAGTGCTCGGTGAGGACCACGTAGCAGAAGCACGCGGCGTTGATAATGCCGCTGATACAGGCAATTATATCCTACTTTCCGCACATCGCGGGCCTGATTTCCTGCCAATTTAGAGGTCTGTGACTGTCG
>MEMX01000137.1:26644-27591 GCA_001768075.1 Anaeromyxobacter sp. RBG_16_69_14 | reverse complement strand
CGGCCGCGGCGAAGGCGGCGCCGTGCAGGAGCGCGCTCACCAGGGCCGTGGCGACGAGGGCCGCGGCGTGTCCGCGCGGGAAGCCGGAGGTCGGCGAGCTCACCTTTCGCCGCCCTGGGCCGCGTCGCGCTGGATCTGGATCGCAAAGCGCGTGAGGCCCTCGCCCTTCACCAGATCTATGAGCCCGACCACGTCGCCATGGGGGACCGACCGGTCGGCGCCGATGAGGGCACGCGCATCGTGCCGCCCGGCCACTGCCGCCCGGATGGCGGCGCGCGCCGCCTCGCGCTCGACCGGCGTGCCGTCGAGGAAGAGCCGCCCCTCCCGATCGAGCACGAACGTGAGCGTCGTGCCCACGTTCTCACCCGCGCTGGCGGCGCGGGGCAGGTCGACCTCGATCGACTCCTTCACGATGTACGACGCGGTGACCATGAAGATGATGAGCAGGACCAGCGTGACGTCGACGAGCGGGGTGACGTTGATGCCGGTGATGGGCTCGTCTCCGCCGTTCTGGGTGGCAGCCATGTGGTTCTCCAGTGCGTGCGGCGCGGGTCAGCCGACGATGTCGCGGCTGTGCGACTCACAGCCGCGGGCGAGCGCAGCGGCCCGGACGTCGTCGCGCTCGAGGTAGCTGGCGAGCGCGAACCCCACCGCCTCGGAGCGGCCCACCAGCGTCCTGAGCCAGCGCTGGTAGCCGTTGAAGGCCACCACCGCCGGGATGGCGACGAGGATGCCGACCGCCGTGGCCACCAGCGCCTCGGAGATGCCGGACATCACGACCGAGGCGGCCGCGCCGCGGGCGCCGCCCACCGAGAGATCGGAGAACGCCTTGATGATGCCGACCACGGTGCCGAACAGGCCGAGGAAGGGGGCGTTGTTGCCGAGCGTGCCCAGGAAGTTGAGGTAGCGCTCGTAGCCGAGCCGGGCCTCGGCGATGGCACAGGCCA
>MEMX01000137.1:23437-26634 GCA_001768075.1 Anaeromyxobacter sp. RBG_16_69_14 | reverse complement strand
ACAGGCCACCGACTGCTGCACCGACGCCGGTCCGCCGCCGGCCGCGCCCAGGGCGGCGCGGGCCACCTCCGCCTCCATGCCCAGCCGGTTCCCGACCCGGATGCGCGCCTCGTCGAGCTTCCCCGACGAGAGCAGCGGGCGGAGATCGCGTATCGTCGATCCGTGCCGGGCGAAGAACAGGAAGCGCTCGAGGACGAGCGCGACCGAGGCGATCGAGAGCAGGACGAGGAGCAGCATCACCCACTCCGCCCCTGCCCGCGTGAAGAGCTCGAACAACTGCTTCGTCATGTGTGGAATCCTCCCTGCGGCGCCGGCTCTGGCCGGTCGTCGCAGGGAGGACACCGCGCACGCCGCGCAGCGTTACCACTGTTGGTGATTACCGGTAGGCCTCCAACCTGACTGGGCTACGGGCTACAGACTTCGGGCTACGGTCCGCAGCGCGAGGGCGCCGAGGACTGCCCACCGCGGATGCATGAGGTGGCGCCGCCTCCTCATGTCGCCGGTGATATCAAGACAGTCCGAGTTCACCCGGCTCTCCGGGCGCCGGTCGACTGCGACGAGCCGCTGGTTTTCGCGGAATGCCCCTTTTGGGGCTGCTCTCATCCTCATACACTCTGTCCTTGATCGGCGCTCCGATTTGCGACTCTATCCTGGGTGCGGGGGGGGCGGCTTCGATGTGTTTCAAGCGGCTTTCGCTAGGTCTTGTCGTGGTCGCAGTCCTAACAGCGGGCTGCTCTTCTAGCGTTTCCGTTCTGGAGCCGGTCGTGGAAGCGGTGGAGCCCAGCTGTGGTAACAGCGCGGCCGCCACGACCGTGACGGTGCTGGGCACGATGCCCGTGAAGACGGTGTCCCCGCCGGAGGGCGGCGAGGCCACGATCGACGGTACGTATCACGCGTGGTTCGGGACCCACGAGCTCACCGAGGTGAAGTGGATCGATGGCCACACGCTGACGGCTGTCGTGCCGCCAGGCATCCAGGCTGGTACCTACGGCCTTACCTTGCAAAGCCCATTCAACACCCGCACCACCAAGGACGCTGTCTTCGAGGTACGGGCAGGAGAGTGTCAGGTTCTGGAGCCGGTCGTGGAAGCGGTGGAGCCCAACTGTGGTAACAGCGCGTCCGCCACTGCCGTGACGGTGCTGGGCACGCTGCCCGTGAAGACGGTGTCCTCGCCGGAGGGCAGCGAGGCCACCATCGACACCGTGTATCACGCGTGGATTGGGGCCACGGCGCTCGTCGAGGTGACGTGGGTCGACGGCCACACCCTGACGGCCGTCGTGCCACCAGGCATCCAGGCCGGCACCTACGGCTTGACGTTGCAAAGCCCATTCGACACCCGCGCCACCAAGGATGCTCTCTTCGAGGTACGGGCAGGAGAGTGTCAGTGCACGCCACGCTGCACGGGCAGGACGTGCGGCGACGACGGGTGCGGGGGGACGTGTGGTACGTGCGTGTCGGGGACGCATTGCACCAGCGCCGGCACTTGCGAAGCCTCGCTCCTGAGGATCTGGAACACGGGCGTGGATGCCAATGGAGCACCGCTCCCGGTGGGGTCGGCGGATCCTCAGTGGCAGCTCGTCGCCGGCCCGGGAGTCACAACCCCTCGGGCCGCCATTGTCCTCAGCAATCAACATCCTGGTGGTGGTCATTATTATTCGTCATCGGATTCGCGATGGATCTGGAGCAATGCGGATGGGTCTGCCACCGCCTCTGCCCCCTATACGTTCCGTCTGCGCTTCGACCTCACCGGATTCGACCCCACCACGGTCAGGATCACCGGTGCCTGGGGCGTGGACAACAGTGGCCAGATGACCCTCAACGGCTCGACGCCCACGGGTACCGGTACATTCTCTCTCGCTGGTGCCGTTGCCGATAGCTTCGATGCCGAGCACGCGTTCACGATCTCGGAAGGATTCGTTGCGGGAGTGAACTCGCTCGAGATTCAGGTGACGAACGCCGGTGATAGCTACCCCGGTGAGATCAACCCCGCCGGCGTAGACGTGACCGAGCTGACGATCAGCGGAACGCCTTTGCCCTAGCGGAACTTTCGCATTCGGATGTGCAGTCCGTAGCCGACGTCCTCCTACCGGCGCCGGTAGATGCGCGCGCCGCCGCTCTCGCCGGCCGGCGCGTAGTGGCGCGCGACGTGGTCGCGCAGCGCGGGGAACGCGTCGAGGGGGATGCGGCTCCAGTGGTGGATGTCGGCGGGGGCGGTGTCCACCACGAAGGCCGGCCGGTTCTCCTCGAGGTCGTCGAGCGTGGCCCGGACGTCGGGGGCGGAGGCGTGGAGGGCCGGGTCGAAGCCGTCGGGCAGCTCGCCGGGATCGAAGTTGCCCATGTGGACCGAGGTCATGATGTAGCGGGTCCCGGGCAACCGATCGGACGAATAGTAAATGGGGGTGAAGTGGCCCCAGACGAAGACCCGGTCATCGGGAGCGGTGTGCTCCCGGAGCCAGGACGAGAGCGCGTTGGCCCGCTCGTCCTGGGCCGGGTAGTCGCCCACCGCCACCCGGGCGAGGCCGTAGACGGCGTAGGCGAGGAGGGGGATGACGAGGAACGCCGCCGCGGCGGAGCGCCGCGCCCGGGAAAGCGTTCCCCAGCCCTCCGCGACGCGCGCCAGGGCCGGCCCGGCGAGCACGGCGAGGACCGGGGCGAACTGGAGGAAGTAGTGCTGGTAGAAGCGCCCGCCCATGCTCACCGCGACCCAGGTGAGCGCGAGCGAGATCGCGAAGGCTACTCCCAGCGGGTCGCGCCTGCGCCGCAGCGCCTCCGAGATCGCGAGTGTCCAGAGGAGGGCGCACGTTCCGACGCAGAAGACGAAGGCGCCCGCGTGGGACCAGAAGCCTGAGTGGGTCGTGGCGACGTAGCCGAAGTTTCGGGAGACGACCCACTCCACGAGCTCGCGCGCGTGGCCCAGGTACGCGTAGGTCCCGAAGGTGGCGCCCCACGGCAACGCGACCCCGGCGCCGAGGAGAGAGGTGCGCAGCACCGCCTGGCCGAGACCGCCGCGCGCCGCGATCGCGTTCACGAAGAGCGCGATGGCGAACCCCGGGAGGAGGATCCCGGCCTGGTGCTTGAACAGCGTGGCGAAGCCGATCGCGAGGCCAGCCGCGAGGTCGAAGCGGCGCGCGTCCTCGCGCTCGGCGCGCACGAGACAGTAGAGCGCGGCGGCCGCCGGCAGGTTCATCAGGATCTCG
>MEMX01000137.1:14707-23427 GCA_001768075.1 Anaeromyxobacter sp. RBG_16_69_14 | reverse complement strand
GTGGATCGCAGAGGCTCGCGAGCAGCGCGCAAAAGCCTGCGGCGCTCGCGGCGCGTCCGTCTCCGGTCCAGCGCCGGACCGCGGCGCGGACGAGGAGGGCGGTGCCGAGGAGGAAGGCTGCCGCGACGATCCGCGCCGGCAGCACCGAGTGGCCGATGAAGCTCGCCGCCCAGAAGACGAGGTAGGTGAGCGGCGGCTTCGTCTCCACCACCCCCACGTACGGCAGGGCGCCAGCGCGCATCATGCGCGCGATGACCACGTGATCGCACTCGTCGATGTTGAGGATGGCGGAGTGGAATCCCGGCAGCCGGATGGCGAGGACGGCCAGGGCGAGCCAGAGCGCCGCGCGCTTCCCTAGGAGCGCGCGCGAGAGCGCCGGCTCGGCGCCGGGGTTGCCGGTGACCACGGGCGAGCGCTCAGCATCGGCGGTCGAGGCCGGCGACATCGGCGCTTCTGTACCCCAATACCCGTCGGCAGGCCATCGATGATCGGGTCCGGGGCGGCGGGGAGGCGGAGGCTTCCCCGCCGCGAGGTCGTCGCGGATAACTTGAGCAACCGTGCGGCGCCAGGTAGGTTGCTCCATTTTCCGGAGCTCGCGTGCTGCTCGCCCTTCCACTGACCTACCTCCTCGTCGCTGCGGCGCCGGCGTGCGGGCCGCTCGACGTCGACGGCGCCGTTGCGCTCGCCGCCAGGAACGCGGACGAGGTCGCCATCCAGAGGGCGGAATTCCTGGCTGCGCAGGCCGATCTCGCGATCGCTCGCGCCGCCCGGCTCCTGCCGCTGGCAACCCTCGACGTCCTCGCCGGGCCCGTCCCCGAGGCCCACGGGAACGTCGTCGTATCCGAGAACTCGAATCGCAGTCTGCGCGGGCTCGGGCCGTTCGTCCGCGCCGACGTCAACCTCATCCAACCGGTCTTCACCTGGGGGAGGCTCGACGCCGCGCGCGACGCGGCGACGGCGGGCGTGAAGGCCCGGGAGCTGCTCGTCACCGACAAGATCTCGGAGCTCCAGGTCAGGATCGCCCAGCTGTTCTGGGGGGAGACTCTCGCCCGCAAGCTCCTGTCCATCGCCACGGACGTGGACAAGGCGCTGGTCGACGTGGACAAGAAGCTCGAGCAGTTCCTCAAGAGCGGCGAGGAGTCGGTGAAGCCGTCGGATCGCTACCGGCTCGAGGTGTACAAGGCCGGGCTGCGCAAGCAGAAGGCCGAGGCGCGCAAGGGGTTCGACCTCGCCCACGGCGGGCTGGCCGCGACCATCGGCATGTCTCCGGAGCAGCTGACGCTCCATGAGCTTCCGCTCCCCCTCGAGCCCGGTGACGTGCCCGACCTCGGGCAGGCACGAGACGAGGCCGTGCGACAGCGTCTGGATCTCAAGGCGCTCGAGCAGGGTATCGTCGCGCGTGACGGGGAGGTCCGTGCCACCGAGGCGGCGATGAAGCCGCAGGTCTTCGTCGCCGGCACCTTCAGCTACGCCTTCGCTCCCAACCGCACACCCCAGTTCAACCCGTGGGTCCGCGACGACTTCAACCACGTCGGCGCAGGAGTGGCGCTGGGAGTGCGGCAGGACCTCGCGTTCCCGCTCCTCATCACGCAGGCCGCGAAGGCGCGTGTGCAGCGCGAGACGTTACGGCGGCAGCGCGAAGGGCTGGTACGGCTCGTGGGACAACAAGTACAGGCGGCCGTGGGCGACGTCGCGGCGGCGCGCGAGCGGCTGCTCGCGTCCGTGGCAGGGCTCGCCTCGGGCAAGAGCTGGTTTCGCTCGGCAGGCCTCGACTTCGAGGCCGGCGTGGGCGAGCCGAAGGACCTCCTGGAGGCCTACGCAGGCTACATCCAGCTGCAGGTGGAGCAGCAGCAGGCGGCCTACGAACTGGTCGTGACGCGCGCGAAGCTCGCGCAGGTCACCGGGGTTCCGCCGCGCACGAACGCGGTCCCGCCCTGCACGCCGTGAGAACGAGAAGAGAGCGAAAGCGAGTCAGCTGCAGCACCGGCCGCGCCGACCCCGCCGCTTGGGTTCCTAGTACTGGATCTCGAAGTCGGCCCAGTCGGCGCCGCTCGGGCTGTGCGTCTGGTCACCGTCCGTCATGATGCCGATGCCAACCATGTCGGGCACGTCGGCGCGAGGGTTCCCCTTGGCGAAGTGGTCGATGAACGCCTGGCGGGCGTCCACCACCTCGGTCAGCCACGTCCCCGGCTTGCCGCCGTGCTCGAGCACGATCGTGTCGCGCACGAGGAACAGGGTCCGCTTGCGATCGCAGACCGCTCCGAGCGGCGCGAGGGGGCTCCACACGTACTTGAGGACGTACCACCTGAACCCGCGCTTGAACGCCACGTTCACGGAGGCCGTCGAGTCGCCGAAGCCACCCGGCGCGCACTCGTCTCCTCTGACAGGGAAGTCGCGGGCACGCCAGCGCCATTTCACGCGCCGGACGCGCCCCCGCAGCGCTTGGGGGATCTCGACGCCCATCACCACGGTCTCGAGGCCAGGCTGGTAGCTGCCACGGAGCATGGTCTCGCCGGCTTCTTCCACCACCTTGTAGTAGACCTCTGGTCCGGATTTCGGTCCCTCCACCGGCCGGAAGGTGCGCACGTCGATCCTGGACACCGACGGGATCGAAGGTGCAGCCATGCTCGGCTGGACGTCGGCGAGGAGGAGAGCGAGGACGGTGGAGGCTCCGATCCGGGTGCCCGAGGTCATCTGGAGGACTGTAGCGGCGGCCGACCACGAGTGCATGGGCTCACTCCGGGCCGCCGGGCGCTGGCAGAGCATGATGCGGAGCTGTCCCGAGTGCTATAAGGCTCGGCCTCCTGCACCGGGAGCGCCGCTCACGTGAACAGCTGCACACCCCATGGACCTGGCCCGTTCCGCCTCGGCCGGCGTGCAGAGGCCGCCGCGCTGATGGCCGCCTGCGCCGTGTTCGTGGCGCTGGCGTCGCTTCGCGCGCTGCACCAGCCGTATCCATACTTCGATGACGTCGCCTACCTCGACCTCGGTAACCGCATTCGCGCCCTGGGGGGTCCGCTACGCCTCTGGGGAGAGCTCGTCGCGGGCCGCTTCACGGAGTCCAACCGGCACCCGCTGTACCTGGCGCTCCTGTCTGCCTTCGCGCACCCCGATCCCGTATTTCACCGTGAGGCGCAGGCACTCTCGGTGGGCCTGGGCCTGGTGGCCTTGATCTCCTGCTGGTGGGTGACGCGGCGGCACTTCGGCCGCGGTGCCGCGGCCGTGCTCGCGCTCTTCCTCGCGGCGAATGGCACGTTTCTGGGCACCGCGAGCCGGGAGACCTGCGAGCCCCTGCTGGTGGCGGTATGGGCCCAGGCCGTCGGGGCCATTCTCGACGGTGCCGACAAGGCCTCCCCTCGAAGCCGGCTCGCCTGGTGGAGGGCCGGGTTCTGGGCCGGACTCGCGTTCCTCACCAAGGGGACGGGGCTCTTCCTCCCCGCCGTCGTCGGCATCGCGCTCGTGCTCGACGTCGGACTGCGAGTGGTGGTGGATCGGCGTGCCTGGGCTTTCGCCGCCGCGTACGCGATCACCGGAGCGCCGCTGTGGTGGCGAAATTTGAAGGTGTTCGGGTCGCCCATCTACAACGTCAACTCGCGCTACGTCTGGATCGACCGCCTATCCGATTTCGCCGAGGTCTTCGCTCCGCATGCGCAGGACAGGCTTCCGCATGGAGCGCTGGAGTACCTGGCCCAGGTCTCGCCGTCAGCGCTCTTGTCCAGGTTGGGGATGGGCCTGGCCGAGACGACATTCCACTTCGCCGACGGGATGGCCCTCGCCTCGCCGCGCCCCGGCGCGCCGCTCCACGTCTTCTGGGTGGTGGTGGGCTTCGGGTCCGGGCTGGTCGCGCTGCGCTGGCTGTGGCGCTGCGAGCGCGGGCTGGCAAGGACCTTCCACCTCGTCCACGTCGGTTGGACCTACCCCTTCCTGGTGCTGTTCAACGCCAACGGAGGGTCCGCCCGCTACTTTCTTCCCCTGGTGGCGACCACCCTCGCGCCTGCGCTGGCGGCCAGCCTCGCCGGTGCCGCGCAGCGTGCCGGGTCCCTCGCGCGCGCATCCTGGGCTCTTCGCGCGGGCGCCGCATGGGCCGTTGCGGTGGTCGCCGCGGTGGCGCTCGACCCCGGCCCCACGAGGCCGCCTGCCGGGTTCCTGGACGTGGAGGACTGGCTGGTCCGCCACCTGCGCCCAGGGGATGTGTACGCCGTGGACGCGCGGACGCACCTGCAGCCCCGCTGGCTCGCGCCCTGGGCGCGCCAGGTCATCGTCTCGGCGAGCTGGCGCGAGAAGCCCGTCCCGATGCAGGAACTGGTGGAGTATCTGCAGCAGGAGGAGGTGCGGTTCGTGGTGCTCGACGGCGGGGCGATCGCGGATTGCGCCTCCCCTGATGACCCGGGGGGGCGTAGGTACCTGTTCTACGACCAGCTCCCTCTCGAGGCCGACGGCTCCCTGCCGCTCGGGCAGCTTCCCGGCGGCATGCGGCTCGCCTATGTAGATGCACGACGACCGCGCCGCTGGATCGTGCTGGAGACGGAGTGGGGAGCTTCATCGAAGGCGGTTCCATGAGCATCGACTCGCGCTCGCCCATCGCCCGCCTGACCGGAGCGTCGCTACGGCATCCGTGGCGGTTCGTCCTCGGCGCGCTCGCCCTCGCCATCGCGGGTGGCTACCTCTCCTCGAAGCTCGAGATCCGCTCGAGCTTCGAGGAGCTCTTGCCCTCCGATGTACCGAGCGTGCGCGAGATCAAGACGCTTATCCGTCGCGTCGGAGGCGACGGGACGGTCTTCGTCGTCGTCGAGGCGCTGGACGGGCCGGGCGGACTCTCCGCTGCCCAGCGACTCGCCCGCAAGCTCGCGGCCGACTACCGAGCACTCGGGCCGGGGGTCATCCGGTCGGTCGAAGCCGACATCACGCCGATCGCGAGCTGGTACCAGGACCACTGGCCGCTCTTCCTCGATCTCGGCGAACTGGAGAGGGGGCGCGACGACCTCGTCCACGCGATCGGCGAGGCGAAGTCGAAGGCCCTGTTCGGCCTCGGGCTCGACGAGGAGGACTCGAAGCCCATTTCGGTGGAGGAGCTCAGGAAGACCCCCCTCCTCGATCCCTCGAAGCCGCTCCCGCGCGAGCAGGTCGCGGAACGATTCGCCCGGTACAAGGACGGCTTCATGGTCGCCCCGGACGGCCGCTCGGTGCTGGTGGTGGTTCGGCCGGCGGGCACGAGCCTCGCCGTGTCCCAGGCGCGCGAGCTCCTCGACCGGATGCGCCAGGTCGCCGACCGCCATGAAAGCGAGCTGCGCGACTACCACCTGCGCGTCGGGTTCGCGGGGAGCTTCCCCGTCTTCGTGGCCGAGTACGAGGCCATCATCAACGACGTCTTCTCGACGTTCGGCCTCTGCGTCTCGATCATCCTCCTGTCCTTGGTCCTCTTCTACCGCGACGTCCGCTCGACGCTCGCCCTCGGCGCCTCGGTGCTGGCCGCGGTGGCGGTGACCTTCGGCCTCACGCGGCTCGTCATCGGGTACCTCAACACTCAGACCGCCTTCCTCGGCGCGATCGTGGTCGGGAACGGGATCAACTACGGTCTCATCTACCTGGCGCGGGTCTCGCAGCTGCGGCAGCGCGCAGCGTCGCTCGAGGTGGCGGTCCAGGAGGGGGCAGCCGTCGCGGCGCGGGCGACGCTGCTCGCTGCGCTCGGCACCAGCGTCTCGTTCGGAACGCTCGTCGTCGCGGCCAATCGCGGGTTCCGCCACTTCGGGTTCATCGGCGGCATCGGGATGGTGCTGTGCTGGGCGTTCACGTTCGCGCTCGTCCCTGCTCTGCTCGCCCTCATGGAACGGGTGCGCCCGCTCCCCCCTCGGGCCGTCCGCCGCGTCCGTCACTGGGATGTGCCGAGGCTTCGGCGCGCCTTCGCGCGGCCCCGACTCATCGTCGCCGTCTTCGCCGTGCTGACCGTCGCCTCGGTGGCCCTGTTCGTCCACCGCTTGCCACACGCGATGGAGCTCAACCTCGACAACCTCACCAACGACATCAAGGGCAACGACGTCCTCAAGCGAGACCAGTCGCTGGCGAACGACGCCCTTGGCAAGTCGTCCTCGTCCGTGCTGGCGCTCTTGCCCTCCCGGGAGGTTGCCGACGGCTACTGTGACGCGATCCGCGAGCGGCAGAAGGACCCGCGCTGGAAGGAGCTCATCGAGGGGTGCGAGACCGTGTCGAGCGTCCTCCCCCGCGACCAGGAGAAGAAGCTCGCCGTCCTCCGCGATATCGTGGCGCGCCTCTCCCCGCGGGTCCTGTCGCGCTTGCCTCCCGAGGAAGCGCGCCGCGCCCGCATCGTCCGCGAGCAGCTCGCTTCCCAGGGCCCGGTTGCCGCCGACGACGCGCCGCCGTCGCTCCTCGACCGGTTCAGGGAGCGAGACGGGACGGTGGGGCGGATCGCGGTCGTGACCGCTCGGGCCGGAGCGCACATCGAGCTCGCCCCGAATCTGCGCGCGTTCGCCGCGGGGGTGCGTGGGGTCGAGGTCGCGGGCCGGAAGTACGACGCGAGCGGCGAGAGCGTCGTGTTCTCCGACCTGCTCTCCAACATCGAGCGCGAGGGGCCCCTCACCACCTTGGTGTCATTTCTCTGCGTCTGCCTGCTCGTGGTGTTCTTCATCCGGCACCTCCGCGGCAGCCTCCTCGTGATCGGGACCCTCGCGGTGGGCGTGATCTTGATGGGCGGGGTGGCCTCCGCGCTCCGCGTGAAGATCAACTTCTTCAACTTCGTCGTCTATCCCATCACGTTCGGCATCGCGGTCGACTACGGCGCGAACGTCCTCGCGCGCATGCGGGCGCGGCGGACCATCCTGCCGGCCCTCTCGGAGGTTGGCCCCGCCGTCGTCCTATGCAACTGGACCTCCGTCGTCGGCTACGGCTCGCTCCTCTTCTCCCTCAACAGGGCGCTGCGGTCCTTCGGTTGGTACGCCATGGCGGGGGAGGTCACCACGCTTCTCACGGCGCTGTTGCTGCTGCCGGCCTTGCTCCTCTCGTTCCCGAACGCCATGGGAGGGCAGGGACCCCGGATGCGTCCGGGGCGCGACGACTCGGCAGGCCATCGGAGTTCACCACGGAAGCCAGGCCAGGGGGAAGCGATGGCGAGCGCCAGCGGGCAGGGAGATGGGCGATCCAATGCGAGCTGAGCGCAGCGAGTCGTCGCCGCCGTGTTCAATCGAGGAGGCGAACCGGCTCCGTCGGGCAGCGCGGATCGCCCTGCTCGATCGGGTCGCGGAGCTCCGCCCACGGATCGTCGAGTGGCACGCCTACTACTACGCCCAGATCGAGCGCCTGGTGGTCAGTCTCGTCCCGCCTGGCGCGCGCGTGCTCGACGTCGGGTGCGGTCTCGGTGACCTGCTCGCGGCGCTGCGCTCCCCGGGGGGCGTGGGCATCGACGTGTCGCGCCGGGTCATCGAGCTGGCGCACGCGCGCCATCCCGGCCTCGACCTGCGCGTGTGCGACGTCGAGGCCGACGCGCTCCCCGAGGGACCTTTCGACGTCGTGCTGCTGTCTGATGCCGTGGGGCACCTCGACGACGTCCAGCGCGCGCTCGAGAACGTCCGCCCGCTCCTGGCGCCCGACGGGCGCATCGTGCTCACGTATCACAACTTCCTCTGGGAGCCGCTGCTCGACCTCGGGGAGCGGCTGGGCGTGAAGACGAGGTGGCCGCGCCAGAACTGGCTCTCGAGCGCGGACGTGCAGAACCTCATGCACCTGTCCGGGTACGAGGCGATCCGACACGGCACCGACGTGCTCGTGCCCGCGTCGGTGCCCCACCTCTCCGAGTTCGCCAACCGGGTCGTGTCGCGGCTTCCGGGCGCGCGCCGCCTCGCTCTGGTGCGCTACCTCGTGGGACGCGCCGCTCCGCGACAGGAGCCCGGTCGGCTCCCCACGGTCTCGGTCGTGTGCCCGTGTCGCAACGAGCGCGGCAACATCCGGGAGGCCGTGGAGCGCACGCCGATCATGGGTCCCCGTACCGAGCTCATCTTCGTGGACGGGAGCTCGATCGACGGAACCCTCGAGGAGATAGAGTCGGTGATGCGGGAGTACCGCGGGCCCCTGGAGCTGAAGCTGGTTCACCAGGGCTGCGGCCGGGGGAAGGGCGATGCGGTCCGCAAGGGCTTCGACGCTGCGACCGGAGACGTCCTCATGATCCTGGACTCGGATCTCACCGTCCCGCCCGAGGATCTGCTCAAGTTCTATCGAGCGCTCGCAACGGGAAAGGGTGAGCTCATCAACGGCGTCCGCCTGGTTTATCCCATGGAGGACGAGGCGATGCGCCTCCTCAACCTCCTGGGCAACAAGTTCTTCAGCGCCGCGCTATCCTGGATCCTGGAGCAACCGATCAAGGATTCGCTGTGCGGCACCAAGGTGCTCAGCCGGCGCCACTATCAGGCCATCGCGGCGAACCGCGCGTCCTTCGGCGACTTCGATCCCTTCGGTGACTTCGACCTGCTCTTCGGTGCCGCGCGGCTAAACCTAAAGATCGTCGATCTGCCGGTCCGATACCGCGCGCGGACCTACGGCGAGACGAAGATCAGTCGCTTCCGGCACGGCTGGCTCCTGGCCAAGATGACGGCGTTCGGGTTCCGGCGCTTCCGGATGACCTGATAGCGCATGCCACATGAACTGACGCTCGAGATGGGGGGTGCGGGGGGAGAGTTCTCCCCTCCGCTTGAGGCGCCGCAAGGCGCCGGACA
>MEMX01000137.1:0-14607 GCA_001768075.1 Anaeromyxobacter sp. RBG_16_69_14 | reverse complement strand
CCGCTTGAGGCGCCGCAAGGCGCCGGACATCAGCTCACAGCGGCGACGGTGACGCTGGAGAATCACATCAACTGGTCGCCGCTGTGAGGGCCCCAGGTGGAGATTGGACTCGGGGCACCCAATGTGATTCGTTGCGGTGACTTCTCATTGCGCGAGAGGAGGTGGGGCGGAGATGTCCGCGCCCACACGGCGCGTGTGCCCTGGGGAAACTGCCATGAGCAACGAGGACCAGAAGAAGACCGAAGACGGGACGGAATCTGCTTCCGCTTCGGCGCAGGGCATCGGCCCTACGACAGCCTCCGAGGTGAAGGGCGTGGTCGCCGAAGCCCAGGCCAATGTCGCCCGGGCCAGGAGGGCGGTGACGGCCGTCGCCGCGAAGATGCGTGGACTCGGGCAGGCCGTGACCGCGGAGGCGAAAGGCGTGGTCGCCGAGGCCCAGGCCAACGTCGCGAGGGCCAGGAAGGCCGTCACGGCGAGATCCGCCGCGGTCAAGAAGGCCGTCGGGAAGAGGGTGAAGGCAGCGAGCGCTTCGGCCAGCAAGGCTGCTGCCCGGGCGACAGGGGCCGTGGCGGCGAGGACCGTTGGCACCCGGAAGGCTGTGAGCAGCAAGGGGCGCGCCGCGAAGCCCACAGCCAGAAAGGGAGCGCGCAAGGTCGCCCACAAGGCGAAGCGCTGAACTGAAGATGTCGCACGGGATGGCTCGAGTATGAAGCCGGAGATCGCCGCCTGCGGCTCTCGCCGCCGATACGGCGGCCCGGCTTCCTGGGTACGAGACCGTGAGGACCGATTCTCCGGTCGCCCCTTGCGGTAGCCTGGTGCCGTGCCCAGGATGGGTCTGTCGCGCCGTCCGCACCCCTACACCTCAAGGGCTTGCTGGTATCTGTCCGATCCTGCCCGGGTCGTGCAGATCCACGAGCATGGGTCGTGCTCATGCCAGCCATCCTCATCGTCGACGACGACACAGATCTCCGCGACGCGCTCGCGGAGATCTTCGCGGCTGCCGGTTATTCCGTGACCACGGCTGCCAATGGCAAGGAGGCCCTGGCCTGTCTGGACGAGCATCGCCCCAACGTCATCTTGCTCGACATGATGATGCCCGTCATGGACGGACGAGCGTTCCTGGAAGGGAAGAGAGCTCGCCCGGCGGTGGCGGACGTGCCGGTCGTCGTCGCGAGCGCCTCCGCTTCCGATGAGGTGCCGGGAGCGACCGCCATGTTCGGTAAGCCGTGCGACGTGGGAGAGCTCCTCGGGACCGTGGCGGGGATCGTTCACCAGAGCACGCTCGTGAACGCACCGCCGTCCGCCCCTACCACAACCTCTCAGCAGCCTGGCAAGCAGCCGCCCGAGGTGGGTGTCGGGGCTGACCCATGGGTCACACCCACATCCCGCGAAAGGCTTCCGGCAAACACCCCGTCGCGGAAGGGCTCGGCTGGCGTTTCTTTCTCTGGAGTCAGAGGACGTGTGGGGTAGGTCAGTGCCCACGGGTCGGCTCGACCGGGAGGCCGCCCTCTTGCATTGGGGGCTTTCGCGTATGCGATCAGCCGCCGCCGCGCCATCCAAGTTGCGCGCCTCGAGACAAGGCGCACTCCCTCACTCCGTTTTCACGAGAGGCACCTGAGAGAAACCGATGAAGTACACGTCACCGACCCCGAAGACGACAAGCCTGGTGGAGATAGTTGCCCAGCAGCGCCACGACGACCTCATGGCCGCGACCATCAGGAAGGCCACCATGAGGAACCTGCATTGCCGAGTGTGCGGGGCTGTCGTGCGCCGGAAGGACGGCAGGGCCACCTGCTGGCTCCACCAGGACGCGCCTACCCTCACCAGCGAAGCGGTGCCCCAGCAGATCGCCGCCGCGCCCGACGCCCCCCGTCCCGAGGCTCCCCGCATTCCGTCTCGACAGCCGAATCGCAACCAGCGGCCAGGCGGTCGCCGGGTGTGGTTCGAGATCTGCATTGAGCGACCCGTGGCCCGGAGCGACTCGCTACCGGAGAAGTCCTGCGCGTCGTCGGGTGGATGACGGGGACCATCGTCCCTTGCGCTGAAGCATGACCCACGGGGATTCGAACCCGTATAGGGCAAAGGCCAGCCCGGGCGCGTTCCGGTTCTCCAGGAATGCGTCCCGGGAAGAAGGCGGAGCCCAGTGGTCGTCGAGCGCATTCGCGGTCACGATGGGCGTCCGCACGGCGGCGCACGCGTCGGCGAGGCCCGGCTCCGCCGGGTCGTCGAAGAAGTAGTGCGGGAAGCGCACCGGGAGGATCGGTGACGTACTCATAGGGTAGTGAGTACCTATGTGCCGGACATCGGTGGCCCGACCCCTCCCATGCACCGCTCCAAGGCCTCCAGATCCGGGGGCTTCGCCAGGTGGAGGTCAAATCCGGCGGACTTGGCCTGTTCGATGTCTTCCGGGTGGGCATACCCTGTGAGCGCGATCAGTGTGACGGAACGTAAGTCGTGATCGGCATCGGTACGCATCGCCCTCGCGACCTCGAACCCGTTCATGCCCGGCAACCCGATGTCGCAGAGCACGACGTCGGGCCTGAACGTGCGTGCTTTCTCCAGGCCCTCCGTTCCCGTGTAGGCGAGCTCCACGACGTGGTCGTTCAACTCGAGCGCCTCCTTCATGGTCTGAGCAGCATCGAGGTTGTCCTCGATGACGAGGACCCGCTGAGCCGGGAACTGTACTGGGGGCCCTGGCACGTCCGGGAGGCGAGGGACCTTCCGTCGCTCGACGGGGATCCGCACCACGAAGGTGGTGCCATGGCCCGTGCCCGCGCTCTGTGCGCTCACGCTCCCGCCATGGAGCTCGACAAACCCCTTCACGAGCGCGAGGCCGAGGCCGAGGCCGCCGGCGCTGCGGTCGAGCGTCTTCTCCGCTTGTACGAATGGCTCGAACAGGTGCGCCAGCACGTCGGGCGCGATGCCGGGGCCGTCGTCGCGCACGGTGATCTCGGCGAAGCGGTCGTCGGTCCTCCGGACCGACACCGTCGTGCGCGTGCCCTTGGGTGTGAACTTGACCGCGTTGTGGAGCAGGTTGCCGATGATCTGGGTGAGCCGCGTCCGATCGGCGTTCACGAAGAGCGGTTCGTCCGCGAGATGGACCTCCAGCTCGAGGCCAGCCTTGTCGAAGAGCTCCTGGTAGTCCTCGGCGGAGCGGATCGTGAGCGCTTGAACGTCGATCCTCTCGCGCTTGAGGTGGACCTTCCCGCGCGCGATGCGCGTCACGTCGAGCAGGTCGTCGATGAGCCGCGTCATGTGACCGACTTGCCGATCGATGACCGCTTGCGCGCGCTTGGCCTGTTCCCCACCGGTCACGGCGCGGTCCAGGATGTAGAGGCTGTTGCGGATGGGAGCCAGCGGGTTGCGCAGCTCGTGAGAGAGCATCGCCAGGAACTCGTCGCGCTTGCGCACGGCCTCCTCGGCCGCCGCGTGGTGGCGAGCCACGGCCAGCGCCTGGCCGATCTGAGCAGCCACGCTCGTCGCGAAGTGGCGGGTGTCTGCTTCGGAGAGGTCCCTGACCGAGGAGCCGAGCAACAGCACTCCCATGCTCCGGCCGGCCGAGACGACCGGCAAGAGCAAGGCCGAGCGCACCTGTGCTCGGGTGAGCAGATCGTCGCCGCTGGGCTCCTCGGGCGAGGGGAGAGACACCGAGCGCCCTTCGCGGAAGGTCCTTTCGAAGAGCCCATCGCAGCCGAGCCAGGCCCGGAGCTCCGAATCGGGGAGGTCGGGGCTGCCCGCCCGAACGGACAGCGCGAGCCCGCTGGCGCCGTCGCTGAACAGGGCGCCCAGGGAGGCATCGACGGCCTCGAGGCAGCGGCCCAGCACTTCGCCGAGAGCTGCATTCACGTCCCCGGAGCCCGCCAAAGCCTCGGCGATCCCGGCGAGGAACGACAGGTCGGCGCCCTGCGCCGCGTAGCGCCGGGTGATCCCAGCGTACAGCGCCACCTGGCGCTCGAGCTGCCGGATGGCACGATGAAGGCGCTGCTGATCCGCGAGCTCCACGTCGTCCGGGGGCGGCGACGGTGCGCCCTTCTCGATACCTTCCACGATGGCGGTGACGAGCGGGCGCAAGTCGCCGGCCGGCGCAATCATGGCATTCGCACCCACGCGCCGCGAGAGCTCGCGATCCGCCTCCTCCTGGTAGCCCGCGGTGTAGAGCACCACCGGTACCCGGGCGAGCTCGAGGTCCCGGCGCACCGCAAGGCACAGTCCGAAGCCGTCGAGGTTGGGCAGGATGACGTCTGATGCGATCGCGTCCGGTGGAGACAGGCGTGCCGTGGCGAGCGCTTCCAGGCCGTCGACGGCCGATTCCACCTCGAAGCCGTTCAGGGCGAGCCGCGTTGCCACCTGCTTGCGCCGCACCGGCTCATCGTCGACCACCAGCACCCGGCGACCCCGCTTCTCCGTCTGAGAAGGCGACTCGATCGGGACATGCGCTTGCACCGCCTGCACGAGCCTGCTCAGCTCGACGGGCTTGAGCAGGAAGTCGTTGAAGCCGCCCGACAGGAGCCGCGCCTCGTCGAGCTTGGACAGCATGCCCGAGCAGGCCAGGATGGGAACCTCGTCACCCCGGGGCAGGGTGCGCAGCCGGCGCACCAGCTCGAGCCCGTCGATATCTGGCAACAGCAGGTCTTGCACGACGAGCGCCGGCTGGCACCTGCCGAACAGCTCGATCGCCGCGCGCCCGTCGCCTGCCTCGAGCACCGCGTACCCCTCTGCGGCGAGCGTGATGCGAAACAGCTTCCGGATGGTGGAGTTGTCCTCGATGACGAGCACGGTCGGCAGTCCCTTCACGAGTGCACCCCTTGTGACTCCCTCACGAGATGGCTCGAGACCAGCGCCGGGAGCGCCCGAACGTCGATGGGCTTGGCGATGTAGCCGTCGCAGCCGGCCTGGAACGCCCGCAGGTCGTCGCCCTTCATGGCGAAGGCGGTGATGGCCACGATGGGGATGTCGCGCGTCGCCGGGTCGGCCTTGAGTCGCCGGGTCAGCTCCAGCCCGTCCATCCCCGGCAGCTGGAGGTCCATGAGGATGAGCCGTGGACGCCAGGACTGAAGCATAGCCTGGGCCTCGATGGCGTCGAACGCGGCGCGCACCTGGTAGCCCTCGACCTGCAGCGTCGCCAGGACGAGCTTCTGGTTGAGGGGATTGTCGTCGACGACGAGGATGGGTTCGCCCGCCATGGAATCCGTTCCTCGGCTCACAGCGGCGACCAGTTGATGTGATTCTCCAGCGGCACCGCCGCCGCTGTGAGCTGATGTCCGGCGCCTTGCGGCGCCTCAAGCGGAGGGGAGAACTCTCCCCCCGCGCCCCCCATCTCGAGCGTCAGTTCATGTGGCATGCGCTATCAGAGCTGCGCCGACGCCGGCTGTGAGGGGAGCGGTAGCAGGAGCCGGAGCTCCTGGAGCAACGCAGCCGCGCCCCCGCTCTTGCGGATGACCGCGTGCGCCGACTTCGCCAGCTGCGCTCGCTCCTCGGCCGAGATCTCGCGCTCGGTCCAGACGATGACCGGTGTCCTGCGACCAAGCGAGGTCCTCCGGAAACGCGTCAGGAATCCGAAGCCGTCGAGCTTCGGCATGACGAGGTCGAGCACCACCACCCTCGGACGACCTTCCAGCGCCATGCGCAGCCCGAGCTCACCGTCGGCTGCGACCATTGGAAGGTAACCCAGCTCGCGCAGGGGGGGCTCGACGAGCTTCGAGGCGCCGGGGTCGTCGTCCACCACCAGGACGACGGCCGATTCATTGGGCGCTACTCCAGTCCGCTCGAGCGAACCGATGATCTCGGAGCCATGGACGGGCTTCACCAGGAAGTCTGCGATGCTGAAGCCGGCGACCGCGCCCCGGTCGGCGATCACCGTGAGGACCACGATCGGGATCGTCCGGTTGAGCTCCGTCGCGCGGATCGCCTTCAAGGCTTCAGCGCCGTTCATGTCCGGCAGGAGCAGGTCCAGGGTCACCGCGTCGAAGGCGCGCCGCTGCGCGCGGGCGATCGCGTCGGCCCCCGTGGCCGCCGCCTCCACCTCATATCCAGCGCCACCCAGGAGCTCGGCGAGCCAGAGCCGGTCGCGGGCGTCGTCCTCGACGACGAGGATCGTGGGGGCGCCGGTGGGCGCCGTGCGCTCCGGGGGAGGCGAAGCGGGGGTCGGCTGAGCCGCTGCTGGGGCCAGCTTCCGTGGCAGCACGGCAAAGAAGGTGCTGCCCTTGCCCAGCTCGCTCTGCACGCCGACCTCGCCGCCGTGGGCCTCGACCACACGCTTGGTCAGGGCGAGCCCGAGGCCCGTGCCTGCGTACTTCTTGGCGATGGTGGCGTCGAGCTGCTGGAACTCGACGAACAGCCTTCCGAAGTCCTCGGGGCGGATCCCGATGCCGGAGTCGACCACCTCCAGCCGGATCCACTCCGCCTTCTCCAGGCGCAGGCGGATCAGCACCTGTCCTTCATCGGGCGTGAACTTCAGCGCGTTCGACAGATAATTGTAGAGCACCTGCTTGAGCTTTCCGGGGTCGAGGACCACGTCGGTGAGCGAGAGGTCCACCTCGACGTCGACGCGCATGCGCTTGCTCGCGACCATCGTGCGGAGGACGTCTCGCACCTCGCCGACGAGCCTGGGCAGATCCACGGGTTCGGGCCGCAGCTCCATCTTTCCGGATTCGACCTTGGCCAGATCGAGCACGTCGTTGATGAGCTGCAAGAGATGGCGCGCGCTGGTGAGGATGTCGCCCAGGTACTCCTGGTGCGTGTCGGACACCTTGCCAGTCTTGCCGGTGTGCATCAGCTCGGCGAAGCCGATGATGCCGTTGAGCGGGGTACGCAGCTCGTGAGACATGTTGGCCAGGAACTCGCTCTTCAGCCGGTTGGCCTCCTGGACCCGACGGTTCTGCTCGACGAGCTCCTCGTTCTTGCGCCGCAGCTGCTCCTCCAGGCGCTTCTGATCGGTGATGTCCTTGGAGATGAGGACGAAACCCACCGGGGTTCCGGCCGCGTCGCGCCGCAGGGTCACCGCCACCGAGGCGGTGAAGCGGTGCCCGGTCTTGCGCACCCGCTCGAAGACCCCTTCCGCCTTGCCCGTGCGCACCGCCGTATCGAGCAGCTCCTTGACGCGTCCGGATTGGATGTCCTCGGGGGTGTGCAGGATGCGAGAGTAGTTCTTGCCGACCATCTCCTCGGTCGTGTAGCCGTAATTGCGGCGGGCGCCCTCGTTCCAGGCGAGGATCTTCTCCTCGAGATCCATCGCGATGATGGAGTACTCGGTCGAGCTCTCCAGCACGTTGTTGAGGAACGCGGTGGTGTCGGTCAGCTCGCGGTTCTGGCGGCGGATCTTCTCCTCCAGCCCCTTCTGCTCGGTGATGTCGCGCGCCGCGGCGAAGACGCCCCGCAGCGCCTTGTCGGCGCCCTTGAAGGTGGTGGCGTTGTAGGAGACCACCGTCTCCCTGCCGTCTTTCGCTCGAAGGGTCAGCTCGTAGTTGGTGACCCGATCATCGGTGAGCACCTGGCGGATACCGTCCTCGGCGCGCTTGGGATCGGTGAAGAAGTTCTTGAAGGGGCTGCCGATGAGCTCGTTGCGCTCGCTTCCGGTGACGGCGCACATCTGCCGGTTGACGTCGGTGATCACTCCCAGGGTGTCGGTGGTCATCAGCGCGTCGATGTTCGACTCGATGAGACCTCGGGTGTAGATCTGCTGCTCGCGCAGCGCCTGCTCGATCTGCTTCTGCTCGGTGATCTCGCGCGCGGCGGCGAGGATGCCCACCACGGCCCCGGAGGTGTCCTTGAATACTGCCGCGTTGAAGGAGACCGGGACCTTGCGCCCGGACTTGGAGCGCACCACGAGCTCGTAGTTGGTGACGACGCCCTCCTCGAAGGTGCGCTTCACGCCGGTCAGGGCCGGGCCGGGATCGGTGAAGTACTCCACGAACGGACTGCCGACGAGCTGCTTGCGATTGTATCCGAGCAGCTTCGCCGTCTGCTCGTTGACGTCGGTGATGACACCGCTCGGATCCACGGTCATGAGGGCGTCCACGGAGGCCTCGATGAGCGAGCGGTTGTACTTCTGCTGATCGCGCAGCTGTTCCTCGAGGCGCTTCTGCGAGGTGATGTCGCGGGCGGCGGCGAAGATCCCGGCCGCGCGGCCGGAGGCGTCCTTGTAGGTGGCGGCGTTGAAGGAGACGACGGTTCGCTTGCCGCTGCTCGACTTGAGCACCAGCTCGTAGTTGGTGACCCAGTTCTGGGCGAAGGTCTGGCGCACGCCGGCGGCCGCCCGGGCCGGATCGGTGAAGTAGTCCTTGAACGGGCTGCCGACGAGCTGCTCGCGCCCGAAGCCAGTGAGCTTGACCATCTGCTCGTTGACGTCGGTGATGAGCAGGTCGGGATCGACCGTCACCAGCGCATCCACCGAGGCCTCGATGAGGCCGCGGTTGTAGGTCTCCGACTCCCGGAGCTTCTCCTCCAGCCGCCGCTGCTCGGTGACGTCGCGAGCCACCGCGAAGATACCGCGCGTATCGCCAGAGGAATCCTTGAACACCGAGGCGTTGAACGAGACCAGGAACTCCCGGCGATGCCGTGACCGGAGCAAGAGCTCGTAGTTCGTTACGAAGCCTTCGGCGAGCGTCTTCTCGACACCCGCGGCGGCGCGCTCCGGCTCCGTGAAGTAGTCCTTGAAAGAGCTTCCGATGAGCTCGTCGCGACCGTAGCCGGTGAGCTTCACCATCTGCTCGTTGACGTCGGTGATGTTCAGGTCCGGTGCCACGGTGAGCATCGCGTCCACCGAAGACTCGATGAGGCCGCGGTTGTAGGACTGCTGCTCGCGGAGCTGGGCCTCCAGGCTCTTCTGGGCCGTGATGTCGCGGGCCGCGGCAAACACTCCGCGCAGCCGGCCGTCCTCGCCCTTGAACGTGGTGGCATTGTACGAGACGACCGTCTCCCTTCCGTCCTGGGCACGGATCGTCAACTCGTAGTTGGTGACCTGCCCCTCGGCGAGCACCCGGCGAATGCCGTCCTCGGCGCGCTGGGGGTCGGTGAAGAAGCGCTTGAAGGGGGTACCGACCAGCTCCTCGCGGGAGCGGCCGGTCACCTCGCACATCTGCCGGTTGACGTCGGTGATGACACCCAGGGGATCGGTGGTCATCAGCGCGTCGATGTTCGACTCGATGAGTCCTCGGTTATAGGTTTGCTGCTCGCGCAGCTGCTGCTCCAATCGCTTCTGCTCGGTGATGTCGCGGGCGGCCGCGAAGATGCCAGCCACCCGGCCAGTGGTGTCCCGGAAGACGGCGGCGTTGAAGGAGACGAGCGCCTCGCCGCCGGTCTTCGTGCGGACCACCAGGTCGTAGTTCTTGACCATCTCCTCGGTGAAGGTCTTTCGCACGCCGGCAGCCGCGCGCTCCGGATCGGTGAAGTACCTGGCAAAGGGGCTGCCCACCAGGCGCGAGCGGTTCTCTCCGATGAGGCGGATCATCTGCTCGTTGACGTCGGTGATCCGCCCCTGGGGATCGACGGTCACGAGCGCGTCCACCGAGGCCTCGATGAGGCTGCGGCTGTAATTCTGCTGCTCCCGGAGCTGCTGCTCGAGGCGGCGCTGCTCGGTCACGTCTCGCGCCACGGCGAAGATGCCGCGCACGTTCCCCTCGGGATCCTTGAAGATGGAGGCGTTGAACGAGACCACCGCCTCATGCCCGTCGGGCTTGCGGAGCGTCAGCTCATAGTTGGTGACATAGCCCTCGTTGAGCGTCTGGCGCACGCCCGAGGCGGCGCGGCTGGGCTCGGTGAAGTACCGGTCGAAGCGGCTGCCGATCAGGGTCTCCTTGGGGACCTGGGTCAGCTTGACCATCTGCTCGTTCACGTCGGAGATGACGAGGTCCGGGTCCACCGTGACCATCGCGTCCACCGAGGACTCGATGAGGCCGCGGGTGTAGTTCTGCGCCTGGCGCAGCTTGTCCTCGAGGCGACGCTGGGAGGTGATGTCGCGCGCGGAGGCGAAGATGCCGCGGACCCGCCCCTCGGTGTCCCGGAAGACCGAGGCGTTGAACGAGACCAGGGTCTCGCTGCCGTCCTTCGATCGCAGCGCCAGGACGTAGTTGGTGACCACGCCCTCGGCGAGCGTCTTGTGCACGCCCTCGCTGGCGCGCTCCGGATCGGTGAAGTAGTCCGGGAATGGGCTCCCCACGAGCTCCTCGCGCGAGTAGCCGGTGATGCGGATGGTCTGCTCGTTGACGTCGGTGACCTTGAGGTCGGCGTCGACCGTCAGGAGCGCGTCCACCGAGGCCTCGATGAGGCCGCGGGTGTAGTTCTGCGCTTGGCGGAGGTCCCCCTCCAGGCGCTTCTGGGCGGTGATGTCGCGCGCGGCAGCAAACACGCCCTTGAGGCGCCCGTCGGTGGAGCGGAAGGTCGTGGCATTGTAGGACACGAACGTCTGCTTGCCCGTGCTCGAGCGCATCACGAGCTCGAAGTTCGTCACCCGGTCTTCGGCGAGCACGTTGCGAATACCGTCCTGGGCACGCTTCTGATCGGTGAAGTAGTCCTTGAAGGGCGTGCCGATGAGCTGCTCGCGAGCGCTCCCCGTCATCTCGCACATCTGGCGGTTCACGTCGCTGATGATTCCCAAGGGGTCGGTCGTCATCAGCGCGTCGATGTTCGACTCGATGAGACCGCGGTTGTACTCCTGCGATTCGCGCAGCTCGCGCAAGACCCGCTGCGACTCGGTGAGGTCGCGCGAGATCATCGTGAAGCCGACCGGCTGCCCCGCGTCGTCGCGGCGCAGGGTGATGGTCACGAAGGCGGTGAAGCGAGTGCCGTCCTTGCGCACTCGCGAGAGCTCGCCGGACCAGGTTCCGGTCCTGCGCGCAGTGTCAAGGATGGCGTGGGCCCGGCCGTTCTTCACATCCTCGGGGTCGTGGAGAATGAGGGCGCTCGCCTTGCCCACCACGTCCGAGGGCTCGTAGCCGTAGACGCGCCGCGCGCCCTCGTTCCACGCGAGGATGGTGGCGTCGAGATCCTTCGCGACGATCGAGTACTCCGTCGAGCTCTCGAGGATGGAGTTGAGGAAGTCCACGCGCTCGTCCGTGCTCATCTCGCGGTACACGACTCCGGTCGTCGCGGACTGGTATTCATGGTTCATGAGTGCGTCACCACCAAGGCCCGTGCATCACAGGGAGTCACCAGGAGACTTCTTGCAAGTGATCGACGGTGGAGGGCCACGACTTTTCGGGAGCCACTCCCTCATGTCGTGCTCGTGCCCGAGTGGGCGGGAGCCTCGCCGGAGGGCTTCCTGCCGCGTGGGTCGGCGCAGGACGAGACCCATCCACCGGAGCAGCCGCGCGATGGTGCTCTCGTGGAGGACGACGTCGAACTCGCGCTCGATCACCTGGGCGACGAGGCGGATGCTCCACCGCGGCATGGGGAAGCCGCACTGCCGGGGACTCTTCCCAGCGATGATCGCGCGCAGCCTCTCGCGCTGGTCCCTGGAGAGCGTCGGAGGGCGTCCGGGGGGCTTTCTGGCCGCGAGGGCCGCCTCACCGCCAGCCCGGTAGGCCATCATCCAGCGGACCACCGTCGTACGCGTCACGTGCAGGTCGCGCGCCACGCTGGGCTGGCTCTCGCCGGCGAGCGCCCGGTTTACGCCGAGCCGGCGCAGCTCTTCCAGGGCTTCATGCGTGAGCTTCCGGGCGTCGTGGATCCTGCGCGAGCTGATCATGACCTACCCACCTACACCGGTAGGCAGCTACACCCATTCCACAGGCAGGAGCAAGGGTGGATGCGCCAAGGACGGATCGCCCGCTCGGTAGCATGCGGTGCCACCAGGGGAGCCGGATCCTGGCTGTTCTACGATGTATTGACGCGTGACCCGGCGGACGGGGTGGCACGACGCGTGGAACAGGCGTGCTCGCTCGTGGGTTCGTGCAGGAACCGCATATCGCATCCCTCACACGCTGCCTGTTCCCCATTGACACCTGCCTGAATGACACCTGAACTGGCAGCCCGCGAACAGCTCTCTCACGGCGACGTCCCACAGCTCTACCGATGGTTCTTCGAGCACAGCACGGAGGGCGTCGTGCTGGGCACTGCTGGCGGCGCGATCAGCCGCGCCAACCCGGCCGCCTGTCGCATGCTCGGCTACGGGGAGGAGGAGCTGCGCGATGGCTCGCGTCGCGGGATGGACGCCCTGGAGCCGATCGCGCGAGCGCTCGCCGCGGGGGCGTGCCGGGTGGAGACCGAGCGGAGCGAAGCGCTGCTCCGGCGATCCGACGGATCGACGCTACCGGTCTTGATCATCACCATGGGCAGCCTCCCGTCGACCGATGCCGCACAACAGATCTGCGTGCTCCTGCGCGATCGGAGCGGCGAGGCCGGCTTGGCGATCACGCCGGGCACGGCGGAGGGGACGAGTGGTAAACCGCGGGAGACGGGCCCGACCCATGAGTGGGTGGAGTCCCTCCCGGCGATAGCCTGGCGAACGGACGAGAACGCCCAGATCATCCAGCGCAATCGCCACTGGTTCGAGTTCACGGGCCGCTCGCTGGAGAGCGCCTCCGGTACAGACTGGCTGGAGGTCGTCCACCCGGACGACCGCCCGCGGGTCATGGAGGCGGTCAAGGCGACCGTCTGCGCGGGAGGGGCGCTCGAGAGCGAGTTCCGGGTGCGCCGGGCCGACGGGGTGTACCGCTGGTTCCTGGGCCGGGCCTTGCCCACGCGAGACAGCCAGGGCCGCATCACCGGGTGGATGGGCCTCGGCACCGACATCGAGGACCGCAAGCGCGCGGAGCAGGCGTTGCGCGAGGCGGATCAGCGAAAGAACGAGTTCCTCGGCGTGCTGAGCCACGAGCTGCGAAACCCGCTCGCCCCCATCCGAAACGCCATCCACATCCTCGACCGTGCTCCGGAGGGCAGCGACCAGGCGAGCCGCGCGAAGGCTGTCATCGAGCGCCAGACGAACCAGCTCTCGCGGCTCGTCGACGACCTCCTCGACGTCACGCGCATCTCGCGCGGCAAGGTCCAGCTCCGCCGTAGCCGCGTCGAGCTCACGTACCTCTTGCGTCAGGTGGTGGAGGATCACCGACCTGTCTTCGCCTCTCGAAACGTCGCGCTCAGCCTGTCCTGCGACGGCCGGCCGCATTGGATCGATGCGGACGCGACGCGCATCGAGCAGGCCATCGGCAACCTCCTCCACAACGCGGCCAAGTTCACGAAGGCGGGCGGGCACGTCGTCGTGCGCGTCGGGCAAGATGGCCCTTCCCGGGTCGCGGTCCATGTCACCGACGATGGGGTCGGCATCGCCCCCGACATGCTGAGCCACATCTTCGAGCCCTTCACCCAGGCGGACGACAGCCTCCACCGGGGCCACGGTGGACTCGGGCTGGGGCTCGCCCTTGCGAAGGGGCTCATCGAGATGCACGGCGGCCGAGTGGAGGCCCGCAGCCTAGGCCTGGGCAAGGGCGCCGAGTTCACCGTCTCGCTTCCGCTCCTCCCCAGGGCGGGGGTGCCGCTCGAGTTGCCGGCGACCGCTCCAGCCACCACGGAACACCTGCGCGTCCTCGTCATCGAGGACAACCTCGATGCCGCCGTGACCCTCAAGGAAGTGTTGGAACTGAGTGGTCACGAGGTCGCGGTTGCACATGACGGGCACGAGGGCGTCGCGAAGGCTAGCTCGTTCAAGCCCGATGTCGTGCTCTGCGACATCGGGCTGCCCGGCCTGGATGGATACGGGGTGGCCCGCCGGATACGAGCCGATCCGTCCATCTCACCCACGCTGATCGCGCTCACGGGGTACGCGCGTCCGGAGGATCAGCGCGAATCCTTCAAAGCAGGATTCGATCATCACCTTGCCAAGCCCATCCAGATCCCCGAGCTCGAGCGGGTCCTCGCGACCGCGATGGCCCCCCCGACGTCGCGACGGATCCTCGTCGTCGACGACAACGATGCCCTGCGCTCCAATATCAGGGAGCTGCTCGAGGACGAGGGCTGGGAGGTGCGAGAGGCGCGCGACGGCAAGGAGGCGATGGAAGCGGTCGCCGGGTTCCATCCCGCCGTGATGCTCCTCGACTACCGCTTGCCGGAGATGGATGGGGGCGAGGTCTTGCGCAGGCTCGGCGCCATTCACGCGGAGCCGCGTGTCGTCCTCATGACCGCGTCGGCCGAGGTACGCGAGATCGCGATGCAACACGGGCTACGCTTCTACGTGCCGAAGCCTTTCCACAGCGATGACCTGCTCGACACCGTGGAGCACGCGCGCTCCGGATCGTGAGGACGCGCGGACCACGGAGCCGGGACGAGGTTGAGTGCCGGCCGGGGACGCCAGGACGCACTTTTTTCACGCGCGCGTCCCGATTTCGGCAGGACTTGCGTTGAGAAGCCGGATGCAGCCTGCCTCGTGCTCGGCGTGGTTTGCCTAGCTCCCTCGTCGCATAGGCGCGGAGGGCGCATACATTCGGTGCTCCGGGTCGACGAACGGCACGGGACACGCACGTGCCCCGTGAAGGCGCGCCCCGACAAGGGCGGCGCGGGCGGCTGCACAACAGATTTTGCGTCGGAGGCAATTCCATGAACGGTTGGATGGGCAAGATCCTGAAGATCGACGTCGGCAGTGGCGAGGTGACCACTACCCCCACGGAAGCTTATGTC
>MEMX01000136.1:40196-65876 GCA_001768075.1 Anaeromyxobacter sp. RBG_16_69_14 | reverse complement strand
GTGGAACGTCTGGCGAGAGATCCTGGGGTCCTCGGAGTTCGGCGTCACCGACAGCTTCTTCGATCTGGGCGGGCACTCGGTCGACGTCATCCGACTCATCGGGCACGTCCAGCAGGCCTTCGGCGTGCAGTTGCCCGTGAAGACGGTCATGACGAACCCGACCATCGAGTCGCTGGCAGCCGCCTTGCGCAAGCCCGCGGCCGGCGCGTCGAGGTCGGCCGCCGTGCCCATCCAACCCTTCGGGAGCCGGACGCCGCTGTTCCTGGTTCACGGGGCGGGGGGCACGGTCGTCGGATACCACGACGTGGCCAGGCACCTCGGGCGGGAGCGCCCTGTCTACGGCTTGCAGGCGATCGGTGTCGATGACGGCCTCGAGCCCATCGCGGATCTGGAGGTCATGGCTGCCAGGTACGTCCAGGCAGTCCGTGAGGTGCAGCCGGAAGGACCTTATCTGCTGGCGGGGTGGTCCGCCGGTGGACACGTCGCCTTCGAGATGGCCAATCAGCTGGCGACCGGCGGACATCGAGTCGGCTTCGTCGGGCTCCTCGACTCCAATGCGTCGCACTATGGTTCGCGAGCCCCGCCGCGGGGCGATCACGTCCTCCTGGCGCTGCTCCTCCAGGAGGAGCTGGGGATCGCCGCCGAACCGGAGCTGGAGCAGCTCCCTTCCGGACAGCAGCTCGAGCGCGCCCTGGAGCTCGCGCGCGAGCGAGGGCTCTTGTCGGAGAGCTTCACCGCCGAGCAGGCGCGACGCATCCTGAACGTGAATCGCGCCAACGAACGAGCGGTGACGCACTTCGTCCCACGGCGCTACGTGGGCGACGTCACCCTGATCCGGAGTGCGTCTTCCCTGGCGAGCTCCCCCTCGGACGGGGAGGTCGGTGGCCGCTCCATGGAGGCGACCGAGGACTACGGGTGGAACCGCTTCGTGGAAGGCGCGGTGCGCGTCATGGAGACGCCGGGCACGCACCAGACGATGATTCGAGAGCCGAACTGCAGGGAGCTCGCGAGGCTCATCAAGGAATGCCTCGCCGATCTGTGACGGTAGCGCCCCAGCTCAGCAGCTGCGCAGTACCCATGCAAGGACGCAGCACGGGAGGAGACCCGATGTCGAACCAGGATGATGCGGGAGAGGCCGTGTACACGGTGGTCGTCAATCACGAGGACCAGTATTCGATCTGGCCGGTGGGCCGCGACCTTCCCGCGGGCTGGCGGAAAGCCGGAAAGACGGGCTCGAAGGCGGAGTGCCTCGAGCACATCGGCCAGGTCTGGACCGACATGAGGCCGCTCAGCCTCCGAAGGAAGATGGAAGCGGGACAGACCTCGTGATCGGCGCGCCCCCGGCCGTGATGACGCAGGCGCTGCCGCTGGGCGGGGTGGCCGTGGTCTCTTTCGGCGCTGCGCTGGAGCCGTTCCGCTGGAGCCGTTCCGCTGGAGCTGAGGTCGAGGGGGGGCTTCCGCCATGATCATCGATGGCACGGGACAACGCGAATCCAGCGGCCACGATGGCGGCTGCCACCACGAATCTCGACCAGCCGGTGTGGATACGCGTCACGAACGTGTTCTCCGGCATGGGGACCGCTGCTGCGCTCGTCATCGACATCTGTGCCTCCCGGTCGGAACGACTTGATCGGCGCCGAGCCTCGCGAGCACGCTGCTCCCGAGCTGCGGTCACTATCCAGAGATCCCGAGAAGCCGTATGTGACGAGGCTCACACGTTCCAAGGTGGGTTGGCTGCGGTCTCCTGCAGGCAGGCAGCGTGCGCCGCAGCAGGGCTCGGGCCAAGTGGTTTTCGCTATAAGTCACCCGACGTGATGCATGGCCGTGACGGGCAGCAGGCGCGCCGCGTACCAGGCAGGGTAGAGCGCGGCGAAGGTGGTGACGGCGGCGATCACGGCAGCGGAGCCCGCGGCGGTGCCGAAGCTCACCGAGAGCGTGAGGTAGCGCTGCATGAGGATCGTCTGGGCCGCCTCGGGCATCGGGATGCCAGCCACGTTGAGGAGGCCGGAGATCCCCGCTCCGGCGAGCGCGCCAGCGATCGTCCCGGTGGTGCCGAGCAGCGCCGCCTCGAGCAGGAAGAGCCACAGCACCCTGGTGCGCTGCATCCCGATGGCCCTGAGCGTGCCGATCTCCTGGGTACGCTCGCGAATGGCGATGGCGAGCGTGTTCAGGATGCCGACGATCACGATGACCGTGAGGACGCCGATGAGTAGCCCGGCGAGCCCCTGGAGCGCTTTCAAGATCCACATGAGCCAGGACAGCTCGTCCTCCCAGGTCGTGACGTCGAGCTTCTGCCCCACCCAGTCCTCGGACTTCACGCCGGCGAGCTTCTCCCAGTAGGGCCGGGGATCGGCGTCCATGACCCGCCAGCCTGCCGAGGCGAGCGCGCCGCGAAGCCGGGCGGCTACACGCCGAGCGGCGGCCGGATCCTCGAGGTAGAGCATGATGGCGCCGGTGGTGCTTCGCTTGAGCTGGTACAGCTGCCGCAGCGTCTCCGACGGCAGGAAGGCGGTTCCCGACGAGAGGATTCCCACGTTGCTCGCGATCGCCACGACGCGGACGTCGACCGTGTTGCTCACTCCTCGGGTCGTGGGGGCGGACAGCGTCAAGGCATCCCCGACGTGCACGCCGAGCTGGCGCGCCTGCTCCTCGAAGAGGAGGACCGTTCCCGGTTGCGAGAGATCGTCCAGCCTCCCGGCGGAGAGGTGGACCACCTCGCGAAACACGGGCTCGGACCGGACGTCGATGCCGAACAGCACCTGGTCTACCGATTGGGTCTCCGAGATCGCCTTGGCATAGCCGCGCCCACGCACCACGGCGAAGCGGATCTCCGGGACCACCCTGCGCGCGTCCGCGAGGACCTTCTCGAAGTCGGAGACGAGCGCCGCCCCGCTGCCCGAGGTGATCTTGAAGAACCCGCCCACGTTCACGTGGCCGGTGAGGAGTGCGGTGGCCGACTCGAACATGGCCGCGCGGATTCCGGCCGTGACCCCGCCCAGCACCACCAGGAGCGCGGTCACGGTGGCGACGGCAGCCGCCAGGATAGCGTTGCGCCTGGTGTGGTTGACGAGGTTACGAGCGGCTATCTGGAGGTCGGTGAGCAGCATGGTCACTCGTCCGCCTGCATCGCCTTGGCGGGGGCGACTCGGGTGGCGATGAGAGCGGGGTAGAGGCCGGAGAGGGAGCTCACCACGATCACGACGAAGAGCGAGATGGCGAGGCCGGAGGCGCCCAGGTGCGGGACGAGGCTCGGTCCGGAGAAGAAGAACTGCATCTGGTCGTTCCGGGCAGGGATGCCGCCGGCGGAGCCGACGACCCAGACGGCGCCGGCGCCCAGGGCCGCGCCGATGGCGCCGAACACCAGCCCGACGGCCACGGTCTCCAGGAGCACCATCCCGAGGACGAAGCGGCGCTGAGCGCCGATGGCGCGCAGGGTGCCGATCTCCTTCACCCGCTGCAAGGTCGCCATCACCATCGCATTGTTGATGATCACGAGGGCCACCACGAAGATGATGAGCACCGCCGTGAACAGGATCACCCGCGCGAGCATGACGAACTGGCCCACCATGCCGGAGGCCTGTTGCCAGCTGACCGCCTTGAGGTCGAGGCCGGCGCGCTTACCGGCTGCCTCGATCGAGCGAATGGTCTCCGGGATCCGGCGAGGGTCCTTCAGGATCACGGCGCAGTTCTTGGCGACGCCTCCGTCGATCTCTGCCTGGCTGTAGAAACGGGAGGGCAGGTCGTCCTTCCTGGCCGCCCCGTTTCCGCGGTCGAGCTGTTGCTTCTCGTCGATGCTCGCCGCGCGCACCGTCGCGGTCAGCTCGGCACGCCCCGCGGCAGGACCCGCATCACTCTCCGCGGCGCGCCCCGCAGGAGACCCCGAAGCAGATCCCGCAGCAGATCCAAAGAGCTCTGCTTCGGCGTCCGCGCGGGAGACGAGGCGGGCCCCAGCCGCCGCCTTGAGCTGTCGGATCTCGGCGGCCTTCTCGGCGGTCATGTAGCCGTAGAGGTCGCGGAAGCTCATGATGTCCATGAGGCTCATGATCCCGGCGGCAGTCGACTTCTCGAGCCCCTTGAACTCCACGAATCCGTACACCGTCACGTTGACCGAACTCACGTATCCGGACCTGGACAGCCCCTGAAGGGCGATCGTGTCTCCCACCTTCACGAGGTAGAGCTGCAGGAGCGGGGCGAGCTCCGAGTAGAAGATCCGGTAGTGCTCGTCGAAGGTGCCGTCGTCGGTCGCGAGCAGCTGCGCGAGGAGCTTCCGGAGATCGGGCTCCTGGGACCCGAGCGCCCGCTGCAGGCGCGAGCTCGCCTCCCGCGCACGGATTGGGTCGAGCTGCAGCAGGATGTCGCGGGTCGCCATCCGGTTCTCCCTCACCCAGCGCTGCAGCTCCTCGTCCGAGGCGATGCGCCGGTGAAGCAGCTCGCGAGCCTCCTTGATCTTGTCGAGCCGGCGGGCCGTCTTGAGCTTCAGGAAATCCTCGGCGTAGAGCTTTCCCAGGAGGATCCCCCGCCGGCCGGCAGGCACGGGCGTGCCATCCACGATCCGCATGCCCTGAAAGGCCTCGTGGAAAGCCTCCAGGTCGGTGCCGACGTAGCGGAGCCAGAGAAAGCCCCCGTCGACCGACAGCCCAGCGACCCGGTTCTCGAGGAACTCGAGTGAGCCGAGGGGATCGCGGTCGAACCCCTGCCAGAATGGATCGGACGTCGCGAGGGCGAGGTCGGCGCGCTCGCGGGCCCGCTGGCTGGCGTCCGTGCCGTCTTCTTCCGAGACGGCTCGCGCTTGCGCCAGGTCCTCTCGCAACAGCGTTATCATGCGGCGCACGTGGGCCTTGTGGGCGTCATACTGGCCCTGCAGACCGGGGGGGGAGCCGGAGCAGGGGCCTTCCCCGCCCGCCACGCAGCGGCGCACGTCGCCGCGCAACCGCTCCAGGGCCACGTCGAAGAGGTTGCCCGTGGACACGAACGCCGTACCGATCCCCATGGGAACGACCGACTTCACGTTTGGTACCGGCTGGAGCGCCTCCTTGACCCTGGAGAAATCCCGGAATGGCTCGAGGTCCGACTCGGACATGCCCAGGTTCTTGCCGTAGAGCGCCAGCTCGTCCCGGGACCGCGCGTCGTAGACCTGGATCTGCCCACCGATGCTCTCCTGGATGCTGCGCCTCATCCCCGAGTCGATGCTCTCCACGAACGCGTCGCCGACGACGACCAGCGCCGCTCCGAACAGGACGATGCCACCGACGATGAGGGTCTTGGTACGGTTTGCGAGGAGGTTGCGGAAGGCGATCTGGAGCAGGATGCGGCCCTGCCTCCATCGCGTGCTGGCGTTGGCCGCGGACATGTCACGTCCCCGACGCGGCCACGATGTCGTTCAGTTCCTCGCGCCCGACGATCAGCCCATCCGCAATTCGGACCACGGCGCTGGCGTGGGACATCACCTTGGGATCGTGGGTCGAGAAGACAAAGGTGGTGCCCTTGCGCCGGTTCATCTCCCGCATGAGGTCGATGACGTTGGAGCCGGTGAGCGAGTCGAGATTGGCCGTGGGCTCATCCGCGAGGACGAGCGGTGGCCGGGTGACGAGCGCGCGGGCGACCGCGACCCGCTGACGCTGCCCGCCCGACAGCTCGCTTGGCCGGTGGCGGGCGTGATCGAGCAGACCCACCGCCTCGAGGAGCCCCTCGATCCGCTTGCGGCGCTCGGCTCGCCCCAGCCCTCCTTGAAGGAGGAGGGGAAACTCGACGTTCTGGTACAGCGTGAGCACCGGGACGAGGTTGAAGGTCTGGAATATGAAGCCGATCTTGTGCAGTCGCAGGTCGGTGAGAGCGCGCTCGGAGAGGGAGCGCGTGTCGCGGCCGTCGATGTTCACCGTGCCGGAGGTCGGCGTGTCCACGCACCCGATGAGGTTCAGGAGCGTCGTCTTGCCGCTTCCAGAAGGGCCGGCGATGGCCAGGAACTCTCCTCGGTGGACATCGAGCGAAACGCCGCGCAAGGCGCGAACCTCGGTCTTGCCCAGCTTGTAGTCCTTGGACACGTTTGCAGCGGAGACAATTGTACCCATGGCTGCCTTTCGACGGTCCACTCACCCGCGCGCTGACCAGGCCCTCCGCACCCCGTCTCATTCACCGACGGACGGCCGGAATTTCTTGGAGGGCCCTCGAGAATACGTGCATTCTAATCGAAGGGCGCGACGGTGAGTGGACGGGATGGGCCACCTCCGAGGCGGTATACCTCGGAGGTCCGGTGCAGGCGCTTCCGCCATTCCGGGAGGAGCTCTTCGTCCTTTCGTGCAGCCCTGCAATGGGGTGGAGCCTCCGCCGGACTGGAACTCGTGCGCAATCTCTGGGAAAATACGCTCCCACCGGTCGCCGGTCGCGGCGCAACGCTTCAAGTGGGTCTCTTTCGTCCCGGAGGATCTCCCGGTTAGGAGAGTGACTCGGAGGCAACTGTCGAGAGCGACCTCGCGGTGACTCGTGCTTCCCCAATCCGGCCCAGGAGAGTCCTCGCGAAGTCCCTCCTATCACCTTAGGTCAACATCGGAACCGGCGGCCCGGCGAGGTTGTGGGCTGACGCTATCCTTAGACGCGACCCTTCGAAGTGACCCAATGACACGCGAGTCTTCGCGGCTGTTCAACAGACACTTCTTCCTGCTCTGGCAGGGACAGACCATCAGCCAGCTCGGCGGGCAGGTGTTCAACGTCGCCATGCTGCTCTGGATCAAGCACGCGACGGGATCCGCCACCACGATGGGTTTGATGCTCATGCTGTCGGCCTTGCCCGCGGTGATCCTGGGGCCCATAGCGGGCACGTTCGTGGATCGCCGTTCCCGCCGCGGGATCGTCATCGCGAGCAACGTGGTCCGGGGCATCGCCTCTCTCTCTCTGGCTGGCGTGATGTTCTCGGGCGCGGCCGCGACGCGGACGATCCTGGCCGGGCTGTTCGCGGTCTCGCTCGCGAGCGCGGTGGTAGGCGCCTTCTTCAACCCGGCCGTCTCGGCGGCGATCCCCGAGCTCGTGCCAAGGGAGAAGGTGGCGGCGGCCAACTCGCTGTCGCAGTCGTCCTTCCAGCTGTCGGCCTTCCTCGGCCAGGGCATCGGCGGCGCGCTGTTTCGCATGCTCGGAGCGCCGGCGCTCTTCCTGCTCAACGGGCTCGGCTACCTGTTCGCCGCCGCCTCCGCGTGCTTCATCACCATTCCACAGTCGATACCGCCGAGCGGCGCCTCGTGGCGCGAGAGCTTCGCCGCGTTCAAGAAGGATCTGCTGCGGGGTTTCGGCTACGTCTGGGCCAACGCCGGCCTGAGGACGCTGGTCCTGGTGTCGGCGGCCTTGAACTTCTTCACCGTCCCGGTGGTGGTGCTGCTGCCCTTCTACGTCGAGGACTTTCTCAGGGTGAAGGCAGACTGGTACGGCTTCATCATGGCCGCCTACGGGGTCGGCTCGCTCACCGGCTATGTCTCCGCCGGAGCCCTGCGGCTCTCCGGCAAGGCAGGGGGCAGGCTGAACCTGATCACGCTCATCTTCGCGCAGTCGGTCGGATTCGTCCTCCTGGGCATGCTCCGCGACCCCTACGCGGCGCTCGTCCTGGCGGCGCTGGGCGGTTTCGGGAGCGGCATCGTCATCGTCAACATCACGACCATCCTGCAGCTGACGACCCCGGGGCAGATGCGCGGGCGCGTGTTCGGCCTGCTCGGGACGATCGCCGGCGGCCTGGTGCCGATGGCCATGGGGCTCAGCGGGGTCGTGGCCGATCTGCTCGACCGTAACATCCCGTTGATCTACGTGATCTGCGGTACGTGCACGGCGGCCGTGGCCGTGGCCGCTTCGCTGAGCCGACCATTCCGCGAATACCTGCGCTTGGAGGGGAAGAGCGAGATCTCTTCGGTCGAGAAGCAAGCGGTGCCATTGCCATGACGGCGAGGGACAGCTGGTCCGAGCCTTGCTGCGAGCGACGGCCTCGTCCACCTCGCGACGCGGGTACCCGCCGACAGGGTGAGGCCAACCGCTCTCTGCCGTGAGCTCGGCAGGATTCAGGATTCAAGGATCAGGCTATGATTCCCGAAGGCACCTCCGTTCCGATGGAGACCTCCTGGCTGCACAGGCGGCGCCAAAACCCCGACGCCGCGCTGCGCCTCTTCTGCTTCCCCTACGCTGGAGCGGGGGCGTCGCTCTTCAGAGCGTGGGGGAACGCCTTCCCGCCCGAGGTGGACGTCTGCTCCGTCCAGTTGCCGGGGAGGGAGACCCGGCTCGCGGAGCCGGCGTTCAGGCGTATGTCCGACCTCGTCCCGGCGATCGTCCGCGCACTGTCGCTCCAGCTCGACAGGCCCTTCGCCTTCTTCGGTCACAGCCTGGGCGCGCTCGTCGCGTTCGAGACCGCGCGTCACCTCCGGGCAGAGTACGGACTCGAGCCGGAGCGCCTCTTCGTGTCTGGACGTGGCGGGCCACACGAGGCGGCCCGGGCTCCGGGGCGCGCGACGGACATGCACGCCCTGCCCGAGCGCGAGTTCGCGGAGAAGCTGCGCGAGCTGCACGGGACACCCGAGGAGGTGCTGCAGCACGAAGAGCTGAGAAAGCTGCTGTTTCCTATCCTGCGTGCGGACGTCGAGCTCTGCGAGACGTACGTCTACGAGCCTAACGCGCCGTTGCGGTGCCCGATCGTCGCGTTCGGGGGAGTGCAGGATCGGTTCGTGAGCCGCGCGGCGCTGGAGGCCTGGCGCCACGAGACGCTCGCGTCCTTCGAGGTGCGCATGTTCCCAGGAGATCACTTCTTCCTCAATTCGCACAGGCCGCTGCTGGTCCGCGTGGTGGCCGGAGAGATGGCTCGCATCAGGACCGCGGTCGGGATGGGCCCGCCGAATGCGCAGGCCCCGACGTAGTACGTCTTGGGTCCTAGGCCGCCCCGATTGGACGCGACACTCTTTCTCGGGATGTGGCAACGTGTAAGGGGGGAGGTATGTAGAATTGAACCTACATAGACTGAACCTGACTGGACTGACGCGGCATGAATTGATCCTTCCTGGAGCCGCGGTCGCGCTCTTCGCTGCGGCTCTGGCGGTCCTCGCCTGCGGAGGGTCCAGCGCGTCCGGCGACCAGGACCCGCACCCCACGTCCGTCGAACCTGGGGCGGGCAACGCGGGCGCACCCACGCCGGTGACCATCCGGGGCGAGGGATTCCTCGCGCTCACCGTGACCCCAGCGGCGGGTGGGGCGCAGACCGACGCGCGCCACCGCGCCTGGCTCGCAGGGGTGGAGCTGCAGGACGTCGCCTGGATCGACCTGCACACGCTCCGCGCTACCGTTCCGCCGGGATTGCCGTTCGGGCCGCAGCCACTCGTCGTGGAGAATGCGTTCGGCAGCAGAGGCCAGCTCGACGGGGCGTTCGTCGTCACAGGCGGCGCGCTCGGCGCACAGGTCGCCGCCAGCCAACCGACGGTGAGTGTCGGGCAGGGCGGCGCGTTCAAGTTGACGGTGAAGAACACGGGGGTAGCGCCCCTGGCGGGCGTCGTCCCGGGTACGCTGACCATCACGACGACGGATGGCGCGGCGGCGACCATCGTCGACGGCCCCAGCCCGGCGTTGATCCCGTTGCTTGGTCCGAACGAAGAACAGCAATTCACCTGGAACTACTTGCCCAGCGCGGCCGGGCAGCTGAGCATCCTCGCCTCCGCCACCGCGTACGACGACGCCTCGAAGAGCACGGTGAGCGCCGCCAACACCGTTCCGGTGGCGGTGCAGCCCGCCGCCGCGCTCACCGCGGCCATCTCGGTGGCGCCCACGCTGGTGGGGATCGGCGAGACGATCGCGGTGCACCTGACGGTGACGAACAGCGGCGGCTCCGGCGCGGCGGGCGCGACGAACGTCACGCCGGTTGCCCCGGTCCTCACCAGTCCGATGGCCAAGCTCACGACCGGTCCGGAGCCGTCCTCGATAGCCAGTCTCGCCGCCGGCGCGAGCGCGACCTTCACCTGGACCTACGTCGCGACGGGCGGTGGAAGCCTCGGCGTGAGCACCTCGGCGAGCGGAGGTGACGCCAATTCGGGCGCTGTCGTGCGCTCCGGCTCGATGGCCGCCGTGGTGGCGATCCAGCAGCTCACCGCCGACCTGACACTGGAGCCGCTGACCGTCGCGCAAGGCGAACGGCTCACGGTGACGATGGCCGTCACGAACCCGGGCGACGCTCCGATCCTGGGCGTCAGACCCTCCCAGCTGGACCCTGCGGGCAGCTCCGGCACGGCGAGCCGGTCCGCGGGACCGTCGCCGCAGGAAGACGATGTGCCCGCTCACGGCACGAGAGAGTTCGTCTGGACATACGTCAACGAGGCTCCCGGGAGGTTCAGGCTCAGCGGTGGCGCCACAGGAACCGGTCTCTCCGGCTCGTCGGTCACGGCCCCTGTCGTCACCTCCAACGAGGTGACGTTCCAGTAGGGCGGGGCCTCGTGCCCCGCCGCCATGCGCAAGGAGGGGGAGGAGGTCGCGCTCCTCCTCGCTCCAGGCGAGCAGCGCGTCGGTCTTCCCGACGATCGTCTCGGCCGATGGAAGGCCGAAGCGCCGCGCGAAACGGTCGTTGCACCCCAGGTAGACCGAACACCGGTCCTTCCAGTAGATGCTGTGAGGGACGTTCGAGCGACGGACTCCAGAAGTTCCGCTGTTCGCTGACGCGCCGGAAGCTCACCGGGAGCGATGAAGCGAACGCATGGTAGGCCGCAAGCAGTGGCCCGATCGTGTAGGCTGAACTTCTTGCTCGCGAGGGAAAGCCATGAAGATCCTCTACGGTGTCGTCGGCGAGGGCATGGGGCACGCCACGCGCTCGCGCGTCATCCTCGACGCCCTGACGAAGCAGCACGAGATCCAGGTCGTGGTCTCGGGACGCGCCTACGACTTCCTCGGTGCCCGGTTCCCCAACGTCCACAAGATATGGGGCGCGACGCTCGCGTACGAGGAGAACGCGGTGAGCAAGCTGAAGACGGCCTTGCAGAACGCCAGGGGCGCGGTCACGGGCATCCCCGAGAACGTGAAGCAGTATCTCGAGATCAGCGAGAGGTTCGCGCCCGATGCCGTGATCAGCGACTTCGACACATTCGCCTATCTTTACGGGCTGAACTGGATGCTCCCGGTGATCAGCATCGACAACATGCAGATCATCAATCGCTGCAGGCACGAGCCGGCCATCACCGCCGGGCACCAGACCGACTTCCAGCTGGCCAGGAACATCGTCAAGGCCAAGCTGCCTGGCTGCTACCACTACCTCGTCTCGACGTTCTTCTACCCGGAGGTGCACAAGGCACGCACCACGCTGGTCCCACCCATCCTGCGGCCGGAGATCCTGGAGGCGAGGCCGGCGAAGGGCGAGCATCTCGTCGTCTACCAGACCTCGACCTCGAACAAGGAACTGCCCCAGCTCCTCAAGGGATCGGGGCTGCACTGTCTCGTCTACGGTCTGCGGCGCGACATCACATCGGACCTGAAGGACGAGAACCTCACCTACCGGCCGTTCAGCGAGAAGGGCTTCATCGACGACCTGCGCACCGCCAAGGCGGTGATCGCCAACGCTGGCTTCAGCTTGATGAGTGAGTGCGTCTATTTGCGCAAGCCGTTGCTCTCGGTGCCAGTGGCCGGCCAGTTCGAGCAAGTGCTCAACGCCCGCTACCTCGAGAGGCTCGGGTACGGGCTCTTTGCCGATGAGCTGACGAGCGACATCCTCAAGCGGTTCCTCCTTCAGGTCCCGTTCTTCGAGGAGAAGCTCGCCAGCTACACACAGGAGGGCAATACGCTGCTCCTCGCCAGGCTCGACGGGCTCCTGGAGCAGATCTCCGGCGGCCGCGGTCAGTCTCCCGAGACTCTCGAGGACTAGCTCAAGACTGCGCCCGGGAGGTGTAGCTCCTCTTCCGATCGGCGCCGGGACCCCACGCCGCCCTTGAGCAAACCGAAGTGCGCAATGAGACAGGGACGTCTGTGCTGTGCGAGACGGCCCTGCGACGAATTGCACCAGCCCGAAGGAAGTAGGCCGCTGGATCGACGTGTGCGACGCGAGCCCAGCCGCTCGCGCCGGCGGCAATGTGAAGTCCTCCGGCCTGATCCGTCGCCCTGGTGGCCCAGGGCGATGCCCTCCATTCCGTTTCGGCGTACAGTGCGAAGGGACGGTGCCAACAGGACGGACAGTACGACCAAAGGGTGACGGCGGAGAAGCGAAGAGCATGCCTGATCACACCTTCAGACAACAGGAGCTCGCCCGGAGGCTCTCCTGGCTCGTTCGGTTGCGCTGGATCTTTCTGGTGGGGCTCGCATTCACGATCGCCCTTGGCGACCGGCTCCTGAGCGTCGACTTTCCGACAACGGAGGCGCTCGCCGTGGGGGCGGCGATCCTTCTCTACAACGCGGGCCTTCAGCTGCGCCGCTGCCGGTGGTGCGGCGGTGAGGCGCCAGGGACCAGGGAAGGGATCGAGGCAAGCCGGCTGGAGGCGCACCTCCAAGTGTACCTCGACACGATATCCCTCACCGTGTTCATCCACCTGACAGGGGGAATCGAGAGCCCTTTTCCGCCCTTCTATCTCTTCCACGCGGTCATCGGCGCCATCCTGCTGTCGCGATTCGAGGTGACGGTCCTTGGCGTGGCCGCGTCGGGTCTGTTTCTCTCGACCGTCGCGCTCGAGTACTTCGAGATCGTTCCTCACCATCAGATGAAGTCGCTCTTCCTCAACCCGCGGCACCAGAACGTTCACTACATCCTGGTCGTCGCCCTGGCTCTCGTCTTCGTCCTGCTCGCGACGATCTACGCAGCGTCATCCATCGTCAACAGCCTGCGCGTCCGGGAGAGAGAGCTCGCCCTGGCCCGCGGCATGCTCGAAGCCAGCTCCGCGGACCTTCGACGGGCCAACGAGAAGCTGGTCGCCCAGCGCGCGCAGCTCGTGCAAGCCGAGAGGCTCGCGTCGCTGGGCCAGATCGCCGCCGGCATCGCCCATGAGGTGAACAACCCGATCCAGTTCATCCACGGCAACTTGCAGATCATCAAGGAGGCCATGACCGACATCATCCCCATCCTGGACGCGCACGCGAACACTCGAGGAGACCTGACCGTGGCCCGTTTGAACTACCCGTGCTTCAGGACGGAGATCCCGGCGCTGCTCGACGACCTGTCCGAAGGGACCGTGCGCATTCGCGACATCGTCAAGGACCTCAAGACGTTTGCTCGCAGGGACGACGGAAGGGTGGACGAGGACGTGGATCTCAACGCGGTCGCCAGGGCAGGGATCAGGCTTCTTCACAACCACCTCAAGCACTTCACGCTCGCCGAGGAGCTGGAGCCTGGTCTCCCCAAGGTCAAAGGCAACGCGAACCGGCTCGGCCAGGTCGTGGTCAATACATTGCTGAACGCCGCCGAGTCGCTGGCGGACGAGTCGACCGGCACGATCAGGATAGCCAGCCGGTCCGATCTCGACGGCAGGCATGTGAGGCTTGCCATCACGGACAGCGGCTGCGGAATTTCACGAGAAGTCATGGGCAAGATCTTCGATCCCTTCTTCACCACCAAGCAACGCACGGGAGGCAGTGGTCTGGGGCTGTCCATTGCCTACGGCATCGTCGAGCAGCACGGCGGGAGGCTCGAGGTCGACAGCGAAGAGGGGAAGGGCTCGACCTTCTGCCTTGTCCTGCCCATCAGTCCGAGCGCGTCATGAGCAGAGTGCGTGATGAGCAAGATCCTGGTCGTTGACGACGACAGATCCGTCCTCAACTACTTCAAGCTTCTGCTGACTCAACAAGGACGATTCGAGCTCCGCCTCCTCAACCGCAGCGGCGACGCGTTCGCCGTCATCGACTCCGGTGGGTTCGACGTCCTCCTCCTGGACATGGACATGCCGAACGTCACCGGACGCGAGATCCTGCGCCACGTGCGTGAACATCACCCGGAGGTGCAGGTCATCGTCATCACCGGGGTGGTGGATGTCCCGCTCGCGGTGGAGTCCATGAAGATGGGGGCGTTTGACTACCTTTCCAAGCCCGTGGACGGCGAGGCGCTGGTCTCGACCATCGACAGGGCGCTCGAACACTCCGCGTCGCACCGAGCGGGGTCGCGGTTGCAGGAGGGGCCGGACGCGAAAAGCATCAACCACGTCGTCTTGCGCGGCCTCAAGCACAAGGACGCCTTCGAAGGCGTCATCACGCAGGCCAGGGAGCTCCTCCAGGTCCTCGCGACCGTCGAGAAGATCGCCGACAGCGACAACAGCGTCCTCATCTGGGGCGAGAGCGGAACGGGAAAGGAGCTGATCGCAAAGGCGATTCATCGCATCTCGCCACGGCGCGACCGCGAGTACCTGGCCGTCAACGGTGCGGAGTTCGCTGCGGATCTCTTCTCCTCGGAGTTCTTCGGCCACGAGAAGGGAGCATTCACGGGGGCGGTCCAGGACAAGCGCGGGTTCTTCGAGAAGGCGGACGGAGGCACGTTGTTCATCGACGAGGTCGGTGAGCTCTCCGCCGCGGTGCAGGCGAAGCTCTTGCGCGCCCTGCAGTCCGGCGAGTTCTTTCGGCTCGGCTCGACGGAGCGGCGGGGCGCGGACGTGAGGATCATCGCGGCCACGAACAAGGACCTGGACCTAGCTGTAGAGGAGGGCTCGTTCCGGAGAGACCTGTACTATCGGCCAAATGTCAATCCGGTGTTCGTGCCGCCCTTGCGCGAGCGCAGAGGTGACATCTCGCTCCTGGTCCGTCACTTCCTCAAGACGCGCACGCAGAAGATCGGGAAACCGATTGGCGGCATCTCCGACGAGGTCATGGCCTTCGTGTCGAGCTATGACTTCCCGGGAAACGTTCGCGAGCTGGAGAACCTGATCGCGGGAGCAGTCGTGCTCGAATGCGGCCCGGTCCTGACCATGGGTTCCTTGCCGCACAATCTGGTGGCCACGGCGAGGAACCACGCGGCCCGGAAGGGCGACGGACGGACGCTGGCCGCGGTCGAGGCGGATCAGATCAGGGAGACCCTCGAGCACACCGGGGGAAACCGCACGATGGCCGCCCAGATGCTCGGGGTTTCCAGGGTGGGGCTCCTCGGAAAGATGAAGCGATACGGGATCTGCGGGGATCCGGGGACGCAGGCCACGCCTAGAAATGGCGAGGCCAAGACGCGCACCCCATAGCGCACCGCGCGCGTCCTTCCCTCGCGTACCGCGAAGGATTCTTGGCTGCAAGAATTCCTTACGCCCTCCATCATGGCGAATAGATTGAAGGTCACGGGCGCGCTGTAAGAAGAGTTGACAGTGCCCCGAGGTCGCTACGATCGCTGCTCAGTCTCGGCCGATCCCGGAACCCGCCGTTCTCGATATGGAATCTGGCCCTCCGCGAGACGTGGCACGTGGCGTGCGTGTGTGCCAATTGAAACGCCTCTCGTGTCCGAGGGGGCGCAGACGTACTTGATGGGGAAGGAGCGAGAATGGCCCACGCGCTGGCCACGTGCTGCTTCTGCGGCGTCGGTTGCGGGATCTACCTGGAGACGTCGGGCGACAGGATCGTCGGCGCCTATCCAAGCATGTCGCACCCCGCCAACCGGGGCAGGATCTGCGTCCGCGGATGGCACGTCCACGAGGTGGCGAGCTCGCCCGACCGGTTGAAGGCACCACTGCTCAGGAAGAAGGGTGCCCTGGTGGAGGTGAGCTGGGACGAGGCGTACGGCTTCATCGCCGAGCGACTGCGCGCGATCCGCGATCGCCACGGGCCCGACGCGATCGGCTTCGTCAGCTCGACGCACTGCTCGAACGAGGAGAGCTACCTGCTCCAGAAGCTCGCCCGCTCGGTCATCGGCACGAACAACGTCGACCACGGGATCAGCGTACACCGCACCAACACGATCCAGGCGCTCTCGGAGATGCTCGGCGTCCCGGCGGCCACGTGCTCCATCGCCGACATCGAGCGCAGCGACGTGATCGTCGTGGACGGCGTCGACCTGGCCAAGGGGAGTCCCACCATCGGCGGCTGGGTGCTGCGAGCCAGGCTCCGGGGAGCGAAGGTCATCGTCGTGGGCGCGCGGCATAGCCGGATCGCGGTGAACGCCGACATGTTCCTCCAGAACCGGCCGCGGACCGAGATCCACCTCTACGGGGCGATGGCGAAGATCATCGTGGACCGGGGCCTGATGGACATGAAGTTCATCAAGGCGCGCTGCCGGGGATACGAGGAGTTCCTCGCCCGGGTCAAGGAATACGACGTCCTCTGGGCGGCCGAGCAGTGCGACGTGCCGCCGGAGTCGATCGAGGAGGCGGCCCTCGCCTTCGCGCGCGCCGGGATTGTAATTCGGGATTGCGATGCAGAATTGTGATTGGTGACAATATGAGGCGCACATGTCGCTCTTGAGCAAACTGAAGGAAGTCGGCATCTGCCTCAGGGCGGGGAAGGTCACGCTGCCGTACCCGTTCCAGCCAGACACGCCGCCCGAGAGGTTTCGGGGGAAGCCTATCTTCGACGCCGACAAGTGCATCGGCTGCGCGGGGTGCGCGAACAACTGCCCGGCGCGAGAGATCCTCGTCTTCGATCCCTGCCAGGAGGTCCGGACCATCAAGTACCTCGGCCGGCGCTGCACCTTCTGCGGAAGATGCGCGGAGGTGTGTCCGGAGAAAGCCATCACGATGAGCCGCGACTTCGAGCTGGCGACCGCGCGGATCGCCGACCTCGGGCAGGAGCTCCGGCTCTTCATGGGAACGTGCCAGCGATGCGGGCGCTGTTACCCCGAGCCCGGCTACCTCGAGCAGCTCAAGCTGAAGGGGTACCGCGTCGACGACCTGGAGAAGGAGCAGTGGGTTTACTCGTCGAAGTCGTTCATCGAGGGGCAGTCGGCCGCGGGCGACATCGAGATCGAGCTGGAATGAGGTGAAGCCGTGGGCATCCTGAACGCGCTGAGCGACCTGTGCAAGAAGGCCTTTCCTTGTTCACTGTGGGTCTACCACGCCAATTCGGGTGGCTGTAACGGCTGCGACATCGAGGTCTTGAACGTCCTGACGCCCTACTACGACGCGGAGCGGTTGGGGATCAAGCTGGTCGGCTCGCCGCGCCACGCCGACGTGATGCTCTGCCAGGGCCCCGCGACGCGCGCGACCGCCAAGGCTCTTCGGCGCGCGTGGGAGGCCATGCCGGCGCCGAAGCTGGTCTTCGCGGTAGGGTCGTGCGCGTGCGGGGGCGGCATCTGGCACGACACCTACAGCGTGCTCGGCCCGGTGGAGAAGGCCGTGCCGGTGGATTACTACATCCTGGGGTGCCCGCCGCGGCCGGAGGCGATCCTCTTCGGCGTCGCGGTCGCCCTCGGCCTGGTGGACAAGAAGGTGTCGCCGGTCAAGGTCGAGCAGATCGAGTTTCCCATCGCGCGGTATCACGTGGAGGACCTGGTCAGACAGGACGACATGGTCGTCTACGCGAAGCGCGAGAGCGTCTGACCTGGGCTGCGGGCCACGGCCCACAGAGTCCCGACCGGGAGGGCGTCGGGGCGCGACGCCGCCGCGCACGACGATCGCGGCGTCCTCACGGAAGGCGATCCCACCGCTGTCGTCGTGCACCAGGGCGATGCATCCGGTGATGACGAGATCGGCCGGGGGCAGGCCGAGCAGGTCGGTGAGAAACCCCGCGGAACGCTGCTTGTCGTGGCACCAGACAATCGTGTGGTTGAGTTGCACGCTCATACCGCCATCGTGACGATTGCGATCGTCTTCCACAAGGGCGCGGTGACGGTGCTGCCCCCGGCGTGAACAAGCGCAGCGGGCTGGAGGCGCCGAGGTCGGAGAGACCCTGGGCCCCGGCCAGGAAGCGCTCGACGTTCTAGAAGACTAGGCGGCAAGATCGGCGGCGAGCGTGATCACCTGCTGTCGGAACCAGAGGTGCCCGGGGTCGTGGCGGTGGCGCTCGTGCCACGCCACGTGAAAGTCAAACCCGGCGAGGGGGAACGGCGGGGGGTGCACGGTCAGCGGCAGCGCGGTGGCGGCGCGGTTCGCCAGGCATGCCGGGTAGAGGCCGATGAGGTCAGAGCTCGCCACCAGGATGGGCGCCATGAGGAAGGTCGGCACGCGCACCGCGACGTGGCGGCGCAGGCCCTGGCGCGCCAGGGCCTCGTCGGTCGGCGTGCCAGGGCGGTTGCCTGGCGTGATCGACACGTGGGGCAGCGCGAGGAAGCGGGCGAGGGTGAGGCGGGTACCCACGCCGGGGTGGCCGCGCCTCGCGATGCACACGAACTCCTCGTGGAACAGCTTGCGCCACACGGTGCTGGCGCCGCCGGCGCGCCGCGGGCTGAAGGCGAGATCGACCTGGCCGCCGTCGAGGGCGCTGCTCACGTCGGCGCCGCTGCTTACCACCACGATGTCGACCCCCGGAGCCCTGGCGCGAATGCGGGCGAGGAGCGGCGGCAGGAGCATCGCCTGGCCGTAGTCGGCCATGGCCATCGTGAACGAACGCGCCGCGGTGGCCGGGTCGAACGCCGGTGTCGGTCCAAGCAGGGCGCCCAGATCGTCGAGCGCGCGGCGCAGCGGCGCGCGCAGCGCCTCGGCGCGCGGCGTGAGCAAGAGCCCGCCGGCCCCGCGCACGAGCAGCGCGTCGCCCAGCTGTGCGCGCAGCTTCGCGAGGGAGCGGCTCATGGCGCTCTGGGTCAGCCCGACGTGCGCAGCAGCGCGGGTGACGTGGCGCTCGCCGAGCAGGGCGTCGAGGTGCCTCAACAAGTTCAGGTCGAGCGCGGCCATATGCACGCGAGTCATGTTAGTAGTGTCATCAATGCATTGGCGGAATCCAAGCGAAGGGCGCAGCTTGGCAGGCCGCACGAAGGACCAACAGGAGGATCGCCATGTTCGTCATCGCTGGAGTCACGGGTCACACGGGTGAGGTCGTCGCGGGTACCCTGCTGGAGCAGGGGAAGAAGGTGCGCGTGGTGGTGCGCAGCGCCGACAAGGGCGCGCCGTTCGCGGCGCGCGGCGCCGAGGTGGTCGTCGCCTCGCTCGAGGACGAGGCGGCCATGACGCGGGCGTTCGCCGGCGCCACCGGGGCGTACCTCCTTTCGCCGCCGGCGATGACCTCGCCGGACATGGTCGCGGAGCGGCGCCCGATGCTCGACGCGCTGGCGCGGGCGGTCAAGACGGCCAAGCTGCCGCACGTGGTGCTGCTGTCCTCGATCGGGGCACAGCACGCCGCGGGCAATGGTCCCATCAAGGTGGTGCACCACGCGGAGCAGGTGCTCGGCGCGGCCACGGCCGTCACCGCGGTGCGCGCTGGCTACTTCCTCGAGAACTGGGCCGGCGTGCTGCCCTTGGCGAAGAAGGACGGCGTCTTGCCCAGCTTCCTCCCCGCTACCAAGCCGGTGCCCACGGTGTCCACGCCGGATATCGGCCGCGTCGCCGCCGAGGCGCTGGTGGCGGGAGCGCGCGGTCGGCGCGTCATAGAGCTCGCCGGCCCGACTGATCCCACCCCGAACGCGGTAGCCGAGGCGGCGTCGCGGATCTTTGGACGGCCGGTGAAGGTGCAGGAGGCGCCGCTCGCCGCGGTGGTGCCCACGTTCACCTCGTTCGGAGTGTCGGAGGGCATGGCCAGGCTCTTCCAGGAGATGTACGCCGGCGTCATCGACGGTACCGTCGCGTGGGAGCTCCGCGACGCCGAGCCCGTGCGCGGCCGCATCGGGCTCGACGAGGGACTGCGCGCGCTGGCAAGCTGACCGCGGAGAACCGGAGAAGCCCGGCGGACGGGCCGCGCGCTGTCCCCGACAGAGGGCGCCGGCACTGTCCCCGGGGCTAGTGCTCGTGCTCGCCTGCTCTGGCGCGCCTCGGCGATGCGCTGCGCCACCACCTTTCGACGTCGTTGGCAGGCGCAGGTCCGAAGCTGACCTGGCGCGCGAGCCCACCTGGACCATGCCGGGCCGCAGTCTAGTGCCACGACACGCTGGCGATCGGATCTGGACAGAGGCAGTTGATGCTCTGTGTCACGGCCGTCTTCCCGGCCGCGGTTCCGGCAAAGCACCAGACGGCACAGGACTGCGGCACCCCCGAGGTCAGCCAGGCCACGCACTCCGCGCTGAAACTGCAGGTGAGCCCGTCCTGTCCCACCGCCAGCGCGCCGTCCGGGTCGAAGGCCTTCGCCGCGTCGAGCGCTGCGGCCTCGCTGCCGGCGGCGTTGCAGTCGAAGAAGGTCTGCCCCTGCCCGTTGTCATGCTGGATCTGGCAGCCCGTCGCGCAGCATGCGTCGCCGGCCGCGCAACAGGTCCCGCCACACGTCAGGCCGCTCGTGCAGGCACAGGCGCCGCCGGCGCACGCCTGCCCGGTGGGGCACTTCTTTCCGCACGCGCCGCAGTTGGCCGCGCTCGTCTGCGTGTCCACGCAGACGCCCGCGCAGACGGTCTTTCCCGCAGGGCAGACGCAGTTACCCGCGGTGCACAGCTGGGCGCAGCCGCATGCGAGACCCACCGAGATCGCGAGGAGGACCAGCCAGAAGAGGGACCGCGCCGTGGTCATGATTGCCCTCGCGCCGACGTCACGGGAGTGTACCAGGCCGAGCGGACGCGTGCTTCCCCTCCGATCACCCCACCCGAGGCAGAAAGTCCGCCGAGCGCGGCGCGCATCGAGGGGGTCACGTCACCAGGGGGGCTTCGAGTCCCGGTGGATGACGAGCGCCGCCATGATCAGGTTCCGCCGGCATTTTCGGATCGTGCGATCGAACGGCTTTCGCGTCCTGGGCGCCCCGCCGCAGGCGAGGTAGGGACCCTCACTTCCCTCCTTCATCACCGCCCACGAGTTGCACTTCGGGCACCGCAGCGACTCGGCCGCCGCGGCGAGGGCCTCGAGCGATTCGACGATGTGCGGCAGCGCCGAGGTGAGTGCCGCGACGGACAGGGCCCGGTGGATGGGGCCGATGAGCAAGCCTCCGCCCTCCTCCAGGGTGAGGCCGACGTCGACGTGACCGGCTCCGTCTCCGTCCTGGTGGGCCTCCAGGAACCAGCGCCCGTCCGCTCGGCGCCTGTAGACCTCGAGCTCGCGCGAAGCCGTTCCACCTGTCACGACATGGCGATGAAACCCTGCACGGGCCAGGGCAGCGGCATGGTCGCGGTCGATCGAGCGCAGCGGCACGCCATACGAATAACGCGCTGAATCGAAACGGGCGACAGGGGGCCGCTCGGCGCAGCGGAAGCTCCACACTGCTCCGGTACTGTGCCCAGGATATGGTATAGACGCGCCTGGCAGAGCGCCGCGGCCCGGAACGGCTCTCGCTCACGCACCACAGGGGGAAGAACGCGCCATGCAGGACATCCGCTCCAGGAAGCGTCAGCGACGCCGCTATCGCGTGACGGTGGGGCCTGCGTCGTGGTTCACGACCGACGTCTGCTCGGGTGGCTTCGGCACCGAGCTCATGCGCGTACTCCCCGTCCGCACCGTTGTCGAGGGCTCGATCCACGTGAAAGGGACGGAGGTGCCCTTCGCGGGCAAGGTTGCGTGGGCGAGGCCTGGTGAGTGGCGCCTGAACCTGCGTGGCAGGATGGGCGTGCACTTCACGCGCATCGCGCCGGAGCTCGCCCAGCTGCTCGATGCCGGTGGCGACATGTCCAGAGCTGTTTGACAACGAGTCGCGGCCCCGCCAGGAAACTCCTTGGGTCCCGCTCCCCTCACGCTCGCCGACGTGGACGCAGCGGCCGAACGCCTCGCCGGCCGCGTGGTCGTGACACCCTCCGTGCCATGGGAGGGCCCCGAGATCGCCGAGCGACTGGTCGCGGGGACGAGCGTCGTCCTGAAGCTGGAGCTCTTGCAGCGGACGGGCAGCTTCAAGGCGCGCGGCGCGCTCCTCAACGTGCTAGCCCTCGACGATGGAGCCCGGCGGCGAGGCGTGACCGCCATCAGCGCCGGCAACCACGCCGTCGCCGTGGCCTGGGCCGCTCGGGCTGCCGGCACGCACGCGAAGGTAGTGATGATCGCGAGCGCGAACCCCTACCGCGTCGAGCTCACCCGCCGCTACGGTGCGGAGGTGGAGTTCGCAGCCACCGCCCACGAGGGATTCGCCCGGGTGGCCGAGGTGCAGCAGACGGAGGGGCGCACCCTCATCCACCCGTTCGACGGCAGGCTGACGGCGCTCGGGACCGCGGGGGTCGGCCGCGAGCTCATGGCGCAGGCCCCCGGGCTCGACGCGGTGGTGGTCCCGGTGGGTGGCGGCGGCCTGCTCGCCGGCGTCGCCTCGGTCGTGAAGCTCGTCGATCGCCGGTGCGCCGTGTACGGCGTCGAGCCGGAGGGCGCCGCCTCGATGCACCGCAGCCTCCTCGCCGGCGAGCCGCGCGGGATAGAACGCGTGGCCACCATCGCCGACAGCCTGGGGGCGCCCTACGCGCTGCCGTACAGCTTCGAGCTGTGCAGGCGCAACACCGACGAGGTCGTCCTCGTGAGCGACGACGCGCTCCGGCAGGCGATGCGGCTCCTGCAACGCGAGGCCAAGCTCGCGGTCGAGCCTGCCGGCGCCGCCACGGCGGCTGCGCTGCTCGGACCGCTCCGCGACCGGCTCGCAGGGAAGCGCGTGGGGCTCATCGTGTGCGGCGCGAACATCGACGGCGCGACGTACGCGCGGCTCCTCGCGGAGTGAAGAGAGCTCCCCCCCTTGAGCCCCGTTTCCGGGACGTAGACGTCATGCAAAGACGTCGTGGACATAGTCGTGCGCGACGAGCGCGCTCCTGTTCAGGGTGCCTGCCTGAACGCGTTCGACGACATCCCGGCGGGAGAGATCGAAGAGCGCGTCCAGGAGTTGCGTGCGCTCCTGTTGGTTGGCCTGCCCCACGACGAAGAGCGCGCGGGCGCTGTGCTGGATGTAGTGGCGCGAGAGCAGCTGCCGTCTCAAGAGGTCCATGATGACGGGAGATTTGGCGCGGTCGAAGCGGCCTGGATCGCCGCGGCGGTCCAGCTCGGCGAAGAACTCGGACGTCCACTCGTCGTGGTACTCCCACACCTTCTCGAACAGCTCCCGGGTGAAGCGCGTCCCTGCCTTGATCTCGGCGGCGTTCACGGCCAGCATGACCCCGTCCTCGGTGAGCGTCTGTCGCTGGAGGTGGCCGTCCCTGGTGATGGCGGCCTGGTGGTGGATGAGCGTCCACAGCCACGACACGTTGATCCGGTAGGTGGCGAGGTCGTTCATGAACCGCAGCTTGAGCTCGTAGTCGTCGATGGCCGCCGCGAAGTTGCCGTTGAGGATCTGGAAACCGTAGTTCGCCGCCATGTAGAAGGCGTGCTGGATGTGCTCGATCGTGACGTCGCCCTTCGGCACGCGGTAGATGGAGTCCCAGCGGCCTTGCGTGAAGAGCTTCTCCGGTGCGTCCAGCGCCTCCCTGCTGATGACCGAGGGTGCGATTTTGCCACGTGGGTTCAACAGGCCGCGGGACTGCAGCAGGAGCCGCTCCGCCTCGGCGAGACCGCTGGCGACCGTCGGCACCTGCCTGCCCTTCACGTCCACGGTTTCCACCGGCGCATCGAGGAGCGCCTGGAGCTCGGCCAAGGGGACCTGCAAGGGCGTGTTGCCAGCGGCCACGTAGGGCGGCTCCGGGCTCGCGACCCAGCTCTGCCGATAGGCATCGTGGAGTCGCCCCTTCACCCGGCCGGCGAGGATGTCTTCCAGGACAGGCTGGTCACCCGCGGGCAGGGGCCCCTCGGGCACGAACATGAGGCCCAGCAGGCGCTCTCGCAGCTTGTCGACGACCACCGCGCGCAGGGCCAGCGGGTTGTACCTGGAGCGGCCGTAGGGATCGTTCGGTTGGTAGATCATGACGGCCGCCATGCCGCCGATGGGAGCGGCCTGGCTGAGCTCACCGTTCTTCATGCCAGCCATGAGCATCAGGAGCGCGTTGTACCGCTGGTAGGCGATCATGTTCGGGGTGGCCATGCCGATCGTCTGCGGATCCGGGAACACGCCGTGCGGGTCGTCCTTCCACATCTCGATGAGGCTTCCCAGGTAGTCCCAGCGGCCGACGTTCGTCCCGAGCAGCCGGCGCCGCAGGACCCAGGCGATCGCGGGCAGGAACCGGCCTGCATTTCCCTCCTCGTAGAGGACCTTGATCTTGAGGGTGCCGGGCCGGACGCCGATGATGCCTTCCAGCCGAGCCAGGAGCCGCTCGACGATGAGGGCCTCCCGAGGAGTCTGGATCTTCGGGATGTAGTAGTACACGCCCGTGCCGGCGCGCGTGAGCGCGTCGAAGTTGTTGAAGGTCCAGAGGACGGTGATGGGGATCAGGCCGGGTGTCGCTTCGCCGTCGACCGTGATGTGGTCGTACCGGACATGGATGCCGGGAGGGCGGGCAAACCGCGTCGGCCACTGCGCCGCCGGGGCATTGATCTTGTACGCGCGCCGTTTGCCCTTCTTCACGACTTCGTAGGAGCGATCGGACCAGCGACCCGCGAAGATCTCCTTGGCGTTCTGCATGGCCGCGAAGATCCCCACCGGCTGATCGGCGGGGGTGCCGTCGGGGAGGAAATGGGAAGGCGAGGCGTCCTCGAAGTCCGGCATGTTCATGGGCGCGGGGCTGTTCAACGCATTGAAGGCCATGTCCAGCGGATGCCACGGCCCGGTGAGCTCCAGGCCGGGGTTCTTCAGGGGGTTGGCGTGCTCGGGGACTGGCGTCTCGTCGTTGAGCCGCCACCGCCACTTGGTGTCTCGAGCCAGGACGTTGTCGATCAGGCCCTGGACGATCTGGCGAAACGTCCAGGGCTGCCCGCCCACGGGATCCTCGAACGTGTCGCCCCATTTCGGCCAGGCGTATCTCTCGTTGACCGGCGCGGGTGACTGGAGCAGCGCCCGGCGTGCGGTCAAGGCGGCAGCGATCTCGGGGGCCAGCTCTCGAGTGAGCGTGGCGATCGTCTGCTCGACGTCGACCTCTCGGCCATTCACCCGCTTGATCCCGAAGAGGTCGGGGAACTTCTTTAGGATGTCCTCACGGACCATGGCTGTGTTCCTCCTCGATGAGCGCGCGCCACCCGCACGGGGTGAAGCAGAGCGCTATTCACTGCAAGATCCAGAGCGCAGGCCCCGACTAGCACTTCGGAATCGGCGGGCCAAGCCCCTCTTGTCTCCGGTTCCCCGTCGACGCAAGCAAGCCTTCTCGAGGGAGACGGTATTCGGGTAGGCTCGCGCGATGGCCCAGTACGTGATGTCGATGCTCCGCGTGAGCAAGGTCGTCCCTCCCAGGCGGCAGGTCATCAAGGACATCTCCCTCTCCTTCTTCCACGGAGCCAAGATCGGGCTGCTGGGCCTCAACGGTTCCGGCAAGTCGACCGTGCTCCGGATCATGGCCGGCGTGGAGGAGGAGTTCGAAGGTGAGGTGCAGCGGCAGGCCGGGATACGGATCGGCTACCTGCCACAGGAACCGAAGCTCGACAGCGAGAGGACCGTGCGCGAGGAGGTCGAGTCCGGCATGGGCGAGGTGCTGGAGGCGCAGCAGAAGCTCGACGCCGTCTACGCCGCCTATGCCGAGCCGGACGCCGATTTCGAGAAGCTAGCGGAGGAGCAGGCGCGGCTGGAAGCCGTCATCGCCGCGGCTGGCGCCGACACGGGCAACGCACTCGAGATCGCCGCCGACGCGCTGCGCCTGCCGCCCTGGGATGCCCCCATCCGTCACCTCTCCGGCGGGGAGAAGCGACGGGTCGCCCTGTGCAAGCTCTTGCTCTCCAGGCCCGACATGCTGCTGCTCGACGAGCCCACCAACCACCTCGACGC
>MEMX01000136.1:35186-40187 GCA_001768075.1 Anaeromyxobacter sp. RBG_16_69_14 | reverse complement strand
TGGCTGGAGCAGTTCCTCACCCGTTTTCCCGGGACGGTGGTGGCCATCACGCACGACCGCTACTTCCTCGACAATGCCGCCCAGTGGATCCTGGAGCTCGACCGCGGCCGCGGCATCCCGTGGAAGGGCCACTACTCGAGCTGGCTCGAGCAGAAGGAAGCGCGGCTGGAGACCGAGGCCAAGCAGGAGAGCGCGCGCATGAAGGCCATGAAGCTGGAGCTCGAGTGGGTGCGCCAGAACCCGAAGGCGCGGCAGGCCAAGAGCAAGGCGCGCCTCGCCCGCTTCGAGGAGCTGTCGAGCGTCGAGTACCAGAAGCGGAACGAGACCCAGGAGATCTTCATCCCGGTGGCCGAGCGGCTCGGCGACAAGGTCGTCGAGTTCAAGGGGGTCACCAAGGCCTTCGGTGAGCGCCTGCTCTTCGACGACCTGTCCTTCATCGTCCCGCCCGGCGCCATCGTCGGGATCATCGGCCCCAACGGCGCTGGCAAGTCGACGCTGTTCAAGATGGTCATCGGTGCCGAGCAGCCGAGCTCCGGGTCGGTGGTGATGGGTTCGACGGTGAAGCTGGCCTTCGTCGACCAGAGCCGCGAAAACCTGTCGAGCGACAAGACCGTCTTCGACGAGCTCGCCGGCGGACGCGATCTCATCCAGGTCGGCCGGTACGAGATGCCGAGCCGTGCCTACATCGGGCGCTTCAACTTCAAGGGGGCGGATCAGCAGAAGGTCGTCGGTGCCCTCTCCGGTGGCGAGCGCGGTCGGCTCCACCTCGCCAAGACCCTCATGACCGGCGGGAACTTGCTGCTCCTCGACGAACCGTCGAACGATCTCGACGTGGAGACCCTGCGCGCGCTCGAGGACGCGCTGCTCGAGTACGCCGGCAGCGTCATGGTCATCTCGCACGACCGCTGGTTCCTGGACCGCATCGCCACCCATATCCTCGCGTGCGAGGGCGACTCCCAGTGGAGCTTCTTCGCCGGCAACTACCAGGAGTATGAGGCCGACAAGCGGCGGCGGCTGGGCGAGGAGGGCGCCAAGCCGAGGCGCATCCGCTACAAGCCCATCAGCCGCTAGAGCGTCGCCCGGACGCTTCGCTCCGACGACGCGTCCAGGAAGACCGTCTTCGTGGCGGTCAGCGGTCGGGTTCGCCTAAGGTGTTCGGCCTAGATCTTGAGCCTGTATTCCTTCTCGACGATCGCCGCGAGCTCGGGGCCCTTCCAGTAGGGCTCGATCCATCGCAACCGTTGGTTCAGCCAGCCCGGGTTCGCGCGTCGCCAGTGTCCGCGCACCATGAAGCGCGACAGGAGCTCGTGGCCGGTCGGTTGTCGCTCGACCTGCTCCAGCGCCCGGAGCTGCGAGATGGGGATCCTCCCGGGTAAATAGTACACGTCCTCGCCGGAGCGCGTCCTCCGCAGCTCCTCCGCGCGATGCGCGACCCTGGCCTGCTTCGCCTTGCCGCGCGTCCGACTCTCCGCTCGCAGCGCGCGAACCGGCGATGGCGTGAGTGGCCAGGCGACGTCTGCCGAGGTGGCGTAAAGGATGGCGTTCACGACTACGTGCACGAGCTTGCGCATCTCGGGGCGCCGGAAGGTCTCGCGCGCGTGGGGAGCGACGTCCCGGAAGCGGCTGTCGAGGATCGTCTCGAGATCGTCGTCCTCCGCGAAGCACAGGTCCCGGCCGAGCAGGTAGGGCCACTCGCCCGCCCGCGAATCGAAGACCATGCTCAGGCTCATCCCGGAGTGGCCGTCGGGAGCTGGCGTGCGCTTCACGTACACTGTCAAGATCTCGAGCCGCTGGCCGGCGAGGATCCCGCCGTCCTCCTTGAGGAGCGCCTCCGCGATGGCGAGCGTGGCGCGGTCGGTGAACACCACTGCGAAGCACGGGAAGGGCAGGCGGAGCGCGCGGGCCTCGATGTCGAGGTTCGTTCGGCCGAGCATCCAGGCGAGCGAGGCGTCCGCGAAGAAGACCTTGCGCCGGTGCAGCTCGAAGTTGACACAGTAATCGAGGTGCTGGCCCACGAGCTCGGCCTCGGCGAGCGCAAGCTCCTTGTCGGCCCCGCGCTCGAGCTGCTCGTCCAGATACCCATGGAGAAAGGTCCGGACAGGCCTGAAGTCGGGCAGGTCGTCACGGAGCGTCTGCGTCTCGTCCCAGCCCGGCTGCTCGCGCGCGTACCGCACCGTCTCCCGCACCGCCGCGTCGAGGCGGGGCACGAACGCGCGGATGGCTTCGTGGCCCAGGGGCGGCAGCGCGTGCGTTGGCGGCGTCTTCGGGGCGTCGGCGGGCACCGCCCGCCCGGGAGCCTGAGGACCACTCGTCGCCTCGGGCTGGGCGTGCCCCGCCCTGGAGGGAGGAGGCGGCGGACCGAGCTCCCGGCGCTCGAACTCCTCGAGCCAGCGCTCGGCTCGCTCCCGGATGGCGGCGAGGCGCCCGGCATCCCGGCCGAGCCCCGGGATCTCGGAGCGCGGGATCCGCTCGGCGGGATCGACGCTCGCGTACCTGGCGAGCGCCACCGCCTTCCTGAAGAGGTCGCGCGGCGTCGAGGGTTCGAGCGCAAGGTGCGCCGCGGCGAGGCGCGCCGCGCTCTGGACCTCGAGCCGGAAGTGCACGGGAGGGATCTCCAGTGCGTCGCGGGCGGCCGCCCATTCCCCTCGGGCCAGCTGCGCGTCCGCGAGGCGACAGGCACGGACGACCCGTGACAGCGCGCTGGCACCCGGCTCCAGGTCGGTCTCGAGCGGAGCGAGCAGGGCGCGGGAGAGGTCGAGGTTCCATTCGACGTCGCACTGTCGCGGCCCGAGCTCGGCCCCCGCGACGAAGTGCGCGAGGGAGCCATCGGGGTCACCCGCGCGGAGCCGGGCGAGCCCCCGCAGGTGGTGCACATGGCATCCCCGCGGTCGAGGCAGCTCCGCGGGGGCGATGCCCTCGATCCAGCGCTCCACGTCGTCCCACCGGTCCCGCCCCGCCGCGAGATCCGCGAGGCAGAGCTGGAGGAGCGGGTGGCCCGGGTGACGGTCGAGCGAGAGCGCCAGGAGCTCTTCTGCGAGATCGAGCTCGTGGGAGTTCAGCAGGGCGTCTGCGAGCTCGGCGAGCGCGACCGGATCGCCGCGGCGCTCCCTGCGGCGCACCTCGACCCAGCGCGCAAGACGCTCCTCCTCGCGGTGCCTGTGCAGCTCTTCGACCAGGTCGACCGCCTCCGCGGTCCTGGCTTGGAACGCGCACGAGGTGAAGGGGGCGGTGGCGAGGCCCGTCCCGAGATGGAGCCTCGGGGTCTCCGGGATGGCGGGAGGCGAGTCGCGCAGGACGGCGATGTCGAGCCCCGTGGCCGACGGGGTGACGGCGATCACCCGGCGGCTCCGGGAGTCCCGGGCGAGCGCCGTCACGTGCGACGCGCCGACGCGCCAGGCGATCTCGAGGCCCTTCGAGGTCGGGCAGAACGCGGTGAGCGACGGTCGCCCCTCCACGTCGGTGAGCAGCCACGCCAGCCGCTCGTCGCGGGAGACCGCGAACGATACCTGCACCTCGTGGTGGCTACCGGTGACGACGAGCGGCCCCGAAGGCCTCTTGCCGGGCAAGAGCTCGACGAGGCCAAACGGAATGTCGTCGAATCCGTCCGCTCCCTCGGCCTCGACGAGCGCGAGAAAACCCTCTCCGCCGGGGTGCGCAGCCAGCGACTTCACGGCGAGCTCCGGAGGAGCGCTCCACTCCACCGCCTTTCCGCTCTCGTCGTGGAGCCCGGCGTGTGTCACCTCGTCGAATGCGGTCGCGAGCATGCGCGACGGCTCGGAGCCGGGCACCGCCTCGAAGAGGTCGAACCGGTGGAGTCGTCTCGCCACTCGCCATTCGTCGCGGTCGACGACGACGATGCCACCCTCCTCGAGCTCCTTGACCTGGGCCCACACGTACCGTCCGGAAGAGACCACATGGCTCTCGGCGACCGAGCGGTCCGGGAGCATGAAGGGGCGCAGGGAGTACCTACGGACAACGCCAAACGGGTTCAGCGAGAGCTGAAGGACCTCACCGCCGCTGGCGACGAGGTGGATCGAGTTCCCCTCCACCTGGATCGTCGGGTAGTCGAGCCGCACCCGTGAGCGCAGCCAGCAGATGCGGCGCAGGCGCAGGGGCTCGACCGCGACCTCACGCACGAACACCCATCGCCCGAACGTGGACACGAGCAAGAGCGAAGAGCCGTCGTCGGTGAGGAGGGGCGGGGGGGCAGCGAAGGTCGTGGAGATGAGGCCGGCGCAGTCGGCCAGCTCCCCTCCCGCCGTGGCTCCGTCCAGCTCCACCTCGCCGACGCGCCACTCGGCGGTGACGCGCGCTGCGAGATCCGCGGCGCGGGCTCGCCACACGCTGCCCTCTTCTCCCGCCACCAGCCCGGCGGCCCGCTCCGCCTGGTTCCGGGCGGCCAGCCAGTCGCCACGGGCCAGCGCGTCGTCGTACGCGACGCTCGGCCCCTCCAGGCGCTCGCACGCCTCCAGGCGCTGCCCGAGCGCGGCAGCTCGCTCGAGCTCTGCAGGGGTTGCCAGCTCTCGCGCGGCGACGAGCGCCCGCCGCGCGGCGCGCAGGTCTCCCCCTCGAAGCAGGGCCTCTACCTCGTCGAAAGCCTCCGTGGCCAGGCGCTTGCGGTTCATCGCAGGTTCCCGGACGTTCTTGCCCGAGTGTACCTTCGCCGTCCAGCGCTTCGCCGGGCCACGGCCACCGCCAACGGTCAGGCAGCAGCTCGCCGACGACCCTCGCTTGGCTCAGCAAGACCAGATCTCTTGAGAACGATGCTTTGAACACCGGAGGAACACTGATAGAAAAAACAACACCAAGAAGGTGATGAAGAAGAAGAGAAACCGATGCGCTACCGTCTCAAGCGCATGTCGGTTCGCCCAGCGACGATCGCCCCACGTCGAAGAAGCTGCGCGATCAGTCATGGATCTGCGGCGGAGGCCTGGTGCCCTACCCCGGATCGTGTCATGGCCGCGAGGGCCGCTCATTCGGTGTCGTGGAGGTGATAGTGGG
>MEMX01000136.1:23786-35177 GCA_001768075.1 Anaeromyxobacter sp. RBG_16_69_14 | reverse complement strand
CGGTGCGGTGCCGGTGGACGTGGCGGTGCGCGAGCCCGCTCTCGACGAGGAGGCGCTGGTCCGACAGGAGATCCCCGGTGGGTCCGTCGAAGAGCACCCCCGCGCGACCGGGCGCGAGCAGGATGGCGCGGCCGCCCAGCTCCTCGGCCACGGTGAGGTTGTGGGTCGAGGAGATGACCGTGACCGATGGTAAAGCGGCGAGGTAGTCCACCAGCCGCGCCGCCGAGGCCGGGTCGAGGTTGGCGGTGGCCTCGTCGAGCAGCAGCGCCTTGGGACCCACCGCCAGCAGGGCCGCCAGCGCCACGCGCTTCTTCTCGCCGCCTGACAGCTCGAAGGGCGGCCGCTCGAGGAAGGCCGTCAGGTCCCACTCCGCGGCCCAGCGCGCCACGCGGGCGTCGACGTCGGCAGCGCCCAACTGGCGCGGACCAAAGGCGATCTCGTCGGCGACGGTGGGGTTGAAGAGCATGGCGTCCACGTTCTGGAAGAGCAGCGCCACCTCGCTGCGGAAGCGGCGCCGGAACGTCGCGTCGTCGCACGACCGCGCAGCCAGTAGCGTGCCGCCGTAGCGGACGGCGCCGCTGGCCGGGAAGAGGAGGCCCGCGAGCAGCTTGAGCAGCGTCGTCTTCCCGCAGCCGTTCACGCCGAGGAGCACCACGCGCTCGCCCTCGCGCACCTGGAAGCTCACGTCGCGCAGCACGGCCCGGCCGTTCAGATCGACGGAGAGGTGATCGACGTCGAACATCAGAAACCCCGCGAGCGCATGGCGTCGGACACGTCGCGCGCGTTGCGCGCGGACAGGGAAAAGAGGGCGCCCGTGATGCCTCCGGCGCCGCGCACGACGTCGATCGTGCCTGGCTTGCGCACGAGCCTGCTCTTGAGGCCGAGGAGCGACTCCGTCAAGAGGAGCCGCAGGGCGTGGATCTGGGCCAGCGTCACGACGAGGAGCCGGGTCGGGGTGGGCCAGGGCGCGAGGGCGCGGAAGAGGTTCACCCGGTCCAGCGCCGAGAAGGTGAGGAAGGAGATCATGACGGCGCGCAGCCCCAGCGCGGCGAACGGGGCGACGTCGGGGATTGCTCCACGGGCGATCCACGAGACGGCGAAGGAGAGGAGCGAGAGGAGCGCGGTCACCGGCACGACCGACAGAGCGACCCTGCGCATGTTTCGAACGAGCCCGCGCCGGAGCAGCAGCATGGAGGCGGCGAGCGCGGCCGTCAGGACCAGGAGATCCGTGACCGCGGAAGCGAGGAAGACGGCCAGCAACCAGCCGCCGAGGAGGATCCGGTCCCTCCTTGGATCAGGGGAGCGCAAGCTTCGCCCTCCGGAGCAGCGAGAGCGCGAAGAGCGTGTAGGCCGCCTCCGCCAGCCCCGCCACCGTCAGGCTCGGGAGCAACATGGCGGGGAAGGTCACCGCGGGTGGCATGGGGAAGTAACGCGGGTCGAGCTGGTGCTGCAGCGCCAGCGAGCAAGCGACGAGGAGGGCGGCCACCTGCATCGAGGCGTAGCCGGCCAGGAACAGAGCGCCCTTCTCGCTCACGCGCCGCGCAGCGTGGTAGACGAGCCACCCCGCGAACGGCCCGGCAAGCCCCATGGCGAGGGCGTTCACGGCCAGGACCGTGATCCCGCCCGCTCCGAAGAAGAGCGCTTGCACGACGAGGACCAGCGACTCGCACACGAAGGCGACGAGCGGGTGGTAGAGCAGCGCGAGCAGCATGACGCCCACCAGGTGCGTCGAGGTCCCTCCCGGCACCGGGATCATGATGGTCTGGATCACGAATGCGAGCGCCGTGAGGGAACCGATGATGGGGAGGGAGTCGGTCGAGGCGCGGCCGAAGTGCCTCCGCGCCGCCCAGGCCCACAGCGGGGCCGACACGGCGTAGGCCGGGACCGTGATCTGCGGGGAGAGGAAGCCGTCCGGGACGTGCATGGTCTTCCCGCTAGAACCGCGTCGAGTAGCTGAGCGTGGCGGCCAGGCGAAACTTCTCCAGGCCCTCCGATCCCTGCTGATCCGGCCCTTCGTTGAGCTCCTTGAGCGCCGCCCGGCGGATGCCGACCGCGGCCGAGAAGGGGCCGTAGAAGAGGCGGGTACCGAGCCCAGCATACAGGATGCCGCCGCCGGACGCCTGGAGCGCCTCCATCTCCCCCGCGTCATTTCGTTCCTCGTCGCGCTGGAGGTGGAGGAAGTTGAGCTCGCCGGCCACGTCGAACCGGAAGCTGCCCCTCCCGTAGACGCGGTAGACGGCCGCGGTGTTGATCCGGGTCTCGCCGCCGAACTGGTAGCGCGTGAACTGGTAGGTGTGCGGGAAGAAGTGCTGGTAGTTCACCTCGGTGAGGAAGGTGAGGTCGGGGCTCGCCTGCTTCATGACCGCGATCCCGATCCCCGGCGCCGGAGCCCCGAAGCCGAGCTGCATGTCGGGGGCGAAGAAGGCGCCCGCGCGATCGGTGTGGCCCGTGGTCGCGAGCGGGATCGTCGACGAGACCGACACCGAGAAGTGCCAGTCCAGGAGCTCGTCGAGGCTCTCCTTCTCGGGCACGAGCCGGAAGCCCTCGTCGTACTTGAAGCCGAAGGCGAGCATGAGGTTCGGGTCGCCCGCCCCGCTGTTCCTGCCGATGCCGTCGCCCACCTTCACGTTGAGCGGCTGGAAGACGTAGGCGGAGAGCCACGGCCGGATGCCGAACCCGAGCGCGAACATGTTGAAGGAGGAGTAGTCCTTGTTCTCGGGCTCGGCGAAGGCGAACTTGCGGAAGGGGACGTACTCCGCCTTCATCATCGTGAAGAGCGTGCCCTTCGGGAGCGGGAGCGGCGAGGTGGTCTCGAGCGCCGCGCCGGGGCCCTCGGGTCCGGCCACGCTCACCGCCGCCGTTCCGTGGTGAGCGCGGACGAGCCCGGGACCGGCGAGCGCGGCGAGCGCGGTGGCGGCGAGCGAGAGGGTCCTGTTCACGGCGAGGTCCCTTTCCTACGGCGGAGCACGACCAGAACGCCGAAGACGGCCCCGATGGCGGCCAGGCCGACCAGCGGGCGAAGCACGAAGGAAGCGCTGGAGACGACGCGCGACCCGGCGCTGCCGCCGGCCGCGCTGACGCTCGCGTCGCCTGCATCCACCTGGATGTCGAGGCCGTGGCCGGTGCTGTCCACGACCTTGACGCGCCAGGGGCCCTTGGCGTCGGGCACGAAGGCGAGGTAGCCGTTCCGGTCGGTCCGGCCCTTCTGATAGGGGATCTTGGCGTCGGCCGGCGAGAAGACTTCGTACTGGGTGTAGACCAGCACCTCTCCGTCCGCGAAGTAGGTCTTCACCGCCACGGCCCGGCCCTGCTCCACCGAGTGGAGGACCTCGTGCGCGGCCGCGGCCAGCGGTGAGAGGAGGGTGGCGGTAGCCAAGAGCAGGGCCCGCCTCACCTCGCCACCTCGAAGGCGAGGCTCGCCTCGAGGACGAGGTCGTCGGCCTCCGGCGTCTTCACGGAGCGGCGGACCGAGGCGCTCACCGACTCGACGCCCGGCGAGCGAAGCCGGACGCGGACCTCGCCGGCGCTGTCGGTCTCGCCCAGCGGCTTGTGGTCGACGGCGACGATCGCCCCCGCCACCGGCTTCCCTTGCGAGAGCACCTTCAGGGTCACCTTGTCGCCCACCTTGCGGCCGGAGAGATCGGTCGCCGGGACGATCTCGAGCTCGTCGCCGAGAGGCCTGGTGATGGCGGGTGATCCGACCTCGACCCACTTCGCGAACTGACGCGACTCCCAGGCCTTCACGGCGTTCTCCGCCTTGTTCCTGGGGAGGTTCACCTCGCCGTCCGGCGTGAGCGAGTAGAAACCGCTGTGGTGGAAGGCGGAGATCGCGTCGCAGCGCACCGGGACCTTCACCTCCTTCGGCTCGAAGCCGAGCTGCGCGATCGGGATGTCCCTGGCAGCGCCGGACCGGTCCGCGCAGCGGACGGCCTTCACCTTGGCTCCCTCGATGGCCAGGACTTCGCCGCCGCGATGGCCGTAGCGCACGACGAAGGCGTCGCCGCCGCGCTCGACCCAGAAGTCGTGGGCGGAGGCGATGCCGGGGGCGATCAGGATGGCCGCTGCGGTGGAGAGCAGTCTCATCGTGGGATTCTCCCGCGAGATGGCGGCCAGGAGTGGCCGAGCGGCGCCAGGTAGCACGAACTCATATTACGTATCGCCAATTCTGCCGCCACCCGTCAAGAGCATCCTCGAGGCGCTGCTCGAGATCGGCCGATTCCCCCTCTCACGATGGCGCTTCTCGCCCTGCTTCTCCCAGCGGCAGAGAGCGCTTCGCCGTCCGCTCGGATCCGGATTGTAGCACGTAGCACGCCTTGGTGTGATACGCATACGTGGGAGTCCGCGAAGGGAACCCGGTCGCTGCGCTCGGAGCGAGGGGCGCCCCCGCGCCAGGCAGGTTGCGCCCGAGGTGGCGAGCTGAACGGCCGGCAGGGAGGCTTTCGTCGCCGGGAGAGGTGCCACGGCGAAGGGGAGTCGCTCGAAGCTTGCATGCCAGCTGGCCACCTGCTAACAGGCCTGCTGGATGATCGATCGCATCGGGATCTCGCTCGAGAAGGAGCTGCTGGAACGCTTCGACGAGCTCATTGAGGCGAAGGGTTACGAAAACCGCTCGGAGGCGATCCGCGATCTCATCCGCGACGCGCTCGTGCAGCGGGAGTGGTCACGCTCGGCGGGCAACGAGGAGAAGGTGGCCGTCGTCGCGCTGGTCTACGACCACGATTCCTCGAGCCTCGCCCAGAAGCTGGCCCACCTGCAGCACGAGAACTACGGGGCGGTCGTGGCCGGGCTTCACGTCCACATGGACGAGCACAACTGCCTGGAATTGCTCGTTCTCCGCGGTCGAGCCCGAGAGGTGTTGAGCATGGGGGAGGGGCTGGCTGCCACCAAGGGCGTCAAGTTCGGGAAGATGATCCCGGCCACGACCGGGCATGACCTGCGCTGACGCCGAGGCCGAATCCTTACTCACCAGACGTCGCGCACGAGCACGCGCTCGAGCGCCTCGAGGCTCGGCGGCTTGGCGACGTGGTGCGTGAAACCGGCTTCGGCCACCCGCTGCCGATCCTCGGGGAGGGCATAGCCGGTGAGCGCCACCAGCACGACGTCTCGGAGCGCATCGTGGGCGCGGAGCTTGCGCGCCACTTCGTAGCCGTCCATCTCCGGCAGACCGATGTCGCACAGCACGACATCGGGGCAGGACTCGCGTGCGGCCGCCAGTCCCGCTCGACCGTCGAAAGCTACCTGCACCTCGTGGCCCAAGAGTTCGAGGACTTCCTTGAGGCTGTCGGCGGCATCGACGTTGTCCTCGATCACGAGCACGCGGCGCCGCTTGAATGGGAGGGTCTGCGCCCGCGACGCTGCTTGCACGGGAGCGGGCTCGAGCGGTAACCGTACCGCGAACTCCGCTCCCTGGCCTGGCCCGTTGCTTGCGGCGCCGACAGTGCCTCCGTGCAGCTCGACCAGTCCTTTCACGAGCGCGAGGCCGAGGCCAAGGCCACCGTGGCTGCGCTCCAGCGTCTGTGTCGCCTGGGCAAAGGGTTGAAACAGGCGGCTCAGCTCCCCGGGGGTGATACCGACACCGGTGTCGCGCACCCGGAGCAACGCCGTGCCGGCCTCACGCTCGAGGGTGAGCTCCACTCGGCCCCCCCGAGGCGTGAACTTGGCCGCGTTCCCGAGCAGGTTACCCACCACCTGCGCGATGCGCGTAGCATCGGCGCTCAGCCACATCTCCTCCGAGTCCAGCCGTGCCTCGAGACGGACGCCGCTGGCGACGAAGGCGTGGCGGTGATCTTCGACCGCCCGGCGTACCAGGTCGCCGAACTCGAGTCGGTCGCGCTGGATCTGGACCTTGCCCCGCACGACCCGCGTCACGTCCAGCAGATCGTCGACGAGCCGCGTGAGGTGGCCGACCTGGCGGTCGATGATGGCCTGCGCGCGCCGTGCTTGCTCGCCGCCGGGGGCCGCGTGTTCGAGGATGTACAGTCCATTGCGGATGGGGGCGAGCGGGTTGCGGAGTTCATGGGAGAGCACGGCGAGGAACTCGTCCTTGCGACGGTCGGCTTCGAGGAGCGCCTCCTCGGCGCGCGACCTCGCCACCGCCACGGCAAGGTAGCCCGCCAGCCTCTCCCAGAGGGCGATGGACTCGGGGGAGAACATCCCCTTCCGCCGGTCGTTCAGCTGCAGGAGCCCAAGTCGCTCGACGCCCACGCGCATGGGCACGAGCGCCACCGACTGGTAGCCCTCCCCGTTGCACCGGTTGCGGGTGCGCGCCTGGCGATCCGCGTCTTGCGTCGTGGCGAGCAGCCGGGTCGTGTCGTTCGTCCAGAAGCTGCCGTTCTCGGTGAAGAACGGTTTCTGGGGGTCGGTTCGCTCACAGATGACGTTGCCGCACATGCACTCGATGACGGGGTTGCCGCCGCCGTCGCGGAATACTCTCCCCTCGCTGTCACGGGCGCAGAGCCGGTTCTCCAGCGCGAGGAACCGCTGCGGAAACCCCCTGGCCTCGTAGTAGGGGTAGTCGTCGCCCTCCTTGAGCCGGATGCCGACGGCCTCGCAGCCGGACTGCCGTTGGAAGAAGATCACGGCAGACCGGATCAAGCCAGCGGTCGTGGTGTTGGCGTTCACCAGCTGGAGGAAGTCGATGGTGAGGTCGCGCTCTTGTTCCGCCTGTCGCTCGGCGGTGACGTCGCGAAACACGAGGACCGCTCCGAGCAGTCCGCCGAGCCCGCGGACCGGCGCCGCGCTGTCGGCGATCGCGATGCGCTGGCCGTCCCGCGTGATGAGGGCCGTGTGGTTTGCGAGGCCCACCACAGCGGCCCGCTCGAGCACCTTGCGGACCGGGTCCTCCGCCGGGGCGCCGGTCGCCTCGTTCACGATGCGGAAGACCTCGCCGAGCTGCCTGCCGTACGCCTCCGCTTGCGACCACCCCGTCAGCTCTTCCGCGGCGCGGTTCAGCGTCCTGACGCGACCCTCCGTGTCGGTGGCGATGACGGCGTCGCCGATGCTCTCGAGGGTGACGGCGAGGCGCTCGCGCTCGACGGCGAGCGCGTCCTGCAAGCGCCGCCGGTCGAAGCTCTCGAACAGTTCCCAGGCGCCGTCGCGCTTGATGAGCGCGAACTGGTGGTTCCTGATGACGTCGGCCACCTCGGCGGCGCCGCAGCGATCCAGCGAGTAGGTGCAGAGGGCCAGCATGCGGTACTGGCCGAGCACCCCGTCGACGGCCGCTTCGTACTCGGCGAAGCTCCGCCAGGCAGACTTCTCGAGCCAGAAGGTGTTGCCGGTGAGGCGAAGCCCGGCACAGCCGCGCGCCAGGGCGCCCTCGAGCTTGTCCACCCATCCTTGCATGACCCGGCTCTGCTCGAAGCTTCCTCCCTGCAGGTACCATTCGGTATGGGGGATGATCTCGATGCGGCCGCGCTGGCGATGGACCTCGAGGTCGGGCACGGCCCGCGCCAGCGCTTCCCAGGCCTCCCGGGTGTCCAGCGGCGGCGAAGTCACCCACATGCAGAACTCGTCGTTCTCGAGGCCCGCCTTGAAGTACGGGACGAGGATGTCCGCGAGATCCTCCTTCGTCGCGTAGAACTGGCAGAAGTGCGTGCCCCACGGCGCCTCGCCGACCGCCTCGATTCCCGTCACCCTCGTATTCATCTCGGCTCCTGCACGAAGCTACAGTCCGGGGCAGACGGTCTCGTGGGCGTCGCCATGGGGGCGCCTCCTCCGGGTGACGCGGGCAAGGTGGGGACGGATGGTACGTGAGTCGCGTCCGCAGCTTCGATCCCTTTCGGGTGAGTCGCCTCCATCGAGGGACCCCTCATGACATCACCTTGAGTGTATAGAAGGAGTGCCAGAGACCGCGAGCCGGGGCGCATACGAGAAGCCGCGCCCGAACCGGCTAGACCAATTCAGCGCTCACGGAGATCCTGTACCAGAGGCGCAGTCGAAAGCGTGTCGGGCTCCTCCGGCAGCACCTCCCTTCCTCGGTACCAGAGTCGTCTCAGCCGCGGGCCGCCTCTCGCCTTGAACCGACCCGGCGGCGGCGTCAGCTTGCCGCCCTCGACCTTCAGCCCGAGCAGGCCATAGGCAGCAGAGAGCATCCGCGCGGCGGCTCCCGTGTACCAGCTCCAGCCGCCGCGCCCGCAATAGCCGTCCCCGGCGTAGATGTCCGCCGGCTGCTGATGCGGTGGCAGGCCATAGCGGCCTATCGCCTCCGCTGTCACGTGGGCCAGCGGCGAGATCTTGCGCCAGAGGCGCCAGGCGTCGCCCCGCCAGGCCGCTGCCTTCTCCGGCGTCGGCGCCGACTCGGCCAGGGTGTTGAACGCGTCGACGAGCCAGGACGCGCCGTGCGAGTACTGCCCGCCGTTTTCGCGCACCCCGGGAGGATAGTGAGAGATGCGGCCGGGATTGGGGCGGGAGTACTCGGTGAAAGGCGGGTGGAGCACCCGCACCAGATCTTCTTCCTCCAGGCCCCTCAATCCGCTCGCCAGCGCGCGGGCGGCCCTGTCGGAGGGGACGGCGCCGGACAGTGCCGGCCAGGCGGTGGCCAGCGCGCTGGCGTTCACCATCTCCTCGCCGGCGTCGGTGATGGCGCGCACGTAGCGGTCCTCGCGCCACATGGCGTCGAGCGCCGCCTTCAGCACTTCAGCCTGTGCCAGGTAGCGAGCTCGGGCCGCCTCACCTTCCCGCCGCTGGGCCACCGCCGCGAAGTCCACCAGCACCCGGTGGAGGAAGAACCCGAGCCACACACTCTCCCCCCGACCCTTCGCGCCGACTTGGCTGAAGCCGTCGTTCCAGTCCCCGGTGCCGATGAGCGGCAAGCCATGGGGCCCCACGCGCCGCGAGGTGATGTCGATGGCCCGCCGCAGGTGCTCGTACAGGTCGGCGATGTCACGCGAGGCCCGCTGGGCGAATGCCAGCCCCTCGGCGCCGGCGGGAATCGGCTCGCCCTCCAGGAACGGTAGCCGTTCTCCGAGCAGGGCGAGATCGCCGGTGGCCTCGAGATAGCGGCAGGCCACGTGTACCAGCCAGAGGTGCGGGTCGGAAGCCCGGTTGCGCGCCCCGAGCCCGGTGGTGCCATCGCGGCGCTGGTGCCACCATTGCAGCACGTCCCCTTCGCGGAACTGCTGGGCCGCGTGGAGCAGGATCTGCTTGCGCGCGGTCTCCGGGTGGGTGAACACCAGCGGCAGCACGTCCTGGAGCTGATCGCGGTAGCCCCAGCCACCGCCTCGCTGACTTGGCCCCAGGCGACCCCAGAGGCGGGAGACCCGAAGCTGATAGGGGAGCCAGTTGTTCACCAGCTGGTCGAAGGCGGGCTCGTCCGTCTCGACGCGCAGCGCTGACAGCTCATGCCGCCACCAGCGCCGCGTACGTTCCAGCTCGGCCAGGGCCGCCGCTGGGTCCCGGAGCTGCTGGATGAGCTCGGCGGCCTCTTCCGGCTGCTCCGCCCAGCCCAGCACCACCGTCGTGGAGACGTCACTCCCCGGCGGAACCGTGAGCGTGCCGGCGAAGGCCGCGACCCGATAGCCGTCGTCCGGCAGCGCCGGATCGCCGGATCCGCGCGCCAGGAAGGCGGGATTCTCCAGGCCGTGGCCAGGCCCGCCGACGAAGCGGCTGCGCAGCGTCTCCACGCCCTCGACCGGGAGGCCAGGGGCGACGAAGGCCCAGCCGCCGAAGAAGTCGTTTCCAGGGTGCGCGAAGAACAGTGCCTGTTGCTGCGAGTCATAGCGGACGTCGAGGCGGCTTCGCGAATCCCGTGGCACCTCCGCCAGCATCATCTGCGCGTAGGGCACCAGCCGGTAACGCAGGGTCTTCTCGCCGCGGTTGCGCACCCGCAGCAGCCGGACCTCGGCGGTCCGGTGCGGAGGCACGAACAGGGTCAGCTCCAGATCCACATCCCCGATGACCTTGCGGAAGACCACATAGCCGAGGCCGAAGTCGATCTCCTGTGGGGCCCGATCGCGGGTGGGGAGATGGGTGGGCGAGAGCACCGCGCCGCTGTCCAGATCCTGGAGGTACAGGGCCTGCCCGGGCAACTCCAGCGGGGACTCGTCGCCGGGGAAGGGCGTGAGGCCGTATTGCTGCGAGTTCCCCATGAACGAATAGAGCGCGCCGTCGTTGCGCACCATGAGGCCGTAGCCCGCCTCGTTGGCCAGCAGGTGGCACCATGGACGGGGGGTGCTCCAGCCCAGCCGCAGCTCGGTGCCGGCGGCGTTGAAGTCGAACTGGCACGCATCCGCCGGCGGGATGGGGAGCTCGCGCTCCTTCCCCAAGGCTGTCTTCAGATCTTCTTCGGAGGTGGGTGGCAGGTCGAGCCAGCGCTCGATGCGCCGCGCCGCCTGGCGTTCGTCCGCGGCATAGCCCTCGACGAAGATCGCCTCTGCGCTGCCGTACGGCGCCAGGCTTGCCTGGAGCTGGAGGGAGGCGGCGGGATCGAAGCTGTACAGCAGCCCTTCGTCCTCTGGCGGGCGGAGCGGGTGTTCCAGGGCAGCCGGGGCGCGCAGCCCGTCGCTCCCGGCGAAGGCGGACCGAGAGTCCTGGTAGCCGGTCAGGATCATCGACCCGTCGTCTGGGGGTCTGACGGCGTGGAAGGCGGTGGCCCGGGTCCCCTTGGTCCGGCGGCCGGGATGAAGCCGGTTCCCGGCGATGAGCGCACCGTGCGAGCGAAGGAACCAGGTGCCGAGGTGCAGCCGATGATAGGACAGGTGCCGTTCGAAGGCTTCGGGCGGGCTCAGCACGAACTCGCGATAGCTGGTGAGCAGCACGCGCCGTGGCCGGTCTTCCAGATTCGTCAGGCGCACGCGCCAGATCTCGCCCGGCTCGCCGTCGACCAGACGGACGGTGGCCTCGGTGCGGAGGCCGCGCCAGGTCCGGGTCTGGCGCAGCGTGGCCCCATCTGGCTGGGAGAGCTGACCACCCGTCCCCTGCGCGCCCAGCGGTTCGTCTCCCAGCGAACAGGCGCGCCCGGGATCGCCTTGTGCGGCGTCCTGGTCCACCAGGTAGAAGAACTTGCCGCAGGGCTGGAGCGGATCGCTGGGACGGCGGGTGAGATCGATCTCCTCGCGCTCTCTCAGGGTGCTGTAGACGCGGCTGTAGCCCTGGCCGTCGGCCGAGAGCTCGAGCGTGTACACTCCATTGCTGAGGCTGAAGGTGGTCGGGGGCGCGGCGGGCGCGGTGCGGCGCCGCCGGGAAAGCCCCGCCACGAGCGTGGTTCCCAGCGCGAGCGTCGCGACGGGAAGGAGCAACGGCCAGAGGTCGGCCGCCGGATGGGCCGAGCGCAGGGTCTCCATCCGGCCCCAGGCGTACTCCCAGTCGGCGCCGCGGGGCAGGTAGAAGGGGATGAGGAGCGGCGCCCAGGTGGCGAAGCGGCGGACGCCTTCGGGTATCACCCGCCGGCGAGCG
>MEMX01000136.1:23438-23753 GCA_001768075.1 Anaeromyxobacter sp. RBG_16_69_14 | reverse complement strand
AGCCGATCCCCGCCGACGAAGGAGAGGTTGACCAGCGTCGCCACCCGCAGGCCCATGTGATCGAACCAGATCAGCACCCGCAGCCAGTCGTTGACCAGCATCGCCAGGAACAGGTTGAGGCTCCAGGCGCGGAACTCCCCTGGCCCGAGGGTGAGGCCCTTGAAGGTAGCAACCGCCGAGCGGACGGCGCCGTCCTGGTTGTACCAGCTGGGCTCCGGAGCGATGCGCAGGAGAGAATAGATGATCGGTGCCATCCAGAGTCCCCAGCGCAGCACCCGCACCGCCTGCTCCGCCAGTGCCACCCCGCCCTCGCGC
>MEMX01000136.1:15016-23417 GCA_001768075.1 Anaeromyxobacter sp. RBG_16_69_14 | reverse complement strand
GAGGTGCTGCGCTGCACGAGCGCGGTCAGCAATACCAGATTCACGCTGAACAGAGGCGCGGCCAGTGACCAGTTGACCACCCCCGAGAGCGATTCGTTGAAGAGCAGCCGCACTCCGCCGGCGGTACGGCCCAGGTCCATCGCCCCCCATTTGCTGAAGAGCGGATAGACCACGTAGTCTTCCACCGGCAGGCCTGTCGCCGGAAAGTGAACGGCGGCGTAGTGGCGGAACTTCTCCACCACCACCGCGAGCTGCGAGGTGTCGAGGTACCAGGCCAGTCCGCCGCCTACCAGTCCACCCAGCAGAGTGCGCAGGGCGTAGGGTCGCCAGCTCTGGAGCCGCTGCCGTCGGCCGCGGGCGACATCGGCGGAATCCATCGCCAGATCCACGCAGGAATAGGCACCGGCCCCCAGGGCGAATCCGGCCAGGAAGCGGGTCAGGCTGCCAGCGGCGGCCAGGTCGCCGGATATCGCCCAGCCGATGCCCAGCCCCACCACGGTCCCTCGCAGATACAGGGGCGAATCGGCGTAGCTGCTCCGCAGCCGGCGGAAGAAGGGCGAGCTCCCGTCGAAGCTCTCGGCGATGGTCTTCACCAGTGGAAACGAGAGGGCGCCCAGGCCAGCGGCTCCCGCCCACCGGTGCTCCAGCAGCCAGCGCATCGCCGCGGGCCAGGCCAGGAGACCGGCGACGCTCGTCATGAGTCCGATGAACAGGCCGCTGTAGACGGCGCCCTTTCCCAGCCCTTCGCGGAAGTGGCGCAGGACCCAGTACCAGGCAGGCGGCCGGCCGCGAAAGGCGTCCAGCAGCAGGCCGGTGACCAGGAAGGTCTGCGCCCAGAGCCCAGCCTGGGAGAGGATGGTGGCGGCGAGCACCGCCGCCGTTCTCAGTGGCGCGGGCCAGGCGGACAGGGATGGGGCCGTGCCCCAGGCGGCAAACGTGGGCGTGAGCGCCGCCCAGGCCGCCGCCGAGAGGAGCAACAGGTGCAGCCGCGGATCCTTGGGCCAGCGCCCCGCTCTGAGGCGGGAGAGCGTGACGGCGATCGCCTCGTTGAACAGCGCGAGCACCCCCCAGATGCCGATCGTCCGCAGCGCCGGCCCTGCCTGTACCGCACCCAAGAGGAGCCTTCTGCCCAACGCTTGCAGCAGCGCCGGGCTCTGCAGCACGAGCAAAGCGTTGAACAGGAGGGGAACCAGCAGGAAGCAGGCCGCTGCGAGCGGGGAGGGCGATCGACCACGGGTGAACAGCAAGGAAGCGGTCGTCGCGAGGTAGACGATCAGGACGAGGCCGGACGCAGGGCCGCTCAAGCGCAGCAAGTCCGGCCAGGCCTCCGGCGCCTGCCAGACATGAAGCCTCCCGTCGGCCGCCAGGGCCAGCAGCAGCGCGACCAGGAAGTGCTGCAGGGCGGGGATCGGCTCGGGACGCCGGCCGCTCGCCCCGTACTCGCAGAGCGCCAGGGCCGCCAAGCTCGCGAGCCCCGTGGCGACGGCGCACAGGGCCGAGCCGCATCCGTAGACGGCGGCGCTGGCGACGGCTGCGCACAGGCCGGCCGTGCCGAGGGCGAGGAAGCGAAGCGGCGGGGTCGGCGCCCACTTCGCCCCTGCATGGAACGGCTGCCTCACCCGGCCTCTGTCACTGGAAGCGCCCAGGGGGCAACGCCCAGCCCATTCGCCATCGCCGCCAGGGGATCGCTTCCCGATCTCACGCGATCGAGGACCGGCTCCGGAGCATTTTGGGCGGAAGCCTCGCGGATCACTTTCCTCCCTCGCGCTGCGGCGTGAAACGGTAGCTCCAGGTCTCGCTCAGGGCCGTGTCGCCGCGGCGCAAGAAACAACGCAGCTCGACCGGGTTGGATCCATTGGGCACGAAATCGAACACAGCGCGATAGCCGCCGATGGCCGGGTAGCTCTCGACGCGCGTGTTCTTCGCCTCACCGCTGGAGGCGCTGACGACCGCTTCCACGTCGTCGGCGCTGGTGACCGGGATCGGCGAGGCGAAATCGACGACGAACTTGCGCGCGGAGGCATCGACCTTCTGCTGGTTGGCCGCGAGACCGACCTGGCGGGCGCTGCCCGTTCGGGTCCCCACCGTGGAGGCAACGAAGGGGCGGGGACCCGTCTTCACACCCCAGTACATCCGGTAGGCAAGGCGAATCGGCGTGCCTGGCGCGGGCTTCGCCTCGGGCGTGTAGAAGGCCACGATGTTGTCGTGGATCTCCTCCCGCGACGGGATCTCGACCAGGAAGACGCTGCCTTTTCCGAAGCCTTCGCGCGGCTCGATCCACACGCTCGGCCGCCGCTCGTAGGACGCCTCGAGGTCTTCGTAGTGGCTCTGTTTCCTGTCGCGCTGCAGCAGGCCAAAGCCCTTGAGCCCCTCGGCCCGGAACTCGCTCATCTCCAGCCGATCGGAGTTCTGCAGGGGTCGCCACAGCTGCTCGCCGTTGCCGAACCAGATGAGCAGGCCGTCGGAATCGTGCACCTCGGGGCGATAGTCGTCGAAGCTGCGGCGGCCGTTCTCCCCGAACAGGAACATGCTCGTCAGCGGCGCGACTCCGAGCCGTTGGACGGAGCGCCTGGGGAAGAGCGTGGTGGTGACGCGCACCTCGATGTTGTCGCCCGGGATGATGTCGAAGCGGTAGGCGCCGGTCATCGGTGGGCTGTCGAGCAGGGCGTGCACGACGAGGTGCTTCGCACCCTTGGCGCCCTTGGCGGGCTTTTCAACGTAGAACTCGCGGAACACGGGAAAGATCTCGCCGGTCGGCTCCGCTGTGTCGATGGCCAACCCGCGCGCACTCAGGCCATAGAGGTTGTCGCGGCCGAGTGCACGGAAATAGCTAGCCCCCAGGAACACCATCAGCTCGTCGAAGTAGTCCTTTCGATTGAGCGGATAGTGGATGCGGAAGCCGGCGAAGCCCAGCGTGTCGGGCAGCGGCTCGCTGAATCGGGTCTTGCCGTAGTTGAACAGGTTCGTGGTGTAACGCATCGTGCGGGCGCGGCCGCGCTCCACGACGTGGAGCGAGACCGGGTCGGCGAAGAAGAGTCCGAGGTGGAAGAGCTGCAGCTGGAACGGCAGCTTGGCGCTTCGCCAGAGGCTTGCGTCGGGACGAAAGCGGATGTCCCGGTACTGGTCGTAGGTCAGATCGGCCAGCGCCGGCGGCAGCTTGCCGGTGAGCGGCGCGTAGTCCGCCTGCGCCATCTGCTGGGCGCGATCGCGCAGCCAGGTCTCGCTGAACGGCTGGGACTCGGCGCTCAGGCTGACCGCCGTCGCCGCCGGTGCTGGGGTCGCCGCAAGGTTGAGCGACGCGCTGAGCGACGCGATGAGGAGAGGGATCACGAGTCCTCCTGCGGATAGGCTGAAAGGACGCTGCGCGGCGTGTGCCGCGAGCTCGGGTGACGGCGATAGAGGAGAGGAGGCCGGGAGGGCAAGCGCGGGGAGAGCATCTCGGTCGGTGGCCGGCGGGTGGAGCCTGGCGATATAGCAGGACCCCCATCCGGACCACGAATTCAACCGGAGCGCAACAGGGAGTTGCGGTGACGTGTCTCACGAACCGCTCGATCCCTCCCAAGGCGGCCAGTGCCCGGAGACCAGGGCTTCGCGGTGGCTGAGGCGCACTGCGTCATCGCGCCTGCGTTCGGACCCTGCGGGAACGGCGCACCCGATTCAGTTGAGGGAGTCGGGCTCCTGGACTTAGGTTCTGCGAACAAGGGTTGTACGGTGGCTCGCAGCGCTCCTCTGCCTTCTGCGACCGGTCGGGCCGCCACTCGGAACGCGCGAAGCGCCGAACCAGACATGTCGAGTGGCTCGCGCAAACCCGCGGCGATCCTGAAAATGGCGAATCCGGTGAAGATCGATTCTGGATACATTGCGCGCCATGCGGTGCGGCGTCTGTTCACGTTCGTCTCCTCTCGGGCCTCCTCGCCTGGTCCCCATGCCCCGGCTGCCGCCCCGGTAGCCCCGCTCCGACGCATCTCCGCGATGGACACCGCCCGCGCGCTGGGCGTGGTGGCGATGGTGATGGGGCACACCCTCGACGCGCTGCTCTCGGAGGCAGCGCGCGCGACACCGGCGGTGGCCGCCTACTGGAATGCCCGCGGGTTCACTGCGCCTCTCTTCATGATCGTCGCTGGATGGTCGGGAGCCGTCGCCATCGGGCGGAGCGGCGTAGGCGGCCTCGCCATGGTACGGGGTAGACTGCGGCGGGTGCTGCTCCTCTTCGGGATCGGGTACGCACTCCACTGGCCAGGGTGGGGGCTGGATCGGCTCCTCGCCGGCGATCGAGAGGTCTGGGCACACCTGCTCGCCTTCGACGCGCTCCACGCCATCGCCATAGCGCTTCTCGTGAGTTCCCTCGTGCTGGCGCTCCCCTGGAGCGGTCGCGGGAAGGCCATCGTCTTGCTTGCCCTCGCCGCGCTCGCCAGCGTACTGGGAGCGGGACCACGAACCCCGGTCTCTGCGCTGCCAGTCCCACCCATCGCCATGGCCCTCTTCCAGGCTGGGGGCGGGACCTCGCCATTTCCGGTCTTCCCCTGGGCTGCCTATTTCTTCGTGGGTGGTGCCATGGGACTCCTCGCGCCGCCGGGCCGGGCCGGCGCGATCGCGAGGGGCGTGGCAGGTGGTGGACTCGTGCTGGCCACCTGCTTGACAGGAGTAGGTAGCTTGCCTCCAGAGGACCCGGTACTCCATCTGCACCGGGTGGGGGTGGTGCTGGTGCTCCTCGCGTCCCTGTCGTCCGTGCCCCCCGCCCTTGCCAGCCGACTCGCGCCGCTCGGGCGAGCATCGCTGTGGGTATACGCGATTCACGTTCCCATCGTGTACGGCTGGTCCAGCTTCCCGGGTCTGGCCGCGTGGATTGGACCTCGGCTCGGGGTCGGGGCGGCCATCGCGGTCGGGGTCGCCGTGCTCGCGATGAGCTTCGCGTTCCAGAGGTTCGTGACGAGGCACTGGCGCGCCCGAACCAGGCGCGCTGCGCAGCCCAAGACTTCTGGAGTCGCTCGACATCCTGCGGGAGTTCTCCGCGTCAACTCACCTTCCTCCTAGCGCCGATCGTGGTCGAAGACGAAGTGCTGTCCACAGCTGGCCGCTCTCGCCGGAAGAGATCGCCGCGCGTCACCGGCATCAGCTCAAACGCGATGGGGAGGCGCGGATCGCGACTTGCGTCCTTGAACTGATGCGGGTCATGATGCGGGTCGCGATCGCGCGGGTCGCACGGATCCCTCACTTCGCTGCCCGCGATTTCCCTTCTCGCACAGGAGAGATGAACCGGAGAGAATGTCCATGATCGACGAATTCGACTCAGAGAGAAGTCTGCATGATTTTGTTGGCCATGTGCACGTTGAGAAGATTCAGCATTTCTACAACGAATTCTACAGAAGAGCGAAGGACAGCAAGGCGCATTCCGAGCTGTGCAGGAAGGTGTACGGCCAGGACTTCTGCCAGCATGGCATGCTGGACATGAATCAACTCGACAGACTCATCGAGGTGTCGAGGTTGAACAAGGATACCCTCGTGCTGGAACTGGGAAGCGGCACGGGTCTCATCACCGAATACATATCGGATATGACGCAATGCCGAATCACCGGGATAGACATCTCGGTGGAAGCAATCGAACACGCCAGCGCCAGGACGAAGGACAAGAGGAACAGGGTCGTCTTTGAAACAAGGAACATGGAGAACCTGGATTACCCGGATGGTGCCTTTGACGCAGTGATATCTATTGACACACTGTATTTTGTCAAGGATCTAGAGAATACCGTAAGACAAATGGTCAAGATATTGAAACCCAAAGGGTCGATGTACATGTTCTATCATGTCGACCCTGACCTGGAAGATTGTCCTGGCGCCGACCCCGTGAGGTGCTCGCAGCTTGGAGCGGTGCTGGACAGGCTGAGTCTGAGTTATAGGGCTATTGATTTTACCGCGGAAAACAACAAGCATTGGGAATTGAGAAAGCAGGTCTTGTCGGAATTGAAGACGCAGTTCGAGGAAGAGGGTAACATGTATCTGTATGACAGCAGGATGGAAGAATGCATGAGCAATATGTGCGATTTCTACCGATTCCTGTATATGGTTGAGCAAGTATAGGCGGTTCGGCAGGTGGGCGTGTTCTCATCCCGCTCCCACTGGAGCGCCAGCCGCGGATCATCGACGGGCGCCCACCGGACGGCCTCCTTGCCGCCAGGTGAGCGCCCGCTTGTCGCTTACGAGCAGGTTCGATGTGCGACGGGCGCGCCCCCCATCTCGAGCGTCAGTTCATGTGGCATGCGCTATCAGTAGCCGGTCGACTTGCGGCTCGTCTTGGCGGTGAAGCTCGACATCCAGCGCTCGACCTCCTCCTTGCGCCCGCACGTCGGGCACTCGGGGACCTCGGTCTCATGCTCGGCAACGTGCATCGTGGCGGTGAACGGCTTCTCGCATTTCCTGCAGAAGTACTCGTACACGGGCATGACGACCTCCTGGGTTCGTGTTCTCCCCTTCTACGCGAACACGCCGGGCGCGGGGATCACCCTTACGGGCTTCGGTTGCTCGGGTGCGATCGCGGCTACCGTGGGGCTTTGGTTCTTCAGGCTGGGCGGGACGCCTTCGCTGCGGTCATACCTGTGCGGGATGCCTTGATTGTAGGGTGTCTTCGCTTCCGGAGTGCAGCCCGGAGTGCGCCCCGGAGTGCGCGGCATTTGCGTATTGCCATCCGAAGGCGCAATAGCTGCGCTTGCCGCGGAGAATTGATGCCGAACAACACTCCCTGTTTCCCGTGACATTCGCGTGCGAACGCCCCGCACGGAGATCTCCCGATCGCGCCAGGTGCTGATGCGATTCGCTGTCAGTCAGCGGCAAGTCGCGCGGAACGTGCGATGCACGAACGCCGGGGGATGACCCATATCGGGCAGCGCGTCGTCGTGGAGCGGGAGCACCTCCCGAATCTGATGACTGCGTTGCGCGCGGAGGGCCATCGCCTCATCGGGCCGACCGTTCGCGACGGTGCCATCGTCCACGCCGAGATCCAGGGCGTCGAGGATCTGCCCGCCGGCTGGACCAGCGAGCAGGAGGCTGGAACCTACCGCCTGCGTCGTCGCGATGACGGAGCGTTGTTCGGCTACGCCGCCGGTCCTCAGTCGTGGAAGCAATCCTTCTTCGCCCCTGCGGCGCGGCTGTGGCACGGCCGGTTCGAGGGTGGCAATTCCCTCGTCCTCGAGGAGGACCGCGCTCCACCCCGGCTCGCCCTCGTCGGCGCGCGCGCCTGTGACCTCTCCGCGCTCGCCATCCATGACCGCATCTTCCTCGGCGAGCGCCACGTCGACCCGGACTATGCGGCGCGCCGGCGCGGTACCTTCGTGGTGGCGGTGCAATGCGGAACCCCGGGCGGCACCTGCTTCTGCGCCTCCATGGGCACGGGACCGCGCGCCCGGTACGGCTTCGACCTCGCGCTGACCGAGTTGCTCGAGGGGCGCCACCGCTTCGTCGTCGAGGCGGGGAGCGAGGCGGGCGCCGCCTTGCTCGGGCGCGTTCGCCACGCTCCGGCGGACGAGGGGGAGGCGCGGGACGCGGACGCTGTGGTGGAGGCCGCCGCCGGCCGAATGGGGCGCGCCCTCCGTGCGGAGGGTGTGCGCGACGCCTTGTTGCGCAACCTGGAGCACCCGCGCTGGGAAGAGGTCGCGGGTCGCTGCCTCGCGTGCGCGAATTGCACCTTGGTCTGCCCGACGTGCTTCTGCGCCACCGTCGAGGACACCACCGACCTCGCCGGCGTGGAGGCGGAGCGCGTGCGTTGCTGGGACTCCTGCTTCACCCTCGATCACTCCCATCTCCACGGCGGCCCGGTGCGCACGTCCATCAAGTCCCGCTACCGCCAGTGGCTGACGCACAAGGTTGCGTGGTGGATCGATCAGTTCGGCATGTCCGGATGCGTGGGGTGTGGACGCTGCATCACCTGGTGCCCGGTCGGGATCGACCTCACCGAGGAGGTGGCGGCGATCCGTGCCGGCACCGAGCCGAAGGAGGTGCACTAGTGGAGACGCTCGAGCCGCTCCTGCGAAAGCATCCGTTCCTCTCCGGCCTCTCGGACGAGAGAATCCGTTTCCTCGCCGGCTGCGCGGCCAACCGCCGCTTCTCCCCGGGCGAGTTCGTCTTCAGGGAAGGCGACGAGGCGTCCGCCTTCTACCTCCTGCGCGAGGGTCGGGTGGCGCTGGAAGTGAACGTCCCGGGCAGCGGTCCATTCCAGCTGCAGTCCTGCGGTGAGGGCGAGGTGGTCGGTTGGGCCTGGCTCTTTCCACCCTATCGATGGCAGCTGGACGCCCGCGCCGTGGAGCCGGTGGCGGCCCTCGCCTTCGACGGGCGCTGCCTGCGGGAGAAGATGGAACAGGACCACGACCTCGGCTACGCGCTCGCCAAGCTGATGCTCTATGAGGTCTAC
>MEMX01000136.1:11543-14870 GCA_001768075.1 Anaeromyxobacter sp. RBG_16_69_14 | reverse complement strand
GACGCGCCAGCTGACGGCTTCCGCTTCGCGCCGGGCCAGTTCAACATGCTGTACGTCTTCGGGGTCGGCGAGGTGCCGATCTCCGTCAGCGGAGATCCCGCCCGGCCGGAGCGGCTCCTGCACACCGTCCGGGCGGTGGGAGCGGTGACCCGCGCCATGTGCGCGCTCCGCCGCGGCAGGAGCATCGGTGTGCGCGGCCCCTTCGGCAATGGCTGGCCGCTCGACGAGGCACGAGGGCGCGACGTGTTGGTCGTGGCGGGCGGTCTCGGGCTGGCGCCGCTGCGCCCCGCGATCTACCACCTGCTGCGTCACCGTGAGCGCTACGGCCGGGTCGCGATCCTCTACGGCGCTCGCTCGCCCGGTGAGCTCCTGTACCGGCGCGAGCTGGAGCGCTGGTGCGCCCGCCGCGAGGTCGAGGCGCGCGTGATCGTCGATCGGACTGGACCGGGGTGGGCCGGACCGGTGGGCGTCGTTCCGACGTTGCTCGCCCGGGTGAAGGTGTCCAGCGGCTCGACGATGGCCATGGTGTGCGGCCCGGAGGTGATGATGCGCTTCACGGTCCGCGACCTGGAGCGGCTAGGGGTGGCAAGCGAGCGCATCTTCGTGTCGCTCGAGCGCGACATGAAGTGCGGCCTTGGCCTCTGCGGCCACTGCCAGCTCGGCCCCCACTTCGTCTGCAAGGATGGCCCGGTGCTGCGCTACGACCGCGTTGCGGAGCTCATCCACGTCCGGGAGGTCTGATGAGCCGCCGTCGACCCCGGCTGGCGGTGTGGAAGTTCGCGAGCTGCGACGGCTGCCAGCTCAGCCTCCTCGACTGCGAGGACGAGCTGCTGGAGATAGCCGCCGCGGTCGAGATCGCCTACTTCAAGGAGGCGACGTCCACGGCGCTGCGCGGGAAATACGACCTGTCGCTCGTGGAGGGGTCGGTGAGCTCGCGGAAGGACGCCGAGCGTATCGTCGCCGTGCGCCGGGCCTCGCGCCGCCTCGTCCCCATCGGCGCCTGCGCCACGGCAGGAGGCATCCAGGCGCTGCGGAACTTTTGCCGCGTAGAGGGCTTCCTCTCACTCGTCTACGCCAGACCGGAGCACATCGACGCCCTCGCGACCTCCACGGCGATCGCCGACCACGTCCCCGTCGACTTCGAGCTGCGCGGTTGCCCCATCGACAAGCGGCAGCTGCTGGAGGTGATCAGCGCATTCCTGAACGGCCGCCGCCCCGCCGTCGCAGCGCACAGCGTGTGCCTGGAGTGCAAGCGCCGCTTGCACGTGTGCGTGATGGTCGCCCACGGTACGCCCTGCATGGGCCCGGTCACCCACGCCGGCTGCGGCGCGCTCTGCCCCCACCACCACCGCGGATGCTACGGCTGCTACGGTCCGATGGAGACGCCCCTCAACGCGCCGTCGCTGTCGCGCGCCTTCGTCCAGCTCGGCTGCGGCGAGGCCGATCTGGTGGCGGCTTTCCGCAGCTTCAACGCCGGCGCCCCGGCGTTCCGCGCCGAGGGGGAGGCGCATGACCGAGAGGACTAGGACGATCCGCGTCGACTACCTGGCGCGCGTCGAGGGCGAGGGCGCGCTCACGCTCAAGCTCCGCGGCGGCCGCGCCGCCTCCGTGGAGCTGCGCATCTTCGAGCCGCCGCGCTTCTTCGAGGCGCTCCTGCGCGGCCGCTCGCAGCTCGAAGCGCCGGACATCACCTCGCGCATCTGCGGCATCTGTCCCGTCGCCTACCAGCTGTCGGCCTGCCAGGCGATCGAGGATGCCCTGGGCATCGCCGTCGACGGGCCGGTGCGGGCGCTGCGCCGGTTGCTCTATTCCGGCGAGTGGATCGAGAGCCACGCCCTGCACGTCTTCCTGCTCCAGCTGCCCGACCTCTTCGGCGTGCCGGACGCGCCGGCGATGGCGAAGGATCACCCGGGGCTGGTGCGGCGGGGCCTGCGGATGAAGCGGGCCGGCAACGCGGTGGTCGCCGCGCTGGGCGGGCGAGAGATCCATCCGGTCAACGTGCGCGTGGGCGGCTTCTACCGCGCTCCGCCGCGCGAAGAGGTGACCGCGCTGCTGCCCGAGCTGACCTGGGGGCGCGAGGCGGCGCGGGAGACACTGGTCGAGCTGGCGAAGCTTCCGTTTCCACCGCTGGAGCGGGACTACGAGTTCGTGGCGCTGCGACACCCCGGCGAGTACCCGATGTGCGAGGGGCGCATCGCGTCGAGCTGCGGGCTGGATATCGAAGTACGCCAGTACGACGACCACTTCGTGGAGGAGCAGGTCCCCTGGTCGACGGCGCTTCGCTCGACGGTGCGCGGGCGCGGCGCCTACCTGTGCGGTCCGCTGGCGCGCTTCAACCTCGACTTCGACCACTTGTCGGAGGTGGCGCGCCGGGCGGCGGAGGAAGTCGGCCTGCGCCCGCCCTGCCGGAACCCATTCCGGGCGCTCCTGGTCCGCTGCGTGGAGATGGTCCACGCGTTCGACGAGGCGGCGCGCATCGTCGAGGCGTACCGGCCGCCCGGGCGGCCGTTCGTCGAGGCGCCGCGGCGCGCCGCCACTGGCTACGGCTGCACCGAGGCGCCGCGCGGCGCGCTCTACCATCGCTACACCGTGGACGACGGCGGCCTCATCCAGGACGCCAGGATCGTCCCCCCGACGGCGCAGAACCAGGCAGCCATCGAGCAGGACCTGGCTGAGCTGGCGCCGCGCCTTGCGGAGCTGCCTGCCGCCGAGGCGACGCACCTCGCGGAGCAGGCGGTGCGCAACCACGACCCCTGCATCTCCTGCGCGACGCACTTTCTGATGCTGAAGGTCGAGAGGGGCTGATGGGCGCTCGCATCATCGCCCTCGGCCAGCCTGCCGCTGGCGACGACGGCGTGGGGCTGGCGGTGCTCGAGCGGTTGCGCGCCAGCGTTCCCGGCGGCGTCGAGCTGTGCGTGGCGGCGGACGCGACGGACCTGCTTTGGTTGCTGGCCACGCCGGACCCCGTGGTGCTCGTCGACGGGCTGCTCGGCGAGCCAGCGGGCGAGGTGTGCGAGATGGCGCCGGAGGCGCTGGACGCGCGCAGCACGGTCTCGAGCCATGGTCTGGGGGTCGGTGAGGCCATCGCGACCGCCCGCGCGCTCTACCCGGAGTCGATGGCGCCGCGCATCTCCGTGGTCGGAGTGGCCATCGGGCGGCCGAGCAGCTACCGCAAAGGGCTGTCGCCGGGGGTGGCCGCGGCAGTGGATGGCGCCGCCGCGCTGGCCATCTCGCTGGCGGGTGAATCCAGGTCAAGACGTTGAGCTTGACCTCGAGGTCGCGGCTGCGGGCGCCAGCCGAGCACGCCGGCCGTGGCCCCGTCGGCGT
>MEMX01000136.1:8103-11511 GCA_001768075.1 Anaeromyxobacter sp. RBG_16_69_14 | reverse complement strand
CCGGTCTGGAGGGCGGCATCTGCGAGGCGAGCCGCGCTGCCAGTGCCTCCAGCCCGGTAGCGCTCTCTCGCGCCTGGCGCCGGAGCGCGTTCAGCACCCATCCCTTCGGCACGAAGAACGGCCGCCTCCTCGAGGGGCGCACGGTGCACTCGAGCTGGATGCGCGCCTGCCCGTCCTTCCCGGAAACCTCGACAGCCGTGTGTGCAGACTTGACGTCGCCCCTGTCTGGTACTGCTTCGGAGTTGACCCGGTTGGGCGGCTGGAAGCGGACGACCTGCACCTGCTTCACGTCCCTGCAGAACGGGCCGATGCAGATCTCCGTCACGATGTGTACGAGCCAACCGCCGTCAGGCACGGTTCCGATGATCTTGATTTCGCGGATGGGAGGCGCGATCTCCCTCTGAGCCTCGAAGTCGAGCAATGCCCTGACCACCGCCTCGGGGGGAGCGTTGACGGAGAGCAAGGCCTCGATGCGATAGGTACCTGCGTCTTCGGTCACCGCCAGGCGCTCGAACTCGGCGGCGCGAACGGGAACGGCCGCCAGCAGCGCCAAGAGCGCGAGCCAAGCTGGCGCACCGAAGCTGCGCGCCGTCGTGGACCTGGGCCCATGCACAGGTGCGTCCGGCTCGGCTGGCGGTCTGCCTACTTTGGCTTCGGGGCAGGCTTCCCCTTCTCGAACGCCGCGTTCGCACCATACCTCGCGACGATCTTCTTCTTCGTGTCGAGCCCGCCGGTCAGCTCGATTACGAAGTTGGGGACGCGCCGGGCCCGGACGTCTGCCACCCACTTCGTCAGCTCTTCCCTGCGCGGCCGAGGTCGTGCAGCACGGATGGGACGACGGGCGAGCCCGTTCGTCAGCGAGAGCTGCTCCTCCAGCTCCGCTGCGGCCATCTGGGCGATGGCCGTAGCGATGGATCCTGCGGCGCGAGCGATGACGTCGCGAACGGTACTCTCAACAACGTCGTCGATGGAAGTGGTTGCGAGACGGCGCATTCGTACGACTCCTCGGAGCATAGGAGACCCTATCCTATTTCCGATTTGCCTGCCGAGCAAACCGTCCGACCAAGGCGCCGACCAACGCGACGCGGCTACAACGTCGATGCGCCCTTACGAAGCCGCGTACCGGATGCACCGTCGCCGCAGCGGCTCCCGCTCCGGCTACCCGGTGAGCCCACGGCGCCAGTCCGATGCCCCCCGTCTGGAAGGCTGGAAAGACTCCCGTGCAGCTGCTCCCATTGCGCGAGGCCATCCTCGATGTCCGACACGAGCTCCTGGACGGACTTCAGCTCTGCGATGCTCTGTTCCGGAATTCGCGTGACGCTCTGTCCCGTGTAGAAGAGACCGCTCCTGGTATCCCCCAGCTTCACCGCGCGCAGCAGGGCGTCCTGGATGCAGAAACTCTCTCGGAAGCCGCTCCCCTGGCACTTGCAGATGCCCTGCGCGAGGCATTCGATGCAGGGCTTTCTGCGGCCCCGGTAACCAGCGCTGCCGAAGAACCACGCCTTGGAACGCGGCGGGAAGTGCTCGCCCGCGGCGAGCGCGTCGGTGAAGGCGTTCCGCACGGCGCGCGCCTTCATGCCCTTGACGCAGCTCGTGATGACGACGACGTCCTGGTCGTCCTTGCCGAGGTGCATCTCCTTGAAGACAGGGTGAGCATCGCCGTCGCTGCAAGCGATGAAGCGCGTCGCGAGCTGGACGCCGGCAACTCCCATCGCGAGATACCTCGCAATGTCCTTCCCATCGACACCGCCGGCGGCTACCACCGGCAGCGACGAGTGGTCCAGCACCTCCTCGACCAGTGACGCCAGCGGCAGCTCGATGTCGCCGATGTGTCCGCCCGCCTCGGCGCCCTCAGCCACCAGGAACTCGGCACCCCACTTCTCGTACATCGCGGCCAGCCGCCCCGAGGAGACGATGCCTGCGAACGGCGTACCGGCCTCGCGGCACCAGCGGACGATCTCGCGCGAGATCCCCGCCCCCTGGACGACAAAGCTGGCGCCCTCCTCGATCGACACCCGGGCCAGATCCGCGAAGTCCTCGTGGTTGATGGCCGCCATGAGATTCACACCGACGTAGCCGCCGGGCGCCTCGGCCCGCGCTCGTCGTAACTCGGCGCGCAGCATCTCGGGAGTCTTGCAGACGCCTGAAATCGTGCCGACGCACGCAAACCGCCCGCTCCGCGCAGCCGCAACCTTGCCGGCCAGGCCGTCGGAGGAGTGCAGCCCCATCGCGCCTTGCACCAGAAGGCGCCTGCCCGAGCCGAGAACGTCCGCGATCGCAGATCGGCTGAGAACAGCAAGACCTCTGGAAGACATCTCGTTTCCCTCCTGTAATGAGTGGTGACGCTCCCAGCCTCCGCTCTGCGTGTCATGGTGCCGTCATAGGATTAGGTGTCTATTGGGCTGCCCCTGCGGTACGGCGCCAAAGGAGGGTCACCCGGGCAGGGCGCCACCCTCGGAGTGCGGCTGCGTGTCGCAACGGGCTCCGTCCACCTATTCGTGGCGCAGCGCCTCGATGGGGTCGAGCCGGGCGGCGCTCCGGGCGGGGACATAGCCGAAGACGACGCCGATGCTGGCGGAGAAGAGGAAGGCCAGGGCCACCGTCCCCGGCATGAAGATGAAGGGCACGCCCAGGAGCGAGGTAAGTCCCCAGGAGGCGAGCAGGGCGAGCACGACCCCGACGAGCCCGCCGAAGCTGGAGAGGACTATTGCCTCCACCAGGAACTGGGCCAGCACCTCGCGCTCCAGCGCGCCAATGGCGAGACGGACGCCGATCTCGCGGGTCCGCTCGGTCACGGACACCAGCATGATGTTCATGATCCCGATCCCGCCCACCAGCAGGCTCACCGCCGCCACCGCTCCGAGGAGCGCGGTGAGGAGCTGGGTGGTGCCGGTCAGGGTGCGGGCGATCTCCTTCAGGTCGATCACCTGGAAGTCGTCTACCTTGAGCCCCGAGACGTGGCGCCGCTCACGCATGACCCGCTGCACATCGGTGCGCGCGGCGTCGGTCGAGGTTCCCTCACGGACCGAGACCTGGAGCATGGAAACGTCGGTCTTGCCGGAGATGCGCCGCTGGAAGGTCCGCAGCGGCACCACCACCAGGTCGTCCTGGTCCTGCCCCATCGACGACTGCCCCTTGGCCTGGAGCAGTCCGATCACCTGGCAGGAGAGCTTCCCTAGCCGCACGCGCTCTCCGATCGGCGACCCGCCGCCGAAGAGCTCGTGTGCGACGGTCGCGCCGATGGCGCAGACGGCCGTGCCGGAGCGGACCTCGGAGTCGGTGAAGGTGCGGCCCGCATCGACCTTCATGTTCCGGATCCGGAAGAGCCGGTCGTCCGAGCCCGTGACGGTCGTGGTCCAGTTGGCATTGCCGGCGATGGCGGTGACGCTGCTGTTCGCCGAGAGCGCG
>MEMX01000136.1:2176-7963 GCA_001768075.1 Anaeromyxobacter sp. RBG_16_69_14 | reverse complement strand
ACCTGGGCGGTGGCGCCGCTGCCGACTGTCACCATGACGATGACCGCGGCCACGCCGATGACCACGCCCAGGATGGTGAGGAAGGAGCGGAGCACGTTGCGGCGCAGGGCGCGAAGCGCGAGCTGCAGGGCGTTCCAGAGCATCAGCATCGGGCCGCCTCCTTAGTTGGGCCGGTCCGACTGGACCAGGCCGTCGACGAAGTGGACCGTCCGCCGGGCGAAGGCGGCGACGTCCGGCTCGTGGGTGACCATGACGATGGTGAGCTCCCTCTCGTCGTTGAGGCCCCGCAGCAGGGTCATAACCTCGCGTGAACGGGCGGTGTCGAGGTTCCCCGTCGGCTCGTCGGCGAACAAGACCGTCGGCGCCGTGACGATGGCCCGGGCGATGGCCACCCGCTGCTGCTGGCCGCCGGACAGCTCACCGGGGGTGTGGTCCTCCCAGCCGGCCAGCCCCACCGCTGCGAGCGCCTCCCGGGCGGCCATCCGGCGGCGGGCGGCCGGGATCCCCCGGTAGATCATCGGCAGCTCGACGTTCTCCAGCGCCGATGTCCGGCCCAGGAGGTTGAATCCCTGGAAAACGAAGCCGAGCTGGAATCGGCGCAGCCTGGCCCGCTGATCGCGGGTCAGCCGGCCCACGTCGACACCGGCGAAGCGGTAGCTGCCGCCCGTCGGCACGTCGAGGCAGCCGAGGATGTTGAGGGCGGTCGACTTGCCCGAGCCGCTCGGCCCCATGACCGCCACGAAGTCACCGCGGTCGATCCGTAAGTCTACACCCCGCAGCGCCGCAACCGCCGCCAGCCCCGTGCCGTAGACCCTGGTCACGGCGCTGAGCTCGATGAGCGGGATGGCTGGTGTGGCCCCCGGCGCGGCCGCGATCATGGCGTCGCCCCGGTTGCGGCGACCACTGCCTCCATGCCCGGGGCGAGGTCGCCGCCGGTGATCCGGGTGACCTGGCCGTCGCTCGAGCCGGTGGTGACCGGGACCGCCACGGGCGCACCGGCGCGCAGGACGTGGACCTGGGAGCCGGCCACGGCCGCGGCCGGCTCCTTGCCGGCCTGGCGCGGCGGGCGGGGCATGAGCCGTTCGATGAAGCTGCCCGATTCCTGCTGACCGGCGGTGGCGCGGGGCGGCGTGAAGCGGAGGGCGGCCACCGGGACCAGCAGGGCGTCCTCGTCGCGCTCCACCACCACCTCGGCAGTCGCGGTCATGCCCGGGAAGAGGGCCAGGTCGTCATTGTCTACCGCCAGCACCGTCGTGTAGGTGACCACTCCGCTGGTGGTGGTGGCGCCGAGCCGCACCTGGGCAACCTGGGCCGAGAAGGTGCGGTCGGGGAAGGCGTCGACCGTGAAGCGCGCAGGCTGCCCCGCCTTGACTCGGCCCACGTCGGCCTCGTCCACGTCCACCCGCAGCTCCATCCGGCGCAGGTCCTCGGCGACGATGAAGAGCACCGGCGACTCCAGGGTCGCGGCCACGGTCTGGCCCGGCTCGATGGAGCGCTTCAGCACGACGCCGTTGACTGGCGAGCGGACGACTGCCTTGGTGAGATCGACCACGGTGGCTTCGAGGGTGGCACGGGCCTGCGTCACCGACGCCTGGGCGGAGGCCAGATCGGCCCGGGCGCGCTCCAGCGCAGCGACGGCCGCGTCGAGATCGGCCGGCGCCGGGACCTTGCCGCCCGAGCGGTCGCGGACCTGCTCGAGCCGCTCGAGCTTCAGCCGATTCTCCTCGACCGTGGCCTTGGCCAGGGACACCTTGGCCTGGGCCGAGGCGAGCGCGGCCCGGTACTGCGCCGCCTGCGCCTCGAGCTTGGTGGTGTCGAGCCGGGCGAGCACCTGACCCTTCACGACCCGCTGGTTGTAGGTCGCCTCGACCGAGCGGACGACGCCAGAGAGCTCGCTGCCGACGTCTACCTGGTTGGTCGGGTGGAGAGTGCCGGTGGCGCTTACCACCACGGTGAGCGTGCCGCGCCGCGCCGGCTCGGTCCGGTAGCGGACCTGCCCGTTGCCGCCGCGGAGCGAGAGGGCCAGCAGGCCGAGGAGGAGCGCCGCTGCGCCGCCCAGGAGGAGCCAGCGGCGCCATGGGTGCCGGCCGGCCGCGCCGGCGTCGAGGCCCAGTTGCTCGGTGAGGTCGGATGGGACGGTGGCGCGGGCCGGTTCGGTCATGGTGTCTCCTGGCTGGCCGGGGTGGCCCCCGTCTTGGCCCGATCGCCCGGCGACCAGCCGCCGCCCAAAGCCTTGTAGAGCCGGATGAGGGTGGCGCCGACCTCGCCCTCGCTCGTGGCGAGAGAGTCCTGGAACGCGTGGAGGGTCCGCTCGGCGTCGAGGACGGAAGTGAAGGCGATCAGGCCTGCCTCGTACTGGTCGCGGGCAAGACTGGCCGCCTGGCGGGCCGCATCTGTGGCCCTGGTGAGCGCGCTGCGGCGCACCTGCTCCCGGTCGAAGGTGACGAGCGCGTTCTCGACCTCCCGCAGCGCCGTCAGCACCGCCGCCCGGTAGGCGAGGAGGGACTGCTCGCGCAGCGCGTCCTGGACCTCGACGGCGCGCGCTAGCTTGCCGGCGTTGAAGATTGGGGCGAGCAGCCCGGCCCCGAGCGAGGAGGTGACGGCGCCCGACTCGAGCAGACTGCCGGCGGTGAGCGACTCCAGGCCTATGGAGCCGGAGAGCGTGAGCGCCGGGAAGCGAGCCGCCTGAGCCACGCCCACCTGTGCCGTCTGGGCCGCTAGTTTCCGCTCGGCACGGCGCACGTCCGGCCGGCGGCGCAGCGTATCGGCCGGAACGCCGACTGCCACCGCCCGTGCGACCAAGGGGACGGGACGGGCGGCCTGTAGCTGGGCGTCGAGCGCCCCCGGCTGCAGCCCGAGCAGCACCGCCAGCGCGTTCCGGTCCTTCACCAGATCTCGCTCCAGCGGCGGGACTGCCGCCCGCTGTGCCTCCAGATTCGCGCGGGCCTGCTCGGCGTCGAGCTGGGTCGTCAGCCCCGCATCGGCCCGCCAGTGGGTGAGGTCGGCCGTCTCCTGGAGGGTGGCGAGGTTCTGGCGGGCCAGCGCAAGCCGGGACTCGGTGGTGCGCAGATCCAGGTAGGTGAGCCCCACCTCGGCGACCAGGCTCACCCGTACGTCCCGCACGTCCTCGACCGCGGCCTGCTCGGTCGCCGACGCCGACTCCACGGCGCGCCGGGTGCCGCCGAAGAGATCGATCTCCCAGCTCGCGTCGAGTCCGACCTGGAAGAGGTTGACGGTCGCGCGGGTATCCGGCTCGACGCTCGACCGCGTACGCGCTGCGGATCCGGAGCCCGTGACCATCGGCGCCAGATCGGCGGCGGCGCTGCCGCGGCGGGCGCGCGCCTCGCGGAGCCGGGCGCGGGCCTGGAGCAGGTCGAGGTTGGAGCCGGAGGATCGCTCCACGAGGGCCGTCAGGACCGGGTCGTCGAAGCGGGACCACCAGCGCGCGAGCGCCGGCTCGTCGGCAGTCGCGCCGCTCGTCCCCTGGGCGGTAGCCGCCCAGGCGGCCCGCTCCGGCAGGCCCGGCCGCACGAAATCGGGGCCGACGGCGCAGCCTGCGATCAGCGCGAGGAGCGGCGCGGCGCGGCGGGCGCGGAAGGCGGCGGCTAGAGGAAGCGCGATCCGCAAAGCGGAGCTGCTCATGGAGGGAATGCTACTCGCCGAAGGCACGCCGGGTGCCGATGCGCACCTTCGCGAACAATTCGCAAAGCAACCGTACGGCAGCGAATGTGCGCTTGCCCGTCGGCGAAGGTGCGATGGCGGCTATCGCTCCATGGTGCCGCGAGTGGCTCGCAGCTGGGGAGGTGCGGGACGCCGCTCTCGCTTGGGCAGGCGATCGGCGAGGCGAGCGGTGTCGTCGATGAGATCCTCCGCTACAGCCCGCGGACCAAGAGGCGCGGCGACGGATCGTGACGCCTACTCGATTCGGACCACGACCTTCCCGTGTGCGTGCCAGGTTTCGAGGTGGCGCACAGCCTCTGCGGCGTTCGCGAGCGGGACGACGCGGTCGAGGTGCGGCCGCAGGCGTCCGTCCTCGATGAAGCGCGCGAGCGACACGAGATCGGCAGTCCGAGATCGAACGACCACCAGCCGTGCACGGGGGGAACCGACAAGAGTCATGGCTGTGTCCACGAGGATGCGCGGCGACGGGACGGTGGTGATGTAGACGCCGCCCGAGGCGAGCGCCTGGCGGACCCTCGAAAGCGAGAGGTTCCCGAAGACGTCCAAGACGACTCGGAAGACGCGGCCGCCCGAGAACGCATCGGTCGCGGTGTAGTCGAGAGCCTCGTCTGCGCCGAGGTCCAGGCAGAGCGTGCGGCTGGCCGCGCCGGAAGTGGTCGTGACGTGCGCGCCGAAGATCTTCGCGATCTGGACGGCGAACGTGCCGACGCCGCCAGAGGCTCCGTGGATGCACACCCGATCGCCTGGGCGAACTCGGGCGAGATCGCGCAGCGCCTGGAGCGCCGTCGAGCCGGCGAGAGGGATGGCCGCGGCCTCCTCGAACGAGCTGCTGCGCGGCATGGCCGCAAGCTGGCGGCCTGGCGCGGCGACGTATTCTGCGACCGTACCCCGGATGGCCGACCAGTGGTTCAAGAAGCCGAAGACCCGTTCACCGGGGGCATGGGCACGCGTACCCTGTCCCAATTCGACAACCTCACCCGCGAAGTCAAGGCCCACGATCTTCGGGAACTGCCTCCCGCTGAGCAGGCGGAAGCGCCCCTTGCGGATGAAGATGTCCTTCGGGTTCAGCGCCGCGGCCCGCACGCGGACGAGAACCTCGCGTGGATCGGGCCGCGGCGTTGCGACCTTGCGGACCACGAGCACGTCGCTCGGACCATAGCGATCGTAGGTCAGCGCCCTCATGGCCCGACGCTACACGATTACCACCGCGGTCATCTCGACCCTGACCGGGAACTGTGGTCACCTCTTGTGGCGACGCCATGCCGACCGCGCTCTCTCACCCGGCTGTTCCCCTCGCCATCAGCATCGGGCTGGGGGCGCTCCGCCGTGTCGTCCCGGCTCGTCGCGGCGGTGGTTGTCGCGTCCGCGCTGCCCGATCTCGACGTCGTCGCGTTCCGCTTCGGCATCCCTTACGCGGCACAACTCGGGCACCGTGGATTCAGCCATTCGCTCGCGTTCGCGGCCCTGGTGGCTCTCCTGGGCGCCGGCTGCCATCGCCTCCTTCGTTCGGGGCGCATGGCCACGTTCGCGTTCCTGTTCGCGGCGACCGCGTCGCACGGCGTGCTCGATGCGTTCACGAACGGCGGCCTTGGCGTCGCCTTCTTCTGGCCCTTCTCTCCGACCCGGTACTTCGCGCCGATCCGCATGATCCAGGTGGCCCTGCTCACGGCGGCGCGACTCCTCTCACCTCGCGGATTCGTGGTGTTGGCTTCCGAACTCCTTTGGGTATGGCTCCCCTGCGCTGGGCTCGGCGCGGAGCGCCGGCCATCTCTCGGCACGCACGATCTCGAAGAGGCCGCGCTGCTGGCCGAGCGGTGGCCATCGCGTGCCCCCTCAACATGTCCAGTTCAAACCAGGACTGCTACGCGCGCGCGGCACGCCATCGCGGGGGGCGGCGCCTCCGCCAAGAGGCTGTTCACCGCTCACGCCGACTGATCGCAAATGGGAGGGGAGGAGGGGTCTTGACGTTCTCCTCGACGCAGTCTTGGAAATGGTTGAATTCACGGATAATCTGGTGAAACTATTGATGATTTAGCTACCGGTGACAATATGCAATTATCACTGCTTACTGACTGTGAACTCTATCGCGAGCGGAGCGCCGATCCC
>MEMX01000136.1:459-2152 GCA_001768075.1 Anaeromyxobacter sp. RBG_16_69_14 | reverse complement strand
AAGCGCGCGCACGACTGGGAGGACCACCGCGAAGTGGCAGGCCGCCGCCGCGATGACGAGCGCGTGGAAGACCTCGTGGTATCCGAAGACGGAGGGAACTGGGTCGGGCCAGCGTGCCGGGTACGCCGCCGCGCCTGCGCTGTAGGCCGGCCCTCCCGCGAGAGGAAGGGCGAGCCCCGACCTCCCACCACGACGCGAAGCTCCGGCACCACGGAGACGGCCACCCAGCCGGGCGCCACGTAGATCGAGGCGACGAGCGCCTTCGGGGCTTCGACTCACAGCGGCGACAGTTGATGTGATTCTCCGGCGTCACCGCCGCCGCTGTGAGCTGATGTCCGGCGCCTTGCGGCGCCTCAAGCGGAGGGGAGAACTCTCCCCCCGCGCCCCCCATCTCGAGCGTCAGTTCATGTGGCATGCGCTATCAGAGCAGCAGGCAGCCCAGACACCGGCCCCACACGCTCCAGAGGGGCGCGCCTACTTGCGCGGGCTCACGCCCCACCGCCACCTGAAGAAGGCAAGACACACGAGGCGCCACGCGCGCCGCCCGCGGGTTCATGGACCAGGCGCTGCGAATAGTCGCGTACGGTCGCGACCGACCAGGGTCTCTGGCCGCTCCCCTGCATGGGATGCGGCGCTGGTCGAGAAGCCCGCGGTGATAGTCGGACACGGAGCCGTGAACCAGAAGGGTCCACAGGAGGCGCCCGGACCGCATGCGACGTCGGCGATCAGCATCCCCGGCCCGACTTCGGCGAGGCGCAGGGCATCCATCGCGTACTTGGCGAGGTGTGGGCCGGGTTCGGAGTTTGTGTCACGGACCGAGTATTTCCGGCTGGGAGCGCGCGCAAGGATCACTGCATCGCGGACAAGGCGAACCGGGCTGCGAACCAGACCATGACCGTGCCTGCCACGACGTCGATCGCCCGGCCCGTCCGCTGGTAGAGGCCCTGAGCCCGGGGACTAGAAAGTGCGACTGCCACGGTCGTGTACCAGGTCACCGACATGGCGACGACCGCGAACAACACCACCGCTCGCGCACTGGTCGGCACGGACGGGCTCAGCATCGTGCTGAAGATGCCCACGAAGAAGATGACTGTGTGTGGGTTGGAGAGGTTCGTGAGGAGCCCTCGTCCGAACGCGCCTCCTGCACCGTCCCCTCCGGTCTCTCCGGGCTCGCCACCGAGGGCAGGCGCAGACCGACCGACGAGCAGCCGGACCCCGAGCGAGGTCAGGTAGATCCCTCCGCCGATCTGGACCAGTCGCAGGGCGAAGGGCACTCGAAAGACGAGGGCGGAGAGCCCGAAGAGACTCGCGGCGGCGTAGATCGCGGTGCCCAGGGCCACGCCGAAGGCCGTGAGGGCGCCCTTGAATCGTCCTGACGCGAGGCTGGTCTGGGCGACTACGACGACGCTCGCCCCGGGTGTCATGGCGGCGGCACCGTACGCTGCCAGGACAGGGAGAACTCGGCCGGTGATGCCCGCAAGCGTGGACATTGTCCTGGCACTGTACCATCGCCATGCGTGCGGTTCCTGCCCGAACTACGCTGCCTTCGCAGGCTTCGGCAGAGGCTTCCCCTTCTCGAACACTGCGTCCTCCCCGAACTTGGCGACGATCTTCTTCTTCGTGTCGAGGCCGCCGGTCAGCTCGATCACGAACGTCGGGACACGCCGGGCGTGATTGTCGGCGACCCACTTCG
>MEMX01000136.1:0-324 GCA_001768075.1 Anaeromyxobacter sp. RBG_16_69_14 | reverse complement strand
GGCGATGGATCCGGCGGCGCGAGCGATCACGTCCTGAACTGCTCGCTGGACGACTTCGTCGATGGAAGTGGCAGTGAGACGAGGCATTCGCAATGCTCCTCGAAGACAGGGTGTATTGGGCCATCCTTACCTGCCAACGCGCCCGGGCGCAAGCAATCCAACTCTACTATTGATATCGCTCTGCTCCCCGGGTTGCGCGCTAGACTGCAGGCTCTTCCGAGGACGGCTTCGAAACGGCGCGTGTCGAACAGCCCGCGGGGCCCGCCGCCTCAGACCCGACCCGCGCTTGAACGGGTAGAGCTTCGCCGGCGGCCGGTGGCGTGG
>MEMX01000135.1:10545-10658 GCA_001768075.1 Anaeromyxobacter sp. RBG_16_69_14 | reverse complement strand
CGCCCGTCGCGCCGCCCTGACCGGCGTCTCCCTCGACCTGGCCTGGACCAGCATCCCCGCCTTCGAGCGAATCTACGGCGCGGCGCTGCGCGCGCGGCAGGTGGTGCCACCCG
>MEMX01000135.1:9865-10449 GCA_001768075.1 Anaeromyxobacter sp. RBG_16_69_14 | reverse complement strand
CTTGTTCGAGAACGTCCTGGTCCTCGACTTCCGCAGCCTCTACCCGTCGCTCATGCGGACGTTTCACCTCGACCCGCTCGCCCACGCGCGCGCCACGGCGCGCCCCCGGCCCGACGACCTGGTGGCGCCCAACGGCGCCCGCTTCGACCGCACCGAGGGGATCCTACCGGGCATCCTGGAGCGCTACGCGCGGGAGCGGGAGGCAGCGCTCCGCGCCGGCGACGAGACGGCGGCCTACGTCTACAAGATCCTCCAGAACTCGTTCTACGGCGTGCTGGGCGCCTCGGGCTGCCGCTACGCCCGCACCGAGCTGGCGGGGGCCATCACCTCCTTCGGGCAGCTCTTCCTGCGGGCGGCGCGCGACTGGTTCGAGGCGCGCGGCCACGAGGTGCTCTACGGCGACACCGACTCGGTCTTCGTCCGCTCCGGTCTCGGTGACGAAGCCGGCCACGCGGCGCTCTCCGGCCTCGGCGGCGAGCTGGCGGCGGCGCTGAACCGGCACCTGGCCGAGCGCATCCGCGGGGACCACGATGTCGCCTCCCACCTGGCCATGCGGTGCGAGAAGGTCTACCGGCGCTTCTTCA
>MEMX01000135.1:9676-9854 GCA_001768075.1 Anaeromyxobacter sp. RBG_16_69_14 | reverse complement strand
CGCGGTGATGCCAGCCCGGACGGGCGCGGGCGCGGCAAGGGCTACGCCGGGCTGCTCCTCCTGCCCGGGGACGCGACCGAAGTGGAAGTGCGCGGGATGGAGGCGGTGCGGAGCGACTCCACGCCGCTGGCCCGCCGCTTCCAGGTGGAGCTCCTGCGGCGCCTCTTCGGCGGCGATG
>MEMX01000135.1:5006-9519 GCA_001768075.1 Anaeromyxobacter sp. RBG_16_69_14 | reverse complement strand
CGCAGGTCCGCGCGGCGCGTATCCTGGGCTGGACCGATCGCCGCGGGCGCGTGGACTACGTGATGACCCGCGCCGGCCCGGAGCCGGTGGAGGCGCGCAGCGGGGCATCGCTCGACTACGAGCATTATCTGGAAAAGCAGCTCCGCCCCATCGCCCAATCCATCGCCCAGGCCCTCGGTACCACCGCCGACGAGTGGCTGGGCGACGCTGGCCAGCTCGGGCTCTTCGCCTCGCCCGAAGCGGGGCGCTGAGCGCTTCCGCGGACCGCGTCCAGCAGTGCCCTATGCACGTGCTCGTCTCTCCTGGAAGGACCCGGTCCCGGTCCTCGCCGGTCTGCGCCAGGTGATGCAGTCGGGCGGTACCATTGCGCGCGCGATAAGCTGCGTTCCGGTAACTGGACTGTGCAGGGGTGGAGCGGTGGCCCGGGCCGATGGCAGCGGCGACGACGATCGAGGCACGGACGAGCCCCCGATCGAGGTGAGCGGCGGCAGCAGTGCGTTCATCCGCTCCCAAGTACCGGGACGGAGGGTGACATGAAGATAGGAATCATCGGGACCGGAGCGATCGGCGGAACGTTGGCTCGCGGCCTCGCGAACCTCGGCCATCAGGTTTCGATCGCGAACTCGCGGGGACCGGAGACGTTGAAGGATCTCGCCGCCGAGATCGGAGCGAAAGCCGTGTCGGTACGGGAAGCGGCCAGGGCGGGGGACGTGGTCATCCTCTCGATTCCGCAGAAGGCGGTCCCCCAGCTTCCGAGGGATCTCTTCGCCGGCGTGCCCTCGAGCGTCGTCGTGATCGACACCGGTAACTATTACCCGCAGCTCCGTGACGGACGCATCGAAGCGCTCGAAGCCGGCACGCTCGACAGCAAGTGGGTCGCCGAGCAGCTCGGACGTCCCGTTGTGAAGGCGTTCAACAACATCGTCGCGAAGAGCTTGCGCGAGAAGGGCGCACCGCCGGGCTCGCCCGGACGGGTTGCGCTCTCTATCGCCGGCGATCCGCCGGAGGCGAGGGCCGTGGCACTACGCCTCCTCGACGAGCTCGGCTTCGACCCGGTCGACGCTGGTCGCCTCGACGAGTCGTGGCGACAGCAGCCCGGCACGCCTGCGTATTGCCGCGATCTCGACGCCGCGTCGCTGAAACGAGCGCTCGCCGAAGCCGATCCGAGCCGGCTGACGGAGTACCGGCGCGAGAGGGAAGAGCACGTGGCGAAGCTCCTCGCCAACGCCGGCGGGTGACCGCGGAGATGAAGGCTAGCCTGCTCTGATGCGACTTTTTTTCTCGTCGGCGAGGAACGCCGTGAGGTCTTGCCCCGCCGTGGCTCAATCGCGTCGAGGATATCCTCGATGCGGAGCCGCCGGTCTCTACGTGGCAAGGACAGCCTCGCCGAGGATCTGGCCGCGCAGCTGGGGCTTCACCGCATCCTTCATCACCAGATCGACGCGTGCTCCGAGGATCTCTTCGAGCCGGCGCTGTACCCGGAAGAACTGAAACAGACCGAAAGGGCGATCGAACTCGACCAAGAGGTCCACGTCGCTGTCGGGCCGGGCCTCGTCGCGTACAACTGAGCCGAACAGGCGGAGCGAGCGAACGCCGAGCCGCGCGATATCGGCGCGGTGATCGGAGAGGTGCTTCAGGGCTTCTGCGCGCGTCACGAACGTGATCCTAGCGCGGCCGCGGTCAACGCTCCACACGCGAGTCGACTGAGAAACCCGCCCGGTCGCTGCAAGCGCGGCGCGCGTTCACCCGCATTCGGCGAGCGCCAGCGCATCCTCGTCGTCTTGTCCCCTTGGGGCCTAGCGAAGCACGCCTCGTCGGCCTGCGCCCAGCGCAGGGCCGGGCAAGGGGGACAAGATCCTGTCCCTGTCCCTGTCTCGCGAACCGGCCGAGAATGCTGCGTGGTCGTTCGCTTAAACGCGCGATTTCATTGAGGCGCTTGAGCAAGTTGGTAGGAGCGTTCACGCGAAGTTGGTAGGAGCGTCCCGGGGAGTTGGTAGGAACGTTCGGGGGAGTTGGTAGGAGCGTCCCAGATATCGCAGGGTTGGACGGTCGAAGTTGGTAGGAGCGTTCGTCTAGCGAAGGCGTGCGCTCAGTGATCCAGCGCACTTGGGCGGGGAGTTGGTAGGAGCGTTGTCTGCGTTGTCTTTGCAGGACGCCGCGGTGGAGAGCAAGCTGATGCTCTCTCGCGCGCGGATCAGGGAGCGCAGCTCGTCCGATGGCTTCGATGCGCAAGCGGCCGTCAGCGAGGTGGAACTGGCCGCGCCACGGTGCCGATGCGCTTTTCCCGAGCTGGGCGTGACCGCAGAACGCTTGTGGAACGAATCATGCTCATCCGGTTCCTTGACAAGCCCACCGTGCAGACGCCGGGCACCCCATCAGCACTGCTCCCAGCGGAACGCCCAATGCCGGGGAGCAGCGCCGGTTCCGCATCCACCCTCCGCACCCGCCGATGTTAGCTCCTGCGCCATGTCACCCAACCGGATAAGCATGGTTGGACGACGAGTTCGTCCAGACTGGCAAAGGCGATTCACGAGCGGTGATGGCGAGGCTGATCTACGCGTCGAACATGTCCCTCGACGGCTGCACCGAGGACGAACGTGGCGCCTTCGACTGGGCTCCGCCGGACGACGACGTGTTCGCGTTCATCACCGAGCTCATGCGGTCCGCGGGCACGTACCTCTACGGGCGGCGCATGTACGAGACGATGGCCGTCTGGGAGACCGACGCGACCCTGGCCGCCCAGTCGGATCTCACGGCCCACTACGCGAAGGTGTGGCAGGCGGCGGACAAGGTCGTCTACTCCTCGAGCCTGGCCGCGCCGTCCACCGCGAACACCCGGCTCGAACGTCACTTCGACCCCAGTGCGGTACACGACCTGAAAGCAGCCGCCAGTAGGGATCTCCTTGTGGGTGGCCCGAACCTCGCAGCACAGGCTCTCGTGGCCGGGCTGGTCGACGAGCTCCAACTGTTCGTCTGGCCAGTCGTTCTCGGTGGGCGCAAGCCCGCACTGCCGACCGACACGCGCGCCGATCTCGAGCTCCTCGACGAGCACCGATTCAGCAACGGCGTCGTACAGCTCCGCTACCGCCTTGTGTGACGAGGGAGAGAATGCGGCTGGCGCTGCAGCGCCTCACGCAGAGCGAGGATGGACAGCTGGTGTACCGCATGAAAGCGGGGTCGGACCCGTCTCGGCGTAGATGGCGTTGGCGCCTGCCGTCAGGGACGCCGCGTTCGGCTCGTGGACGCCCATACCCTTGATGCGATCGCCGGCCGCGAGTCGGACGATAACCATGGTGCCGGCGAAAGAAAGGACTGCAGCATGCGCATCATCGTCGTGGGAGGCGCAGGCGCGGTCGGCCGGGCCGCGGTCGCGGCGCTGTCGGGCCGGCACGAGATCGTGGTCGCCGGCCGGCGCTCGGGGTCGGTACGGGTCGACATCCGCTCGGCCGACTCGGTGCGGGCCATGTACCAGGAGGTCGGCCGCTTCGACGCGGTCGTGTGCGCGGCCGGGGACGCGCACCTCGGCCCTTTCGACGCCATGTCGGAGGCGGAGTTCGGCGTCGGCATCGAGAGCAAGCTGCTCGGGCAGGTGCGCCTCGTCCTCCTCGGCCGCGCGCTCATCGCCGACGGCGGATCGTTCACGCTCATGTCCGGGTACATCTTCGACGACCCGATCCGGGGCTCGTCGAGCTACGCGGCGGCCAACGGCGGCGTCGAGGGCTTCGTGCGCGCCGCGGCGCTCGATCTCGCGCGCGGCGTGCGCATCAACGCCGTGAGCCCCGGCATGGCCGAGGACACGGCCGAGCAGTTCGGCCGCTTCAACCCCGGCCGCCTGCCGGTCCCGATGCGCGCGATCGGCGCCGCCTTCGCGCGCAGCGTCGAGGGCTGGCGCACCGGCGAGATCATCCGCGCGTGGGGCTGAGCCGGTCGGGGCGGCTGTCGGCCGGTGTTGCGTCTTGCTGACTCTTCCTGGGATTCATGTGGCCGCTTCTCAGGTACCGCGCCCCGTGACACTGTAGGCCCGCGCCGGCCCCACCGGGAGTCAACGCGGTCGGGGCGCCTTGCGGCACGCGCCGCGGAGGACCGGATGGACCAGCCGCTCGACACCGCCGCCCTTTTCGTGGCCAACGACTTCTTCAAGGCCCACCCAGAACTCGGTGCGGCACTTCGGGGCGAGCTGACAATGCGCATCGAGACTGCACTCCGCGCCGTCGTCCGCGAGGAACGCGAGTCGTGCGCGGTCCAGTGCGACTCGCGGCGGGCGCTCTGGCAAGGGACCGAGGAGAAACCGAGCGCGCCGGCTCACGCGCGTGCCGAGGCTCGGGCGCGCGCGAACGAAGCCGCGTACCTCGCCGATGCCATTCGAGCGCGGTAAGCGTGAGCCGCAACGTTGGGGTACGGTCGGTCCCACGCTTCAGCTCATCGAGAAGGACTGCTACTTGTGGGTGTCACCCTTCGCCATCGCGCGGCGCTTCCCGGCCGGTGTCGTCGATGTAGCGCCGCGCCCGGCCGT
>MEMX01000135.1:0-4975 GCA_001768075.1 Anaeromyxobacter sp. RBG_16_69_14 | reverse complement strand
CCTGTCCACGCGTTCGAACACCGCATGGCCGTCATGGTCGTCGTGCAACCACCCATCCAGCACGCGGGGCACCTGGTCCACGTCATCCTCGAGCTGCGCTCCGTCGCGGCGGTCAGGCGGCCGAGGTGGATCTCAAGACCGCCGCTGGCTGGATCTCAGCCTGACCGCCGCCAAAGCGCGCGGACGCCTCAGGCGAGGACCTCCGTGCCCTCTACCTGGGCTGGCTTCTCTGCGTGCAAGCCGGGGAGCTCGACGAGGCCCCCTTGGCCACCCGGTCTCGCCAAGCTCACGGCCCCGCTCGAGGCGTTCGTCGACTTCCTGCGCGTCGACCGCGACCTCATCGAGGTAGCCGCCGCGCGCAGCCCGGATGCGACCTCCGCCGTGTCGGCGGCGGAGATCGAGTGCTGGTAGCGGAGCTGCCGGAATCGGAGAAGACCGGGCTACTGGTTCGACTGATAGACGGGACCGAAGCCCACCTGCGCGCGGAGCTCCTCCGGCGCTTTCGCGACTCTCGTGGTGTCGCCTCGCGAGCGAGCGCCGACAGAGCCCGAACCACGGGTGAGCTTCTGAAGGCGACCGAGCAGCGCGCCAATGAGCGGCGCCGGAAGGAGGCCGAACAGGTTGAAGACGACCCCGGGAGACTCGGCGTGATTTGGCGCCAGGCGCGTTGTAGACTGATGCCATGAAATCCGCAGTTGCTGCGAACAATCGCGCACGGATCTACAGCGCCCCGCTGTCGCGGCGAGAGGTGAGGCTGCTGGCCGAATGGGAAAGGGAGCGGCGCGTCATCCTCACGATGGACGTGATCCGGGAGGCGGTGGGGGACGATGCGGCGCAGGACGTGGCGTGGCGACTCGTCCGGAAGAAAGCCCTGGCGCGCATCGGGCGCGGAAAGTACCTCGTGCGTCCGTTTCGGACCCTCAATCGGCCAACGGTTCCATCTGCGGCCGTCCTGGCGGCCGCGCTGTTGCAGGGTGAGCCGTACTACCTTGGCGGCCGCTGGGCGCTGACCGTTCACCGCCTCACCGAGCAGCAATACGCCTCCAAGCTGGACGCATTCGCGGTTCGACGCCACCCGGGCCGCCGGCTCGGCGCCGCCCGTCTCACGTTCCACCGGGTGCAGGCCGAGCGGTTCGATTACGGCCTCGCGACGGCGACTGTCGAGGGCGTGCAGGTGCAACTCAGCGATCCTGAGCGCACCCTGCTCGACCTGCTGGACTTCCCCTCTGTCGCTGGCAGCAGCGACGATGCTCTCTCGCTGGTCAGGCTCGCGCTCCCGAAGGTTTCGGCGCGCAAGCTCGTCGAGTACGCGGCCAGAGGATCCCGCAGCAGCACGTGCCAGCGGCTCGGCGTGTTGCTCGAGCGATCGGGGGCATCGCGCAGGGAGGTCGCGGCCCTCCACGAGAGAGTGCGGTCGACGAAGTCGGTGCTCTCGATGCGCCAGGGGTTTCCTCGGGTAGGGCGCCTGAACCCGAGCTGGCACGTCGTGGAGAACGACGCTTGAGCGTGAGCCTGCCGCCGCTCCCGGAGCGCTCGCTGCTCGCGGACCTGTGCCGGGAGGCAGCCGCGCAGGAGCGCGTGGAGCCGCAGCTCATCGAGAAGGACTTCTACTTGACCAGGCTGCTCTGGGCGCTCGGCCAGCGATTCGGGGAGGCCCTCCTGCTCAAGGGTGGGACGCTTCTCAGCAAGGTCGACCTGGGCTTGTTCCGGATGTCGGAGGATGCGGATCTCGTGCTTCCCGGAACGCCGAGTAGGCGAAGCTCGCAGAACGTCGGACGGATGCACGGTGTCCGCGACGCGATCGCGGAGGTCGCCGGAGCGGTGGGCGTCTCGGCGCGGTTCCCGGCAGGCGAGTTCCATCATCAGGCCGCACATGCCGTGTGGCAGCTCGACTACGCCTCCGAGTTCGGCCCGCAAGGCGTCATGCTCGAGGTCTCCATCCGTCCGGTGCTGCGCCCGGTGCGTGAAGTACAGCTCCGTCAGATCCTCGCCGATCCGCTCGCGGGCGATCTGGGCAACGCGCGGTGCTTCGCGCTCGACGCCCTCGAAGCGCACGCGGAGAAGGTGCGCGCCGCCTTCACCCGCGAGGCCATCCGCGACTTCTACGACCTCGATCGGTTGCTCGACGCCGGTGCCGATATGTCCTCACCGGAGTTCATGGAGCTCGTCGACGCCAAGCTCGCCGAGCTGAATGCCGTCCCGCTTGCCCGTCAGGGTAGGTCGTTCGCCCTGGACGCGAACCGGCGCCGCAAGGTGGAGGCGGGCCTGGCTCACGACCTTCCGGCTGTCCTGCGCGCCGATGCGCCCGCGTTCGACCTCGAGGCCATGCTCGCCCGGTTCGACCGGCTCTGGCGCCGGAACTAGGAGACGCGCTCAATCACGTGGAGAATGCCTCGAGGCGGAGCCGCGAGTCTCTACGTGGCAAGGACGGCTTCACCGAGTCTGCCGAGCGGAGGCGGGTCACTTCTGGCGAGCGCTGAAGGTGGATCGGGAACGCGGACGGCCTCGCGAGCGGCGTCCGTCAGCGCGGTGGAGCTGGTCGCGCGCCACGGCGGCGGTGCGCCTTCCCCGCGGCACCCCTGCCGCCCTGCCGCTCCACCACCTGCGTGCGGGACGGCCCGGATCCTGCTCTTCGACTGCCGCTTCTCGGGCTCGATCTCCTCGAGCCCGTAGAAGGGGAAGCGCGGGCGGTAGGCCGCGAGCTCTCCGCGCGGGTCGTCATCGCAGTCGCGGGCGAGCTCGACCCGAAGCGTGGAGCAGGCCTGGGCGTTCTCGCCCGCCGTGGGCCGCGTGAGCGTGATGGCCAGGTCGGCGGCGTACTCGATGCCACCTGATTCCTTGAACGCGGCCTCGTGAGCCGTGTACTGGCCCTTCTGGTCGCGCTTGATCTCGCTGATGAGGAGCACCGCGGCCTCGTGCTCGTGGCGCAGTCGCTCGAGGAGGCGCACCCAGGCGTCGACGCCGGCGCGGCGGTCCTCCAGGCCCATGGGCAGCTTCTGTAGCGAGTCGAGCACGACGAGCAACTGGCGGTCGCCCGCCCGTTCCCGCGCGTTTGCCTCGGTTGGCCGCTGCTCGGTGAGGAAGACGCAACCATCCACCATGATGGTCAACATACTGTAACTAGGGTCTATTTCTGAATGACCGCCTGCTCGTCTCGGTGCTGGGATGAAGGCCGGGATGAAGGAACCCGCACGCGCGTTACGAGGTGCGCCTCGCTGAGCGACGCTACAAGGCCGTCGATCCGGACAACCGTACGGTTGCCCGCACGGTCGAGCGCGAGTGGAACGACAAGCTCGAGGAACTCGCGCGTCTGGAGGGTCAGTACGAAGACGTGCGCCAGCGGGAGAAGGTTGAACTCACCGACGAGGACCGAAAGCAGGTACTCACTCTCGCCCGCGACCTGCCTCGCGTCTGGAACGCGCCGCCGACGACGCACGTCGAGCGCAAGAACCTGCTGCGGATGCTCACGCGTTCGTTCTCGACGATAGTCACTTCGACCCAGCGTGAGTACTTGAGCCGGGAGGCGAAGAAGTGGATGCGCCTCGACGTCCCGTCCATGAACCGAACATCGACCTCGCCGAAGTCGTGCTGCGAGAACTCGCCGGGCAGGCCCTCGAAGCGGACTACCGGCCGCACTGGCTTCGGCCGCAGCCCGGCCACCAGTGCGTAGAACGCGCTCTTCCCGCCCTGGTAGCCGTCGAGCCGAGCCCGCCGCGGGATCTCGAGTGACAACACTCGAACTGACAACGAGATTGCCGTGGAGCCCCTCCCAGGCGCTCGCTCACGCGATCCGCCGTCCGCACCGCGCTCTCCGGCTCGAGCCGAGGTCGACGGCTTCCTCGCCCAGCCTCCGGTCCGGCTCCGAACACGGCTGACCCCGGAACAGAGATACCCGCCGGGTCGGGCCCAGCTTCGCCGCCGGCGCCCCGGCTCCGGCCCGGCTACATCGTACGGCGGGTCCCGATGCGTTGGCGGTTCGGACCGTACCCGCTCGACGTGGCGCGCCGGGAACTGCGCGTCGCCGGTGACGTCCGATCGCTCCAGCCGCAAGTCTTCGCCGTGCTCGCGTACCTAGTCCGTCACCGCGAACGGGTCGTGCCGAAGGACGAGCTTTTGCGGGTGCTCTGGCCCGACGCCGTCGTGACGGACGCTTCGCTACAGCGCGCCGTGAGCCTTGCCCGGCGAGCGCTCCTGCCCGCCGATCGTCGGCTCCTCCGCACTTACGCGCGCCACGGCTACCGGTTCGTGGGAGAGGTGGCCGGCGGGGACGCCATGGGCTGGGCGGCGCCCCTGCCGGCGCCGCGCTACGTACGGCGCGGCGAGGTCCATGTCGCGTACCGCACCATCGGCCAGGGCCCGATCGACGTCGTGATCGTGCTCGGCTGGTCCCTGTCGATGCGGAGCGCGCTCGAGCTGTCTGGCGCCGAGCTGCTCTTGCGCGCCCTGTCGACGCGCGCCCGGGTGGTGCTGTTCGACAAGCGCGGCACCGGCGCGAGCGACCGGGTGAAGGTGCTTTCCGGGATGGGCGCGCGGGTCGAGGATCTCGAGGCGGTGCTGGACGTGGTCCGATCGCCCGGTGCGGTCGTGGTCGGGTTCTCCGAGGGCGGTCCCCTCGCCGTGGCGCTGGCGGCGACCCGACCGGGCCGCGTGCGTGGCCTCGCACTCGTGGGCGCGTTCGCGCGGATGGCGACCGCCCGGCACCACGCTGCGGGCTGGCGCGACCTGGAGATCGCTACTCTGCGCGGATACATCCGCGAGCGGTGGGGCACGGGCGCGACCATGGCAGCCCTCGTCCCGGTGCGGCACCGGTCGCCCGAGGCGCAATCCTGGGCCGCCCGCGCCGAGCAGGAGGGCGCGAGCCCGGGCGCAGCCCTCGACCTCCTCGAGATGAACCTCGCCATCGACGTCCGGCCGCTGCTCGCGCAGGTGCGGGTCCCGACGGCGGTGCTGCACGCCACCTCCGACCCGGTGGTGC
>MEMX01000134.1:93284-94385 GCA_001768075.1 Anaeromyxobacter sp. RBG_16_69_14 | reverse complement strand
AGCCGCACCTGCCCCGCGGCGAGCGCCGCCCCGTCTATCTCGACCGTGAGGACGCCCCAGCCCACGGGCGCCAGCGCTCCGAGCCGGGCGTCGACGAGCGCTTCGCAGGCGCGGTCGAGCGATTGAAGGTGCTGGGGGGACAGGAGCATCCCCTCGGACCACACCAGTCTCTGGGGCGATTTCATCACTTCACTTCTCCTCGAGGAGGCGCCGACTCTATCAATCAATGGGGCCTGCAATGGGACCTGCGGCGATCCGGGGGCTACCGGCGCTCGACGCGGTAGCCCTCGATGACGAACGTGAGCTGGGTGCCCTTGTCGGGAGGCGGGAGCTCGACGTCGGTGCGCCAGGAGAGGCCCGCCGGCCGGCGGACCATCGGCACCACCGCCAGCGCCTTCGCCGACTTCTCGCGCTCGATCCGCCGGTGCGCCGTCTCGCCGGGCGAGAGGACGAACTCGTCCGACCGGATCAGGTCTTCGCCGAGCGTCTCCTTGGGGTGGGCGTAGAGCTGCTGGAACTCGGCGGCCTCGAGCTTGCCCGTGGCCCTGAGCTGATAGATGCGGACGACCGTGGGAAGTGACCTGCCCTGCTCGTCGGGATTGAGCCATGCGGCCGCGATCACGACGATGTCCAGGGGGATTGCTGTGGGCTCCGCCGGAGCGGCGGGCGGAGCGGGAGGAGGAGGAGGGGGTTGCGATCTGGAGTGGGCGCAGCCGGCTCCGACGGCGAGCGCCAGGCACGCCACAAGCACGTCGAGCTTCCAGGCCATGCACCTCCCTTTGCCGGAAAACTGCCGCTGAGACAACGGCTCATCGTGGCCGCGCCACGCCCGGGACTCGGCGCCGCTCGGTGAAGCTAACTAATGATGTATGGTCATGCGTGCGCTCAATGCCTGTATCTTTTTCGTGGTCGCTGCCATTGCTTCGCCTTGTGCAGCCCGGGCTACCGAGACCGTGGGAGTGCTGGCCGTCGCCCCGCCTCCCGGGCCGGGCCCGGAGCTGGTGGAGCTCGCGGTGCAGCTACGCCAGGTGATGGCGGAGCGCAATTCGGGCGTGCTGGAGGCGCGGCAGCTGCGCGACCGCATGGCGGGGCAGATCCCTG
>MEMX01000134.1:87593-93275 GCA_001768075.1 Anaeromyxobacter sp. RBG_16_69_14 | reverse complement strand
TCGCTGGAAGAGCTCGACCGGGCCTACGAAGGCGCACGCGCCGCCTATGTCAACGGTGACTTCGAGGGGTCGGTGCGGACGCTGCGGGCCATCGTCGAGGACCTCGACAAGCTCCCCGACAGCGAGGGCACCTTCAAGCAGTGGACGCGGGCCACGATGCGGCTTGCCAAGGCCGAGCTGGACCTGGGACACGAGGATGCGGCGCGCAGCGCGATCGAGAGGTTGGTGCGCTCCGCGCCCGACGTGCAGGTCGACCGCAGCCTCTACCCGGCCAGGTTCGCGCGGCGGATCGAGGACGCGCGGACCCAGCTGAAGGCGCAGCCCACGCGCGAGCTCGCAGTCGCGGCGTCGCAGCCGGGCGTCCGCGTGTACGTGAACGGCCGAGACGTCGGGGTCGCCCCTGTCAGATTGGCCCTGGCGCGCGGTCGCTACAGGGTCTCGGGTTCCCTCGGGACCTTGCGCGCGCCGCCGCTGCACGTCGACTTGGGCGAGGAGGAACAGAGCATCCTGCTCGACTTCACGATCCCCCAGGCGCTGCACCCCAACCAGGGCCCGGGCATCGCCCTGTCGGAAGGCGACCGCGCTGGTCGGCTCATCGCCGCAGGTGGCTTCCTCGGCCTCGACAGCATCCTCGCGGTCGCGATCATCGAGGGCGGCAGCGTCTCGCACCTCGTCGGTTCGCTCTACGACGTGCGGCGGGGGATGCTCACGCGCGAGGGCCGCGTACGGCTCAGCGACAAGACCGTACCGGTCGGCGGTATCCAGGCGCTCGCCGACTTCCTCGCCACCGGGCAACCTACCCCAGGGGTCGAGGTGCCGGGAGCGCCAGATCTGAAGCCGCCGGAGGCCGCTGAGAAGCCGATCGATCTCCGGACGCCCACGGTCACGGCCACGGCCAAGAAGTCGACGGGGCTCGGCTGGGTCGCCTTCGCGACGGGCATCGCCACCGTCGGGCTGGCCGGCTTCGGCGTCGCGGAGGGGCTCTCGGCGAGCAGCAGCTACGACAAGGCGAAGAACCTGCGCGTCAATGGCAACGGACCTCTAATCGATCCAGCGACCCAATCGAGCTACGATCAATTCGTAGCCGACGGCAACTCCGCCAAGAACATGGCGACCGTCGGTTACGTGGGGGCTGGCGTGGGCCTCGTCGCGACCGGGATCCTCGGCTATCTGAGCTACAAGCAGTCGGGCGAGGTGGGTCCTTTCCGATTCTGACCGCGGTGGCGCACGCGGCGGGGGACGAGCCCCCGCCCTACACCACTGAGCGGCGCACGCCGCGGGGGACAAGCCCCCGCTCTACACCACGCGATCGGCTGGCCCTCACCGCTTCATGAAGTCCGCCGTCCAGCGAGCGCGCTCGCCCGCGCGCACGGTGAGGCGCGCCTCTCGCGTGCCGGCGTTCGGGTGCGTGACGCGCACGAGGTAGGTGCCCGCGGGCAAGCGGAACTCGCGCGGCGACTCGCCGTACGGACGCCCGTCGATGGAGACGTCGCCGAAGGGGTCGGCGAGTACCGACAGGACGCCGTCGCCGGTCGACGCCTGGGGTGTCGGGATGGCGTTGAGGACGTCGCGAACGTAGAAGATCCCGGGGTTCAGCGCCGCGACCCGCGGAGGCTCCGGCCTCTCTTGCCTCGCCGTGGGCCTCGGGCGCGGGGGCCTCTTCCGCGGTTCGAGATCGGGGAGCTCTTTCTGCGGCCGGGGCAACAGGTCCGAGCGAGACGCCGCCGTCCGCTCCGGTCCGGACTCGAGCGGCTGTCGCGACAGGTTGGGTTCCGGCTGAGGCAGCTCCTTGGGCTCGAGTCGGGACGGATCCCTCTCGTCTGGCGGTGGCAGTTCGCTCGGGCCCGGACTGGACGGCTCTCTCGCCTCGAGAGGTCGGGCCGGGATCTCCGGGATCGGCGCCTGCGGGAGCTGATCGGTACGGGCGATCTCGGGGGGGCTCGCCGGGGATGGAAAGAGGGATCTCCGGTAAAGAAAGCCGGCGGTCGCCAGCGAAGCCACCGCTGCCACGAGGGCGGCCGCGATGAGCGGGAGCCTTCGCGGGGGAAGCGGCGGGGGAGGGCGAGACAGCTCTTCGCCAACCTCTTCGTTTTCGTCCGCCTCGTGGCGCGGGAACGGTGTCCCACGGCCTGCGGGCGTGGGAGCGAGCTGCCCCACCCTCGGACCGCTCGGTGGGCGCCGGGGCTTCGGGCCCGGGGTGACCAGGCGTTCGGTCACGGCCGGCGTGCGCCTCGCCTCGGCGGGAGCCTGTCGGAGGCTCGGTGGCGAGACGAGGCTTCCGGGTTCGCCTTCGAGTGCGCCGGTCAATCGCCGCATAGGCGTACGCCCTGGCGTGGAGCGAGCGAGCGATCCTCTCGGAAGCGCCACCGTGTTGCGCGGGGTGTGCCGGGCCTCGGTGGGCGAAGGGAGGAGGACGCACGCGAGGAGGTCGGCCCTCATGTCCTCGGCGCTCGCCGGGCGCCCGTCGCGGTCCGCCGAGATGGCGCGCATGACCAGCGCTTCCAGATCAGGGGAAACCGCGTGGTCGGGACACCGCGCGCTGGGGGGTGCCGCGCGCTCGGTCAGGTGCTTGCGCACCATCTCCATGGGCGTCTGCGCCTCGAAGGGGAGCTTCCCGGTGAGCATCTCGTAGAGGATGACTCCCACCGAGTACAGATCGCTCCGCGCGTCGAGCTCCTCATCGCTCCATTGCTCCGGGCTCATGTAACCCGGCGTGCCGCAGACCAGCCCCTTCTGCGTGAGGGTCCGCGCCCCGTCGCCCGGCATCTGGATCTTCGCGATGCCGAAGTCGAGGACCTTGACCGAGTCGGGCTCGTCGCGGCGCGGCTCCAGCATCACGTTCTCGGGCTTGAGATCGCGGTGGAGGATCTGGTTCGCGTGCGCCTCGGCCAGCGCGGAGAGGATCTGCGCGCCGATGTTGACGACGCGCTTCTCCGAGATGGGGAACTCCTCGGCGATGAGGCGGCCGAGGCTCTTTCCCGCGACGAACTCCATCGCCATGAACAGCGTGCCGTCGTCGGTCTGGCCGAAGTCGGTGACGCTGATGACGTTGGGGTGTCGCAGCCGCGAGGCCGCGCGAGCCTCGCGGTGGAAGCGCTGCACGACGGTGGGGTCGGCGAGGAGCGCCTTGTTCAGGATCTTGAGCGCCACCGGCACGTCGAGCGTCACGTGCAGGGCCTTGTAGACCTGACCCATGCCGCCGCCGCCGACCTTCTGCTGGATGAAGTAGGTTCCTCTGAAGGTCTGGCCGATGAACGGGTCGGGTTCGCCCTTCTGCTCCGGCACGATGGGGGCGCCGCAGAACGCGCAAAAAAGCGCGCTCACCGTGGCGTCGCGATGGCACTTCCCGCACAGCGGCATTGGAAGATTCGATTATAGGCAGCGCGTGATGTCGATGCCCCACGCAACCCGTACCAGGAGCGGGAGTCAAAGAGTGGGTTGCCGTGGCCGCCCTGAAGGGGATAGGGCCCCGCGTGGGCGCTGTGGACGGCTTTGAATGCGCAGGGCCGATCTGGCCCGTGCCAGGTGTCCAGCCCACCACGCGGCTCCACGGTCGCCAGACGTCCCCCCGGGACGCCAATCCCAGGTGGCCCGTACGGGCTTTCCACTATTTGTGGAATGGCCGCTCCCGGCCGGCTACCACTCAAAGCGAGACGGTCGTCTCAGGGAGGATGCCCAATGCCTGCTCCCAGCATGCGGCTGCACCTTCTGTGGATCATCATCCTTCTTTCGTCGTGCCCATCTGCGCCGGGCCCGCTGCCGCCTTCCGATACAGGTCCCCTGGCCGTGGAGAGCTTGACGATCACTCCCGGCGCTCAGTCCGTACCGGCGGGTGGAAGCAAGGTGACCTTCACCGCCACGCTGACCGGTTTGGACGCCACCATCGATTGGAGCCTCGGCACCGGAAACCTCGGGAGCCTCTCCGCCGCGACCGGGACCACCACCGACTACACTCCGCCGCCAGAGTTCGACCCTGGCAACACCACCGCCGTCTTGACCGCCACCGCCGGGAGCTTGAGCGCGTCGGTGACCATCACGCTCACGGAGAAGGGCACGGCGCCGACGAGCCTGACGGTCACTCCCGGCGCTCAGGCTGTGCCGGCGGGTGGAAACAAGGTGACCTTCACCGCCACGCTGACCGGTTCGGACGCCACCATCGACTGGAGCCTCGGCGCCGGGAACCTCGGGAGCCTCTCCGCCGCGACCGGGACCACCACCGACTACACCCCGCCGCCCGCATTCGACTCCGGCAACGCCATCGCCACGCTGACGGCGACGGCCGGGAGCTTGAAGGCGTCCGCGATCATCACGATCACGCCAGCTATTGGCGGAACCGTCAGCGGCCTGGTCGGCACGGGGCTCGTGCTCCAGAACAATGGCCAGGACGACCTAGCGGTGCCCGCGAATGCCACCAGCTTCAGGTTTGCTGCTGCCGTGGCCAGCAACGGCACGTACAGGGTCACCGTCCTGACCCAGCCCAGCCTCCCGAGCCAGAGGTGCACCGTGACCAATGGTGCAGGCACCGTGGGCAGCACGGACGTGACGAACGTGGCCGTGACCTGCCGGCTGCCCGTTCCGCGCTTCGCCTATGTGGCGAACTATAGCGATGACAACGTCTCAGCCTACAGAATCGAGGCTGACGGTGCGCTTCTCTCCCTTGGCCAGCCTATCGCCGCGGGGGATGGTCCCTACTCCGTCGCCGTCGATCCCGCGGGCAAGTTCGCCTACGTGGCGAACTCCCTCTCTAACGACGTCTCCATGTACAGGATCACCAGCACGGGGGGGCTCGAACTCGTGGGCACGGTCCAGGCGGGACCTGCTCCTCTATCCGTCGCCGTCGATCCCACGGGCAACTTCGCCTACGTGGCCAACTCCGCCGTCTTCGTAGCGACCACCGGCAGCGTTTCGGCCTACAGAATCGAGGCTGACGGGGCGCTCACCTCCGTTGGCCCGGCGATCGACGCGGAGAGTGGTCCCGACTCCGTCGCCGTCGATCCCACGGGCAGGTTTGTCTATGTGGTGAACGGCGGCTCCAGCAGCGTCTCTGCGTATACCATCGATCGCGACAGCGGGAGTCTGGCCTCGATCGGGCGGTTCCTGACGGGGAGTACTGCCTACTCCGTCGCCGCCGATCCCACCGGCAAGTTCGTCTACGTGGCCAACCGTAGCGACCCCGGTACCGTGTGGGCGTACGCCATAGCGGCCAGTACCGGAGCGCTCGAACCCGTGGGCCCGTCGGAGGGATACCCGGCAGGAAGGTTACCTTCATCCATCGTGGTCGATCCAACCGGCAGGTTCGCGTACGTGGCCAACCAGGGCGACAACAACGTCTCAGGGTACGTCATCAATGCCACAACAGGGGAACTCTCCCTCTTCGGCTCGTTCGACGACGCGGGAAGCAATCCAAGGTCTGTCGCCGTTGACCCCGGGGGCAAGTTCGTCTACGTGGCCAACTCCGGTGGCGACGTCTCGGCGTTCACCCTCGATGGAGGTACCGGGGCGCTCGCCCCCGTGAGCGGCTCGCGGTTCCCGGCGGGGAGTGGTCCCAACTCCATCGCCATCAGCGGCGAGTTCCAGTAAGCGGGGCAGTGTCGATCCTATTTCTGGTAGGGGAGCCGGCCCCGCTCGAGAAGGAGCAGCGACCGCTCCAGTACGGTGGGCGGGAGTATGGGCGCGGCTGTG
>MEMX01000134.1:69572-87465 GCA_001768075.1 Anaeromyxobacter sp. RBG_16_69_14 | reverse complement strand
GCTCCTTGGCGTGGGCGCCCGCGCTGCGCAGCCGGGGCACTCGATCGATGACGTCCATCGCCAGGCTGTACCTGTCGACCTGGTTCTCGATGGCGAGCTCGAGCGGTGTGTTGATGCTCCCCTTCTCCTTGTAGCCGCGCACGTGCATGTTCCCGTGGTTCTTGCGGCGGTAGGCGAGCCGGTGCACCAGCCAGGGGTAGCCGTGGAAGTTGAAGATGACGGGAGCGTCCACCGTGAAGATGGAGTCGAAGTCGCGATCGGAGAGGCCGTGAGGGTGCTCCGACTCCGGCTGCAGCTTGAACAGGTCCACCACGTTCACGAACCGGAGCTTCAGGTCGGGAAACGCCTCCCGCAGCATGGCCGTTGCGGCCAGCGCCTCCAGCGTGGCGATGTCGCCGGCGCACGCCATCACCACGTCCGGCTCCTGGCCCTCGTCGCTGCTGGCGAAGTCCCAGATCCCGATCCCCTTGGAGCAGTGGATGATGGCCGCGTCCATCGACAGGTACTGGAGATGCAGCTGCTTGTCGGCGACGATCACGTTCACGTAGTTCTCGCTGCGCAGGCAGTGGTCGGCCACCGAGAGCAGGCAGTTGGCGTCGGGGGGGAGGTAGATCCGGGTGACCTCCGAGCTCTTGTTGACCACCACGTCCAGGAAGCCGGGGTCCTGGTGGGTGAAGCCGTTGTGGTCCTGCCGCCACACTGTCGAGGTGACGAACAAGTTCAGCGAGGCGATCCCCGCGCGCCACGACAGGTGGTTGCAGATGGAGAGCCACTTGGCGTGCTGGTTGAACATGGAGTCGATGACGTGCACGAACGCCTCGTAGGACGAGAAGAAGCCGTGCCGCCCGGTGAGGAGGTAGCCCTCCAGCATCCCCTCCAGCGTGTGTTCCGACAGCATCTCGACCACGCGGCCGTCCGTTGCGAGCTGGCCGCCGTCGGCGTCTTCCGGGAAGGTCTCCTCGAGCCAGAGCTTTCGCGAGACCTCGTACACCGCGTCGAGCTTGTTCGACGTGTTCTCGTCGGGCCCGAAGACGCGGAAGTTGCCGAGGTTTGCGCGCATCACGTCGCGCAGGAAGGTGCCCAGCGGGCGGGCGCTCTCCGCCTGCGTCTTCCCGGGCGCGTCTACCTTGACCGCGTAGCTCCGGAAGTCGGGGAGGCGCAGCGCCTTCTTGAGAAGCCCGCCGTTCGCGCGGGGATTCGCACCCATGCGCCGCGCCCCCTTGGGCGCGACCTCGCGCACGGCCGCGATGGGCACCCCCGCCCCGTCGAAGAGCTCCTCGGGCCGATAGCTGCGCATCCACTGTTCGAGCATCGCCAGCCGGGCGGGGTCCGTCTTGACGCCTGCTATCGGGACCTGGTGTGCCCGCCAGGAGCCTTCGAGCTTGTGGCCTTCCAGCTCGGGCGGGGCGGTCCAGCCCTTCGGCGCGCGCAGGATGATCATGGGCCAGCGCGGGCGCGAGGGCGTGCCCGTGCGGCGCGCCTCTGCCTGCGCGCCGCGAATGGTCTCCACGCAGCGGTCGATGGTGGCGGCCATCGCCTGGTGCATGGACTCCGGGTCGGATCCCTCGACCAGGAAGGGCGTCCAGCCGTACCCGCGCAGCAGGCTTTCCAGCTCATCCGATCCGATGCGGGAGAGGAGGGTGGGGTTGTTGATCTTGTAGCCGTTCAGCGAGAGCACCGGCAGCACCGCGCCGTCGCGGATCGGGTTCAGGAACTTGTTCACGTGCCACGAGGTGGCGAGCGGGCCAGTCTCGGCCTCGCCGTCGCCCACCACCGCCGCCACGATCAGGTCCGGGTTGTCGAACGCGGCGCCGCAGGCGTGCGAGAGCACGTACCCGAGCTCGCCGCCCTCGTGGATCGAGCCGGGCGTCTCCGGCGTGCAGTGGCTGCCGATGCCGCCCGGGAACGAGAACTGCTTGAAGAACCGCCGGAGCCCCTCCTCGTCGAGGCTCTTGTCCGGATAGACCTCGGAGTAGGTGGACTCCAGATAGACCGGCCCCAGCACACCGGGCGCCCCGTGCCCGGGCCCGGCCATGAAGAGCACGTCCAGGCTCCGCGCGCGGATGGCCCGGTTCAGGTGCGTGTAGACGAAGGACAGCGCCGGGCTCGCCCCCCAGTGGCCGAGGAGGCGGTTCTTCACGTGCTCGGGCCGGAGCGGCTCCCGCAGGAGCGGGTTGTCTCGCAGATAGATCATGCCCAGAGCGAGGTAGTTGCAAGCCCGCCAGAAGGCGTCGAGCTGGCGCACCGCCTCGGGCGCGAGCGGCGCCCCCTGGACGGTGGATCGGGCCGGTCCGAACGCGGACAGCCCGGCGGCTCCCTGCAAGTCAGGTGCTCTCGCGGTCACTTTGGTTCCCCTTTGTGGTGGTGTTGTTGCGTCATGCCGCGCCAGCAGCTGGCGGGCGTGCCGCGCGATCATGAGCTCCTCGTCGGTGTGGACCACCCAGCCCGAGACCCGGCTCCCGGCGGCGGTGATGCGCGGGCCGCCCGCGGCGTTGGCCGCCGGGTCCAGCTCCACTCCGAGCCAGGCGGCGTCGCGGCACACGCGCTCCCGGACGGCTGGGGCGTTCTCGCCGACGCCAGCGGTGAAGACGACGGCGTCGAGCCCCCCCAGCGCCGCCGCCAGCGACCCCAGCTCGCGAGCGATCCGGTAGACGAACAGGTCGACGGCGAGGTGCGCGCGGGGGTCGGGCGAGGCGAGCAGGGCGCGCATGTCGCTCGAGATCCCCGAGACGCCGAGCAGGCCGGACTGGTCGTAGAGGAGGCGCTCGATGGCGCGGGGGTCCAGGCCGCGCTCGTCGGCGAGCCAGAGCACGACGCCCGGGTCGAGCGCGCCGCAGCGCGTGCCCATGCAGAGGCCGTCCAGCACGCTGAAGCCCATGGTGGTCGCGACGCTGCGTCCGCCGAGCAGTGCGCACATGCTGGCGCCGTTCCCGAGGTGCAGGGCCACGGTCCGGCCGCTGGCGGCGGTGGCGTCGAGCGTCGGGAGCACCGAAGCCACGTACTCGTAGGAGAGCCCGTGAAAGCCGTAGCGCCGGACGCCCGCCTCGTGCAGTTCCTCGGGAATCGCGAAGCGGTCGGCGACCGGGGGCATGGTGCGGTGGAAGGCGGTGTCGAAGCAGACGACTTGCGGCAGCGCCGGGTCGAGCTCGCGCACGAGGCGGATGGGGCCGAGGTTGTGCGGCTGGTGCAGCGGCGCGAGCGGGACGAAGGTCTGGAGCCGCGCCAGCACCGCCTCGTCCACCCGCACCGGCGCGGCGAACACGACCCCCCCGTGCACCACCCGGTGGCCCACGCCGGCCAAGGTGTCGTCCCCGAGGGCGCTTCGGACGAAAGGCAGGAGGTGCTTCAGGGCGCCGGCGTGGCCGAGGTACGCGTTCTGTGGCCAGTGGTGCTCGGCTGCCACGGTGCCGTCTGGCCGGCGCGCGACGAAGTGCGGCGCCCCTTCGCCCACGATCCGCTCGAGCAGGCCGCGCACGTGCGGGGCAAGCTCGCCACCTCGCTCGAGGAAGAGCGAGAACTTGATGGACGATGAGCCCGCATTGAGGACCAGGATCGCGTTGGGCACGGCGGGGATTCTTGGCTCGCGCCCCTCTCGGCGCAAGGTGAATGACGAGCGCTCGTGCGCCCCCTCGCCGGAGAGGACGTCAAGGCCGTGGCTCCTTGAGGTGCGTCACCGCCCATTGCGGCCGGGCGAGGCGGCCCGTGGCCGTGAGGCGGTGAGAAAGGACCGGAGGGAGGCGATCTGGTCGGTGCTGATGAGATCCACGCCGGCCGCGACGGCCATGGTCCACGCTTCCCTCCGCTCCGGGACGTCGTACAGCCGCAGACGCCGCCCGAGGCGGTGGGCCATCTCGGCGACCGCGCGCAGGCGGCGATGAGCCACGGTCTGCCTCGCTCCGAGTTCATACCCTTCGACCACGGCACTCCAGGGCAGCGCGTACCAGGTCCAGCGCCGATCGGCGGCGGCGTCGCCCGGCCTGAGCCGGTTGCTGTCACGGCACGCCAGGCGCACCGAGTGGCTGTCCGTGTAGCGAGCCTTCGCCGCCTCGTCCCCAGTGAGGATCGCGACCACCGGTCCGGGAATCACCGCCTCGTCGGTGAAGACGGTCAGCATCGGGTACCGTTTCAGGAGCGCGTGCAGCGCGTCGGTGAGCTCGGGCCTGAACTCCTTGAGGTCAATCCAGAGGTAGAAGGGGTGGCCATCCCCGTACACGGAGCCGAGCTGGTCGACGCGCTCCTGGAGCGGGGTGAGGTACAGGTCCTCCAGGCGGCCGCGGTTGCCGGGAGGTTCGTGGGAGACGACGATCTCTCCGTCGCGCAACCACACGTCGGCCTCCACGCTGGAAAACCTCGCGCCCACCGCGTCAACGAGTGGGACGCGCTGCTCATAGTCGTTGTGCGAGTGGGCCACGGCCAGGAGATGGCCTTCGCCGCGCGGTCTCGCGATGTCGGTGCCCCCGTGCACGAGGGCGAATAGCACCAGGGACGCGGCCAGCATGTCGTCGCAAGATGATTGCACGGCGTGCGACGGTCAGAATAGGTCTGCGTGTAGGGAAAGTGCCGCCCGAGTGCGACGAGCACGCACGCGTCGAGCGAGATGACGGAGAGGCGATCTCCCGGCGAAGCTTGTCGCCGGGGCGTCCGCGGAGACCCCTCACGATGGCACTGCGTCCACCAGGAAGCGCTGTTCGTGAACGCGCCGCGCATCGGGGCGCTGGCAGTCGAGGTCGCCTCCCCAGCGTGGCTTCTCGGTTCCGTCCGCCTCGAGCACGAACGCGTTCACGTCGTCGCGAAGCTGCGCCCGGAGATTGTCCAGCACAGCTTGCCTGGCGACCGGGTCTGCCACGGGGAACATGAGCTCGTAGCGCTTGTCGAAGTTGCGCGGCATCGCGTCGAAGCTGCCCGCCCAGACCTCCCAGGCCCCGCCGCACCGGAAGGCCATGAGGCGGGCGTGCTCGAGAAAGCGTCCGACGATGCTCCGCGCGTGCATCGTTAGCGTGATGTGCATGAGTGTCGTCCGGACGACGAGGTCAACGCGTGCCCCAGCACGCGCCGATTCGTCGAGCGCGCCCAGGACCGCCGCGTCGGTGAGATGGTTGAACTTCAGGATGACGTGACCCTCCGGGTGTCCCTCGGCGCGGATGCGCTCCACAAGGAGCTCGCGGATCGAATGACCCGTACGCATCGTCCCGAGCCTCGGCGCGGACTGCTCCTCGAGCGAGTCGAAGAAGGCCTTGGCGTCCGCGGTCATGCCTGCGTGCCGGGTGAAGAGCGACAGGTCGGTATAGAGGCGCCCGTTCGTCGTGTTGTAGTTACCCGTTCCCACGTGCAGGTAGGCGTGCCTGCCGCGCTCCATCCAGATGACCTTCGCGTGCACTTTCTTCTCGGGAAGAGGGAGCACGCGCACGCCCGCGTTCCGGAATCGAAGCGCCCATTCCATGTTGGTGAGCTCGTCGAACCGTGCTCTGCCCTCGAGCAGCACCGCCACCTCCTTGCCGGCGCGTGCGGCGGCGATGAGCGAGGTGGCGAGCACGTTGTCCTCCCCGACCCGATAAAGGGTCGCGCGGACAGCGGTGACCTCCGGATCTGCCGCCGCGGCCCTCGCGAACGCCTCGACCGCCTCGTAGCTCTGGTACGGGTGAAAGAGAACGACATCGCCGTGGTCCAGGCACGCGAAGGGCGCCTCCGCGAAGCGCGGCGGGTGCTTGGCCTCGAGCGGCGCGAACTTCGCGTGCGCCGGGCCCTTCTCGACGATCGTGCTCACGAATCGCAGGTCGAGGGGAGGCACGACCTGCATCACCTCGTGCGCCTCGAGCCCGAACGCGAGCCTCATGGACTCGGTCCAGAACCTCGGGAAGCCGCGCTCCACCTCGAGGTGGCTGACCCGGCCGTCGAGCCGGCTCTCGAGCGCCACCGGCAAGTCGGACCAGTCGATGGGCGTCTGGTCGATGGCAGCGAGCCTGACCACGCGCAGCTCGTGTAGCCGAGCGTCCTTTCGGGCGAGGAAGAGGTCGGGACGGAGGCGCAGGAGCTCCCCCAGACGGACGTAGGTGCCGTCGCGCCCCGGGATCTCGAGAAGTCGCGGCACGCTGTCCGGCAAGCGGATCAGGTGCTGGAGTACCGCGGTGCCGCTGGCGAAGTAGAGGGCTTGGCTGCGCATCTCCCGCAGCGCCTCGGCCCGGATGACGTCGGTCCGGGGCGCCACCTCCTCGGCGAGGAAGGCGCCGAAGTAGAGCCGCTCCTCGCGCGTCAGCTCCGAGACCGAGACGATGCGGATCCCCATCTGCGCGAGCTCGGGAAGGAACCCCTCGTACGCGCGCGAGGCGAGCTCAGTCTGGGCGCGCACCTCGCGCACGATCGCGGCGTAGGTTTCCGTCTTGCGCAATTCGAGGAAAGGACGCCAGATGCGTGCCGCGAAGAACTCGTCGAGGTTCGAGGCCCAGATGCTCAGAAACCTGAGCCGCTCGAGCACGGGAAAGTCCGAGCGGCGCGTCTGCTCCAGGACGCGGCGATTGAATCGGAGCCAGGCGAGCTCTTGCGTCGTGTCCATGCAAACGGGCTAAGGCCTCGTTGGGGGGAGAGCGAAAACTTACCATCGCCGCTGACGCTAACGCGGATGCCAAGCGGGGCGCGGCAGGTTGACGTGCCGTCACCTAAACGTCACCTCACCGTCACATTTGGATGCCCGCTGGGTGAATCCAGGACGGGAGATCAGCTCGTACCGCGGGTGGTCAGGGGTGCGTCCGAGGGTGCGAGGAGCTCGCGGCTTCTCCGTGAGCCGGAGAGGTCTCGCCAGCATCAGCCCAGGGCACGGATCGCGGCCTCGACCACGACGAAGTGACAGGTCGCTGCTGCGACGACGAGCACGTGAAAGATCTCGTGGAACCCGAATACGGTCGGAAAGGGATCGGGTTTGCGGAGGGCGTAGACGATGGCGCCTGCGGTGTAGACGAGGCCTCCGACCAGGAGGAGCACGAGTGCGTGGTCGCCGATGGACGCACGCAACGCCGGCACGACCGGGATTATGATCCAGCCAAGCAGGACGTAGATGGCGGCCATGAGCGGCTTGGGCGCGCGCGGCCAGGTCGTCACGATCAAGATCCCCACACCGGCGCCAGTCCACACGGTGGCGAGCAGCGCGTGACCTCGACCCGGACCCAGGAGGAGACAGAACGGAGTGTAGGTCCCCGCGATGAGAAGGAAGATCGCCGAATGATCGATGCGAGCGATCACGGCCCGCACGGCAGGTGGCCAGAGGGGCCGGTGAAAGATGGCGCTCACCGCAAAGAGCGCGAAGAGGCTCACACCGTAGACGACGGCTGCAACTTCCGCCGAGTAGCTCTTGGCCCTGGCGATGAGCGCGAACGAGGCCGGCGCTGCCACGAAGGCCGCGATCTCATGCGAGACGCCGCGTAGAAGCGGTTTCGTGCGCGCTTCGAACCGGGTGCGTGCCATGGCTGCTCTACCGAGAACGTGACCACTCCCAGCATGTGGCCGCTCTGTCACGAGCGCGTCATGACCGCGCGGCGCGTTTGGGGTGCGTTTCCGTGAGCGCAGTCCCGGGTCACGCACACCTGGGTCGCCGGGCGCCTCGTACATCGACGCGTGCACGACGCTCGCTGGAGATGCTACCGACCTCGGCCGTCGCTGGCCCACGCCAGCTCGGGCCGCGAGGCCCGGAGGAAGCCCTGGAACGACTCGATCCGGTCGGTGCCGACCAGGTCCACGCCGGCAGCGATGGCCGCGGTCCATGCTTCCGGTCGCTCCGGGACCTGGTACAGTCGCAGACGCCGCCCGAGCCGATGAATCTGTTTCGTCAGCTCGCGCAGCCGATGGTGCGCCGCCGAACTCCCCAGCACGCGCTCGTCCCACCCCACCACCTCGTCCCAGGGCAGCGCGTACCACATCCACCGCCGGTCGGCGGTGGCATCGCTCGTCTGGAAGTGGTTGCTGTCGCGGCACGCCCGCCGTACCCGGTGACCGTCCGTGTATCGGGCCTTTGCCGTGTCGTCGCCGGTGAGGATGGCGACGACAGGGCCGGGAACGACCGCCTCGTCGGTGAAGATCGTCAGCATGGGGTACCGCCCCAGGAGCGCGTGCAGGGCGTCGGTCAGCTCCGGTCGCGACTCCTTGAGGTCGATCCAGAGGTAGAAGGGGCGGCCGTCACCGAAGACGGTGCCCAGCCGATCGACGCGCGCCTGCAGCGGGCGGAGGTACAGATCCTCCAGGTTGCCCCGGCTCAGGAAGGGCAGGTGCGAGACGGCCAGCTCGCCGTCGCGCGACCACACGTCGGCTTCCACGCTCGCGAAGCCGGCGCGCAGCGCATCCAACAGGGGAGCGCGCTGCTCGTAGTCGTTGTGCGAGTGCGCGACGGACAGGCGATCTGGGTTCCAGCGCGGCACGGCCGCGTCGAGGTCCCCGTGCATGACGGCGAGCAGCACCATGGAGGCGGCCAACATGACGCCCCCACGTTGCACGGCGTGTGGGGCTGGATCGGGCCGGAGGGGTGAGGATTTCGCGATGCCCAGGTGACGGACGATGCGTGTGTACACACCGGGTCACGGTGACTCCCGAAGTCCGGGCGGACAGGCGCCAGCCCGGGAAGCCCTCCGCTCCCGTAGGAGCAACGCCGCCGGCAGCACGAGGACGGCGGCGGCGAGGCAGCACAGCTCCCCCAGCACCGCCACGAGTCCCAGGCTCCGCACCGCCTGGTTGATGGAGCCGAGGAGCGCCAGGTAGCTCAGGATGGTGGTCAGGCTGCACAGGGCGACCGCCGCCCCCGCGTTCCGGATGGCCGACCGCACGCCCTCGCCCGTCCCGTAGCGCTGCACCACGTTGAGCGCGTAGTCGACGCCGATGCCGAAGGTGACGGGGAGGGCCACGAAATTGATGAAGTTGATCCTCACGTGCAGGAGCTGCAGCAGAGCAAGCAGCCAGATGACGCCGGTCAGCAATGCCCCCAGCACAAGCAGCGACAGCCGGCCCCGGCGAAAGGTGACCACCACCGCCAAAAGGGTCAGGAGCAGCGACGCGCTCAGGACGGCCGGCATGTCCGTCATGATGGACCGCAGCATGTCCGCGAAGACGACGGCGCGGCCGGACCCTCTGATCTTCTCCCCCGACGGCAGCACCGTCTCCCGGAACGCGTCCGTCCAGCGCAGCAGGTAGCGGAGGTCGCTGTCGTCCTGGCCTGCGGTCGGCTCGATGAAGAGCACCCGGCCCCGCGTGCCGTCCTTCTCCGAGAAGGGTCGCGCCGCCTGCTCCGGCAGGTCGGCCAGGCCGTACGGCTCGAGGCCGGGAGGAGGGAGGATGGGCGCGATGCGCTCCCAGCCGCCAGCGGACACGAGGCCGCGCGCATGCGCCTTGCGGAGCACGCTCGCGATGTCTTGGAGCAGCGGAAGCTTGGCCTCCTGGTCGGGCGCGACGAGGTCGCACAGCGCGTGGACCGCCTCGAAGGGCCTGGCCTCTGCCGGAGCGCTGTCGCGCCGCGCCTCCAGCGCGCGCTTCAGGGGGAGCACCTGATCGAGCCGGTCGGCCAGCACCACCATGCTGCTCTCGAGGTGGACGCCGAGGATCTCGCGCGCCAGCGCCGACACGCGGTACAGCTCGGTGGCGCTCCGGAGGTCGTTCTGGACCTTGCGCGTGTCGTATTCCATCCGATCTTCGCGAAGGTACTGGAGTGCCAGGGATGCGCTCCCGACGGTGAGGATCGCGCCCAGCGCGGTGATGGCGAAAGGAGCGCGGGAGATCAGCGCGACGAAGGGATCCCCCAGCTGCAGCCCGCCGCGCCGAAGCGCCCGCCACCCGCGCAGCTCGCCTGGCGGGTCGAAGCGGAGCGGCCGCACGCGCTCGGAGAGCACGAGCAGCGGCGGCGTCACGGCGTAGGTCGCAGCCCAGCAGAGCAACATCCCCGCCCCGCCGATGACCGCGAAGTGCTTCAGACCGAGGAAGCTCGTGAGGCCGAGCGAGCCGTACGCGGCGGCGGCCGCCACCGCCGCGCCGAAGGTGGGCAACCAGGTGGCCGTGCTGGCGACGCGCACCGCACCCGCCACGCCGGTGCCGCCCCGGCGGACCTCGAGGTAGCGTGCGGTGTAGATGATCCCGGAGTTGATGCCATTGCCGGCCACGATGCTGATGAGGAAGGCGGTCGCCACGTTGAGGTGGCCGATGAGGAGTTGCGCCGTTCCGAAGGTGAGCGCCAGGCCCACCGCGATGGTCAGCCCCAGGGCGGCCAGCGCGCGGACCCGCATGAAGAACAAGAGGACGACCGCCAGGACCATGGCCAGCCCCAGGAGGCCCACGCCCACGAGATCGGAGAGCACAGCCGAGTACTCCGAGAGACCCGTGACGAGGTCGCCGGCAAGGCCCACCCGCACGGACAGCGCGCCAACCTCCTCTCTCGCGCGCGCGACGGCGGTGCGGACACGTTCCTCGGCAGCGCGGGCGGCCTCGATTTGCCCGGGCGGGATGGAGGTCCGCACCAGCACCACCAGTGCGCGCCCGTCGGCGCGCTGGTAGTAGCCGTCGGGGTAGCGCTCTCCCAGCCTCGAGAGCGCTGGGTCAGCGGGGAGAAGTCGCGAGCTCATCTCCTCGAGGGGCGGGAGCTGCGGTGATCTCTCCAGTCCCAGGGCGAGCCCGCCCGCCTCCATGACGGTGGCGTCCCAGGCGTCCTGGAGCTGGTCGCGCAGCGATGCGAGCCGGCGTCGATCGGAGAACAGCCCGATCCGGGGGCGCAGGAACTCCTGGAGCGCGTGTATCCCGTCGCTCGCCTCGACGAGCCACGGAGGGCGGTGCTCCTCCAGCTCACGGACGATCGCCTGCGAGGTCCGCCTGAGCGCTCCTGGGTCGTCGCCTTCCAGGACGACGGAGATGCTGGATCCCTGGGCGATACGCGCGCGGAGGCGCTGAAGCTCGATGACGCTCGGCTGGTCTTCCGGCAGGAGCTGATCGAACTGGGTCTTCAGCGTGAGGCGGAGCGCGAGCGCACCGAAGATGGCGGCCAGCGCGAGCGCGCCCGAGAGGAAGGGCAGGGGCCGCAGCACCTGCCACGCCGCCAGCCGAGCGAACCTCCGGTTCGCCCGGCGGAGCCAGGCAGGCGTCGTGGGCTCACGGACCACGCCCGACCTGGGGCGCGCCCGGAGGGTAGTGGGCGGGGTCGAGGGTCAGGCAATGCCTTCGACGGGCGGGGCGTCGGGCACGACGTGGATGCGGCGCACCCGGCGCAGCTTGGCCATGGCTCGCAGCTCGGACGCGCTCACGCGCTTGACGCCGTCGCCGAGCGCCTTTTCGATGTCGCGGATGTTGGATACCAGGCGGGCGAAGCCCTGCACCTCCACCGAGGCCGCCTGGTCCGAACCCCACATGGCTCGGTCGAGGGTGATGTGGCGCTCCACGTGGCTCGCGCCCAGCGCCACGGCCGCCCAGGTGGGCGCGAGCCCGGTCTCGTGGCCCGAGTAGCCGATGGGGACGGTCGGGTACATGGTGCGGAGCGCAGGAATGACGCGGAGGTTGAGCTGCTCCACGGGGCAAGGATAGGTGGACTCCGAGTGGGCGAGGAGGAGCTGGCGCGTGCCCACCGCGTTCACCGCCGCCGCGATCTCCCGCATCGTCGACATGCCGGTGGAGAGGATGAGGGGCCGCCCGCAAGCTCTCAGCGCGCGCAGGAGGGCCAGATCGGTCAGCGAGGCGGAGGCGGCCTTGTAGCAGGGCGGGTCGAAGGCCTCCATGAAACGGACCGCCTGCTCGTCCCAGCACGAGGCGAACCAGAGGATGCCGCGCGCGCTGCAGTGCGCGGCGATGGCCTGGTACTCCCGGCTGCCGAACTCGATGCGGTTGCGATAGTCGATGTAGCTCATCCGGCCCCAGGGCGTCTCGCGCATCAGGTGCCACTGGTCCCGGGGGACGCAGAGGACGGGGGTGCGCTTCTGGAACTTGACCGCGTCTGCTCCGGCCTGGGCTGCCCCGTCGATGAGCCGCCGCGCGATGTCGAGATCGCCGTTGTGGTTGATCCCGATCTCGGCGATCACGAAGACCGGCTCGCCGGCGCCCACGCACCGGTTTCCGATCTGCACCCTGGGCTGTTTCACTCTCACGTGTCACCTCGTTCGCGCAGGCTCAGGATCCACTCTGCAAAGTCCCGGAAGGCCCCGTGACCACCGGTTCGTACCGTCTGGAAATGCGCGGCCCGCGCGACCTCGGGAATCGCGTCCGCGGGTGCCGCCGTGAGTCCGCGCGCACCGATGACCTCGAGGAGCTCCAGATCGTTGTGGTCGTCGCCGATGTAGGCGAGCTGCTCGAGCGCGAGCGCGGCGCGCCGCAGCAGGTCCGGCAGGATGGCTCGCTTGTCCTTCACGCCCATGAAGACGAAGCGGAGATCGAGCTTCTCGGCGCGGCGCAGCACCGCGAGCGAGGTCTCACCGGTCACGATTCCAGTTTCGACCCCCACGTCTCGCAGCCGCTCGACGCCCATGCCGTCGCGGACGGAGAAGCGCTTCAGGACCTCGCCAGCGTCCGAGTAGTAGACGCCCGCGTCCGTCCAGACGCCGTCGACGTCGGACAGGACGAAGGCGATGCGGTGCGCCCTGCTCCGGAGCTCCCCTTCGGCGAGACGGATCGACGCGGCGGAGCCGCCTTCCTCGCCCGGGTCTGCCTGCGGGGCGAGCTTGATCGCTCCGGCGGAGCCCATCGTCCTCACCACGCCGTCCACCCCCCGTCGACGACCAGGTTGGCCCCAGTCATGTAGCTCGAGGCGTCGCTGGCCAGGAAGACGAGGGCACCCGAGAGCTCCCCGGGCCGCGCCATGCGACGGAGCGGCGTGCGGGCGCCGTAGTTCTCGACGAACCAGGGCTCCTGGCCGTTCTCCACTCCTCCCGGCGAGATGGCGTTGACGCGCACGCCTCGGTGGCCCCAGTAGGCGGCGAGGAAGCGTGTGAACGAGAGGATGGCGCCCTTGGCGACCGGGTACGCGGCCGACTTGTGGAAGGTCTGGGTCCCGTCCGGGCGGCGATAGATAGACTGGTCCGGGGCCACCATTCCATAGGTGGATGCGATGTTGACGATGCTGCCGCGGCCCCGCTCGGCCATCGCGGTGCCCAGCACCTGGGAAGGCAGGAACGTCCCCGTGACGTTCGCCTCGAGCGAGCGGCGGAAGAGCTCGAGCGGGTAGTGCTCGAAGCGGGAGAGGTGGGCGCCCACGGCGGGGCTCTCGAACTTGTCGTCGAGGGCCGCGTTGTTGACGAGGACGTCGATGCCGTGGAGCTCGTCCAGGACCAGCTCCAGCAGCCGGTGCAGCGCGTCCTTGCGCGTGACGTCGGCGGCCACGCCGAGCACGCGGCCCGGTCCGGACACCTCGCCCCCCAGCGCGACCGCGAGCTGCCGGCACGAGACCTGGTCGAGATCGACGGCGACCACGTGGGCACCGGCGCTCCGGAGGGCGCGCGCGTGCTGCCGGCCGAGCAGCCCGCAGGCGCCCGTCACCACGGTGACCCGATCACGGAGCGAGAAAGTGTCCATCGTGGGCGTCCCCATGGCCCGGCGCCGCAGGCCTGGGCTTCACGTTGAAGTGGCTGGTCTTGCGGAAGACGGGCTCCACCGGCGCACCGCGCAGGAGCGCGCGTACCTCCCGGCGCCGCACGGCATCGTCGAGGAGGGCGAAGACCTCGCGGTACGCCGCGAGGGCATGATCGAGGTCATCGTCGGTGTGCGAGTAGGAGAGGTTGTGGAAGCCCGACCACAGGATCCCGCGCTTGACGAGCTCCTGCTGGACGAGCGACTTCAGATGGAGCGGGGGCCCGGCCTTCTCGTCGAAGGTCACCAGGGTCCGGCAGGGGAGCCCCACGCACTTCACGTAGTCCATGCCCAGCGCGCGGGCGATCTCGTTGACGCCGTCCTTGAGCCGCTTTCCGCGCTCCGCCAGGACCGCCGGTACGCCCCTGTCGCGGAGCTCGTCGAGCGTGGCGCGAGCCGCCGCCAGCGAGAGGGCCTCGCCGCCGAAGGTGGTGAAGAAGAAGACGTCCCGCTCGCAGAGGTGCATGATCTCGCGCCGCCCGGTCAGCACCGAAAGAGGCATGCCGTTGGCCACCGCTTTCGAGAAGCACGCCAGGTCGGCCGTCACGCCGTAGCGCGCCTGCGCCCCGCCCAGATCGAGGCGAAAGCCGGTCCACATCTCGTCGAAGACGAGGACGATGCCGCGCTCGTCGCAGACGTGCCGGAGCTGGAGGAGGAAGCTGTCCCGCGGCGCCTCGAAGGCCACCGGCTCCAGGATGACGCAGGCGGTGTCGTCGTCGAGGCCGTCCAGCACGGATTCCATGTCGTTGTAATTGAACGTGAACGTCAGGTCCTTCACGTCCGATGGGACTCCACCGCTCCGGTCGGTCACCGAGATGTACCAGTCGTGCCAGCCGTGGTAGCCGCAGCAGAGGACCTTGCGGCGCCCGGTGAAGGCCCGCGCGAGGCGCACGGCTGCGCTGGTGACGTCGCACCCCGTCTTGCTGAAGCGGACCATCTCCGCGCCCGGGACGAGCTCGCGCACGCGCTCGGCGACCTCGACCTCGAGTGGATGCATCTGCGAGAAGGTGATGCCGTCCAGGAGCTGAGCCCGGATGGCCTCGTCCACTGCCGGATAGGCGTATCCGAGCGAGAGCGGCCCGATGGCCATGTTGAAGTCGAGGTACTCGTTCCCGTCCACGTCCCACACGCGGCAACCCTTGCCGCGTCTCAGGTACTTGGGGGCCACGCCTTTCACGTACTGTCCTGGCCCCTTGGCCAGCGTCTGGGTCGTGGCCGGGATGAGGCCGACGGCGCGCGCGTGGAGCGCGTCCGATTCGGCGATCCGCGGGTAGTCCGGGTTGAACGCGACGCGATTGGGCATGAGACATCCGCCGGGAGGAGTCCAGTGCCGATCATCATGAGACGAGAGAGGGACAACGGAGGACAGCGGGACGCCAGGCAAACCTGCAGCTCACAGCGGCGACCAGTTGATGTGATTCTCCAGCGTCACCGTCGCCGCTGTGAGCTGATATCCGGCGCCTTGCGGCGCCTCAAGCGGAGGGGAGAACTCTCCCCCCGCGCCCCCCATCTCGAACGTCAGTTTATGTGGCATGCGCTATCAGAGTGTTAGCTCACGCGCAATGCGTTCCGCAATCTGAACCCCGGTGAAACCTTCGTGACGGAGGACGTCCGGAAGCATGGCGGGCGTGAACCAGCTCTGCAGCGCGACGGGGAGGAGCCGCGTCGCGAGCCCTTCCCGGGCCCATAGCTCGCTGGTGATGGAGAAGAGCCCGCCGGTGAGAAGGTGATCCTCGAGGGTCACCACCAGCTTGGTCTCGCGGCCGGCCAGCAGGATGGCCTGTCGGTCGAGGGGCACCAGCGTTCGCAGGTTGACCAGGCGGCCGGAGATCCCCCGCTTCGTGAGTTCCTCCAGCGCAGCCACGCCCTCGTGGACCATGAGCCCGTACGTGAGGAGCGCGACGTCGGAGCCCGAGCCGAGGGTCTCGGCGCGGCCCCATGTCACCGGCACGTGGTGGCGGACTCCTGCGGTCAAGGCGTTGAACCGGATGTACGCGGGTGCCGGTGAGGCCAGGGCCAGGGGAAGGCCTTGGAGCAACTCCTCCTCGTCGGAGGGGCAGAAGATCTCCATGCCGGGGACGGACCGCATGAGGGCCACGTCCTCGATGGCCTGATGGGTGGGGCCGTTCGCCTCGGAGAGGAAGCCCGGCACGCCGCCCACGAGCTTGACCGGGAGCCTGGCGAGGCCGACGTCGGTGCGGATGAACTCGAAGGCGCGCATCGTGAGGAAGGACGCGAGCGCGTGGACGACCGGGATCCTCCCGCGCAGCGCCAGGCCCGCGGCCGCCCCGACCAGGGTCTGCTCGCAGATCCCGACGTCGACGAATCGCGGGCCGAGCTTCTCGGGCAGGCCGCGGATGGCCGCCCGGTTCTCGGCCGTCATCACGACGACTTCCGGGTGGTCCTGCGTCAACTGGTAGAGGACGTCCTCGTAGCTCATGGCGGACGGGAGCATTCAACCGGGCCAGTTCGTTCTCGTGGCGAGAGCGTGACTTCTTCGATGCGTCCGCGCCTTGAGCACGTCGCAGAATCGATCTCCTGCGTGATCGCCGGCCAGACGGCGTCGTCTTGGGCCCGATGGCGCCCGGGGTGAGTGTCCGCGAGGTCTTGGTCGCACGAATGAGCGAACCGACGCCATTCGCCGCAGAGGCTTGACCGTTTCGGCACGCTCCCGTCGTGGTATCGCGGATCTCCTGCGGTGTAAGGAGGAGATGGCGCTTCACGCGCCCATCTTTCGTGAGGAGGTCGGGCATGGCTCATGTCATCCGGACGGTTCTTGCGGTGAGCGAAGGGGATGGCGACCCAGGAGATCCGCGCGGCGCCATCGAGCTCACGCCAGCTCAAAGCGAAGAGCACGCTTCGACAGACGGCTCTTGTGTCAGGGTCTGTACCAATTGCGGCGCTCTGCTGCGGCTCATGCTCACCGTTTGCGCACCGAAGCCGGTCGCGGCACGAAACGTCACCGAGCTCACGATACTCGATTCGCAGTAACGCCCGATGCGCCACCATCGATTGCACCCTGCCACCATTCCCGAACACTCCCGGCCCCGGCCCTCGCTGGTCGTCGCACCGCAGTCCATGCTTGTCGATCTCGCTCGACGGAGGAAGAAAAACATGACCGTTCGTGAACGCGCGCATCCCGCGATGCTCTCTCTCGCGGCGTGCGTGGCCTCCCTTGCCCTTGTGCAGCCTGCCAGCGCGGCCGAGCTCATGGGGCGCGCTGTGCTGCCGAGCGCGACCTTCGCGCCCGGCCCGACATCCGGGCAGTTCACGGGCGGCGGTAACGGCATCGCGACGCCGTTCGTCGGCAAGCAACCGGTACAAGGGTTCTCGGCGGTCCTCCTCGGGCCGAAGAAGGGGACGTACCTCGTCATGATGGACAACGGCTTCGGCGCCAAGGCGAACTCGCCGGACTCGCTGCTGCGTGTCTTCGCGGTGAAACCCGACTTCGAGACCGGCACGGTCGCGCCGGTGAATCGTCGCACCGGTGCCGAGCTGCCGAGCTTCACGGAGGACAGCTTCTTCACGCTGAGCGATCCGGGCGGCCGGATTCCCTTTCCGATCGTGGCGGACCGGGACGACTATCCGGGTACGACGCCGGCCGGAGGTACCATCGCAGTGGATCCGTCGATCCAGAGTGGTCGCCTGCTCACGGGCGCCGACCTCGACATCGAGTCCATCCGCCAGGTCGACGACGGCACCTTCTGGTTCGGCGACGAGTTCGGTCCCTATCTCGTCCACACCGACGCTCACGGGCGGGTGCTGGAGGCGCCCATTCCGTTGCCCAACCTGCGTCGCTTCCAGAACACGCCTGGTGGTACGGTCGTGAACCCGCTGGTCCAGTCCCCGAGCAACCCGCAACTCGCGAGCGCCGCCGATGCCAACCTCCCGAACTCCGGTGGCTTCGAGGGCATGGCGCTGAACGCGCGCGGCACCATGCTGTACGCGCTGCTCGAGAAGGCCCTGAACGGCGATCCCGTGCGCGAGCGCCTCCTCATCCACGAGTTCAGCCTCAAGGCCCGGGCCTACACCGGCGAGACCTGGAGCTACATCATGGACAGCCCCGGAAACGCCATCGGTGACTTCACGGCCCTGAGCGACCGCGCGTTCCTGGTCATCGAGCGCGACAACGGTCAGGGGAACGTCTCCGATCCGCGCTTCGCGGAGCCCGCCCTGTTCAAGAAGGTCTTCAAGGTCGACCTGGACTCGGCGGACGCCGACGGCAACCTCTTCAAGGAGGAGATCGCCGACCTCATGAACATCCGCGATCCGAGGGACGCGGCGGGCGACGGGCGCACCTCGACGGTGTTCACCTTCCCGTTCGTGA
>MEMX01000134.1:56833-69539 GCA_001768075.1 Anaeromyxobacter sp. RBG_16_69_14 | reverse complement strand
CGTTCTCGTGGCGAGAGCGTGACTTCTTCGATGCGTCCGCGCCTTGAGCACGTCGCAGAATCGATCTCCTGCGTGATCGCCGGATCCTGATCCATACCGCGCCGCTCCTTCCCGACGCCGATTGCGATCACGACGATGGGCGGCGCCACCACGGACTGCGCTGATCAGGCTCCCGGCAGCCGAGCGCGAGGATCAGGAAACGTCCGAGGGTGGGCGAGCGCCGTCTGCGGTATCCGGCGTGCCGCTCTGCTCCTGCGAGGCCTCACGTCCGGGCTCGGCGCGCACTGGCGCCGCCGGGACGGCTTGGGCGCGCGCCAGATTCTCGTTCAAGTAGGCGAGATCATCCGTCACTTCGCGCACGACCGATGGCCGAAGCCAATCGGGGATGGTCGCCGTCACGTCTTCCGCGGGGAGCTCCACTTCGGCCAGGACGAGGTCGCGCCCTTCGAACTCGTCGATTTCCCACGTCAGGCGACCCTCTTCGATCTTGCGGCGGTGTTTGCTGATGCGCCGGCCCTCGGTCAGTGGCCAGAGAGCTTCGAACATATCGCGGGTGATCTCCTCCTCGGCCTCGAGCCGTTGCGGACCGGCGCCTTGCTTGAGCCCGCGCCAGTATCGTTCACCGTCCGCACCGACGACGCGCCGGATCCGTTCCTTGAGGCGCTCGCCGGGGAGCCAGCCCTGCGCGATCTCGAGCGCGGGGACGCCCTCAGCGCGCGGTGGAAGACCGGAGAGGAGGAACTTCCTCTCGTTCTCGATCCTGCCGCCAGCGCGTGCCTCCAGCTTCGCCACGAGGCCTTCGAGCTCAGCGGTCAGCGCGCCGACGCCGCCGGTGCGCCATTCGCCGTCGAGGCTGGCGAAGAGCGCTTCACGCCGCGCCAGCAGGAGGCGGTCCAGGGCGAGGAGGCCGGCGCGAGGGTCGCCGCGCAACTCGTCCCTGAGCCGCGAGGCGCTCGCCCCGCGGTCGTAGGCGGCTGCGTGCAGCTCCCGCGCCCGCTCCACGGCGGCGTCGACGAGGGCTGCGGCGATCTCCGCCGCCAATCGGTGGCAGTCGTGCAGCTCGCCGAGCACGTCCTGCAGCCGTTTCAGGTGCTTCACCATCTGCTGTGGGTCCGCGTGCCGGTTCCCGCGCAGTGGCTCGAGCAGGTAGCGCAGCTTCTTGCCTTCGATGCGGGCGCGGTGGAGGTGCTCCTCGTCACCCGAGCCGCCGACGGCGGCCATGTGCTCCCTCATTGCCGCGAGGTGCTCCGCCACGCCGCCGGCGAGCGCGCTGCCGTACGTGTTCGACCTCGCCGACGCGTCGACGCGTCCCCGGTACGTCTGGAGCCGCTCGAAGAGCTTGTGGGAGGCCCGCCGGTAGCGCGCCAGGACGCGTGCCTGCTCGCGTGCCCATGCGCTCCGGCGCGTCTCGAGCCGCTCCGAGAGATAGTCAACCGCCACGCGCTGCCGGCGTCCGAGGACGTGGCGCTGCTCGCCGATCCACTGCAGCTGCACCTGGGCATCGCGCGCGTCATTGGTGGCGTGCGCGAGCTTTCGGAGCCGCTCTTCCATCTTGCGCCCGACGCTCCCCTTCAGCCAAGGACGGAAGGCGCGGAGCGTTGATCTGAGCCGCCGCAGGGCCACGCGAAAGTCGTGCAGCGCTTCATCGTCACCGCCTGTGGCGAGCCGCTCTGCCGCGCCGTCGCCGTCCGCGAGCAGGGCCAAGGCCACGTGCCGCGCCCCTTCTTCCGCACTTCGGTCAATGACCGTCTCGTCGACCTTCATGGCCGCCTCCCGACCTGCCCCGGTGGATTCGCTTGCCCAGCTCGCGCAGACGAGGGATGCGTCCTCGAACAGCCCGCACGCTTCGCGTTTCGGCGCGAAGGTCCGCGAGCTTACCCCGAAGACATTCGACCGTTCAGGTGCCCTGCTTTCGACACGAAATAGTCACAATATGGACAGGATGGGGGTAGATGTTCCCCATACCGATGCTCCGCCGGCTGCGAGTGTGAACGCCAAGTGACGGCGCGCAAACGTGACTCCTTCGCCGCGCTGACGTCTTGAACGTTGCCTGGTGGGGGGCGCCGCAGGACGATGGGCCCGAACGAAGCGAAGTCGAGGAGGAGGAGGTGAGCCGATTCCGCTCCGCCTGGCCGCTGGCGATCCTCTGGGTCGCAGGAGGCTGCGTGACGACCAGACCCTACGTGCCAGCGCGCCAGATCCACGACCTCGACTCCGTCGAAGGGCGTCTTCAACGGATCCTCGACGAGGCGGTGAACGAATACGGACTGCCCGGCGTCCAGGCCGGAGTCCAGTTCCCCGATGGCCGCCGGATCGTCGTGACGAGCGGCACGAGGGACCTGGGTCGGAAGGAAGCGCCGATCGAGAAGGGCGACGTGTTCAAGATCGGCAGCGCCACCAAGATGTTCGTGGCGGCGCTCATCGGGCGGCTGAAGGAGCGGGGCCTCCTCTCCTTCGACGACCCGGTCTCCCGATGGCTCCCGGAGCTCCCTGACGCCCGGCACATCTCGCTCCGCCAGCTGCTGAGCCACACCAGCGGGATCCCGGAGAACCTCTTCTCGAAGCCGTCCATCGTGATCAGGTCGGTCCTTTCGGATCACGTGCGCTGGGACCCGCTCGAGGTCGTCCACAAGGTCATGACGGGCGCGGGGGCAGAGGATCGCCGGCAGGCGAGGTTCCGGTACGCCAACACCAACTACCTGATCCTCGGGTTGATCGCCGAGCGCGCCGGTGGCGCGCCGATCCGCGTCCAGCTTGAAAGGGAGTTCTTCCGTCCGGCCGGGATGAGCCGCACGTTCCTTCTCCCCGGCGACCCTGACAACCCCCCGGCGCTCATCCCCGGCTACGACGAGTACGTCCCGTTCGGCCCCCACCTCATCCGTCCCGACTGCACGTCGTGGGACAGCCTGGCGTTCACTGCAGGTGCCATGGCATCCACTGCCGATGACCTGCTGACATGGCTCGACGCGCTCTTCCACGGTCGGGTGGTGACGCTGGCGACCCTGCAGGAGCTGGAGCTGTTCCGCGACTCGCGCAACAACGGACGGGACGAGGAGATGGTCGCCTACGGGCTAGGGATCTCGCTCTACGATGTCGATGGGCGCCGGATGCTGGGACACCCTGGAGGCGGCTTCGGAGGCGAGTGCTTCCCGTTCTATCTCCCCGAGTTGGACGCGTCGGTTGTGGTCACCTACAACCTCTCCCGCAAGGACAACCCCGCCGGGAAGCGGGTCCTGACCCGTATGATCCGCGAGATCGTCGAGATGGAGACGGCCCCACCGCGGTCTCTCGAGGACTCTGCTTCGGGTTCGCCGTCGCGATCCGTCGAGCGCTGACCCTTCGCCGACGGAACGCCGAGGATGCGCGTGCTCACAGCGGCGACCAGTTGATGTGATTCTCCAGCGTCACCGCCGCCGCTGTGAGCTGATGTCCGGCGCCTTGCGGCGCCTCAAGCGGAGGGGAGAACTCTCCCCCCGCGCCCCCCATCTCGAGCGTCAGTTCATGTGGCATGCGCTATCAGGCTCAGCATGGAACCCAGAGCTCGAGGAGATGGCCGCGGCCGCCTGAAAGCGAAGACCAGTTGGCCCGAGCCCTGCCACGCCTTGCGGGGAGAGCGTTGCCTCGTCGGCGTATTGACAATATACATGTCATCATGACAAGTATGTTGTCCTGATGCGATCGCCTCCCAGCCCCGGATCGTCGACCACCGCGCGCCTCCGCGCGTTGCGCGCGCTCGTGGACGAGACGGCGGCGCTGTTCCACCAGCTCCGCGCCTCGGCGGCGCTGCTGTACGGCGAGGGCGAGAACACGGCCGGTCGGCGCGGCGTGCTCCGCGGCCTCGCCCGGACAGGGCCGCAGACGGTTCCGCAGATGGCGCGTGCCCGCCCCGTGTCGCGCCAGCACATCCAGGTGCTCGTCGACGCGCTCCTGGAGGATGGCCTGGTGGACCTGGTGGACAATCCGGCACACCGGCGCTCGCACCTCGTCCGCCTCACGGCGCGTGGCGAGGCGGTCTGTCGCGAGATGGAGCACGTCGAAGACCAGGTCTACTCCGCGCTGGCCGGGACGCTGCCCAGGGACGATCTGGAGATCGCCGCGCGAACCCTGCGGTCGGTGCGAACCTTGCTCGCGGACGAAGCTCGCTGGCGTCCGGCCATGGCGGCCGGGCGAGGAGAATCGAGGAAGCCATGAACGCGCACGCCGGATCTTGCTTGCCCCCGGGCGAGCTACGTCCCCGCAACATCCATGAGCAGTTCGGGAATCCCACCGGGCCCATGGGGTGGCTCGTCGGCCAGGTGATGGCCGTCAAGAACGCGGCCAGGAGCCGCTGGGTGCTGTCGCTGCTTCGCCTGGAGAGTGCGAGCGATGTCCTCGAGGTTGGCTTCGGATCGGGAGTGGACGTGCGCCGGGTCGCGCGGCTCGCACTGAGCGCACGCGTTTCCGGGGTCGACCGCTCCCGGGAGATGCTGCGCCAGGCGCGTCGCAGGAACGCCGCGGGAGTCGCGGCTGGTCGCGTCGACCTGCGACCGGGCTCGGTGGAGGCGCTCCCGTTCGCGAATGCGACTTTCGACCGGGCCTTCTCCATCAACTCGGTACAGTTCTGGCCCGACCGGCGGCGCTGCCTCCGGGAGCTGCGCCGCGTCCTCCGGCCGGGTGGCCTGGCCGTGATCGCGATCCAGCCGAGGAACAAGGGAGCGACGGCGGCGACCTCCGCCGAGTGGCGCGAGCGGCTCGAAGCGGAGTTCCTGGACGCGGGGTTCACCGCCATTCATGGACTGCTGAGAGACGCGCGCCCTGTCCCGGTGGCGTGTGTCGTGGGCGAGGTCGCCTCTGACCCCGAGCTTGCGGCTACGCTCTGAAAGAACCCCATTCCCGGTCCTGGCTCGAGAACCGTCATCCATGGCGCTCACCGCGCGGTCAGTGGCTGGGGGTCGGGCGGGGCGCACGAGCACCCGTGCAGTTCGTCGAGGAGCGTCTCGGCCTCACTCTCGGTGAGCTTCACGAACCACTTGTCCGCGCGCGCTTCCAGGCTGGGCAGGCCCTTGCCGCGCACCGTCCGGGCGATGACGGCCGTGGGGCGCCCGCGCTCGCGAGGGAGTCGCGCGAAGGCGCTCGCGAGGGCGCCGAAGTCGTGCCCGTCTGCGGTGTGGACGGCGCACCCGAACGCCTCGAGCTTCGCGGCGAGGGGCTCCAGGGGCGACAGCTCCTCGGTCCGTACGTTGGCCTGGAACGCGTTGCGATCGACCACCAGCACGAGGTGATCCAGCCGCTGCGCGTGGGCCACGAGGAGCCCCTCCCAGACGGACCCCTCGTCGAGCTCGCCGTCGCCCAGGATGACGAAGGCGCGGTTCGCGCCCCCGCGCAGCCGGATGTCGATGGCCACGCCGATGGCCAGCGAGAGCAGGTGGCCGAGGGAGCCGGACTGGAACTCCACGCCTGGGATCGCGCGGTTGGGGTGCCAGTAGACGCTGTCCTGCGGGGCGAGGTGGTTGCGCAGACGTTCCGTCGGGAAGAAGCCCAGCTCGGCCAGCGTGCCGTAGAGGGCGGGGACGGCGTGGCCCTTCGAGAGGAACAGGTAGTCACGGTCCGGGCTCGCGATGGTCGAGGGCGAGACGCGCAGCACGGAGCGGTAGAGGTGGGCGAGCAGGTCCACGCACGAGAGCGAGGCTCCGATGAAGCAGCCGCCGGCCGCCGACATGCGGATGACGTGCTCGCGCACACGCAGGGCGAGCTGCTGGTGCGATGCGTGCGCGGCGGGGATCGGACCCGGGAGCGCCGGGAGGGCAGCGGGCATGGAGGACCTCACGGAGAGCGGGGTTCCGGGCGCGTCCGCCCGGCGGCGACCGTTCGAAGCGCTCCCAGGTGGTGGCGGTACCAGTTGACGCCCGCGAAGGCCTCGTTCAGTCGGGCGATCCAGGGGTGCGCTTCGAGGAGGGCCAAGATCTCGTCCACCGAGAAGAGGGGCCGCGCCTCGGACCAGAGCGCATCGTAGGCGGCGCGGACGAGCAGGTAGTCCGCGAGGTAGTCGACGGTAAAGCGGTGGGTCATGGAGAGATCGCGTCCACCGGGCCACACGACGTTCCCGAGGCGGAAGCGCTCCGGCCGATCCCAGAGAAACGGCGTGGTGTGCTCGCGCTCGTGGGGCGCCGTCGCCTCGTGGAGAGCGACCGACAGCGCGTCGATCGACACCACCTCCACGTCGTTCCCGTCCGGCCAGCTGGGCGGGTGGAGGTTGCCGAGGTAGTCGAGGCGGCCTCCGCTCGCGTTCCACGCCTCGAGCACCAGCCGGATGGCCTCCGGGTCGATGAGCGGGCAGTCCGAGGGGATCTTCACGACGACGTCGGCGCCCGCCGAGCGCGCGGCTCCGTGGTGGCGCTCGAGCAGATCGGTGGGGTGGCCGCGAAAGCACCGGACGTCCATGCGCCGACACAGCTCGACGATGAGATCGTCCCCGGTGTCCGTGGTCGTCGCGACCACGAGCTCGAACGGAGTGGGCGCCCGTGCGGCCCGCACCCGCTCCAGCATGCGCTGCAGGAGGGGCGCGCCCACCAGCGGGAGGAGGACCTTGCCTGGGAGGCGGGAGGACCTGGTCCGCGCCTGGACGACGACGGCGGTGCTCATGCCACCCGCTCTCGCGCGGGGGCCGGAAGGCCCACGAGGTCGCAGGCGACGCGCGCGATCTGTCGCGCCGCCTGGCCGTTCTGGATCGGCATGAGGCGCCTCAGCGCGGCGACGTCCTCCCAGGCGTGGACTTCCTTGCCCAGCGCCAGTCCGACGTAGGCGAGCGAGGAGTACTCGACGATGAGGACCTTGCAGTTGGCGACCATGTCCTCGGCCGACCCGCTCGTGAACACGAGGGCGTGGGGTGCGACGCTCCTGATCTCCGTCCGGGCGCGCGCCCAGTTCTCGTTGGGGTGGAGCTTGAAGATGAGCTGTCGGCCCCCTGCGATCTCCGTCGCTCTCCGTAAAAACGCCGGCCGATCGTGCCGCTTGAACGTCTCCCGCGAATCGGACGAGCAGACGAGCACGTAATCGCGGTGCGGGAAGTGGTTGCGCCTGTGGCGAGCGCAGTCGTCGAAGTTGGGGATGCCCGTCACGACCAGCTTCTCGGGACGCACGCCCTTGCGGATGAAGAGGTCGCGATAGCCTTCGCTGGCGACGCAGAAGCGGTCGTAGCAGTCGGAGAGGCCCATGGTGGAGGTGCTGGCGAGCCAGCGCGGAAGGAACGGGAGGCTCGTCACCGCGTGGTAGATCCAGTTCTCCGGGTCGGTCATGCCTTCCTGTACCAGCACCACCTTCCCGCCCGCCGCCTTGCCTGCGCTGATGTTGCGAGGGACGACGAGGTCCTGGCACAGGAAGACGAGGTCGTAGCTCCGGCTCCGCCCGCGGTCGTCGATCCTCGCCCCGCTCCACTCGAGATGCTGCATTCCCGTCGCCGAGAGGCGGTGGCCGAGGATGGTCCACTCCACGAGGCCCAGCCGGCGGCAGCGCTCGATGACGCCGTCCGCGTAGGCAGCGGTGAACCACTTGTCGAAGTGCTCGTCGGGGAGAGCCTCGGCGATACGGTGCATCTGCGTCGTCTGGTTGAAGGAGCCGCCGACGAACAAGGCCTTTGTCTTTGGAATGGCGATCCTCCTGAGGTTCGGCATCGTCCCTGTTGAGGATTAGACCGGTTTCAGGAGAAGGCCTGTGACAATCCAGAAAACGTCGCGGGCGCGCTTGAGCAACACGAAGCTCACGGCCGCCGGCTCGCCCACGGCCATCTGCAGGCCTGCGTGGTAGCTGAGGTCCTGGACGCCCAGTCCCCCCGGGACCGCGAAGGCCAGGGCACGGATCACGGACACCGAGGCCTCCAGTGCCAGGGCCTCGCCCCACCCCAGGGGTGCTCGCAGCAGCCACAGGATGAGGAAGGTCTCGAGCGCTTCCAGGAGCCAGCCAGCGAGCGCCGTCGCCGCGTTCCAGGGGATGGCCGCCGAGCGGTGGCCGAGGAGCATCCGGAGCCTGGCGTCCAGGGTGCCGTAGCTGGCGCGCCGGACCTCGAGGAACGAGGAGAGCCTGCCGCGGGTGAGGCGCGTGAGGAACCGCTCGGCGCGGCTCGCGAGGGATCCGTGGAAGAGCATCAGCCCGAGGAGGACGGCGCCGGCCGTCAAGGCGGCGGCCAGCGCGAACGACGCGGCGGGCAGGAAGCGCCCGAGCTCGCCCATCTGTGTCGCCCAGCGCTCGAGCAGGGCGGCCCCGAGGGCCGCGCCCAATGCCAGGTAGACGCCCTGCGAGCCCAGGTGACAGAGCTTGCGGACCACCAGCGCCGAGGTGCCGTCGCTCAGCGGGACCCCGCCGTGGCGGCGGAACAGGACCGGCCGCAACCCGTCGGCGATCGCGGTGCCGCCCGGGAGGCTCATCCGGATCGCATCGGCACCCAGCGTCACTCGAAGTGACGTTCGCCACTTGACGGGGTGGCCCAGCCTGGCGAGGAGGAGCCGCCAGCTACCCGATTCGAGGATCATCTGCAGGGCGAACGGCAGGAGCGCGAGCGGCGCGAATGGGCCGACGGCGCCGAGGAGGGCGCCGACACCGGCGAGATCGACGCTCCGGACGAACTGGAGGAGCGCCAGGGCCGCCACCACGTAGGTGCCGAGGCGCAGAGCGCGTCCCAGCGCGCCGGAGGGAGCCGGCACGGAAACCACGGAGGGGAGCCGGACAGCCATGCAGACGGGAGCATTCATCCGCCTTGAAACGTCTTCATGGCAAAGACGTGATCTTTCGACGCGACCGCGTTCCAGTGCGTACGTAGACTTGAATGGGAGGGTGAACGCGGAGGCCTCGACTCGAACCGGCATCGGTCGAGCCTTCGTCTCCTCTCCGCCCGCTCGGTATCCCGCCAGGTGGGGAGCGGTCAGCCCCGGCGGGCGGGGGCTCCGGCCAGGGCTCGCCCGCGACTGCTGAGCCTGCTAAGTCGGCCTCGAACCCCGTACCAGGAGATCGCCCATGGCACAGACCCAACCGATTCCGCAAGGCATGCACACGCTCACGCCCAACCTCGTCGTGCGCGACTGCGCGAAGGCGGTCGAGTTCTACAAGCGCGCCTTCGGCGCGGAAGAGAAGGATCGCTTCACGGCACCGGATGGGAAGTCCATCTGGCACACCGAGCTACGCATCGGCGACTCCGTCTTCTTCATGAGCGACGAGATGCCGGGGATGACGAGCGCGCCCACGGCCGACCGGCCTTCACCGGTCACGATGTGGCTGTACGTTCCGGACTGCGACGCCTCCTACCGGCGCGCGGTGGACGCCGGCGCCACCTCCACGCGGCCGCCGGAGGACGCGTTCTGGGGTGATCGCTGCGCATCGGTGAGGGACTCGTACGGCTACACCTGGTCGTTCGGGACGCACCAGAAGGACATGACGAAGGAGGAGATGCGTCGCGCCGGGGAGGAGTTCGCGCAACGGATGCAGCAGCAGGGCCAGCACCCGTAGGCGACTGGTCCAGTCGCGGTACAGTCCAGCCTCTCACCGGGAGGGGGGAAGGGCGGCCTGCGCGCCGCCCTCTCCTTGCCGATCATGGCCCGGCCTCGGGGCCGGTCGCGTGAATTCGCCCGGTTGACACATTCACGCTGCGCTCTCGCAACGGGCAGACGATAACGGATGCCCATTGCCCGATGAGCCGACGCTTTACGACCATCTGCTCCTGAGCCTTCGACGAAAGGACACCATTGCGACCTTCAACTGGGACCCGCTGCTCGTGCAAGCGTACGAGCGGAACCTGTCGCGCACTGACGAGCTCCCGGCCGTCGTCCTCCTGCACGGTTGCGTTGCGGTCGGATACTGCCCGGAGCATGCGGGCCACCGTGGACGGCCCGGTGCGGCGTGCCCACAGTGTGGCCGGGATCTCCTCCAGACGCCACTGCTGTACCCCATCGCCAACAAGGACTGCGTGTCGAACCCGTTCATTGCGAGGCAGTGGAGCGCCACGAGGCGCGCCCTGCAGGAGGCGGGTCTGCTGACCGTCTTCGGCTACAGCGCGCCGAGGTCGGATCGGGACGCGGTGCGTTTGCTTCGGAGCGCGTGGAGCAACAATGGAACGCGCGAAATGCTCCATATGGAAGTCATCGACGTGAAGCCGGTGGAGGAAACCGAGGCCACCTGGAGGCCCTTCTTCTTCTCCGAGCACCGGGAGATGTGTTCGAGCTTCTACGACACGAACACGGCGCGAACCGATCGCAGACCCGTCACCCAGCACGCAGGGCGAGGTCGTACAGTCGATTCTTGTAGTCAATTCTTGCCAGGGTCCAAACAGGCGACCTCGGCAGGCGACCCAGCAGACGACCGAGGAGGCGACGGTGCGAATCGTGTACGGCGTGTTTGGATACGGGCGAGGGCACGCAACCCGCGCGATGGGTGTCTTGCCGGAGCTCACGAAGCGGCACCAGGTGCTCTTGCTCGCCGGTGGGGACGCGCTGGAGGCGCTGGCGCCGGTTCACCCGGTGATCCCGATTCCGACGCTCCGCTATGCCTATGCTGGCTCGAGGTTGTCCGCGCTGGAGACGCTCCGCCAGAACTATCCCGTCCTGAGCGACCTCCTGTCGTGCGGGGAAGAGGAGCAACGCGTCACCGACCTCCTCGCGGCGTTCAAGCCCCACGTGGCGATTTGCGACGTGGATCCTTTCACACACCGGGCCGCGGCGCGCCTCGGCGTGCCCCGCATCAGCTTCGACCACTTCGGGATCCTCGCGTACTGCCGACCGCATGTGCCGCTCCGCCATCGGCCCGCCGCCTTGCGCGACGCGCTCGTTTACCGCCTGCTCGTGGGCCAACCCGAGCGGGCGATCGTCTCGAGCTTCTATTCGGCCCCGCCGGTGCGCTCGGGGGTGCGATGCGTCGGCCCGCTCCTCCGCGACGAGCTCTTCGCCGTGAAGGCCGAAAGAGGCGACGAAGTCCTCGTCTACCTCAACCAGGGGCGCCACCAGTATACGCCGCACGTGGAACACGCTCTCCGCGCGCTCGACAACCCCGTGCTCGTCTACGGCACGGGCGAGGAGGGGACGGACGGATCGATCACGTACAGGCGGACCGACAACCGGCGCTTCATCGAGGACATGGCGCGCTGCAGGGCGCTGGTCTGCACGGCGGGCAACCAGATCGTCGGCGAGGCGCTCCATCTCGGAAAGCCGCTCCTCGTCCTTCCCGAGGAGAGCACCGAGCAGCGGATCAACGCCTGTGCAGTGGAGCGGCTGGGCATCGGTGAGCAGGTGAGCTTCGGGGATCTGAAGGCCGGCGTCCTGCGCCGGTTCCTCTCCCGGACGGAGAGTTACGTCGAGCGGATGCGCTGGCTCGCGCGCGATGGGCGGCGCGACGCTGTCGACGCCCTGGAGCGGTTTGCCGCGGAGCTCACCGCTGGTCGGGGGCCGGTCGAGCGCTTCCGCAGGGCCGCATGAGGCTCTGGGCGCTGGCACGGGCCATCCGGGCGAACCGGACGGGGAGGGTGCCGCGGCCTGGCTGGTGCACATGGCTCGTGACGCACCGGTGCAACGCCCGCTGCGGCATGTGCGACTCCTGGCGAATGAAGTCTGGCGCGGAGATGGACGCGTACGCCGCGTACAGCGCGTTTCGCCAGCTGGGGAAGCTCGACGTGGTACGGATCACCGGCGGCGAGCCCTTCCTGCGGGAGGATCTGGGGGAGCTCGCGCGGTCGGTATGGCTGGCGTCGCGGCCGGCGGTGCTGCATCTCACGACCAATGGCTCGTTCCCCGACCGCGCGGTTGCGCTGGCAGAGCGCCTCTCGTTTCGAAGTCGGCTGAGCTTCCTCGTCTCGCTGGACGGCTGCGCGACCGAGCACGACCGCAGCCGCGGGAGCGAAGCCCGATTTGCCATCGCCCTCGAGACGGTGCGCCGGCTCGCCGCGCTGCGCCGGCTGGGCGTGCGGGTCGCCGTGAGCCACACGGTGATCTCCCCGGAATCCCTTGACGATCACGTGCCACTGAAGCGAGCGCTGCGCCCGCTGGGTGTCGATGTCCTACCCGTCGTCGCCTACGCGGAGTCGGCGACGTACGGGTTCGGGCTGCGCGGGCGGCGAGCCGATCACCTCCTCGGCAGCGGCTACCCGCTTCATCCCGGGCTCGCCGGCGCCGACGTCACTGGATTCGCGGCGCGCGCGCTCGCCGGTCTGGGCTCGATCCGCGATCCGCTCGTCCGCCTGGGGAAGCGCTACTACCTGCTCGGTCTCCTCTCGCGCCTGCGAGGTGACGTCAGCCCGAGCCCCAGGCCTCCCTGCGTCGCGCTGCGGAGCCACGTCCGCCTCCTGCCGGACGGCAGCCTGCCGGTGTGCCAGTTCAACGGGGAGACCGTGGGCCGGCTCGGGACCGAGTCCTTCGACGGTATCTGGCGCGGCGCGCGGGCGGCCGCGGCGCGCGCTTGGGTCGACGTATGCCCCGGGTGCTGGGCCGAGTGCGAGGTGATCCCCAGCGCAATCTACACGGGCGACATGCTGCGGCCCTTGGCTGGACCGCCATGAGAGCCGAAACAGCCGCAACGCCGCTACGCGTCCTCTTCCTCAACGACACCTCTCGGAACGGCGGTCCGGGACGGACGCTGTACTTCCTCCTCAAGTTCATGGAGCCGGCGAAGGTGAGTCGCCTGGTCGTGGTGCCGCGTGAAGGGTTGGTGGCGCAGATCCTGCGGGAGCCGGGTGTCGCGGAGGAGGTGCGTCTCG